>DAOQWL010000024.1:0-67400 GCA_035342095.1 Sedimentisphaerales bacterium | reverse complement strand
TGCACGACCGCTTCGGGCGTGCCTGGATCACGAAAGTACGCAAGAACCGGATGAGTCTTCTTTCGAGACAGACGCAGTAGAGGGGATCATGCAATTGTCCGGTCCGTGGAGGGTGCTTGTATTCCCGTGCCCGCGCGAATAGAATAGACCATGGCAGGCAGCAGTGCATCTGCAGGGTCCTGCACCCCGACGGTTAACCCCTGCACGGGAAGGAAGGTACGCGATGACAAGCAGCATCTCCACGGGTCCCCGAGCGGCGTTCCTGGCGATGGCATTCCTCCTGGCGGCGATGGGCCGGGCGTCCGCGTCCGCGACGGACCCGAATCTTGTCGGCCACTGGAAGCTGGACGGCAACGCCAACGACAGCGCCGGGACCCATCACGGCAAGCTCGTCGGGTTCCCCGCCTGGGTGAGCGACGCCGAGCGGGGCTGGTGCCTGGACCTGAGCGGCAACGGCGACTACCTCGACGTCGGCGACGACCCGTCCCTGACCTTCACCGAGCGGATCACCGTCGCCTGCTGGATCGCGGTCCGCGCGTTCGATAGGAAATGGAACGCCCTCGTCACCAAGGGCGACGACTGGGTCCTGGCGCGGACGCGGGACGACAATCGGGTCGCCTTCCTGTGCCTGGGTCTGGCGGGCGGAGGCTGGCCGGAAGTCTACAGCAACGACGTCAACGACGGCGCCTGGCACCACATCGGAGGCGTCTACGACGGCTCGCAACTGTGCATGTACCAGGACGGCAGTTGCGTCGACTCCAAATCCCTCGCAGGCAGCATCAACAGCAACTGGAGGACCGTCCTGATCGGCGAGAACGGACAATCGCCCGGGCGGTATTGGAACGGCCTGATCGACGACGTGCGGATCTACGATCGCCCGCTTACCGCCGACGAGATCGGCACGCTGGCGCAGTCCGAGACGGCACCGCCCCCTGCCCCGCCGGCGGCGCCCAACGACGTGACCACCATCGGCCACGACAGTCGAATCGACCTGCGATGGTCGCTCAGCGCGGACCCCAACCTCGAAGGCTACAACATCTATCGCGCCGAGTCCGTGGACGGGCCGTTCGTCAAGGTCAATCGCTCGGTACACAAGACCTCCGTCTACAGCGACTTCTTCGGCGCCAACGACGCAACCTATCACTACTGCGTCAAGGCAGTCGCCATCCGCGGAGGCGGGGAGTCCGAGCCTTCCAACGTCGCCTCCGCCACTTCCCGCGCCATGACTGACGAGCAACTGCTCACCTCCGTGCAGGAGGCGACCTTCCGGTACTTCTGGGACTACGCCCACCCGGTCAGCGGTCTGGCGCGCGAGGGCTACGGGTTCGGTCACGGCGCCGACACCTGCACCTCCGGCGGCACCGGCATGGGCCTGATAGCCATCTGCGTCGGCGCCGAGCGGGGATTCGTCACGCGGGCGCAGGCCGCCCAGCGGGTCCTAACGATCCTGACCTTCCTGGAGGAGAAGGCGACCCGCTACCACGGCGCGTGGTCGCACTGGATCTACGGCGACTCGGGCCGGACCAGGCCCTTCAGCCAGTACGACGACGGCGGCGACCTCGTCGAGACCGCCTACGTCGTCCAGGGCATGCTCACCGCCCGTCAGTACTTCGACGCCAACGACCCCGTCGAGACGGAGATCCGCACGAGGGCCACCCGCCTGTGGGAACAGGTCGAGTGGAGCTGGTACCGCCAACTGCCCAGGAGCGACGTGCTGTACTGGCACTGGTCGCCCACCTGCGGCTGGAAGATCAACCACGCCATTCGCGGCTACAACGAGTGCATGATCGTCTATCTGCTGGCGATTGCCTCGCCGACGTCTCCGATTCCCGCTTCCTGCTACTACAATGGCTGGGCCGGAGCCGCCGACTACGCCAATCCCAATACGTACTACAACTATCGGCAATGGGTGGGCCCCGCCCAGGGCGGCCCGCTGTTCTTCACGCACTACAGCCACTTGGGCTTCGACCCCCGCGACAAGAGGGACAAGTACTGCAACTACTTCGACAACAGCCGGAACATCTCGCTGATCCACCGGGCCTATTGCATCGAGAACCCGAAGGGATATGCCGGCTACAGCGACCTGGTCTGGGGCCTGACCGCCAGCTTCGATCCGTGGGGCTACGACGCCCATTCCCCGACGAACGACAATGGCACGATCTCCCCCACCGCGGCGCTCAGCGCGATGCCCTACGTCCCCGCCGAGTCCCTCGCGACGCTCAAGCACCTCTACCACACCTACGGCCAGGACCTCTGGGGCCCGTTCGGCTTCTACGACGCCTTCCATCCGGCCCAGAGCTGGTTCGCCTCCGGCTACGTCGCCATCGACCAGGGCCCGATCCTGATCATGATCGAGAACCATCGCACGCAGTTGTGCTGGAACCTGTTCATGTCCAACCCGGAGATCCAGCCCGCACTGAACGCCATCGGCTGGACGAGCCCGTAGTCCCACAATCTCCCGAACCGCCAAAGAACAGAACGCCCGACGTGGACAAACCTCCAATGGTTTGCCCTTCTCGCCTTCATTCTCGATTTTCAGTCTTGACAAAACGCTCTGAAGACGCCATTCTATGATTCTGTAGCGCGTCATGTTTGCCATAGCACTCTGTCAAGCCAAAGTCGTTTCACAACAAGAAGTTCTCAGGGGCATGTTCTACTGAAGGAGGACGACCATGTTGAAGAAACTGGCCTCAGTCGCAATTGTGGGGTTGCTCCTGGCCGGCAGTGCCAGCGCAGCTCTGAACTGGGATTTCGAAACGGGAACCCTCCCCGCGGAGTTCAGCGGCGCAGGGAGCGTCGCTGCCACCGAAGGCTACAGCGCCTATGGCTTCGGCAATTACTATCTGACCAGCGGCGGTGGCGCCGTCACGCTGACGCTGACCGGTCTGCCCAGCCACAGCAGCATCGATCTGAATTTCCTGTTCGCGGCCATCGACAGTTGGGACGGCAATACAAGTGCAGGCGGAACTGTGCCGCCCGACTACTTCAATGTGGCCATTGACGGCGTCGAGATCTTCGAGGAGACCTTCGATTTTCAGGATATCAGCGATCAGTCCTACGTCGCCCCTGCCGACGGCCAGTTGGTCTGGGGCGTCTACCTCGCTGCCAACACCGGTTGGCCGGATGCTGCCTACGACATGGGCGTGGACTCGACCTTTGACGACATCGCCCACAGTGCCAGCACCTTGACCATCTCCTGGTGGGCCGACGGCGACGGTTGGCAAGGTGCCGGCGACGAGTCGTTTAGCATAGACAACGTTGGAATCATCCTGAACGGACCCGCAATTCCGGCGCCTGGGGCACTGCTCCTGGCCGGCCTGGGAAGCTGCCTGGTCGGGTACCTGCGTCGCCGTAGGGGTTCGGATGTCGGTCTTTGACAGATAGAACGACTCAGACCGTTCTTTCGACCACTGCCTGACACAAAACACCCTTCGGACATCGGTGCGTTGAGGATCACTCGACGCACCGATGTCCCCGTTATACGACCCTGGGGAGCGAGACAGCGTCACATCCTCCTTATGTCTATGGTCAGACCCGGTTCGACTGCCCGTGCCACCGACGACTATGGAGATGGTTGACGCGTGGCTCGAAGACGAGACAGTTCTGGATCGACATAGATCGCTGGACCCGAGGATTCGATGACGGCTCGTTCGAAGACGAGTTCGGCGGACGTGAAGAGGCCGGAGCTTTCCGCTTTCAGTCTCTTTGCCGCCATCCGGCAGTACTGCCTGTCGATCTCGATGCCGACGCTGTTGCGCCCGTTCTTGAGGGCCGCAACCATGGTTGTGCCGGAGCCGCAGAACGGATCGAGCACCGTGTCGCCGGTGAAGGAGAACATGCACACGAGCCGGGTCGCAAGCTCAAGCGGAAACGGCGCGGGGTGACTGCGTGTGGATGCCCCTGTGATGTTCCATATTTGCTGGAACCATTCGTCGAACACCTTCTTGTCGATCCGGCTCTCGCGACGCTGCTCCTCGGTAGGCTGGCGATACCCGCCGGGCTTTCTCTGCATCAGAATGAACTCGATGTCGTTCTTGATGATGGCATTTGGCTCGTAAGGCTTGCCGAGGAACTTGGAGCCGTTGGAGACCTCGTACGAGGCGTTGGCAATCTTGTGCCAGATAATCGGGTTCAGATTGTCGAAGCCGATCTTCCGACATCGCACGCAAATATCCGCATGGAGTGGAAAGACCAAGTGTCGGCCAAACTGTCGTCGTGATACACAGACGTCACCAACCACACAGACGAGGCGCCCACCCGGCGTCAGGACCCGGAATGCGTGCCGCCAGACCTTCTCGAGTTCATCCAGGAATGCCTCGTAGTCGTCTATGTGGCCGAGTTGATCATCGTGCTCGTTGTACCGCTTCAGGTTCCAGTACGGCGGGGATGTGACCACCAGGTGAACACTCTCTGATGGGAGGAAGGACAAGTCCCTTGCATCGCCATTGATCAGTCTGTGTGTGGTTCCACTCATGCTATGCAACTGTAGCCAGATGCCCGATGAGCGTTCTGGCGAATCTCTCCATAGATAGGTCGTCGGCAGGTGTTGTGTACTCGCCCTTCTCGCCGCCGGCCATCTGAGACGTAATGAAGGCGGCTGACGTGTAGTGCCTCTCGAGGACGAGCTTCCGACAGAACAGTTCATACCGTTGAGAGTAGGACGATCCCACGAACTCAGGGAACACCTTGAAATGGGGCTCCTTCACGCGCACGGGATGATTCGACGCAGGACTGTCTTCGAGCATGAAGAAGTAACCCAGGAAGGGCTGTGGACTCGTGACGTAGGCCCCCTCCCTGTAGGCGGTCCACAGATCGAGTGCACTACCCAGTGCCTCCTCGGTCCTGTTGTTGAAGTTGTTCCCGAAGGAAGGGCCCACCTGCGACTTGGCCTCGATTGCCGCGACAAGCGTCCCGTTCTTCACCACGAGCAGGTCCCATTCCTTCGTCGGCCGAAAGAAGCCGGGAAGTTCGACTGCACTCTCGTAGTAGACGCACTCCCGCGCGATCCCTACATCACAAATCAGATCAGTGAACAGGCGGATGAAACCGTCCATCTGGGCGCCGCCCGTGACGGCGCCACGTGCGCCCTGGTCAGACTTGCCCGTACGCTGCTGCTTGCGGCGCTGTACCGACCGGGTCCGCCAATAATGCCCCACCGCATCCTGTGTGCGAACGGCCAGATTCTTCAGTGTCTTGTTCTCCTGCATGGTGGGGATTGTATCACACACATGCGAGTTCTTGTATCACAAAAGACGGTGCTCTTGATCGCCTCCCGTGTGGGCGTCAGGGTTGTGGCTTGAACGGCGTCCGCGGAGTCGTTACCATCCGAAGGCAGTCTGTTCGTCACAGGCCACCTGGCTGGCCCAGGACAAATCGCTTCGCACGAAGGAGCATCGCTATGAAGACCTCGAACTTGCTAGCCTACACGCTGTTGCTGACTGTGACCGGGACCCTTCTACTGTGGGCAGGCGGCCTCAACATCCCCGCGCGAGCGGCCGATATCGCCCCTGCTCCTGCGACGGTCCGGGAGGGCGCATCGTCGGAGCAGGCGCCCGCCAAGAAGCGAGGCCACGTGAAGATCGCGACCCTGGGACCGCGTCCGGCGTCGGTCGATGCCAAGGCCGACCCCCAGCAGATCGTGGAACGGATGATCGCCCACTGGCAGCGGGAGTTCTCGCAGGTCCTGCCGGACCGACCCGACCTGATCGTGGTCCCGGAGGCGTGCGACCGTCCCGCCGGCCTGTCGCGAGACCAGTGTCGGGCCTACTACCGCGTCCGCAAGAACCAGGTGCGGGACTTCTTCGCCAAGGTCGCGGCGGAGAACCACTGCTACATCGTCTATTCCGCCGCACGAGAGATGGACGACGGGACCTGGCGGAACTCCAGCACCCTCATCGACCGGCAGGGCCAAACCGTCGGCGTCTACAACAAGAATCACGTCGTCATCGAGGAGACCACGGAGAGCGGCATTTTGTGCGGGCGGGACGCCCCGGTCTTCGACTGCGACTTCGGCC
The DNA here is from genome assembly GCA_035342095.1 of Sedimentisphaerales bacterium. Lineage (GTDB taxonomy): Bacteria > Planctomycetota > Phycisphaerae > Sedimentisphaerales > Anaerobacaceae > PLanc-01. Next base: position 61,386 of record DAOQWL010000024.1, on the reverse strand, counting down.
GCGTGGCGTTCGCGATTTGTTTCGACCTGAACTTCGACGAACTCCGGCTCAAGTACGTCCAGGCCAAGCCCGACCTCATCATCTTCTCCTCCATGTACCACGGCGGGCTCATGCAGGCCTACTGGGCGTACTCCTGCCGGGCCCATTTCGTTGGGGCCATCGCAGGTCTGCCGTGCGAGATCCGCAATCCGCTGGGCGAGGTCGTCGCCTCCAACACGAACTACTTCGACTACGTCGTCGCGGATGTGAATCTCGATTGCCGCCTGGCGCACCTGGACTACAACTGGTCGCGCCTGCGGGAGCTGAAAGCCAAGTACGGACCGAAGGTCCAGATCACTGATCCCGGATTCCTCGGGTCCGTACTGATCGCCAGCGAGGACGACAAGACAAGCGTCGATGAGATGATCGCCGAATTCAAGATCGAGCTGCTCGACGCCTACATGGCCCGCGCGCTGGCCCACCGCCACGCGCCGGGCAACATCGAATGAGAAGACACAACCCCGCGCACGACCTGCGGGACACTCATCCGTCATCCGCGGTCGCACGTCGAGTCTCGTCGCATGTCCGTCCGAAGCCGCCCGCCACCTGTGCCTCGCCCCCCTGCTCCTCGGGGAAGTTCAGACTGGCGAAGTCCCGGTGCAGCCGACGGGCGGCTCCGTCGTACGCCCGCGCCGCCTGCACCTCGTGCACGAAGTAGCCCAGGAACTCCGCCCGGCCACGAGCCTGAATCTCCGCGCCCCACATCTGCATGTTCTTGCTCCACCAGACGCCCTTGTACCGCGATCGCCCGTTGCGATAGTGGACCCGGTTGAGATTGTTCTGGGCAACGGTGCAGTTCCGCAGGTTGGCCTTGCGATTGTCGAGTCCATTGTGGTTGATGTGGTCGCAGACGAGTCCCTTGGGCGTGCCCATGATCTCGCGGTGCATCCAGACCTTGCCCGACCGGCCTGCGTGGTAGCTCGGCCGGACCGCGTAAAACGTCCGGCTCGTCCGCACGTAATGCCAGCGGAACTGCGACAGCCAGCAGTAGTCTTCCGGATCGACCTTCGCGTACATCCGACGGGTCAGCGGGATGCGACAGTACTCGCCCGCCGCGTCCATGTAGATCGGCAGCATCCCGCGAAACCTGCGGTCGATCCGTCCGACGGCCTGTTTCTCGCGCATCAGGCACAACCTTTCGGAGGCGCCGAAAAAAAGAGGCGCCTCTATAATTGCCCGATGTTGCACGAATTTGTCGAAAAATCTGCGTTTGGCAGGCGTCGAAAACCGCCGCAACTTCAGTCCCGGCCTGCAATAAAAAAAATCTCACGCGCAGCCCGTTTTCCCTTTTCAAATGTTGCACGAATTGTGCTATTCCTACTTCAGTACAGGTAATTCACCGCGGAGACACAGAGGCCACAGAGGGCTAAAGGAAGGTGCGAAGGTCAGAAGGTCGGAGGACCACGCACGACGCTTGACGCTTCACACGCGACGAACCGATCCGCCACAAAGGACGCGAAGGGCCACAGGGCGGGACAAGGAACTGTGGAATGGGCGACAGCGGTAGGGCGGGCTCCGCCCACCGTTCTTCTTCACCACGAAGGGCACGAAGCGACCCAGCGCGGCCTCGCTGCGCTCGGCCGCAACCAAAAGGGTGAAAGGCGTTGCGCTTTGGGGTACGGTATCGCTTTTACCGAACCGTACCGTTCCAAAGGAGCAACGCCATGGAGGCTTTTATACAGAAGTATCGCAAGGATGTCACGGGAGTCCTCAGTGGCTGGGATCGCGTGCGGATGCGGGGGATGCAGCGGATTCTGGCCAACGTCGGAGGCATGATGAGTTACCTGTCCCATGTGGGCGTGTGGTTGAAGGACTTCGGTGCCTTTGTCGAGCGGACCTGTCTTGCGGTGCGACAGGCCTCCGAGCAGGCGGCCCGGCGGTTGGACCGACCGGTGCTGTACCTGTCTTCCTCGGCGGTCGATAAGTACGAGCAGGCTCAGACCATTGCCGAGCAGGACCGGGTCCAGGAAGGGCTCGTGTGCGTCTTTAGTTGCGTCGAGCCCTGTCAGTCTTACAAGGTGCAGTCGGACCGTGCGAGCAAAACGATCTCCCTGCAAAAGGCCCTGCGCAAGTGCGTCCATCTGTACCACTACTGGAGGCACAAGGACTTCGGCCTGATGCATGCGAGATTGCAGACGTGGTTTCCCTTTACCATCGAGGTCTGTTTCAACGGCCGCTCTTGGCTGGCCCGACAGATGGACAAACAAGGACTGGGCTATACGCAGCGGGACAACTGCTTTAGCTGGCTGGAAGATGTCTCCGCCAGTCAAAAACTCATGGAGGAATTGCGACGGTTCCGCTGGCCTGCTTTCCTGCGATCGATTGCCGAGCAAGTCCATCCCCTGCAGAAGGACATCCTCAGAGGCTTCCGCACGGAGTACTACTGGTCGATGACGGAGAGCGAATGGGCTACCGATGTGATGTTTGACTCGCCGCAGGCTCTGGCTCGGGTGTATCCGTCCTTCGTCGAGGGGGCACTGACCACCTTTGCGAGCCCGGATGTGATGCGGTTTCTGGGCAAAAAGCCCAGTGGCCCCTTTAAGGGAGAGATCGTCAGTTCCTATCTCCGCCGGCCCGAAGGCGTTCGGGTTAAGCACAGTGTCCAGGGCAATTCCGTGAAGATGTACGACAAGCAGGGCAACCTCCTGCGGATCGAGACCACGATGAACGATCCATACTCCTTCAAAGCGTACCGCCCGAAAGAGAACGATCCCGAGGGGCCCCAGCAGTGGCGTTACCTGCGCAAAGGAGTCGCCGACACCCAACGTCGGGCCGAGATCTGCCAGGGGGTCAACGACCGCTACCTGGAGGCCCTGGCCTCGCTGGATAGCGAAGTCCCGCTCAAGCAGTTGGTGGCTTCGGTCTGTCGACCCACCCGTTGGAAACGCCGGCCGGTGCGTGCTCTACAACCTTGGTCTGTTCTCGATCAAGAACTCCTGGAGGTCGTCGGTCGAGGCGAGTACACCTTGCAGGGATTTCGCAATCGCGATGTGGTGGCGCATCTGTATCCCCAAGCCTGCCGCACCCGCGAAGAACGCCATCGCGCTGGGGCACGGGTCACACGTCTGTTGCGGCTTTTGCGTGCCCACGGCTTGGTTCGCAAGATCTCCGGCACACGTCGCTACCGTTTGACGGCCAAAGGCCGCGATGTTGATAGCCGCCCGACGGGATTCCCGCTCGCGTTCCGTCGGGCCTGATTGCGGGGTGGCGCAGTGGCAGCGCGACGGCGTCATAAGCCGAAGGTCGGCGGTTCGATCCCGCCCCCCGCTACTGAACGGACTCTTTGACAAGTGCATAAGGGAGTAGAAATGGTAAAGAAGATGGAGAAAAGACTAGTGACAGACGAGAAGGCATCCATGGAGCTACTCACTCCCAAACAGGCTGCGGAACTGCTCCTCACGAGCGTCAACGCCCTGGCGACGTGGCGGTGCCGGAAGAAGGGGCCGCCCGACATCAAGGTCGCCGGGATTCGCTATTGGCTGAAGGATATTCATGATTGGCTGGAGCGGAAGACGATTCACCCGACTGGGTGCTGAGGGCCTTGCCCAGGGGGATGGCGTTCACCGCGTTCCGGTAGACCGGAGTCACGTCGGTATAGATGTCGTGGGTGAGGTTCGGCGTACCGTGTTCGAGGATGTTCTGAGCCACACTGGTAGAGAAGCCTGCTTGCAAGATGAAGCTGGCGCATGACACTCGCAGGTCGTGATACCGAAGCCCCTGAATGGCGGCTCGGCACTTGATCCTGCCCCATTTGGTGTCGTGCCATTTGTCGGCGAACAGGCGTGTCTGACTACGTGGCAACTCGGCCATGTACGCTCGCAATTCCGGAATCACGTCCCTGTGGAGTGGGTGAAAGCTCTCCTTGTGGGCCTTCTGATTGACCCCGTGGAGATTCCCTGCCTGCAGGTCGATGTCCGCCAGGGAGAGTCGTTCGATGTCTCTGCGTCTCATGCCCGTACTGACCGCCAACAGGATTCGGATGCGCCATGTGACCCGGTAGAGGTCCGTTGCCGCCTGAATCAGAGCAGCCAGTTCCGGCACGGTGATTGCCCGTTTGGCTTTGGTGACTGTCTTCTGTCTGAGGGCGCGCCACTTGATGACTGTGGCGTTCATGTACTGGGCTTCCACGGCCCAATGGATGAACGTCTGTAGCGTGCGAAGGTCCTTGTTGACTGTGGCCGCACTCACGCCATCCTCCGTTCTGGCGGCGACATACCGCGTCACCGCGTCCGGCACCTGGATCGAGGGGATCGGACCCACGAGCCGGCGGAAGTTGCTCAGGACATCGTCGTAGGATTCGATGGTGTTCGCGCCGGCCCTGCGTACCAGCCTGATGTGCTTGAGGTACTCCGCGACAACCTCGTCCCAGCCGATGCTCTGTGCATCGGTGAACAGATCGCTGTTCATCTCCCGTTTGAGTCGCTGCTTGAACCGTTCCGCGACACCCTTGGTCGGGGCCTGCTTGCTTCTCAAGCGACCGTCCGAGCCGTACCACATCACGTGGTATCCGTCGCGGTTTTTGCGCTTGTACAGCCACGCCTTGTGCATTATGATCCTCCATATGGCACCGTGCAGATTCATAACAGAAAGTGTCAGAGGGGTCAACGGCATGTGCGTTTTGTGTTGTACAGATGTTGCGCAGGACCCTGTTCAGAACCATGCGGCGTGTGACGTAAAGCATTGAAAACAAGCAACTTGCCGAAGTGGCGGAACTGGCAGACGCGCAGGATTCAAAATCCTGTCCCCGCAAGGGGGTGAGGGTTCGATTCCCTCCTTCGGCATTCAGGCAGTTGTGGGGGTTGTAGGGGAGAGCGGAGGAGAGACGCGATTCCTTGTGCAGTCGCCTGTTCGGGGGCTCTGGTTCCGGGTTCCGTGCGAGAGTCGCATTTGAGCAGCCCGGCGGCGATATCGGCAGGACATCCACGAGACACAGTCCTTGGCGGGATTCCCAACCTACGCGGACAAGTCCGGCGCTCCTTTGCTCGTCCGATATTGTCATTCCAGGCTGCATGGGGCGTTCGACCCGCGGAAGGCCGGCAGCCGCGGGTATCTACCCTGCGGACTTCTCGCGGAACTTGCCTGGCCACGCTTGACACGCGACGGCCAAACTGGTATAATGCAGCATGATAGATGAACCGGAGGAGCGGCCGAAATGGGTTCGGTTGCCCGATGATTCTGCCGAGCACACAGGCGGGCCAGTCGTCTCGTGAGTGCCGTACGAGGCGAGTCGCCTGAGACTCGGGAGAACGCATGCACCCCGATCGTGTGCGCTTGTGGAGACGCCAACCCCGGGGGGCACGAAATGGACCGCCGGGACGCTATGGACGAATCGTTGGCCCTCATTCAAGTTACAAGGGGGATTGTGCTATGAACCGCAGTTTCATCCTGTTCTCACTCGTCGCCCTCGTCGCCGGCCGCATGGCCACCGGACTCTCCGCCGTCGCCCGAGCCGGCGACTCGACCGCCACCGCGGTGGTCCAGGACAACTTCGACGACAACAAGCGGAGCAGCCTGTGGAACGTCTTCGGCAGCGCCGCCGGCGCCGCGGTCACGGAGACCAACAAGCGCCTGCAGTTCACCACCTCCGCCGATGCCAACGAGACCTTCGTCGGCTACGTCAGCAACAAGTGGTGGATCAATCCGAGCTCGGACTTCCGAATGAAGGCGAGCCTGTACTTCGACGTTGGCAGCACCGGCAGCGGCAGCGGCTGGGTGGCGTTAGGGTTCACCCCGAATTCCGGCGGCCCGGCGGATCGCTACGTCATGGTCGGCATCGGACGTTCCCGCAGCTTCCTGAACTACTGGTGGGAACTCAAGGACGACAACTGGAACACCATGGACTTCGTCGGCCGGACCCTCACCAACGTCACGTTCTACGTCACCTATGATTCCGCCAAAGACATCCTCTACATCAGCGACACCGGCTACGGCGACGAGGGCGCCTGGCAGTACATGCCCGACTTCCTGGCCACCTATTACGGCAACGTCCCGCTCTACGTCTTCCTCGGCGTCACCACGCAGAACCTGGCCATCCCGGCCGGCAAAGTCTATCTCGACGACTTCGAGGTCGCCAAAGGTGCCATCGGATCCCCCTACGACGACGGGGGCGATGACGACGATGATGATGACAACCCGCCCGTCGTGGCGGAGATCGAAGCCACGGTCGCCATGATTCCCTCCACCATCAAGCGCAAGAGCACCGCGACCAAGGTCACCGCGGTCATCGCGCTGCCCAAGGATATCACCCTGGCGGATTGGGATGAGGACGATCTGCCGACGCTCTCGCCCGGGAAGACCCGCGCCAGCGCCCAGAAGGCCTTCCTCTGGGTCGACAAGACCGTCCGGATCATGGCTTCGTTCAGCAAGTCCGATCTCCTCGACGCGGTCACCACCGCCGGCGAGACGGAACTGCACCTCTCCGGCACGCTCGCCGACGGACGAACCTACGCCGGCAGTTGCACCGTCACCATCAAGTGACAGCCGCTCCCGACGGACGCTCGCCACAGAGCCACAGAGCCACAGAGACCACAGAGATCAAAGAGGGTGTCAAGGTCAGTGGGTGAAGCGGTGAGCAGAGGCAATCCCTCTTGTCATTCCCGCGGAAGCGGGAATCCATCTTCCTCTCGACCACAGAGGACGCAGAGGGCAGAAGGGATCATGGAACTCGGCGGCCGCGGTAGGGTGTGCTCCGCACACCGCTCGTCCAATCTGTGAAACCACGAAGGTCACGAAGGACGCGAAGAAAGGCGAATCGACTCACGCAGAGACGCAGGGACGCACAGAGAGGACTGCGACAAACGTGGACGCGACGCTGTCATTCCCGCGGAGGCGGGAATCCAGGCTTCCTCACACAAAGACACAGAGGCACGAAGAAGAAGCTGACACCCGTCTGCCCTCTGTGGCTCTGTGTGAGAAAGTCTCTTCGAGGCCCGAGCGACGAGGGCCGAAGGTACAGAAGGGACCTGCGATAAGGCGACAGCGGTAGGGTGGGCTGTGCCCACCGTTCTTCCTAATCCCGGATGCGACCCTGTTGTTGCCCCCTCAACGGTCAATCGCCTTGGCAGTATCCCTTGAGGATCCGATTCGGTTCTCAAAGAGGATGTCCCATGCGTCCAGGCATTGAACTGCGATTACCGGACAGTCGCTTTCGCACTGCTCATAGAGGCGGAGCAGGAGCGACGGAATCTTAGAGGCATCGTAGTAGAGCCCGGTGGAGATATCTCGCGATAACTCTCCCAACGGGCCGACGAAACACTGACAAATGGCAAAGACCAGTTCCGCAAAAGGTACAAGAGATCCTGGGCATTCCTCGAATGTGAAAAGAATGCCCGTCGGGTCATCCGTGAATGCTTGGCTGCGAATGAACTCGCCTACGAACGATTTGCTTTGACTCCATCTGAGCAGCTCTGGTTTATTGTAGACCGCGTGAGCAGCCTTCTGCCGCACCTCCTTGTCTGGATCGTTGAATAGCTGCAACAGTAGGTTAACACACTTCTCACGGTAATCGTCTTGCCCTATAAGGTGTGCTGTAACCTCCGCAATACCCTTTCGTTGGGGTGTTGATCCGGCGATGCCCTGGCGAAGTTCGCGATCAAAGAGTCCATGAAAGATCCAGCGAGCGCAGACTTCCTTTGCGCCTTCTTGGGCAACCTCAGGTATCTCCGAATTGAACATACGGATTACTACAGGAGACAGGCTGTCAGCATGACTCTCCATGCAGGCATTGAAGTAGTGGACTCCGTGCCGAGAAGCCGCCACTCGAAGATCGTCCTCGCCTGCTCTTATGAACAGGTCAACTGCCAGATCTCTTTGCAGATTCAGCAAGGGCAGACCTGCCTCCAATGCCGCAACCCGAACGGCGGGGTGTGGGTCGTTCGCCATGTACACAATCGCTGGCTTGAGCTTATCGAGCAACTCAGGGTGTTCCCAGAGCAGAGCGCCGATTGCCACCCCTGCAACTCCGCGAATACAGTTGATCGCGTTCGTGTTCAGGTCGTCCACTGTGCATTCTTCCTCCTTCTGATTTGCTCGGCGAATGTTCAACTCAGCTTCTCGCGGGTCTGGGTGATACATCGCATAGTCAAGGAGCCGGTCTATCGTTTTATCCGACCACTTCTCATCGGCTCGCGCCTTGATTAGCCAGCAGAAATCATGGGCGACAGATCGATTGTCACCCAACGTGTGTCTGTCGAAGATCGCCTCAATCGCAGCCACATCAGCAGGCTGCCATGAAGCCCTCTCTGTCTGCGGGATATCATCACGTTTCGTGCTCTTGACTCCATCGAGTATTGCAGCGATGTAGGAGGGATGCGCATCAGGAGGGAATCTCAATGCAAGCCTTGCGAATCGACTTGGGAATCGCTTTGCTATTGTCCTCAGATCACAGGCGAACTGCGTGATGGATGACTCTACTACGTGCCGTGAATCGATTTGTTTCCAACGATGTGTACGGTCCTCTGGAATCTGCTTGTTAGTGACTATTCCCAACCAGGCTTCGTCGCTTACCCGATGCAATCGTTCCGGCCGTATGGGTGATCCCACCCAGCCGCCGCTCATGTGGCTACCACGCAAGAACCACTTCTGGGGGTAGCCGTGGAACCTGCGACCAAGTACGCCGATGAGTCCTTCCGCTTGTGCCGACCGACGGATTCGACACAAGGCCGGAAGCAGGAAGTGCTGTGTCTGCCCCCAATAGTGCCCGAAATACCCTTCTCTCTGCCGGGCGAGGTGGTACTCAGCCACGCGCTTCTCGTCCGGACAGTGGTAGTGGACTATGGCATACTCCAATTGTCGGAAGAGTGTTTTGGAACAGTGGGGAGATTGTGCTTCGATCAATCGGACGGCTGGCATCCATTCGGGTTCGACGTAACCCGTGCCCAGCCTGAAGCGACTTGTGTCTGCCAGCAACCACCCGACAGCTACATCCGCGAACTGGGGAGAGAGAGCAGCATAGGAGGTTATCAGGATCTCCTGGGTTACATGAGAGATGCTGTTACGAAGTGCCTCTGTGTCTTGAGCAAAACGCGATGGATCATCCGTTGCCATCTTCCTGCCAGACTCGCAGAGTAACTCCACGACCCCTCTATGGATGGGCTCGCTCATATCGTCGTGTCTGTATCGATTACTATCCGGCCAGTCTGCGAGCCTGGGATCATACTGATCTGCTTCAATCGAAGTTAGCCTCTCGACGTGTGGCATCAACAGGGTCCAGGTCTCAGCAGCGTGCTTGGTGGCTGCTGCCTTGAGCCCCTGGACATCATCGGCGGTCCACTGTTCGAAGCGAACTCGCGTGTTTCTCTGAGGACTCGGGCTACTCTTTGGGGCAGTATCCCACGTTGAAATGACTGCCTCGATGAGTCTGATGGCCCGCAATGGGTGTGTCTGTGTCAATGCTTTCCAGTTGACGAACGCCTTTACAATACCCGCACGAGCCAAGTCAAGTCGCAATTCGAACATGGCGTCAGAGTCCTTCTCGCAGTCCCAGCACAAGCTCGCTAAGACCAGTTGGAGCCATTCGCCACCTTTGCCCACGCATGGCGAGAGCAGGTCCGTTACGACATCTGGGATCTTCTCAGCGACGGAATAGACCAACCACCGTGCGGTATTGCGATCTCCTCCTTCCTTTGAATCGAACAAACGTGACATCAATCCTTTGGCGATGAGGAATTGCACGTACTGGGGTTGGCCATGGATTACAGTACTGCGGATGTGCGGCTGCCAGAACGGCTCATTCCACAATCTCAGCAGATACTCACATAGGGACCGCTTCGGCTCCTGGATCTGGGCCACGACCTCCAGAACCAGATGCTTCAGATGAAATCGGATGTCCCTGCTCTCGATCAGCTCCTTCACATTCTCCAGGAAGTCATGGGGCGATTCATCCGACAGCATGAACAGCACTTGGCGCAACTGCTCACGTCGAAACAAGGACTGTTTCTCTTTCGGACCGAGCCAGTCTTTCACGCGACCCGTGCCTTTGTGTATCGCACGCAGCAAGCGGTCGGCAATTCGAAAATCGAGGTAACTTTGATGTGAGAACATCACTTGGTTGCCATGGGTACGCAGGACATCGAGCGTGTGTAACTCATGGGCGACCTTCTGTCGGTTGTCGATCAGGCTCGCCGGGGCAGAGAGCCTGCCTGTTCGCTCCATGTAGTCCACGATTTCGTCGATGGCAGTGTCAGCTTCATCGGGATTGACGTTGGCCCTGGCAAGCTCCTTGTAGCGGCTCCGCCAGAATTCGCGCATCAGTTGAGTACCCGATTGGAAATCGGGCACCTGTCCTTCACGAGTGATTGTCACCCACATCGCGAGATTTTGGGGTGATGCGAGTACCTCCTTCTGTCGTTGCGTGAGGTCCTTGGGGTTTCTGCCTGATTGGGAGACGAACTGGTCGACCACAGTGTCAGGCAGCCCCTTCTCTTCGATCTTCTTGCTGCCCATGAACTTGCGCCCTTGGTCTTCAAGCCAGTTCTTGATCTGCGGATCATGCTCCAGGTCGAATGTCCGGCATGACAAGACGACTGACATAGGCCGTCCGTTGTCGCGTAGACTTCTTACCTCGTCCACCAGCGCCTTGCAGACCTCCAACGAGTTCGCCGAGTGTGAACTTGTCCACCGCATCGCGTCCAACTGGTCTAGGACGAGTACTGCCCCCCCACCGCCCGACTGTGAATCCAAACAGAGGGCAGGCGACTCTGGCAATCCCAAGCTCAATCCAAACTCTCGTGGTGTGTTGTGGGGTTGTTGTCGATCCAGACGAACTGGGAGATATACGGCCCCTTCCGCATCCAGACTCGAGCTGAGTTCATACAGGATGCCGCTTTTGCCGTAGCCCGCGGTCCCATGCAGGATCACCAGGGCATTCTGGTCCAACGCTCGCTTGAGTTCCTGCGTCTCCGAGCGAGGGATCAACTGATCGTCAACGAGCCCGTGAACCATCGAATCGCGAAACTGTTGCTTCAGCTTCTCTATCGCCGGCGCCACCCGGTCGTCATGAGCCAAGCGTCTTGGCTCAAATCCGGATTCCTGAAGGTGCGTCCAAATGTCGGCGGCAACGATGCGCCTCCTCAGATTGTCCTGAGCAAAACCTGCAAGTGAGGCCACTACGCTCTGCGGTTGTCCATTGACGAGAAGCTTGGCCGAATGGAGGAGTTCATCATAGCTGCTCTGCGTGTCCGTCCATAACTCGACGCGGATTCGCCGTAGGTAGCTGTACGCTCTTGCCCGGCCATCAGCAGTGCATTCGTCAAGACCAAGATGCTCACAGAACTGTCTGAAGGTCTTTCGTCGATCTTCGCCAACTCCATCAATCTGATGTTTGTAGTAGGTTTCAGTGTCTTCACTTGAGTTCCTCGCACTCTCGCAAATGTCGCCGAAGACAGAGGCCGGAACGCCTGTTACGAGCCAGAACTCATGCTGGGCGCTACGGTCGAGCTGGAATGTCATGTTCCGCAATATGCCGCGGCTATCAAGGTCAGAGAGAGTCCAACACTCTTTGCTACCATTGCGTGCCTTGCACTGGTGAAACTGGAGCGTTCCAGACATCGTTTCAACGACAAGATCAACGCCTTGTTGATCGTCGCCAATGGCCTCAACCATGACCGAACGGACCTGTTCATTCAGCCCCCGCAGCAACTGTTTGACGACCCAGCGTCCTTCATGACGATTGCCCAACTTCTCTGCATATCCGCCGGGTTCGAACGCCATCAGACCATCTCCCGCCAACCTATCATCACATCGGAGCCCCTTCGACTTCGTTGTTGCGGTCCCGCCATCCTGCATCTCCCAACGGCCTCTCGCATCGCCTCACATTCCTCGTGGGGCCCGCGTCCGAGGCCGCAAATCGTATAAGTCATGGTGTGATTATGGATATTGGGGAACGGGGTGTCAAGGCCGGAACCGCCGGAGCCGCGCGGGAGCGTATATGCGTCGAAGCGGGGAGGGGTTCCGGCCGGAGGCCGGCGGAGGGCTTGACTTTGGCCGTCTGCACGATTCCCTTCGCGGCCTTCGTGGTGAAGAAGCCTGGATTCCCGCTTCCGTGGGAATGACAAGAAGAGATCGCCGCGCTACGCTCGCAACGATGCAGTCTGATCCGTGTGAATCCGCGTCGAAGATTGGAACGCGTGGGTTGAGAACCCACCCGACCCCTTCGCGTCGCTTCGTGGCCTCCGTGGTCTCTGACGTTCGACCCGTCCGACGGCTCAGGGTTGCGGTTCCTTGCGGGATTTGGTATGGATGGGGACGGATTTCACACTGGAACTCTGTTGGCTTCCGTCGAAAGGAGATCGCCGTGAGTATTGAACTGAAGAAGAATTGCCGATACGCGTTGCTCGTCCCGACCAGTATGGGGATTCGCCTGACGCCCGACAGCGGGCAGCCGTTCCATTGCAGCCGGCGGCTCACCATGCAGGCCACCAGCGCCGAGACCAACGTCGCCAGCGTCTCATCGTACCTGGGCCTGCCGGTCAAGGTCCTGACGACGTTCGTCAAGGGCAGCCCGATCGCCCGATTCATCAGGGACGACCTCGCGGGCCGGCACATGGACGTCGAGGGCAAGGAAGTCCCGCAGGGCGGACCGTGGGGCTATCGTCACCAGTTCAACCTGGCCGACTGCGGCTATGGCTCTCGCGGCCCTCGCGTCTGCAACGACCGGGCGGGCGAGGTCGGACGGACCCTGAACGTCAAGGACTTCGATCTGGAGCGGATCTTCGGCAAAGAAGGCGTCCAGATCGTACACCTGTCGGGCCTGATCGGGGCGTTGTCTCCCGAGACGGGGACCTTCTGCCTGGAGATCGCCCGGGCCGCGAAGAAGCACGGAACGCGGATCGCGTTCGACCTGAACTACCGGGCCTCGTTCTGGAAGGGCCGGGAGAAGGAGCTGCGAACCATCTTCCACGAGATCGCGGGCGTCGCGGACCTCCTCGTCGGCAACGAGGAGGATTTTCAGCTCTCGCTCGGCATCGAGGGCCCGGAGGCGGGCGGCAAGGGTCTGGCGGCCAAGATGGACAGCTTCAAAGTGATGATCGACCGCGTGCGGAAGGCCTATCCCAACGCGTCGGTCTTCGCGACGACGCTCCGCGAGGTGGTCAGTTGCAGTTGCCACCGCTGGGGCGCCCTGATGGCCGAAGGGAGCCACTGGCACGTCGTCGAGCCTCGCGAGATCGTCGTGCTCGACCGCATCGGCGGCGGCGACGGTTTCGTCGGCGGCATGCTCTACGCCATCCTGCGAGGCTGGGAGCCCGCCAAATGGGTCCAGTTCGGATGGGCGACGGGGGCACTGGTCACTACGTTGTTGACCGACTACGCCCAGCCCGCGGACGAAGAGGAGATCTGGAGCATCTGGGAGGGCAACGCCCGCGTGAAACGATGATCGGAACGGGCCTTCGGCCCGGGAGACTGTCTCCACATGCGAAACCACGAAGGGCATAAAGAGACACGAAGATGGAATTTGATGCACTCTCCAATCGGGTGATTGGCTGCGCCATCGAGGTCCACCGTGTCCTCGGGCCGGGACTGCTGGAGTCGGCGTACCGACAATGCCTTGCGCACGAGCTGGCAAGCAACGGAATAGCATGCGTGTCGGAACACCCGGTGCCTGTGGACTACAAGGGTATCCGGCTGGACTGCGGGTGCCGGGTCGATCTGCAGGTTGAGGGTACGCTGATCGTGGAACTCAAGAGCGTCGAGCACATCCAGCCGGTCCACGAGGCCCAACTGCTCACCTACATGAAGCTGGCGAATGTGCGGATCGGCCTGCTGATCAACTTCAACGTCGCAAGACTGAAGGATGGCATCAAGCGATACGTCCTATGATACCCCTCTTTCCTTCGGGCCCTTCGTGTCCTTCGTGGTTTCAAATCGATCTTCCACCACGAAAAGCGCGAAGGGACACGAAGAATAAGAGCACGGAGAAGTGCCTTTAATGAGAACACATTTACCTGTCTTGAGTTCGTGGTTCGCGGTTCTCTGCGTTGCGATTGGCGGACCTGCGTTGGGGGCGAAGGTGATCGATCTTGGGCCGGAGTTGACGCCGGTCCGAGAGGAGTTCCAGTTCCCCGCGCTCGGCGCAGCGGTGATCGTAGAGGGCAGGCTCCATGCCCTTGGCGTGGTCGGCGTGCGGAAATGGGGCAGCGAGGTCCCCGCCGAGCCCAATGACGCGTTCCACCTGGGCTCGTGCACCAAGGCCATGACCGGCTCGCTGATCGCGATGCTCGTCGAGCAGGGCAAGCTCAAGTGGGACACGCCGCTGGTCGAGTACTTCCCCGAGTGGAAGGACACGATGCACCCCGATTACCGCGACGTGACGCTGTTGCACCTGCTGTCGCACCGGGCGGGCGTTCCGTCCATGACCGCGGGCTTCGCGCCGGTCGAGGGCGCCCAGCTCGACGAGGTTCTCGCGATGGCGTCCCCCGCCGGCCAGCGCAGACGCCTCGCGGAAATCGTCCTGGCCCAACCCCCGGTCAACAAGCCCGGCGAGGAGTACAAGTACTCCAACGCAGGCTTCACTATCGCGGGCGTCATCGCCGAGCGGGTCATGGGCGAGGACTACGAGTCGCTCCTGACGCGGGCGCTGTTCGAGCCGCTGGGGATGCGGACCGCGGGCTTCGGGCCGATGGGCACGCCGGGGAAGATCGACGCGCTGTGGGCCCATCGCAGGGAAGGCGACAGGATCGTCCCGATCGAGCCCGGCCCACAGGCCGACAATCCCCCCTTCCTCACGCCGGGCGGACGCGTCCACTGCTCGATGGCCGATTGGGCGAAGTACGTCGCGTGCGTGCTGGCGGCCATGCGGAACGAGCCGGGCCTCGTGCCCGCCTCCTGCGTCGGGCAACTGAAGCAGCCCCCCTTCGGCGGCACGTATGCCTTGGGCTGGGGCCTCTACGAACGCGACTGGGCAAGCGGCCCAGCCCTCTCTCACGGCGGTAGCAACACGAAGAACTACTCCATCGTCTGGATCGCCCCCCAGAGGGACTTCGCGGTCCTCGTCGCGACGAACCTCGGCGGCGGCGACGACGCAAAGGGCCTGGACAAGCTCTGCAGCGATCTGATCCGCAAGTTCCTAACCCCGACCCCTTGAAGCCACGAAGGACGCGCAGGACCACGAAACGAAGAGGGAGAGCACGGGAATCCGCGATAGCGGTAGTACACCGTCCATCGCAAAATGTTGGGCACGATTGGCGCAACGTGTCGCGGGCAAGATGCCCTCGACACGGACTTGGCCGGTCCCCCAACCAACAGAGCCTGCCCTGAGCTTGTCGAAGGGGCACACATCGTCCCGGTCGCAGAAGATAACGCCTTACGGCGTCACTACGAACAAGTGAGTCGCCGACCCGTGCCCGTTTCGAATCTCGGCTATTCGAACTTGTCTCGGACTTACGTTCCCGCTCTGGCGGGGTCGATCTTCGTGCTATTGCTTGACCACGCGGATGTCGTCGATGAGGATCACGCCGGTAGCGCCGGCGGCCGGGCTGGTCCGGCTGCCCACGCCGATGTACAGGGTCTGGATCTTCGTCGTCTTCACGCCGGCGAAACTGCTCAGCGGGATGCTCCACTGGGTCCAGGTCGTCGCGTTGACCAATGCTGCGTCCTCGCTCTGGACGTAGGCGACCTTCCCGGTGTTGTCCTTGAGCCCGACGTACAGCGGCGAGGCGACGTTGTCCGCCTTGCCGCGGACGAACAGGACGAGCGTGTCCATCCCTTCGACGGTCCAGTTCTGGGCGGAGACGAACTCCCGCGTGATCTCGGCATAGTGCGGCGAGCACGAGTTGTCGTACTGGAAGGGCATGGACTGATAGCCCTCATGGGCGATCTTCTGCTCGACGTACGGGGCGTCCAGGTACCCGGCAAGCGAGCCGCACATGTTGTTGGTGAACCAGGTGTCGGTCCAGATGTCGTAGATCCGGCTGCCCTCGTCGGCCGTGTAGATCTCGAAATCGTCGACGACGAGGAAGGCGGCGGTCGTGAAGCTCCACACGGCGCCCTTCCACGGGCTGCCCGCGCCAGCGTCGTTCACCTCATCGACTCGCCAGTAGTAGGTCTTGTTCCACTCGATGTCGCCCGCTTCGAAGGTGGACTGCGTCGCGCCCTGGCGGCCCTGGTAGACGCCTGCGGTCGTCGCGTCGGCGTCGGCCACTGCAGCAGCGTCCTCGCCAAAGTACACATCCTGCTTTGCGGCGGCGGGCGCCGCGGTCCAACTCAACGTCCCCGACTGCGGGGCGCTCGCCGACCCGTTGGCCGGGTACGGATTCGTCGCATGGACCGGCAACTGGAGCACGCCGGTCGGGATGATGCCCCGCGCGATCGACGGGCTCTCCCAGGACAACTGGGCAAGGGCGTTGCCGCCCTTCTCATAGTACTCCATCCTCACGCGATAGAACTGCCCTGCGATCAGATCGACCGTCGCGATGTCGTCCGTGGTGCCGTGGTCGGTCCAGTTGTCGATGACCAGGCGCCCGTCGAGCCAGAGACGCACGCCGTCGTCGGTCGTGGTGATCAGATTGTAGGTCTCCGTCAACGGGGCCTTGAGATCGGCGGTCCAGCGGGCGGACACATCGTCGCTGAGGGCGCCTGCGACGACGGCGCTGCCCCAACTGTGGTCGATGGCTTCTTCCGTCGCGGTGGCGATCGGGCTGCCCGCCAGTTCCGTGCCCTTGAAGTACTGGGCGTAGACCCCGTCGCCGGGACCGACGGTCGTGAAGCTCCACACAGAGCCCGGATAGACCGCGCCGGCCCAGTCTTGTTCGTCAATCCGCCAGTAGTACGTCGTGTTCTCGGCGAGCGTGCCCGGGTCATACTCGGTCAGCAGGGTGTTGCCCCTGAGCGCGGCCGGGTCGCCGGCCTTGACGGCGGCCTTGTCGGTGCTGAAGTAGACGTCGCTGGACGCAGCGTTCAGGCCCGCGGTCCAGGCCAGATCCGCATCGACGCTGACGCCGGCACGCCCATCCCATGGCAGGGGCAGATAGGCCGTCACAGGGGCCGACGTGAAGGACCAGACCGTTCCGGGATACACGGTCGTGCCGTCGGCGCCGACCTCGTCGATCCGCCAGTAGTAGGTGGTCATCGCGGTCAAGCCGGGGATATGCCAGTACGCATTGGCACTCGCCGTCTGCTGGCCCATGAGGTCGGCGGCGCCCAGCGTCGGGCTGGTTCCGAAGTAGATGTTGTGAAACGCGGCAGTCACGCCCGACGTCCAGCTCATCAACGGCGACTGAATGTACTGGGCGTGGTCGGCCGGAATGGGGCTGGTGGCCTGGACCGACCCGCTGTCGAACTTCGCGGTCACCAATTTGCCGCTGACCTCGGAAGCCACGGCGTAGCCGACGTAGATGCTCGACGGGATGCCCGCCACCGACGTACTGTACACTTCGGTCCACACCTGCTTGTCGCGCGAGGAGTAGGCGGAAAAGGTGTTGCCCGCCCGTTTGACTTTGACCCACAGCGGGGCGCCGACTGTCCCGCTGCTGACCTCGTCGGCCGCGCCGCCCAGGCTTTCGCGTCCCCAGAAGGTGACCGCGTGCTCGCCGCCGTCCGTATTGGCGCTGACGCCCATGAACAGGTACGGCGAGTTCGGCAGGAGCAGCACGCGGAGCATGATGCCCGCCATGGACCAGTCGGATTGCGGGGACTCGATATCGGCCACCCGCGAGACGAGCTCGCCGTCGCCGGAGAGCGTCTTGTACACGAAGTGGAACTGGTCGGACGAGCCGCGAATGCCCGTGCCGTCTCCGCGGATCGTCCAGGTCAGCGTGGAGGCGTCGTACGCCGCACTGCCTGCGACCGCGGGACTACCGATGCTCGCGCTGGTCCAGCCGGCAGGCAATTGACCAAAGAGCGGTGTTGCCAGAGACATCACCCCGAGCACACAAACCGAATACGTCAGCGCCCTACGCATGGCATACCTCCTGAAAAGAATCCACATGGCGAGCCGATCGCGTCGCCACAAACATGAGAGACCTCCACACGATGCCAAACCACTGTCCTTGGACTCCACCATCCTTTTTATACCACATTCTCGGTCGAAACGCAAGAGCAATCGCAAGGCCTTGCCGGTCGGCGACCCGGACGATAAGCTTTGCACGTACCCGGCTCATGGGACGATCCCGGCCGGACGGTTGCCGAAGAGTCGGATGCCTATGGATGCCCAGAGCCCCATGCCTGATCTCTCGGTCGTGGTGCCCACGCTCAACGAAGGCCCAAACGTGGATCTGCTCCTGGCCGGGTTGTTCCGGGCCTTCCGCAAGGAAGGTCGGGAAATCGAAGTCCTGTTCGCCGACGGCGGCTCGACGGACGGGACGCGGGAGAAGGTGCAGGCCTGGACGGACCGGGCGCCGGTCCGACTGGTCGATGCGCACAGCGGGCGCGGGCTGGCGGGCGACGTCCTGATCGCCGCTCGCGAGAGCCGGGCGGAGGTCCTGTTGGTGATGGACGGAGACCTCAGTCACGACCCCCAGGCGGCGCCGGACGTGGCCCGACCGGTGATCGAGGGCCGGCGGGACATGGTGATCGGCAGCCGGTATGTGGCCGGCGGCACAACCCCCGGCTGGTCCTGGCCCCGACGGGCGATGTCACGCATGGCCCGGGCCCTCGTCTGGCCGCTCACCGACGTGTGCGACCCCACTTCCGGGTTCTTCGCCATCCGACGCGACCGACTCCTGGACGTCGGCGACGACGCGGAGGGCTTCAAGATCGCCCTGGAGGCGCTCCTGCGCAACGACGAGAGCCTTTACGTCGGCGAGGTTCCCATCTGCTTCGCAAGCCGGTCCGGCGGGCAATCCAAGATGAGCCCGCGCCAAGCCGTATGCTATCTGCGCCGGGTCGTCGCCTTGACCGGCGCGACCGCCGCCGCAGTCACCGCCCGACGGTTCATCCCGCTCGCCCTTGCGGGTCTGGTCCTCGACGTGGGCGTGTTCCAGGTCCTTCGTCGCCTCGCGGGCAGCCTGGCGGTCTCCCACATCGTCAGCTACCTGTTGGCGATGGTCGTTGTCTATCGGTTGAGCAGTCGCTGGGCATTTCGACCCGCGATGGGCGGACACCGGGACGCGGGAGCAGCTCTGCGTTTCGTTGCTGTGTGCCTGGCGACCTTGTTTCTTCGCGGGGGCATCCTGGCACTGCTGACGGAACGGGCCGGGTGGCTCCCCTCGGCAGCGGTCGCAGGCGCGGGCGCAGCATCCGCGGTCCTCGCCTACGTCGGCATGGCGTTCTTCGTCTTCCGCCGGGACGACGGGCCGCCCGCGTTCCTCTCCCGGCGTATCGCGGCCGTCGGATGGATCGGCGCCGCCCTGCTGCTGCGACTGGCCTATCTCGGATTGCCCGATCTGCTGCCGGAGGAGGCCTACTACTGGAACTACGCCCAGCACCCGGCGTTGAGCTACCTGGATCATCCGCCCATGGTCGCCTGGTTGATCGGTCTGGGCACCGCAGCGTTCGGCGACACCGAGTTCGGCGTGCGGATTGGCACGTTCCTGTGCTGGTTCGTCACCGCAGGGTTCTGCTTCGCAACCGCCCGGGACCTCTTCGGCAAAGGGATCGCGCTGCAGACGGTCGCGCTGGCTGCGGTGCTGCCGTTCTTCTTCGTGTTCGGCTTCTTCGCAACGCCGGACGCGCCTCTGACCACAGCCTGGGCCGGGACGTTGTTCTTCCTCCAACGCGCCCTGCTGGCCGACCCGCCTTTTTCCGGACGACAAGCCTGGTGGGGCGCCGGCGTCTGCCTGGGTCTGGGAATACTGTCGAAGTACACGATCCTCCTGCTGGGACCGGCAGCGTTGCTGTTTTTCGCACTGGATCGTCCGAGCCGGCGATGGCTGCGGCGTCCCGAGCCGTACCTGGCGGCGCTCGTCGCAGCAATCCTGCTGACCCCGGTGATCGTGTGGAACTTGCGGAACGACTGGGTCTCGTTCTTCTTCCAGACGACGGGCCGGCTCAACCGCCCGAACGAGTTCGGACTGCCCCTGCTCGTCGGCTCGATGCTCCTTCTGGTCACGCCGCTCGGGGTGCTCGACGCATTTCGGGCCTTCTTCTCGTCGCACGTCGAGCGCCGGGCGTCGGGCGTCAGCCCAGTCACGACGCGCCAACGGCTCTTCATGGCGGTCTTTACCCTCGTGCCGCTGTCGGTCTTCGCTGTCTTCAGCCTCCGGCACGCAGTACGACTCAACTGGACCGGCCCGATCTGGCTGGCCGCACTGCCCGGCATCGCAGCATGGATCTCGATGCCGTCCTCCGCGGCCGGCCGCAAGAGCGAAACGATCACGCCACAGGTCTGGGCCTTCACGACTGCGGTCCTGGTGCTGTTGTTCGGCGCGTTCCTCCACTACCTCGCGATCGGGCTTCCCGGCGTGGGGATCGACCGCGACATGGGGCTCCCGATGGCGTGGGAGGAAATCGGGCGGGACGTGGAGTCGCTGGCCCAGCAGATGGAGCGAGATCACGGGGTCGCGCCGCTCGTCGTCGGGATCGACCGGTACGGCCTGGCCAGCGAACTGGCGTTCTACCGTCGGGCGGGCAGAAAGGGCATCGAGCAAACCTGCGGTCGGCACCTCTTCGGCGGCAATGCCCTGATGTACTTCTTCTGGTTCAAGCCGCAGGAGCAGGCGGGCCGGCTGATGCTGCTGGTCTCCCTGGACCAGGAGGTTCTCGACCGCCCGAACATCACCCGGTGGGTCCGGCTCGACCCTATCCAGGAACGAATCGTGTACAAGCACGGCTTGGAGGCACGGTACTTCTGCCGGGTCGCGTATGACTACCGCCCGCCGCCGCCGCAAGATCGACCAGACTCCTTCCCCTTGCGGAGGGTGATATCCCGAGAAACAGCTCTCCCGGTCGACAGGACCCTCCGCCGGCTCCCCTGCTATGCTGCAAGTCCGTGAAGCAGGCGGAAAAATCTCGCTTTGGCCCACCTGCAAGGACCCCGCCGAAACGACCTGCCCATCCCTCGCCAGGAGGAGAGCCTGGCCAGAGCACAGACTATCGTGGTATTATAGGACTGCCAGTCGGCGACAGAACGCGGTGGTGCCACCGCCCGATCCAGAGGACGCGTTGCGCGAGACCAGGCTTGACCCTCCCGTCGTCTTGGCGTATAATAAGGGCAAATCGGGTGCTGGGTGTACGGACACTTCCCTCGTAACAGAACATCTTTCCGACAGTGCAGTCCACTGCTATGGATAAGTCTGGATCAGCGAACTGGGGTCAAAGAACAGACATAGTCCGATCATGAAGGCAAGCAACACATTGTGGCAAGGGCATCTTCTGGTTCTGGCGTCGCTGGTATTCGCGGCAGCCGGGTGCGGTATGTTGCCCGAGCGCACCCCGTCAGAACCGGCCGGTCGGCTGGTCACCCGGGGGCTTGACGTACCGCCGCGAACGCGGTTCGGCTGCTATGCGGCCGCGATCCCGGGAATGACCTTCCTCGGCCGCAATCTCGGGTCTCACAGCTATCATTGGCCGCTCCTGGAGAAGAACGGAATCGTCTACACCTGTCGCGGCGGGCACATCGACCTCGTCCACCTCCGCAACGCCGCGGACTGGACCGCCTACCTGGCGGCCGACAGTTACCGGCACCTCATGAAGAAAGCCCCGCGGTTCTCCTGCAAGATGCCGGTGGACCGCTCGCGGACGCACGTGGAAATCACCTACCCGCGCGGTTGGGATTTCCTGTCCGCACAGGATCGTTCCGCGATCGCCGAGAAGATGGCGCTGGCCCTCGGCCCGTACCTGGCCTTCACGATGACGACCTGGCACGAGGTCACGACGTGGTATGGCTACAAGTGTACGCTCCTGCCCGTCGAGTACGATTCCGCGTTCAGTTGGGAGGACTCCTACTCGAACCTGTTGGGCACGAGGATCGCCCTGCGGGCCCTTCAGGACACGAAACACTCGTACGATCAGGCGATGACCCTCGCCCTGGACGAGGAGATGGCCGCTCTCGGCATCGTGCCGACGGCCCGCGAGGCCTACCGGGCCAGCCGGGCTATGAAGGGTCAGTGGTACACCGGGACGTGCGTCCTGCTGTTCGACATGAAGAAGCGCAACTTCGACGTCGGCCTGGACGACGGGTATGTCACTCCGACTCTCGTGCCCAACGCGTCGTCGTGTCCCCAGGCGCAACCGCAATCCTATCCGGTCCCGACCCTCGATGCCCTGAGCGACTACGGGTTCACAGTGACAATTGGAATCGAGCCTCGCGAGTGGGAAAAGGACAAGATCCTGCGGGCCGCGTTTGGGGACAAGCGCCAAAAGCGAATCGACCCGACAGTCCATCTGGCCATCATCATGGATCACATCCAGCGGGAGGCGGCCGCGAAGTACGGCCCCCAGTACGAGCCCGACGTCCCGTGGCCCGAGGCAAGATACGTACGGACAGACAGGTAACATCGCCCCGTGGGCTACGGGCAACGAAGGCACAAGGAATGAGAAAACGCCGAGCTTCCCTTCGACTACCGCTTGCCGGACTCCTGCTGTTGGCACTGGCAGGGACCGGGTGCCGGATCATCCCCGACAAAGGACTGGCAGTTCCCGCGGATGAACTGGTTCTCCATGGGCTGAACTTCGCGCCGCGAATCCGCTACGGCGCCTATCCCACCTCGATCCTCGGGACCCCCTGGGCCAGCCCGAAGCTCGGCAACCACGGATACTACTGGCGCCTCTCCGAGAAGAACGGCATCGCCTGCACGTGCCGGGCGGGACACGTGGACATCATGCACGTTCGCATCGCGGCCGACTGGACCGCCTACCTGGCGGGCGAGAGCTACCGGCACATCCTGCGAGGCGACAAGACCTTCTCCTACAAGCTGCTCGTGGACCGGTCGAAGAACCACGTGGTCCTGTCCTATCCCGAGAACTGGCGGAGCCTCCCGCAGGAGGAACGCCGGCGGATCGCAAGGGAGGTGGCGCTGGCGATGGGTCCGTACCTGGCCTTCACGATGGTCACCTGGCACGAGATCATCACTTGGTACGGGTTCCAGTGCATCGGCCTGCCCACGGAGTATGCCTCCGCATTCAGTTGGGAGGACTCCTACTCGAACCTGCTGGGCACCATTCTGGCGGCCCGAGCCCTCCGCGACAGCGAGCACTCGTACGACCAAGCCCTGAAGATCGTCCTCGACGACCAGATGAAGACCCTCGGCGTCCTGCCCGCCAAGGTCTCGAAGCAGGCGAGCGAATCCGTCTACGGCGACTGGTACAAGGGCCGGGTCTCGATGTTCGTCGATCTGCGGAGACGGAACTTCGATATCGGTTTGGACGACGGGTACATCACGCCGACGCTGCTGCCGAACCTGGCGGGCTGCGAGAGCGCCAGACCGATTTCCTATCCGTCGCCCACGCTGGACGCCCTGTCCCGCTATGGCTTTTCCGCCCACGTCGAGATCCAGCCGCGAGAGTGGGAGAAAAACCGGGTCCTGCGCATCGTCTACCCGGACAAGAAGGGCAAGCGGATCTTCCCCGCGGAGCACTTCCCCATCATCATGGCTCAGATCCGCCGGGAGGCCGAGGCCAAGTACGGCCCCGAAATGGTCGCCGACCCGCAGCCGTAAGTTGCACGACTCAAATCATCACGTGGGGAGACACGCGGAACCGGCACCGCACGGTAGAGGACACCGCAGGACAGGGACTCGACCCACATGTCCAATCCCCTTGACACATTGGCGCCGGTTAGAGACAATGCTATGTACAGACACGAACAGGAGATAGTGCAACTATGAGTGCCGTACGAGGTGTGCCTCACCCATTTCCCTACCAAGGGAGCAAGCGGCAGCTTGCAGGGCAGATTGTTGCTTGTATCCCGGCGCAGACGAAGAGGCTTGTCGAACCGTTTGGGGGGTCTGGGGCCGTCACCCTGGCCGCCGCCCAGCTTGGCCGGGCACAACGATTCTACCTCAATGATATCCATGAACCCCTGATGATGCTCTGGAAGAAGATCGTCAACAAACCGGAGGAGTTGGCGGACCAGTACGAGTCGCTTTGGCGGGAGCAGGCAAGCCAGGAACGAGAATACTACGACCGCATCCGGGATCGTTTCAATGAATCGAATGAGCCACATCTTTTCCTCTACCTCCTGGCGAGGTGTGTCAAAGCCGCGGTTCGTTACAATGGAGAGGGGAAGTTCAACAACAGCCCTGACAATCGAAGACTCGGAATGCGCCCTCCCACCATGCGCCGTAACCTCGTACACGCTTCGGCATTGTTGCGTGGCCGAGTGCGTATGGCATGCGAGGATTATCGGGCAACACTGGCTGCTGCTACGCCGGAAGATGTGGTGTACATGGACCCGCCATACCAGGGGGTATGCGACACTCGAGACCACAGGTACTGTGGAAGTGTCGACTTCGACTCCTTTGTACAGTCGCTGAAGGATCTCAACGATCGACGAGTAGCATTCATCGTCAGTTACGATGGACGAACCGGAGGAAAGGTACATGGGAAGAGGCTGCCACCACACTTGAGTCTCGCTCATGTGGAGTTGCACGCGGGCCGCTCTACTCAGGCAACATTGTTGGGAAGAAAGGATACCACCGTAGAGTCTCTTTATCTCTCGCCGGTCCTCGTATCCCGGCTCGGTGGAGTGCCCCACAGCCTGAAGGAGGAACCAATGCTTCCTCTCTTTGCAGATACATGAGCAAGCCAAAGTTCTCGAACGCGATTCTGAAGAAGGCCAGGACAATTACGGGAAAGCGATCCCGCATTGTCGTGGATCACATCCTGGAACATGGCAGCATCACCACAGAAGACCTGGAGAACTACGGCTACAAGCATCCGCCTCGTGCCATCCGGGACGTCCGCGAGCAAGGCTTGCCACTCGAGATGTTCTGGACGAAGAACAGCACGGGACGGAAGATAGCCGGATACCGCTTTGGCAACGTTGGAGAGATCCGTCACGACAGACTCGAGGGTAGAAGGACCCTTTCAAAGGAGTTCCATGAACAGGTCTGTGATGGGCACAAATCCAGATGCGCCATCTGTCTCACGAGCTATCAGTCTCGTTACCTCCAGTTGGACCACCGGGTCCCTTATGAGGTCGATGGCGAGCCGGAGCATCCCAAACCCGGAGAGTACATGCCTCTTTGCGGCTCCTGCAACCGCGCGAAGTCCTGGTCCTGCGAACACTGCACGAATTGGATCGAGAAGAAGGATCCCGCCATTTGTTCGACCTGCTATTGGGCAAGCCCCGAGAATTACGAACACATGGCAGGAAGGCACATGCGGAGACTGGACGTGGTCTGGGAAGGAGTAGAGGTGGACGACTTCAAGGCAGCAGCCGATGCAGCAAGGGCGGCAAATGAAGCCATGCCGACGTTCGTGAAACGCGTGCTGCGCCGAGCGTTCGACAGAGAAGAAAGATGACTGTCTGTTTTGCATTCTCCGTGTTCCATGGTGACGAGGCTTGCGAAAGCTCATTTTGGCTGGAGAAACTGACGGGGGACCTCACCCATGATTCTGGAAGTGTCGCACTTCGTGGCCCTGGTCCTGCTATTGGGGCGAGTGGCCAGTTCTGATGACGGGCTTTCGTGCCTGCCGGAACTGACGCCTGGGCGGACGGCGGCGCAGAATGCCCTGTGGATCGAGAACCCTCTGGGCGCGAGGTTCAACACATCGAAGCAAGTAACCGTCGCCGAGATCCAGGGGCCGGCCACCATCACGATGATCCACTTCGCCATGCCGCAGGCGCTCAAGCTGGATCGCGACGTGCTCCTGAAGGCCTACTGGGACGGCGAGACCGCACCCAGCGTCGATTGCCCGCTCGTGGATTTCTTCTGCGACCCCGCAGGTCTGCGAGAGGAGGTCAACACCGCCCTCGTCAACAAGCGCCGCGGCTTCAACGCCTACTTCCCCATGCCGTTCCGGACCTCCGCGAGGATCGAGCTGGTCTATGACGGCCCGGTCGAGCCGGGAGACAAGCTGTGGAGCATAATGCCCTGCTACAGCTACGTCATGTACCGAACCGCCGACGCCATTGGGGACGATTCGGGGTATTTCCATGCCCACTGGCGGCAGGAGTGCCTGCTCCTGGGGGCTCGCGACTACCTCGCCCTCGACGCCAAGGGCGCCGGCAAGTTCGTCGGCTGGAACGTAACGATCCGCAGGCCCGGCCGGGGCGGATACCCCGTCGACGGCAACGAGAAGTTCTTCATCGACGGCGAAGCGAGCCCCTCCATCGAGTTCCAGGGGCTCGAGGACTCCTTCGGCTTCAGTTGGGGCTTCCCGCCCACCGAGAGCCTGTTCCCGCTGACCGGCTGGTTCCCCTTCTTCAAGGGCGCGATGGGCTATCGCTTCTTCACGGGCGACGCGATCTCCTTCGACAAGTCGCTGCGCGTCGCCATCGGCTTCGGAGTGAACGAGGACCCCATGTTCCGGCGGGAGTTCAGCAAGCCCGGCAGCCAGCTCCAGCTCTCCAGCGTCGTGTACTGGTACCAGCAGGAGCCGCACGCGCCCCTGCCGGCGATGCCCCCGGCGGTCGAACGGGTTCCCGCCCCGGAGGTCGCCTTCTGGCCGGACAAGGAGCAACTGCCCACGATGGAAGACCTGCAGAAACGCCACGTGCGATTCCTCATGCTGTGCGGCCGGCCCGAACGGGAAGTGATCCACGCCGAGCCCGGCTTCGCAGCGGAATCCAAATCGGGCTACGCCTGGGACGGCTGGAGCCTGCCAGTCTACCATTGCCGCGCGGACAACAAGGAACTGCGAATCGAGCTGACCACGCCGCAAGGCGCGACGGGCACCCTTCGCGTCTACGTGGTCGATCCAGACAACTTCGAGGGCGGCCGTCGGCAAACCATCCGTGTGGCCGGCAAGCCGCTCGGCCTGATCCAGGACTTCCAGGAGGGCCGCTGGCTCGAATGCCCCATTGCGCCCCAGGACAACGCCGCAGGCAGGCTCCTCATCGAGGCGCACAACGCCCGGGAAGGCTCCAACGCCGTGATCTCGATCATCGAGTTTGTCGCCACGGAATGACAGTTCAGGGGGGCAACCGACGTCCCGGACCGATTTTCCCGCATCCGGACAAAAAAAAGGTTGACACGCCGGAATACGCGGTCTACAATGCCGCCGTTCTAATCACCATTGCACGTGTGCATATGGAGGACCGATCATGGATGAGCGGCAAATGCACGACAAGACGCTCGGCGGACACCCCCATCAATTGTTCCCCTTGGATCACGTGCGTCCATACGGGTATGAGGTGGTAGGCTGGCGAGAGCACGAGGTCCTCGTCGCCAAAGGTCACTACCGGTGTCCCCACTGCCGGCGTGCGGACACGGCAGAAATGAGCGCCACGGGAATCTCCAGACGGTAGGCGGCAAACCAGGCGACAGTCGGCCTTGAGAGGTCCTTGCGGACTGCGCAATCATTGTTGCATCTGTCAAGGTCGCGGAGGGATACCGACATACCGACGGCGAAGCGCAGGATGACAAATGAGGCTCATCCGGTTTTCGCGTACTTCCTGATCCGGGCACGCCGGCGCCGATCCCCCAAGCCCGAGACCACCGAACGGTGATGTCGTGCCGCTCCCCTGCGATGCTATTGGCGCAAAGCGTACAATCTCAGGGGTATGGGGACGAAGTCTCCAAGAGTTCCCGAAGTACGCCCAAGAAATGAAAGGGCTGTGAACGTCGTGTCCACAGCCCTTTTCCTTTGCTTCGTATGGAGCTCGGCGAGGACCGGGCTCGATGCGAATCCGTCATTGACCCTTGATCACCCAGATGTCGTCGACATAGAGCGTGCCGGCGCCGCCCTGAGCCGGGCTGCTCGCGCTGCCCAGGCCAATGTGCATCTTCTTGATGCGAACGGCATCCACGCCGGCGGAGGTGAACTGGCTAAGCGGGATCTTCCACTGAATCCAGGTCTCCGTCTGGATGAATGCGGGACCGGAGTACACGACGGTGCCGAGCTTGCCGTTGCTGTCCTCAATCGCGACATACAGAGGCGCAGCCCCATTCGTCGCGGCGCCGCGGAGGTAGAGGGACAGCGTGTCGATGCCGTGAATCGTCCAGTCCTGCGGTTTGCTCCAAACCCGGTCGGCCTGGGCGTAGTACGGCGTACGGGCGTTGTCGTAGTTCAGCGGCATTGACTGGGCGCCGCCGTGAACGATAACGGTCTCCCCGAACGTGCCGTTGATGGAGCTCGCATAGCCGACATACGACGTGGTGTTATTCGTCAGACCGTCCACCCAGGTCTGGAAGATGGCCGTACCACCGGTTTCGTCGTCGTCGTATGCTTCGAAGTCGTCCACGATGAGGAAGTCGGCCCCTGTGAAGCTCCAGACGGCGCCCGTGCGGATCGTGCCGTCGGCTTCGATCTCATCGACGCGCCAGTAGTAGGTGGCGCCCCACTCGATCCCGCCGGGGTCGAAGCTCTCGGCTCCGAGAGCAACGTTGCCCTGGTACTCCGGCGAACTGGTGTTGGCGCCTTTCACAGCGTCCGCGTCGGCGCCGAAGTAGACGTCGTGCGAGACAGCCGCCTCGCCGGCGGACCAAGTGAGAGTCGAGGTCAGCGACACCCCTGTGGCGCCGTTGGCCGGCTTCGGACTCCTGGCCTTCACCGGCAGGGAGAACGCCCCCTGCGGGATGGGCTGCTTGGGCTGATACGGAATCCGCGAGGGGGAAGTGCTCCAGTACAGGATCGCACGCGCGTTGCCGGTGTTTTCGTAGTACTCCAGAACCAAGTTGTACCTCTGTCCCTGGACGAGGTTCAGGGTCCCGACCCACTCGACGCCGGACTGCTGTCCCCACTTGTCGAACAGCAACACGTCGTTCACCCACAGACGGACGCAGTCGTCGCAGTTGGCGGTGAAGGTCCAGGACGAGGTGAACGGAACCTCGAACTCGCCGGACCATCGGACGGAGAAGTTGTCGGCCGGAACCAGCGGATCGGGCGAGTTGGCGTCCCAGTTGAAGTTGATCTGCGGATCTACGCGAGACAGGACCAGCGTGCCCAGCTCCTTATCCTTGTAGTACTCTCCGCGCAGGCCGCTGTCTGCCCGCCGGGTCGTGAAGCTCCAGACGGCGCCCTTGTGCAGGACTTGGGCGCTGTCGAACTCGTCGACTCTCCAGAAGTAAGTCTTCTCGCACTCGAGGGTGCCGGCGTCGAAAGTCGTCTCCAGTTGCGGATCGGCCCCTGTGGCGCTGTTCACGTCGTCGAAACTGTCGCCGAAGTAGACATGGTGCATGATCGCGCCGCGTCCGGCACGCCAACTGAGATCATGGTTGACGTCGATCCATATCGCGCCGTCGGCAGGGGTGGGCTGCCAGGCGGTCGAGGGGACAAGCAGAAAGCTCCAGATGTCGCCCTTCCACGGACTGTTGGGTTCGTCGGCGTTCACGCTGTCGATTCGCCAGTAGTAGGTCTTGCCCCAGACAAGATCGCTGAGCGAGAATTCCGCGTCGGTCTGGTTGCCCTTGAACGCGCCGGCGGCGCCGCTGTTGACATCCTCGAAGTTGTCGGCGAAGTACACGTCGTTGGAGACTGCGTAGGCGCCCGGCAACCACTGGAGGGTGGTTTCGGTCACGGCCAGTTCCGCACCGTTTCTCGGGTTGGGATGGGAGGCCTTTTCCGTCAGCAGACCCTCCGAGGCGAGCAGGACCTTCACCTCATCCTGGGACAGCGCCCGCGTGAACAGATACATGTCGTCCATCATGCCGGTGAACGGTCTGGCGTTGTCGATGTTGTACCCGACGCGAGCCCCCGTCCCCCAGTCGGCGATGACCTGCCCCTTGGTGACGTCGATCTGGGAGCACACATCGCCATTGATGTAGAGAATGCCCTTGCCGGTCTTGCTATCGTAGGTGCCGGCATAGTGGAGCCATTCATCCCAGCCGTGCGTCCCAACGCCGTTCAGATTGAAGATGGTGACGGAGCCGGGAGCACGGAGCAGCCATCGGAAGGTGCCGTTGTCGTTGATCTGAGGGTGAACGACCCAGGTGTTGTCGGACCCCCTGCAACTGAGAATGGCGTGATCCTTACCGGTCTTGGTGCACTGCACCCAGGCGGAGAGCGTGATGGCAGACCTGGGAATGTCCTCCGCAGCATAATTCGGGCTGTCCAGATCGAGATAACTGTAGCCGGTCGGCCCCCACTCGCCCAGGAACTTGCCGGCCAGATACCATTTGATCCCGCTGGGGACCGACGAGACGTCCCCACACACGGTGCCGTGGTGTCCCCTGCCCGATTCGTCGGGGACCATCACGCCGATGTCTTCATAGGAGTAGTAGATGACCAGATTCGGATCCCTGGGAATCTCCGCGGAAACCATGCTCGCAAGTCCCAGCAGAAGAACAAAAGGAACCAGACAAACCAACTTTCTACACATGGCAGTCCTCCGTTCAAAAAAACCTACACGGCCCCCCATGCCCTGGCTACGCGCCAAAGACAGACCACTCCCTAGATCGAAAACGCAGATTTCGGGCTCTTGTGTTCTGAACTGCTCACTCCACCTCCTTCCTTCCGAGGTCCAGTACATCATGTCGCAATACGCAGAAATCGTGACCGCACGCGCCGCTCACCGCGGTATCCGGCCCGCCGACCCTCGGGGGAACATGCTCAGGTGATGAAGTAAAATCCCCACCTCCGGATCGCCCTGCCGGCGCAGCGGTCTACTCTCTGTCGTGTCAGAGAACACTCCACATTCCTACTGTCTACCACATTCGCCCCAGGTCTGCAAGGAAAATCACCGCGCCAAGAAGGGGGTTGACTCGGTAAACTCCGCACGATACTGTAGGGTGCAGGCATGGAGCCTGTGGGATTAGATGCATCCGAAGGTCTCGGTCGAGAATCGGCCGAATCCCCTTGTCCGGGCGGATGCTCGCCCGTCGTCAGGCGTGAGAGCAAAACCAGGGTCGTATCAAGAGCATTTGATCTCGATGCCCGCCGGCCGGAAAGGACCGACCGGGGGTGCGCGAAGTCTTGGGCAAGACCGTCCTCTCTCTGGGATGAGGAGGTCGAGCGTGAGAACCGTTGACCGGCAAGGTCGGAAAGGAAAGAAGCCATGCGAGTGCAATGGACAAGGATTCTGGGCATACTGGTTGTGAGCGGTGTTGCGATCGTGTCAGGGTGCAAGAAGCCGTCCGCGGGGCCTGCTCCGGCGGAGCCCATCAAGATCGGCGCCATCTTCGCAGTGACCGGAGGGGCCTCGAATCTGGGCGCCCCGGAAGCCAAGACCGTCGAGATGTTCGCGGAGAAGATCAACCAAGCAGGCGGAATCAACGGCCGCAAGATCCAGTTGATCGTCAAGGACTCCGCGACCATGCCGGCCAACGCCATCTCCCTGGCCAAGCAACTGATCGAGGAAGAAAAGGTCCTGGCCATCCTCGGACCCTCGACCAGCGGGGAGACCATGGCCATCAAGGAGATCTGCCAGGAAGGCCGGACGATTCTGGTATCCTGTGCCGCGGCGGAGACGATCGTCAATCCGCTCGCCAGCTACGTCTTCAAGACCCCCCAGAAGGACAGCCAGGCCGTCCAATCGATCTTCAACACGATGAAGACCATGGGGATCGCCAAGATCGGCGTCATCACGAGCAACACCGGTTTCGGCGCGGGCGGCAAGGCCCAGTTGGAGAAGCTCGCTCCGGAGAATGGCATCGAGATCGTGATCAGCGAGGTCTATGAGAAGGAGTCCACCGATCTGCAAGGCGTCCTGACCAAGGTCAAGGGGGCCGGCGTGCAGGCGGTCGTCAACTGGTCCATCGAGCCCGCCCAGGGCCTCGTCGCCAAGAACATGAAGCAAATCCAGCTCGATGTGCCTCTGTTCCAGAGCCACGGGTACGGCAACACCCGCTACATCCAGGGCAGCGGCGAGGCGGCCAACGGCACGATCTTCCCCTGCGGCCGGCTCCTCGTAGCCGATGTCCTGCCGGCGGACCATCCCCAGAAGGCGATCCTCACCCAGTACAAAAAGGACTATGAATCCAGGTTCCACGAGGACGCCAGCACGTTCGGAGGCCATGCCTACGACGCCCTGCTCGTCCTGACCGAGGCGATCAAGAAGGCCGGCTCGACCGACAAGGAGGCCGTTCGGGACGCCCTGGAGAGCCTTACCGGCGTGGTCGGCACCGCCGGCGTCTTCAACTTCTCCGCGCAGGATCACAACGGCCTGGGCATGGACGCTTTCGAGATGCTCACGGTCAAGGACGAGAAGTTCGCCATCTATCAGCAGTAGACGGGACGAGATGGAATCACGATGACTCTCTCCCTGTTCGTCCAATACGCCCTTTCGGGTATCACGGCCGGCAGCATATACGCCATCGTGGCGATCGGCTTCAACATCATCTATTGCACGACGGGGATCATCAACTTCGCCCAGGGCGAGTTCCTCATCGTCGGCGCGATGACGGCCATCAGCCTGGCGCAGGTCCTTCCGCTGCCGGTGGCGATCCTCCTCGCGGTCCTGATCACGACCCTCCTGGGCGGACTGCTCGAACTGGTCTTCATCCGCCAGATCCGCAATCCGTCCGTCGTCCGCCTGGTCATCATCACGATCGGCCTGTCGATCCTGATCCGCGAGGCCATGCTCCACATCTGGGACGAGAAGCCGTGGTCCCTGCCCTATTTCACCGGCACCGCCAGCTCGACCATCAAGATCCTGGGGGCGTACATCCCGCCCCAGGTCCTGTGGGTCCTCGGCGTCAGCGCCGTGATCGTCGCGGCGCTGACGCTGTTCTTCCGCTACACAACCACCGGCCAGGCGATGCGGGCCTGCGCCGACGACCGGATGGCGGCCCGTCTGTGTGGCGTCAACGACCGATGGATGGTCACGTTCTCGTTCATGCTCAGCGCCGGGATCGGCGCCCTGGCCGGCTGCGTCGTCTCGCCCATCACGCAGACCCAGTACGACATGGGCGCCCCGCTGGCCATCAAGGGCTTCACCGTCGCCATCGTCGGCGGACTGGGCAACAGCATGGCCGCCGTGGCGGCCGGCCTGTTCCTCGGTCTGCTGGAGGCCTTCGTGATTAGCCAGTTCGCTTCCGCCTACAAGGAAGTCGTCGCCATCGTCGTGCTGCTGTTGATTCTGGTCTTCCGCCCGACCGGCCTGTTCGCCCGACGGGAGACGACCGCGTTGAGGACCGCCTGATGCGATTGCGAATCTACTACCCCGTCCTCGCCGCGGTTGTCCTGATCGTCGCGCTGCACCTGGTGCTCGCCGCCGCGGGCAAGACCTTCTACATGACGCAGATCACCATGTCCGCCTGCTACGCGATGGTCGTGATCGGACTGTGCCTGCTCATGGGCTACGCCGGACAGATATCCCTCGGCCACGCCGGCTTCTTCGCCATCGGCGGCTACACCGTCGCAGTCATGACCACGCACAATCTCATCGCCTGGCGCGACACGCCGCTGGTCACATCGCTCCGGTCGCTCGGACTGCTCGTCCAGTGGCAGGACCTGTACGGCAGCCGGATCCTCTCCTTCTCGCCTTGGCCGGCCTTCGCGACGGCAATGCTCCTGACCGCTTTGATCGCCCTGGCCATCGGCCTGCCTGTGATTCGCCTGACCGGTCACTACCTGGCGATGGCCACCCTCGGTTTCGGCCTGATCATCTATCGCATCGTCCTCGGCGCCAAGCTCTTCGGCCAGGCCGACGGCATCTCCAACGTTCCGCCCTTCCCGCTCATCGGCGCCCTCCAGATCAACGGGCGGGCCCCCTTCCGCGTCCAGAACTACTACATCGCCTGGGTCGTCGTCCTCGTCGCCATGGTCCTGGCCCTGAATCTGGTCCACTCGCGAGTCGGGCGGGCCCTGCGATCCATCCACCAGAGCGAGGAGGCCGCTCACTCGCTCGGAATCAACACGTATCGCTACAAGCTGGCCACGTTCGTCCTGAGCGCCCTGTTCGCCGCGGTCGGCGGCGCCATGCTGACCCACTACAACGCCAGCATCGGGCCGTCCGAGGTCGCGGTGATGAAGTCCGTGCGGTACGTCGCCATCGTCGCGGTCGGCGGCATGGACAGTCTCTGGGGCGCGATGGTCATGGGCGTCCTGTTGAATTTCCTGTCCCTTCGCGGCGTCTTCGGCTCCTACGACGACGCGGTCTTCGGCGCCATCCTCATCGGCGTCATGATCTTGGCTCCCCAGGGTCTGCTCCGCGTGCCCAAATCCCGGGCGGCAACCTCCCTGTTGTCGAGGAGGCTGCATGGCTGAAGAAAATCCGAAATTCGAAATCCGAAATCCGAAACCAGCACGACTGACCCAGAATACCAATGACCGAAACGCCGGCGTCGGCCAGCGGGTCCGTTTTGAATTCCGGGTTTTGGCCATTCGACTTTGTTTCGGATTTCGAATTTCGAATTTCGGATTTCCTTCCCGGCAGGCCGAGGAGGCCGTATGAGCGGCGTCCTCCTGGAAACCCGGAGTCTGTGTCGTTCCTTCGGCGGAGTCCACGCCGTCCAGGACGTGAGCATGACGGTCCCCGCCGGCGCGATCAAGGCGGTCATCGGTCCCAACGGCGCGGGCAAGACCACCCTCTTCAATCTCATCGCCGGCACGATCACGCCGCACCAGGGCGACGTCTTCTTCCGCGGCAGGCGAATCACCGCCCGGAGGCCGCACGCCATCGCGTCGCTCGGAATCGCCAGGACCTTCCAGACCACGAAGCTCTTTGCCCACATGACCGTCCTGGAGAACGTCATGGTGGGCCGGCACCCGCGGACCCGGGCGGGCTTCCTCGCCGGGATGTTGAAACTGCCCAGGACCTGGCGGGAGGAGCGGGAGATCCAGTGCCGCGCGGCGGACACTCTCATGGACCTCGGCCTGATATCCTGCGCCAAGGAGACCGCGTCGAACCTGTCTTTCGGGCGTCAGAGACTCGTGGAGTTCGCGAGGGCCCTCGCCACCGAACCCGCGCTGTTGCTGCTGGACGAACCCGCGGCGGGACTGAACATCCATGAGACGCAGGAACTCGCCCGCCTGATCCTCCGGATCCGCGACCGGGGCATCACGTGCCTGATCGTCGAGCACGACATGTCGCTCGTGATGAACATCTCGGACGAGGTGCTCGTCCTCGACCAGGGTCGCAAGATCGCGGAGGGCCCGCCCGCGGCCATCCAGCGAAACCCCGACGTGATCCGCATCTACCTGGGGGACGACCATGCTTGAGATCCGCAATCTCGAAGCCGGATACGGACCCCTGCGGGTCCTCAAGGGCATCAGTCTGCACGTCGCGCCGGGCGAGGCGGTCGCCGTGATCGGCGCCAACGGTGCGGGCAAGACCACCCTGCTCAAGACCATCGCGGGCATTCTGAAAGCCCGCTCGGGCGAGATCGTATTCGACAAGCACAGCATCGTCGGCCGGCGGGCGGAAAAGATCGTCGCGAGGGGCTGCTGCCTCGTCCCGGAGGGCCGGCATGTGTTCGCCACCATGACCGTCCATGAGAATCTCCGGCTCGGCGCCTTCTGCCGTCGGCGGACGAGCAAGAACAGGGACCTGGACGAGAGCCTGGAGCAGGTGTACGACCTCTTCGGCATCCTGAAGGAGCGGTCGAGCCAGCTCGCAGGCACGCTCTCCGGCGGCCAGCAGCAGATGCTGGCCATCGGACGCGCGCTGATGTCCCGACCCCGACTGCTCATGATGGACGAGCCCTCGCTGGGCGTCGCGCCGCTGGTCGTGCGGGACATCTACGAGACCATCGTCACGCTCAAGCGCAACGGCCTGACCATCCTGCTCGTCGAGCAGAACGCGCGGGCCGCCCTGGCGGTGGCCGACCGCGGCTACGTGATCGAGACCGGCCAGATCGTCCTGCAGGGCCCCTCGCGACAACTCAGCGACAACCCCGAGGTCCAGCGGGCCTACCTCGGGAAGGAGTACCGAACCATTGATGAATGATTGGAGGTTTGATTTCGGATTGTTGATTACTGATTAGAAGAAATGGACCCGCGACATGTCTGGAATCAAAAATCAAACATCAACAATCACACTTCAGGTGAGCCCATGGACCAGGTGAGCATGTACAATCCCAAGTGCGAAACGATCCCGCGCGACGAGCTGACCCAGGTCCAGCTCGAGCGTCTGCAATCGACGCTGAACCGCGTATATCGCAACGTCGCCTTCTACAAGGCCGCGTTCGACAGCCACGAGGTCGATCTGGAGCGTCTCAAGAATCTGCGGGCGCTGCAGGAACTGCCGTTCACCACGAAGGAGGACCTCCAGCGGAGCTATCCGTACGACATGTTCGCGGTCCCGCTGCGGGACATCGTGCGGATCCACACGACGTCAGGCGCCCCGGGCAGAGGGGCTTCGACGCACAAGGCCGCCTCGGGAGGTCCCAAGCCCATCGTCGTCGGATACACGCCCAATGACCTGCGGAACTGGCGGGAGTGCGCCGCCCGACTGCTCGCGGCCGCCGGCGTCACGCAGCACGACGTCGTCCAGATCGCCCTCCATTACAGCCTGTTCGCGGAAGGCTTCGGCTTCCACCAGGGGGCCGAACGGATCGGCGCGTCGGTGATCCCCGCCTCCCTGGCCGCGGGGGTGGCCAAGCAGATCGTCGTCATGCGCGATTTCAAGACGACCGTGCTGGCGACTACGCCGAGCCATGCGTTGAACCTCGCAATCAGCCTCGAAGAGACGCAGGTCCGTCCGGAGCAGTTGTCCCTCCGCCTGGGCCTGTTCAGCGGCGAGCGGTGGAGCGACCCGCTCCGACGGCAGTTGGAGCAGCGACTCCACATCGAGTCGATCGACACGTACGGCCCCACGGAGATCCTCGGTCCCGGCGTCGCAGGCGAGTGCCGCCTCCGTCAGGGCCTGCACATCAACGAGGACCAGTTCATCGTGGAAGTCATCGATCCCAAGACGCTCGCGCCGGTCCCCGAAGGCTGCGAAGGAGAGCTGGTCGTCACAACCATCATGAAAGAGGGCTTCCCGCTCATCCGCTACCGGACCGGGGACATCACCCGCCTGAATCCGGAGCCCTGCCCGTGCGGACGGACGTTCGTCCGCATGGCCCCGATCTGCGGGCGGACGGATGATCTCGTGCTCCTTCGCGGCGTCGGCTTCTTCCCCTCGCAGGTCGAGGAGATTCTCGCGGAGTGCGAGGGCATCAGCCCGTATTTCCAGATCATCCTCGACCAGGAAGGCGGGATCGACACCGTGCAGATCCGCGTGGAGATCGCCGACGACATCCGGTCGCTCGACAAGATCAAGGCCATCGAGACGCTGCGCCTGGAGGCCGCCCGGCGCATCCAGGCGATGCTCGACGTCGAAGCCAAGGTCATCCTCCTGGAGCCCGGCTCGCTTCGCCGACTGCCCGGCGGCGTCGAGCGGGTCGTGGACCGAAGGCCCGGATAGCAGGCTGCGTTGGCAGTGACGCCGTAAGGCGTTATCGTATGCGCTCTGGAAGATATGCCTCACAAGCACACTGCGAGCCGGAGTGCCCCAGCGTGCATATTCCCTCTTGATTCCGCGAGCCGATTCTGCCACAATGATGCGAGTATCGCAGGCGAACTCCGATGAGTGACTCCGAGAATCAGGGGAGGCACAGAGACGCCGTGGTTGTTGGATCGCAAGGAATGGCCGCGAAAAAGATGGCAACGAAGTTCGCTCCAGCCGAACGGGCTGCGCCGGAAGAGGTCGTGCGGCAGAGCCGGCTCTTCACCGGCAAACAGTTCCTGGGCATGCTTCCCGACATGATGCCCTGCGTTCTCATGGTGCTCAACGAGCATCGCCAGATCATCTTCTCGAACCAGCGGCTCGCGGATCTGGTGCCACCTGAGCACCGGGGCAAGAGCCTCCTCGGCCTTCGTCCGGGCGAGGCGCTGGATTGCACGCACGGCTTCGAGTCCGAGGGCGGCTGCGGCACCACAGAGTTCTGCAGCCTGTGCGGGGCCGTCCATGCCATCCTGGCGGGCCAGAGCGGCCACGGCGACATCCAGGAATGCCGGATCATCCGCAAACACAACAGCGAAGCGGTCGACCTGAGGATCTGGACGACGCCCGTGGTGATCGAAGGGGAGCGATTCACGATCTGCACGGCGCTGGACATCAGTCACGAGAAACGCCGGCAGGCCCTGGAGCACATCTTCCTGCACGACATCTACAACGTCGCCTACGGCCTGTCCTGGTACGCCGATTTCCTGAGAAAGGGGACGCCCGACAAGGTCCCGGAGTACGCCGACACGATCCATCGCCTCTGCGGCGAGCTGATCGACGAGATCGACGCCCAGCGGATCCTGCTGCGGGCCGAGAGCGGCGAGCTGACCCTCAAGCCCGAACGCGTCGGTTCGCTCCAGGTGCTCCACGAGATGATCGCGATCTACAGCAGGCACCCCGCGGGACACGACCGGGAACTCCATCTCGACGAGCAGGCCGCCGACGTCGCCCTCGTCTGCGACAAGACCCTGATGGCGAGGATTCTGGGCAACATGGTCAAGAACGCACTGGAAGCCTGCCACGCCCGCGAGACCGTCACCGTCGGCTGCACCGTGGCGAACCGCGTGGCGAAGTTCTGGGTCCACAATCCAGGCCACATGTCGCGCGAGGTCCAGCTCCAGATTTTCCAGCGGTCCTTCTCGACGAAGGGTCGAGGGCGAGGCCTGGGCACCTACAGCATCAAGCTGCTCACCGAGCGGTACCTCAAGGGCAGCGTCTCGTTCACCAGCACCGCCAAGGCGGGCACGACCTTCACCGTCTACTGCCCCCTGCCGCCGAACCCCTGACGATTCCAGGAGACGGAGTCACACGCCCACAACTATCGAAGCAGAAGGGACGTTCCGAACGAGAGGTCCGCAACGTCCCTGTGACCGCTCTGCCGCTGCCGGCTCCGCCGACCCCGCCGACCATCGCCACGGCCCCCAGGGCCAGCGCCGCCAGAAGAACGCGCCTCAATGAGTCTCGACGGAACATCGTCATGATCCACCCTTTCGAATAGGCACCCTGTTGTAGTAATTACACACCCTCATACTATGATTCGATGGGAGTATAATACGCAACACGATTCAGCGAGTGCGTGAGATTCTCACGATTTCGTTCTCTTCGGGCAGACCGCCTGCAATCCCCTGAAGAGGACCGACCTCCCCCCCAGAGAGACGGTCACACGGAATCCGCTTGCGTGGTGGTGATGCACAAGATGTTCTGGATGCTCGAACAGTGTGTGCCTGTCAATCAGGAGACCGCGTCAAGGGCGAGGGCTCGGCGATGGAAGCACGCCGTGGCCGCGGTCGTCGCGGGGGCATGGGTTTGCGCCGCCGGTGTGGCCTATGGCCTCGATATGCCTGAGGCGATGTGTACGGTAGTCTTCGCGGGCCCTATCGCCATCACTGTGCCAGTACTCGCCTGGGTGTTCCTGGTCTGTTAGATCCCGGAACTATGCATTCTGTGGACTGGACTCGCCTTCCTTGGCGGGCGTCATGGCCTGCTGCAGTGACTACCTGACGATAACGTCGTCCGTGGCGGAGAAGTCCTCGCCACTCTTGAAGTCCCCGGTCAGCGTTAGAGTCACTTGGCCGGGCGCCAGGTCAAGGTCCGCTATTGCGAACTTGGCCACGAGGTGACCGAGACTATCGGCGAAGACGCCGGTTGCCTCGACGCCATCGAGGGCGATCGTGCCGGGTACGACTGCGGACAGTGCGATGTTTGTATGGACCGTGATAATTGACACCTTGGCAAGGACGATGACGCTGGGGGAAACCATCATGGCTGGCTCATCGCCGTCCACCGCGCTATTGGCGATGGCGATGCCGGCAAGGCCGACACAGAGAACTGCGCAAAGCACGATGACTCCGATATGGGTCTTTTTCATCGACCGTCTCCTTAGTAAGAGGACTTTCAGAGTACGACCTGCAACTTGCCACAACACCAGGTTATCTTAACCCATAGTGGGCGTGTTTCAAAACAAGTTTTGCGACATGTTGCGAATACATTGCTCACTTAGGCAGTACGCCGATAGGTATACTCTGTTTTTGGTAAGTGGGAACAATCCCTGCTTTCCCTATGTGCCATTGGGGGGGGCAGTCCGTGTTTTCACCCTATTTTTACATATTTTAGCTCCCGCACGTAGCCTTTGTGGCTCTGGACGATGGCGGAACTGGGCAGGGAGCGGGAAGCGCGCCAAGCCTCCCCGACGCCTGCGAAGACAGCATCATGGCATCTTCGGCGGCTTGTTTTCAGATAGGGACACTGTGCATCTGCTTGCGTCGATGGCTGACGGAGGCATGACCGCCTGGGTCCTTGCCCGTGGACTCTTCCCAGGCGATTCGTTGGCCGGTCCTGAGTCCCGTCGCTCTACAGGATCCCGCGTCTGCGTATCCAGCCAACGAGGCCCAGGCCGACACCGCTCAGAAGGATGGCTCCCGGAACGGGGACAACCGGTGCGGACGACAGCCGCTGACCAGTGACAATCCTGGCGTAGAAATCCCGCTCGAAATCACCCAGGATCAGGGATGTGGAGTAGCTCACCCTTTCTCCGCCGATTGTCACGGACCCTGTGAACGTCGCCGTACCTGTATAGTCAGAATCGCGCTGCTGAAATCACCCGCGGCGAGCGTCTCATCGCCCGCGATCACCCAGCCCCAGTATCCTATCCCCCTGCCCACATTGCCCTGTGTGCCATACTCAATCTCGGACGGAACGATCACGTCGTATCCCGCCCGGGCAGGGGCAACGGTGAGGGCAGCGAGCCAACACACCCGAGGACGACCAGCACCCGATTGATCCTCATGCTCGTACTCCTCCAAATCGTCGTCACGACGCCGCAGTGGCATGACTTCGACGGCGGCTGGTGGCAGGTCGATGATTGACCCTGCAGTTCCGCGCGAGCGCAGAAATAAAGCTGCCGGAAGATGAGCAAGTCGTCTCCCGGCAGCACAGGTTGGCGTTCTTCAGGACCCCGCAGGGATCAGGGCGCGAAGGCGTTCCAGACGATTCCTTCATAGGTCCAGACGGACGAATAGTGGTCGCAAACGAAGTTCATCTCGTCCTCGCTGATGGTGTAGAAGTGCCGACTCAGCGGATTCGACCAGAACCGATACACCGGGGAGGCGCCCTCCGGCTGATAGTCGGACGGATAGACGTAGAACACAATGCCTTCATACGTCCAGGTGCCCGAGTAGTGGTCGATGACGTAGTTCGCTTCGCCCGCATCGGCGGTGTAGAAGTGAACGTTCCCCGTGCTCGACCAGAACCGATACACCGGGACGGACATCGGATCGCTGTCATCGGCCATGGCGACGTAGACGACGCCTTCGTACGTCCACGTGGCGGAGTAGTTGTCGATGACGAAGTTCGCTTCGTCCTCGCTGGCGGTGTAGAAGTGCCCGCACAGCGATTCCGACCAGAACCGATGGATGTTGACATACGTCACCTTCGGCTTCGGGGCGATGTAATCGACCTCCAGCACGGCGCTCTCCAGCGTGGCCCGCATGCCGTTGCCGCCGGTCGCGTCGATGTTCATGTAGAAGCTGATCTCGCCGTTCGTCCAGAGATCTTCGAGCATGTCGGCCGTCAGCTCGAACGTCGTGGTGGACCACAGCTCCTCGTAGCCGTTTATCTGGTGGGAGTCCCCGTCCATGCTCGCCCATTCCACGGTGATCGGCGACGTCAGGTAGCTGTTCAGAATGCCCAGCTCGGTCCCGTTCGTCTTGGCCTCGCTGGTCGAAGCCGCCGGCTCGGCCAGCGCGTAGATCATGTCGTCCTCGCCGATCTCCACGTCGATCTTCCACGCGATGATGGTCACGGTAGCCGATTCGATGCCGGTGGCGCCCTTCGGGATGTTATCCCTGACGACATGGGTCCAGCCCCAGTCCTCGTTGGTGTTTCGACAATAGGGAGAGTGGTCCAGAATCGTGTCTTTCTCCACGAACCAGACGTCGGCCTCCCAGTCGTTGTCCAGGTAGTTCATCTTGTGCCTGATCGTGACGATGTCGGCACTCGCCACGCCAGCCAGCAGCAGGACACAGGTCATCAATACGGACATTCGGATCGTTTTCATCATCCAACCTCCACTCGAGACTGTTCCTCAGTGCGGCCGCCCCCCTTCATTGACCGGGAGAACCGCTCCACCCCCTCGTTTCTACTTCTGAACCTCTACGGAAACGCTCACACAAGAATCCGACGTCAGCCAAGGTCCTGTACATCGCTGGGCCTTGGGGGATACAAGACAACTCTTCGTCGGACCCTCGCTATAGCCCATACTCCCGAAATCAGCACACACCATGCGTCGCAAACACTTCAACCACCCCAGTTTCACCACTATACCGTTTTTCAGCAGACAAGTCAAGTAAAATGTAGATGATCCTGACACACAAGACAACTCGCAGCCAGGGAAGGACGTTCCCAGGCATCCTGGTGAATCACTGCAATCTATTATGAGACAATCGATTCCACCCCGCGCAGCGGCACAGATTACCCTACAGAACTGGCGGGCGATTCCGCGCGAGCAGGTCGTGGAAGTAGTCCCAGAGCCAGGACTTCGTGCCGTCGGGACGGATGAGCCAGAAGCCGCGAACCGCATCGTTGCTCTGGACCGAGGGCTTGGCGTTGGGGTCCTTCAATTCGTTGCAGTAGAGCTGCCAGTAGACGATGTAGGGACAACCCCACTCCAGGCCGGTGCGGACCGCGTTGGGGATGGCGGTGCGGATCTGGTCGAGCGTGTAGCCGCTCTCGGGCATGCCGAACTCGCCGATATAGACGTTACGATCGCCAAAGTCGGCACTGTCCGGCGTGTGGGCCGCGAGGAAATCCAGCGCCTGGCGAAGGACGTTCGGATCGCGGTAGTGCTCGGTCGCCGAGTCCCAGGCGGAGTACGAGACCAGGTCCAGATCCGTGTGGGGAAGAACCCTCGTGACCATGTTGGGGAAGTCCTGTCGCATCGATTGGACCACGCGATTGACCTCGGTGGCATGGTAGACGCGAACGCCCTGCCAGCCCATCTCCTCGCGGGCCTGGTTGACGCCCGCCTGGCGGGCATTGAGCCACTCGATCATGCTCTTGAGAGCCGGCTCCGTC
Source organism: Sedimentisphaerales bacterium (assembly GCA_035342095.1). Lineage (GTDB taxonomy): Bacteria > Planctomycetota > Phycisphaerae > Sedimentisphaerales > Anaerobacaceae > PLanc-01. The sequence goes on along the minus strand of DAOQWL010000024.1, from coordinate 18,431 downwards.
GGCCTGGTGTTGGCGTCGAAGTTGCCTCGGACCATCCAGTCGCCTTCCCAGTGCTGGAGGACGAAGGTCTTGCCGGTACCTTTATAGGTCGTCAGCAGATGCCTGGTCAGCTCGTAGAACTGGCGTTGTTCGTCGGCCTTCTGCTCGTCGGTGATACCATTGCGCCAGTAGCCGTCGTCGCGGCCCAACGCGGTGACCACCAGGATGTACGTCGTGAAGGGCTTGCTGAACAGGTCCCTGTAGTACGGCGTCTGCGCCCCCTCGACGAGCGAGCCGGCCTTGGGCCACTGCGAGTTGTACGGATAGACGCCGTCCGGGTGCTCGTGACGCTTTCCATAGAACCAGACCTTGATCACCCGCGAACCCAGGGCCAGGATCTGGTCGGCGCCCTCGTTGAGGAAGTCCTTGTCCGTCAAATGGTATCGCCCGGCGACGTGCACGACGCCGACGACGTCACGAACCTCCCCAGCCGTCTGGGCGGATGCAGAACCCATACAACCGAGGATTAAAACGACCATCGACACAAAGAACCGCATCGTCATTGGAGCACCCCAAAGCACGTTGGCAAGACATCGTAGCACGGGCATCTTGCCCGTGACTCGGAATCATGGGCGGGACGCCCATGCGGCTGAACCCCTCCCGGCGTCACTACGAACGACGGAAGCTCTCGCGGGCGGCCTCGACGGTCCGCTCGATGTCCTGTTCCGTATGCGCCAGGGAGACGAACATGGCCTCGTAGGCGCTCGGCGCCAGGTAGATGCCGCGTTCGAGCATCCTCGCGAAAAACCGCTTGAAGGCGGGCACGTCGGTCGCACGAACGTCCTCGAAGTCCCGCACGGGTTCGGCCGTGAAGAAGCAGCTCAGGATCGAGCCCACGCGATTGATCGTGACCGGCACGCCAGCATCGGCGGCCGCCCGGGCCAGGCCCGCTTCCAGGCCAGCCGCGGTGGATTCGAGCTGGGCGTATTTCCTCCGGGGCCCGTCGTCGGCCTCCAGAATCCCCAGCGTCGCGTTGGCGGAGGCCGTCGCCAGCGGATTGCCGCTGAGGGTGCCCGCCTGGTAGACGTGCCCGACGGGGGCCAGCAGGTCCATGATCTCGGCCCGCCCGCCGCAGACGGCCAGGGGCAATCCCCCGCCGACGATCTTGCCCAGGCAGGTGAGGTCGGCCCGGACGCCGTATCGCTCCTGGGCGCCGCCGAAGGCCACGCGGAATCCGCTGATGACCTCGTCGAAGATCAACAGCGTTCCGTTCTCGTCGCAGAGGCGGCGCAGTCCTTCGAGGTAGCCCGGCTCGGGGGGAACGACCCCCATATTGGCCGCGACGGGCTCCACCAGGACGGCGGCAACATCCCCCGGCTGCCTGCGGAAGACCTGCGAGAGCGTGTCGAGGTCGTTGTATGGAACGACAACCGTCAGTGCGGCCAGGGCCTCCGGCACGCCGGGACTGGCAGCGGTGCCCCGCTCCGCCAGGCCGGAACCCGCGACCACCAGCAGCGAATCGCTGTGCCCATGGTAGCAACCGGCCATTTTGACGATCACATCGCGACCCGTGTGGGCCCGCGCCAGGCGGATGGCAGTCATCACCGCTTCGGTCCCGCTGCTCAGGAGGCGGAGCTTCCCGACGGAGCCGAAAGCCCGAACGATCCGCGCGGCCAGCTCCGTCTCCGCCAGCGTGGGGGCGCCGAAGGAAGTCCCCTTCCGGGCCGCCTTCTCGATGGCGGCGACGACCGCCGGGTGCGAATGTCCGAGAATCATGGGCCCCCAGGACCCGACATAATCGATGTACTCGTTGCCGTCGAGATCGAAGACTCGGGATCCGGCCGCCCGGTCGATGAAGAGCGGCTGGAGGTCCACCCCGCCAAACGCGCGGACCGGGGAGTTCACCCCGCCGGGCAGGTACCGACAGGCCGACTCGAAGGCCGCAGTGGATTTGTGATTTACCATTTGCAATTCGCTGTTTTCCGTTTAGAATGTATATTTTCCGTCGTTCGGCGCATCCGGACGTCGGAAGCCCTATGGATGGATTGTAGACGGCGCGGAACTGGTGGTAAACAGTAAATCACAAATCGCAAATCGAGAATAGGTAGTGGGATCCGTATGAGCTTGATGAAGTGGATGCGGAAGAACAACAAGAAGCTGATGGCCATCGTGGTCATCGTCCTGATGGTCGCCTTTATCGGCGGGTCCTCGTTCAGTTTCCTGATGCGCGGCAGCGGAGGCGTCAACAAGGCGGTGGCGTACTACGGCGGCAAGCAGAAGATCTCGCACGCGGACCGCATGGAAGCGGACGCGGAGCTCAAGCTCCTGGAGGATCTGGGCGTCGTGGCGCTACTGCAGCGTCAGGACCTTCGCGGCCTGTTGTTGGCCGAACTTCTGTTCCCGCAGAGCCGGGATTCCGCCGGCATGCTGGAGGCGGCGCGGGAAGCCATCCAGAGAAACCAATACCACATCAGCGACGCCCAGCTCGTCGCCATGTACAAGGACCGCACGGTACCGAGCGATCTGTACTGGATTCTGCTTCGCGAGGAGGCCCAGTCGGCCGGCATTCACGTGTCGAATCAGCAGGTGGGCGAGCTGCTGGGGAGGATCGTTCCGCAGTTGTTCGGGGCCACCTATACGCAGATGATGAAGGTCTGGGTCAACCGCAGCGCGATGCCGGAGGACAGAATCCTGGCGACCTACGGCAAGCTGCTGGCGGTGCTGCAATACGCCCAGGTCATCTCCTCCATGGAGAGCCTCACGAGTTCCCAGATCCGACATATAGCCAACAATGAGGCCGAGACGCTCAGCGCCGAGTACGTGCAGTTCGACGCGTCGGCCTTCGCGGACAACCAACAGACGCCTTCCAACGAAGCCCTGCTCGAGCATTTCGACAAGTACAAGGCGAGCTTCGCCGGCGACGTGAACGAGGCGAATCCTTTCGGCTTCGGGTACCGGCTTCCGGCTCGCGTCCGCCTGGACTACATCGCACTGAAGCTCTCCGATGTCGCCGGCATCGTCAAGACGCCGACGGTGGAGGACACCGAGACCTACTATCAGCAGAACCGCGAACGCGAGTTCACGGAGAAGGTGCCGACCGACCCGAACGACCCGAACTCTCCGCAGGTGGACAAGGTCAAGAGCTACGTCGAGGTGGTCGACGACATCGCCAGGCAACTGACGCGCCAGCGGATCCTGATGAAGGCCGAACAGATCCTCGTGGACGCCCGGAATCTCGCGGACTCCGGCGTCAGCGCGGCCGGAGCCGACGGAAACGAGCCGACGACCAGCGAACGCAGAGTCCGGGCCACGAAGCCCGAGCACAACTACGCCCGGATCGCTCAGGACCTCAGCGCCAGGCACAACGTCCCGCTCCACAGCGGGCGGACCGGCATGCTCAGCGCCGCGGACGTCCGCAGCGACTCGTACCTTCGCCGGATGTCCCTGGTGAGCTACGGTCGCAATCCCATCCCCCTGAGCCAAGCCATATTCTCGGTGGAAGAGCTGGCGAATGACGCAACGATCCTGTTCACAACGTCCCCGGCCAAGATGTTCCTGACCCTCGGTCCGGCCCGCGACCCGCTGGTCGATTCCGCCAAGGACATCTCGAAGCACATCATGGTCATCGTGCGCGTCGTCGCGGCCGAGCCGTCCGCGGCCCCTGCGAGCCTCGACGACAGCTACAGCACACGGGCCCTCAATCTGGGCGAGGCCGCCGACGCCGAGGACAAGACCGTCGTCGTCACGGACCAGGTGGTCAAGGACCTGCAAGCCCTTGCGGCGTGGGATACGACCCGCGCGAAGGCGGAGGAGTTCCTGGCTCTGGCCACCCAAGACGGATGGGACAAGGCAGTCACCGAGTTCAACAAGCTGTACGGCGAGCAGGCCAAGGCCGATCCCAACGACCCGAACGTGTTCCGAATGGACCGGCGGATGAACATCCAGCGGATCTCGCAGGCGGACATCCAGACGCTCACCGCCCAGTTGTCCAACAGCGCCGGGGCCAGCAGCTACCTGAGGGAGGCGAACAAGGAGAGCGAACTCGCGAATCGTCTGTTCTCGCTGGTCCCGTCGGTCGCACAGGCGCCCCAGATCCTGGAGTTCAAGCCGGGACGCTGCTACTACGCGATCAAGAGCCTGACGCCTCGACCGCTCTACCAGGAGCAGTTCCAGAAGATGAAGGGCATGGCCATCAATCGGGAGGAATACGGGCAAACGCAGAGTCTGGCCGTAGTCCACCTGAACCCCCAGAACATCCTCAAACGCGCGGGCTTCCGCTTCGTCGATCAGAAGGATCAGCCCGACGGAAAAGAGACCAAGAAGGAGTCGAAGGGTACGTCGTAATGGGGCAGTCGTGGAAGGAGAATCACGCTCTGTACCTGATCGTCGTCGGGTCGGCTGCATGGCTCGTGCCCGGGGGCGGGCACTACCTGCTCAGAGAGAACAGGCGGGCCGCGGTCATCCTCGTGGCCGTCGCGCTGACCTTCCTGGTCGGTCTCCATGTCGGCTCGATCGGCGTGATCGATGCGGTCAACGCCAAACCCTGGTATGCCGCCCAGGTGATGAACTCGCCCGTGGTGTTCCTGCTGGGCAGTCACGTCGCGGACGCCTACTATCGGGCGAGGGATGCCGCCCGGGAAGAAGCGGAGACCGGACGGGAGAACGACGCCGGGACGACCCAAGCCTATCTGGTCTTCGGACGGGCCGGCGAGATCGGGCAGATCTACACCAGCGTGGCCGGTCTGCTCAATCTGCTGTGCATCGTCAACGCCATCTACGTGGCTCACCAGCGAGTGGTTGGGGGAGGGCACGCCTGAGATGACCGTCTTCGCGATCGCCTTGTTGGCCGGCTTCACGACGCCGACGAGAATCGGGACCACGCCGGCATCGGTGCTCTGGCTGTTGCCGCTGGTGGCTTCGATTTCCATCGTCTATAAGGCCACGAAGGTCAGCAGCATCCGCCTGCGGCCGTTCGCCAAGGAAACCGCAGGGTTGTTCGCGTCGATCCTCCTGTTCATTCTGGTAGCCGCGGTCATCCTGTACGGCCTCGCCTGGATCGTCACCGGACAGCTTCCGGGCCTGCTGGACCGCTCGGCCTTCTAGGTCGCGTCGTGGACGACGGGTCTCTGAACGACCCCCAGCTCCACCAGGGCGTTGTACGCCGCTTTCTGCTCCGCTTCCTTCTTGTTCGCGCCCCAGGCGCTGGGGAAGTGCTGCTGGTCGATGACCACCTCGGACTCGAAGCACTTGTTGTGATCGGGGCCCTTCTCGTCCAGAAGAATGTAGGACGGGGCCGCGTTGAAGCGTTCCTGCGCGTGCTGCTGCAGGAGGGACTTGTAGTTGCCGTGGGCCTCCTCGGAATCGATCTCATCGAGGAGCGAGGCGAAGTTCCGCAGGATGAAATCCCGGGCCGCGTCGAAGCCCAGGTCGATATAGACCGCCGCGATCACCGCCTCGAGCAGCCCGGCCGCCAGGGACGTGGGAAACGCCTTGTGCGAGGCCATTCCCTTGCCGACGATCAGGAACTTCGGCAGGCCGAGCCGACGAGCCACGTGGGCGCACGTGCCCCGCGAGACCAGCATGCTCTTCATCTTCGTCAGCTCCCCTTCCGGGTACTCGCGGAACATCTCGAACAGCTTCTGGCAGATCACGATCGAGAGGATCGCGTCGCCGAGGAACTCCAGCCGCTCGTTGCTGTCCAGACGGTTGTCCACCGCGGAGGAATGGGTGAAAGCCTTGGCCAGAAGGGCGGTGTCGGTGAAGGGATGTCCGAGAATCTGCTCGACTTGATGCAGAACATCGTTGTCCATAGGCTCTGTGCGTGCCTCGGACCTGCGCGAAACCGCAGCGCGGGTCGTCCCAGAATTCTACCCATGCCCTGCGAGCAGATCACGAACGCCGCTCCGCTAAGCGATCTTCGTGATTCGCTCCGCCATCAGGCGACTCACTTGATACCTGTCTTCCCGACTGCGGGCGGCGTCAACCGTCTTCCACCCGCAGGCGTCATCCTACCGTTCGGGCGGACCTTCCGGCCCGTCCTCACCCGACCATCTGCAGACTGGCCAGAGCGATGAACTTATCGTCCACGATTTCGAAGATCCCGTCAAGACCCGTCACCGTGAAAATCCCCTTGGTGGCCGGAGCGACGTTGCAGAAGACCAGGCGATGGCCGCAGTCGCTCATCAGTTTCTTGAGTCGCAGGAGTTTCGAGAGACTCGAAGACGTGACGATATCGACCTTCGAGAAATCCACGACGACCTCGCAGTCGCCTCGGTCGCGAGCCATCTGGGTAGCCGTCTTGAGCTCCTCGCCCATCTCCGGCTCGGCCGGCAAGTCCACGAGAATGATGTCTTCGGACCAGTTCTGAATACCCATTTCAATCTCCTCTGGTTTCGTGTTGTGCTCACGTGTCAGGCGTAATATCGGCAGGTCCATGCGGGGCATTAAGGAAAAAGGGGCAACTTTCTTCCGCGACACGGAGGGGCAGATAACAACCCCGGTCCTCGTACTGGATCCCGCAACAAAGCCTGGATTTCCAAGGGTTTGGCCAGGTCCGCCCCGAGGGCGTCCCAGCCGGGACGATCGGCTGCCCCAGCCTGTCACAGCTTCCTGTCGAGCTTGCGATAGCCGATCGCCTCGGCCACGTGCTCGGCGCGGAGATTCTCGCTGTCTTCAAGGTCCGCGATGGTGCGAGCCACCTTGCAGATCTTGTCATGGGCCCGGGCGCTCAGTCCCAGCTCCATCATCGCCTCCTTGAGCACCATCTCCCCGGCGGCGTCGATCTTGCAGAACCGCTCCAACTGCCGATGGCTCATGTGGGCGTTGGTCATGACCTTGCCGTCGCCGAACCGGCGGGTCTGCCGCTCCCGGGCCGCCAGGACCGACGCTCGGAGCGTCTGCGAGTCGATCTGCCGGGCCTGGGACCGCAGCTTGCCGAACGCCACCGCCGGCACGTCGATGTGGATGTCGATCCGGTCCACCAGCGGGCCGGAGACCTTGGCCAGGTACCGCGCGATCTGGCCCGGCGAACACTTGCACGTCCTCAGATTGCTCCCGAAGTACCCGCACGGACAGGGGTTCATCGCGGCCACCAGCATGAACTGCGCCGGGAACTGGATCGTCTTTTTGGCCCGCGAGACGATCACGAAGCCGTCCTCCAGCGGCTGGCGGATCATTTCGAGCACATGACGCGGGAACTCGACGAACTCGTCCAAAAAGAGGATGCCGTAGTGGGCGAGGGACAGTTCGCCGGGACGCGGAGCGGACCCGCCGCCGATGAGGGCCGGGCCGCTGGCGGAATGATGCGGCGCTCGCACCGGTCGCGTCGCCAGCAGCGCCTGGTCCTTCTTGAGCAGGCCGACCGCGGAGTAGATCCGCGTGGTTTCGAGCGACTCCTCCAGACTCAGGGCCGGCAGGATCGTCGCCAGTCGCTGGGCGAGCATGGTCTTTCCCGCCCCCGGCGGCCCGATCATCATAATGTTGTGGGCCCCCGCCGCCGCGATGGTCAGAGCCCGCTTGACGCTCTCCTGGCCCTTCACATCGCCGAAATCGACGTCGTAGTGCGAAGCGACCGCGAACAGATCGTCCACGCTCGTTACCGTCGTTTCGAGCAGGAGCTGGCCCGAGAGGAACCCCACCGCCTGGGACAGCGAGCCGACGCCGTAGACCTCGATGTCCTGGACGACCGCCGCCTCGCGGGCGTTCTCCAGGGGCACGATCATCCGCGAGAAACCGTTGGCCGCCGCGGTCATGGCCATGCTGAGCACGCCGTTGACCGGGCGGACCCGGCCGTCGAGAGCCAGCTCCCCGACAATCACGTACTCCTTGAGCGAGGCCCCCGCTACGACGCCCTCGCCCGCGAGCATCCCGAGGGCGATGGGCAGATCGAACGCCGGACCCGCCTTCTTGATGTCCGCGGGCGCGAGGTTGATGAGCGACTGCGTCTTGGGGTAGCGGAATCCGCAGTTGACGATCGCGCTGTGGACGCGCTCGATGCTCTCCTTGACCGCCGCGTCGGGCAGGCCCACGATGATGGACTTCTCCAGGCCGCCCCGCGAGACGTCCACTTCCACCTCGCAGATCACGCCCTCGATCCCCTCAAGGGTCACGCTGTGCAATCTCGCCAGCATAGGCTCATCTCCGAATGCAGGACACCGTCACTCGCAGATTCTACGCTTTCCCCGTCCGGATCACAAGAGGATTTGGGAATCAGTCGCGTCGGCCGCTGAAGGCCCTGTAGCCGGCGGACAGGGCGAACAGCAGCGTGCTGGCCAGGACGATGCAGGCGCCGGTGGGCAAATTGAGGTAGTAGGAGACGAGGAAGCCACCGACCGTGCTGAGGACGCCGAAGGCGGTGGAGGCAAAGAGAACGGCCCGGTGGCCGCGACAGATCTGGTAGGCCGCAGCGGGCGGATTCGTAATGAGACTGAAGATCATCAGGCCCCCGATCAGCGGCAGATTGACCGCCAGGATGACGCCGCACAAGGCCAGGAACAGTGCGTAGACGAAGGTCTCGTGGACCCCGGTGGCGGAGGCAATGCCCCGGCTGAACAGCAGCGCTTTCAGCTCCTTGTTGAACAACGCCGCAAACAGGACGAACATCGCGGCGGCGACCGCAATGACCACCACATGGCTTCCTCGAACGAACAGGATGCTGCCCCAGAGCAGGCCGAGGATTTCGGTGCGGGTCCCCTGCATCAGACCGATGCCGAGAAACGTCAGGCCGAGCACAAGGGAGAACAGAATCGCCATCGCGACGTTGGGATCGATGCGGGTCCTGCCCGGTCGGATCGCCGCCAGGCTCATCGCGGCCAGAGCCGAAACCGCGACGGCGCCGACGATGGGATTCAGGCCCAGGAGATAGGAAAAGACGGTGCCCGCCATGGCGGTGTGCGAGATGAAGATGCCGACGAAGGGCAGACGCAGACCCACGATGTAGGCGCCGAGCAGGCCGCAACTGGCCCCTGCGATCACACCGGCCGCGATGATAAGATAGAAGAACGGGTCCATCACACTTCCCAGTTCATTTGAAGAGCATTCGCAAGGCCTTCGGTCCATCCATACTCAGCCGGAAGGGCCTGTGTTGGGTGCCACGCCCAAGCAAAGCTTGAGCGTGTCTTCCCAGGCGATGGGACACATCCACGCACGCACGGTCAAACAAGTTTGGCCGTGCCACCCATACCCATCCACACCCACGTGCAATTGCCGTGCACTCTGTCAGAGGCCCTCCCGTCCACAGCCCGAGGGCGCCGCCAGGATGTGTCGCCGGCCGCCCACGGTGGTGGCCACGAGGTCGCCGTGATAGGCCAGGCACAGCTTCTCGGGCGTCAGAATCGCATCGACGTCGCCATCGCCGAGCAGGCGTCCTTCCGCCAACAGCACCACCCGCCTGCACGTCGAGGGCAAGACGCCCGTATCGTGCGAGACCATGAGCACCGTCATTCGCGTCTGGCGGTGGAGGCGCTCGACGATCTCGGAGATCTCATACTTCCAGTGGAAATCCAGACTCGCACAGGGCTCGTCCAGCATGAGGATTCGCGGGTCCTGCGCCATGGCGCGTGCGATGAGGACTTTCTGCTGTTCGCCGCCGGAGAGGCTGCGGAAGGTCTGATTGCGACGACCCGCCAGTCCCAGAACGTCGATCCAACGGTCGACGATGGCGTAGTCATCCGCATTCAGACGGGTCAGCAAGGGACGGACGCTGGTTCGTCCCATCGCGACGACCTCTCGCACGGTGAAGGGCAGTTCCGCGTTGTACTCCGCCGACTGGGGGATGTATCCGATGTGCTTGCGGAGTTCGCACTTGCGCCAGCTACTCAGGCGCGTCAGGCTGGTTCCGTCGAGCGTGACCTGGCCGCTGTCGGGTCGGATCAGGCCGGCCGCGACCTTCAGGAGAGTCGTCTTGCCCGCGCCGTTGGTCCCGACGATGCCGACGAAATCGCCGGCGGGAACGTGCAGATGGTCGATCTGCAGCATGGTCCGCCCGGGACTGCGGACGCAGATGTTCGAGAGGGTCAGCAAACCATCGATCATCGTGACGCGGCCTCGCACAAGAGCCTGACATTGTCCTGCAAGAGCCGGTCGAAACCGGCGCCCTGTCCACAGTCTTCGGGGAAGTTGCCGAACACGACGGCCTTGGCCCGACACCGGTCCGCCAGGGCCAGCGCCAGAGCCGTGCCTTCCTGCCGATTGGCGATGACGAATCGCACCTCCCTGCCTGCGGTCTGCCTGAGACAGTGGTCGATGTTCGCGACGGTCTCGCTGTCGCTGCCGACGAAGGTGGCAATCGGATCGAGACCCAGCCACCGGGCAAATCCAGCCTGATGGTTCGAGCAGAGCACCGCGGCGTCTGCGACGCCGGATTGGGCGACCGAGGCATGCAGTTGAGCCGCAAGGGCCGCCAGCCGCGATTCGACAGCCGCCAGGCGAGTCTCGAACTCCGCTGTTCGATCCGGATACGACCGCGACAGGATTTGGCAGACCTGCCGGCAGCTCGCGAGGTACGTATCGGGCACGCAGAGCCCGCCCTGCGGCTGAACCTGCTGTACGTCCAGGCCCCCTTCCCGGAGCCTGGCCAGTCGGTCCTCGACCCCCTGCTGGAAGTCGAACCGCAGCAATAGCGAGCAACTCTTCAACTGTCGCACCTGGGCGGGTGAAATGTCGAAATGCCCCGGGCACATGCCGGGTGGAGCCAGGCACAGGATGGCGCCATCCTGTCCCCACAGGTCCCGCACCGCGGACTCCAGGTACGAGTTCGTGACGGCAATCGCATAGCCGCCTGCCGGGGCATCGCCCTCGCCGCAGCCCGACGAGAAAAGGCACAAGAGCGCCATCGCAAGTGTCAGAGTGCCCGTCACCACCTTCATTCTACGTTCACTCCCCGAACGAGCCGAGCTGCCGGCCGCTCTTGAGCCTCATCCGCACGATGACGCCCTGCTTGGTCTGCGTGCCGTACCATGTGCCATGAGGGACGGGATACTGCCGGCTCCTCATATCCGCCAGGTCGAACCGGGGTCCCTGGCTGTACAAGACCCAGCTCACAGGCGACTCCTTGAGATTGCAGTAGGTCCGCCCTTCGCTCTGCTCGTTGTCGGGAAATCCGTCGGGCACCCACAGATATGCCCCTTCCTCGACCACGGTGGTTCGGTTGTAGATCAGGGCACCGACCGAGCGGTACTTGTAGGTATACCCGCGATTGAATCGGTCTTCGATTCCGACCGCCATGAAGGAGCCCGCCAGGGGGGCAGGCAGATACCCGCCATCCGCCAGTTCCAGGGGAAGCTGGTAGAAATGGTCGCCCAACATGCAGTCGACGCGAGTCGGGGGATATGCGCCATCGTGATCGAACGAGTATGCCTCCAGCGCCAGGCCGATGTCCTTCAACTCCGCGTTGACTGCGAGCACCTTCGCCTGGAGTCGGGCCCGCCCGGTCACTGGCAGCAGAATGCCGAGAACCAGCGCGATGATCGCCGTGACCACCAGCAACTCGATCAGCGAAAAGGCCCGTGCCACAATGGCGACTCCCGAAACAACCAGAGGGGCAGCGCGACGGCGACCTCCGCTCCTTGAGGGATCGGTCGCCGTCGCCGCCCGAGTCTTCTCTACGTTCGACACCTACTCGTTGGGATCCACATCGGCAGTCTGGTCGGCCATCCGATGCTCGTAGGCGGCCAGGACTTGCCCGTTTCCGTCGTAATTCACCACGTACAACTGATAACCATCCGTCAAAGCAGAGCTCTCCTGATTCACGATCCCGATGACATCGCACGGCTGACTCAGATTGAACGAGCCAGCGTAGATCCCGTTGCCGCGTCCCAGCTTGACCGGGAAGGTCCTGACCCCGTCGGTAACAGTCAGCGTGCCGCCGGGACCCCAGGCGCCGGCATCCACGATGTTGACGTCCTCGATCTTGATCAGACAACCTTGATAGTACTCGCAACCGACCAGCCGATTGGGATCGAACACGAACCGGTCCTGCTCATCCTTCAGCTCGCTGAGAGAAACGACTTCCGGCTTCGGAAGACCGACGCCCCGCTCCAGCAGCTCGATGGTGAAGTCGTGGTCGGGGTTCTTGTTGTGCTGCTCGTTCACATTGCACTTGCCCTTGTACGACAGGAAATAGCCTGTGACGCGGATGCGGTCGCCGGGCGCGAACTGAGCGGCGTTCAGGCGCGTCATCTCGGCAATCCACTCTTCGTTCGAGTAGCCGCCCGTCGTAACCCAGGGCAGATTGTCGTAGAGCTGGCCCATGAAGACCGCGGTGCCGGCATGGTCCTCCCCTTCGCCCTGGAAGAAGAACTGCCACTGGGCAACCAGGTTGTACATCGTCATGACACTGTCGTCCGGCGTCGGGTCCAGCATGTCGGCGGGATTGTGGAGCACAACGCCCTCCAGGATGACGTTCTGCGTGGCTGTGTATGTCTGCTCGCCCAAACTGTTGACCGCCTGGAACTCCCGATGCGTGACCTGCGCCACGGTCGGATCGGCAGCCTGCAGGACACCGACAAACACCAACGTGAGGATCGTTCCCAACATGATACCCCTTCTCATTCTCCTACCTCCTGGCCCTCAAGCCTCAAAAAATGTTGCGCATACGCTTTTCAAATCCGTGTTACTCGCTTTAGAATAGTGAATCGTCTCGATCGCGCCAAGGGAAATAACTGGCGATGTGAAATATTTTTCGAACGGGCAGGAAGTTGACAGGGGAACCCTGAACCCCTATGAACGACGACAGTACGCAACGTCAACGGGCATTTGAGGAGTATCGATGGCATCGGCACACGGAGCATTCACACTCGAATTGAACCAGCAAGCGGAGTATCAGCGGATTCTGGAGGGCAAGCCGCAGACGCACGGCATGCGTTCCGGCCGGGTCTACCTGGAGCCCGGAAAGGCCTGCGGCCAGCACAGCACCAAGAACCACGAGGAACTGCTCGTCTTCCTGGCCGGCCAGGGCGAATTGCTCATCGGCGACCACGACCGCCTAACGGTTGGCGCAGGGAAAGTGGCCTACATCCCGCCCGAGACGCTCCACGACGTCAGGAACACCGGGTCCGAGCCATTGGCCTACATCTACTGCGTCGCCCCCGCGGCGGAATAAATCCACCCTCTCAAACGTCTTTCCCCATGAGCAAGAACGATGTGTGCGACGCAGTTCTGCGACTCGGGGTCGCGTCGCATGGGGTTCGCTGGGCCGGCCCGGCACCAAGGTTGACTCGGCGACGCCCGATCCTTACAATAAGGATGGCTGCAAGAAGGTTTCCTGCTCTTTAGGAGATGGCCTATGGACTCCGGGAAAGACAGCCAGGTATGGCGATACAAGTGGCACATCGCGACCATTGTCGCTGCGGTGGGGGTTGTCCTTCTTCTGGCGATCTTCACGAACCTCTTCGAGAAGGCCGAGAGCATCCGACAGCCCGTGATGCTCATGGGCGCCCTGATCTTCCTGGGAGCGCTCCTGGCCACCCTGTCGCGAGTCTCCAAGATCGTGGACACGCTCAACGAGAACAGCTCCAGGCTCGAGGAGGCCAGCAAGGCGCTCTCCCACATCCGCGACGGGCTGATGCAGATCAACCACAGCACGCGGATCAGCGACACCGCCAAGGCCATCGCATTCCGCGAGGAGGATCGGCGGTCGCTCCGTGAGGCGGTCTTCGAGCGTCTCAAGCAGAACGACTTCAACGGCGCCTACGAGATCGTCGATGAGATCGAGAATCACTCGGAATACCGCCTCCTGGCCGAGCAGCTACGACGGCAGGTGGACGACTACCGCAACGCGACCGAGGAGGAGCGAGTCGATCAGGGAATCGTCGAGGTGGAGCGGCTCTTCGATTCCTGCCAGTGGGTGAAGGCCAGTCTGCAAGTCGAGTCGTTGATTCGCGCCCATCCGCAATCGGAGAAGATGAAGTCTCTGCGGCTGCGACTGGTCGAGCGGAAGGAGGAACGCAAGAGAATCCTGCTGGCGGCGTGGGACGACGCGGTCACGCGTCAGGAGACCGACCGCAGCCTGGCGATCCTTCGCGAGCTGGACATGTACCTGACGCCGAACGAGGCACTGGCCCTGCAGGAGGCGGCCAAGGACGTCTTCCGCACGAAGCTGCACAACCTGGGCGTGCAATTCGCGATGGCGGTCTCAGACAAGCAGTGGGCCAATGCCCTGGACATCGGGCAGCAGATCATGCGGGACTTCCCGAACAGCCGAATGTGCGGCGAAATTCGAGAGAAGCTTCAGGTGCTCAAACAGAACGTCCAGTTGCAGACGAGCTGACTCATTGGAAGTCGAAGAGCGACTGGGTCTTGACCATCGTGACCTGGTCGGGGTAGGCAGCGAACGTGTGGATGTGCAACTCGCTGCGCCGCGCCTCGAAATCCACGTAGCAGAAGGGCTGCAGGCTGTCCACCTCCAGATCGGGGAACTTCACGAACACCCCGCGATTGCGGGCGAAACGCTCCAGGTCCGTGTGGCTCTGGCGATAGAGGTTCTGGCTCATCTTCTCGATCTGGAAGTCGGTCATGTAGCTGACGCCGCGGCTGAGCGTGCACTTGTGCGTCCGCGGCCCGCGGAACTGGAATCGCTCGACCAATCCCCGGTGCGGAAGCAACTGCCCCGGCGTGCTCACGACCTCGCTCAGACACACATCGCCTGCAAAAACGCTCGCCACGTGGGTGCAGCCGGTGACCCAAATCAGCGCCTCGTACTTCTCGGTCTTGATCTGTCGGCTGGCGTAGATCTGGAAGAGTTCCGGATGCAGCGGCCTCTGGAACAGGCTGAAGGTCAGTTGGTCGATGGCAACGTTGATTTGCGGCGATTCCATAACGGTAAACCCCGAAACATTCAGCTCGATCGTTGGGCTTATTATACCCGATCCGGCGGCCCAATTCAAGTGCAATATCAGCACTGATAAGGGCCATGACGGCCCTTATGGGACGATTGTGCCGCAAACTCCGCAGGTCAAACGAGTAACGGAGAATCAGATTTTTTCTCACGCCGCACGGGAGAGAAATGGCGAGTCACGCTACGCCTGCGCATCGAAGAACATCGCGTTCACGACGGTGGCGATAATGTCGTAGAAGGCATGGGTGCCGGCGGTGATGCCGAACCCGCGAAGCGCGAACAGGATGGCGAAGTACACACCCGCGATGGTGCGGAAGCCGAACTCCGTCCACAGGAACGGGGCGCTGCGTCCGAGCCGGCCGTCCACCCAGATGATGTGGTGATGGGCGCTGAACAGGGCCGCCGAGATCATCACCGACAGTACGATCGCGTTCTGGTGGCCCATGCCGATCAGGTCCTGGAACAGGACCATCAGGGCGCAGATCAGGATCAGTCGGAAGACCAGCTCCTCATAGATGCCAGCCCCGACGCCGGTGACGATATCGGTCATGAGAGAGCCCGCTTGCCCGCGGCCGGTCGGCGTCTGTGCCGGGGGCGACGCCTCCTCGCTCGGCATCTGGTCCGACTGCTGGGCGGCACACACCATGAGGGCAGGACGACCCCGGCCGGCCTGCGCGACGCCGTCGGACTGTGCCGGCGGGCTGTTGAACAGCAGGCTCAGCAGAATCAGCGGCACCGCAAGGAAGATGCTCTCGCAGACCATCGGCGCATAATCGCTCAGGCAGAAGTACCACGGCTTCCTCGACGCGATCTGCAAACCGACCAGGATGATGATGACCACGACAGGCGGCGCAGCCCACGCGAACCGGTCGCCCGTCCCCACGTAGCGAAGAAGGTCCTGAAGCCAGACGAACGCGACCACGCGGACCTGGTAGCGGCTCAGGATGTCCGTGTTGATGAGGATCGTGCCGATCTCGTAGAAGATGATGAAGGGCAGCAGAAAGGCGATGGCGTAGACGGGCCGGCTCGTCCGCTCCAGGTACGAGTCGCGGGCGTAGTTGAGCAGTTGAGCGGTTGCGTAGCTGTTCTTCGGGTTCTTCCGGCCGACCATGGCCAACCGTCGCCTTTCGTGGTCCTGCGATTCCGCGAGTCTTCGATACCCCCATCCGGATTCCACACCGGTGAGATCGCACGGAGTGTACTTCAAACCCAAAGACATTACAATAGCCTCCGCTCCAGGCGACAGGACGAACGCATGTGGAGTGCTATAAACGAACGGGGATACCGGATCGCATGAAGACGACACGAGAACGCTTGCTGGAGATCTACCGCCTGCTCCTGAACTCCTTGGGCCCGCAGCATTGGTGGCCGGGCGAGACGCCGTTCGAGATCGCGGTCGGCGCCATCCTGACGCAGAACACCAGTTGGAGCAACGTCGAGAAGGCCATCGCCAATCTCAAGGCCGCGGGACTGCTCGACGCGAGCAAGCTGCACGCACTCGATCCGGAGGAACTCGCGACGCTGGTCCGCCCGGCCGGCTACTTCCGCGTGAAGGCCAAGCGACTGGGGAATTTCCTCACGTGGCTGTGCGACCGATATGACGGCGACATGCAGAGCTTCGAGGGCATCCCCACCGGCCGCCTGCGGGAGGAACTGTTGGCCGTCTCCGGCATCGGTCCCGAGACCGCCGACTCGATCCTGTTGTACGCGTTGAACCGCCCGGTCTTCGTCGTGGACACATACACCGCGAGGGTGATGGCTCGTCACGGCCTGATCGGCGAGGAACTCGACTATCCCCAGTTGCAGGACCTGTTCACCTCCAACCTGGAGCCCGACGTGGCCCTGTTCAACGAGTTCCACGCGTTGCTCGTCATGGCGGGCAAGAACTACTGCAAGCCCCGTCCGCACTGCTCAGGCTGCCCCCTCGAATCCCTGGGCGTCATCCCCGGCGTCCGCAACAGCACCCGTTGACGTAATGTGGCCCAGCCGCCCCCGCTTGGGATCGTCATGTGGCCCACCCGCCCCCGCGTGGGATCGTAATGTAGCCCAGCCGCCCCCGGCTGGGATCGTTAGGATCACCCCCGAGGGCGGGGGTGCCACATGGCCACACAGCCACACGATCCGATTGCCGATTCTGCGCGTCAAGCTCATTAGAGTCAAGCCGGCCTAAGGTACTGTGACTTGGAGCGAGAAGGTCTTCAGCGGCTCCACACCTTCTTCCCACGGCCTGCGATAGACGAGCTTGAGAGTCATCTGCCCTGGATGGACCGCCTTGAAATCGAAGCTTTCCCACCCGCCGGCCCCGACAAGGGGCGGATCGCCGGTCTCGCGAGGCGTGAACTGTGCCTCGCCCATCTGCTCCACGATGGAGTCCTGGTGATCCACCCATTCCCATCGATACCCCGTACTGGGATTCGATTCGAGCGTAACGGTAAATACCTGGCCCAGCACAACCGTGACCCGCCCATCATACGGTTCCCACCACAGGCGGGGATAATCCAACCCTTCGGCAATCTTCCAGACATCATTGGGCCCATTTACAGTCTCGCCCACGAAGTCCCAACCGGCATCCAGGAATGTGCTGGCCGTCTGCATCTCGGCGGTGGTCTTGCCTTCGCCACCGTCACTCGTGGTTCGGCCGGAGGTTTCGATGTCCCAGAAACAGCCCGACGCTGTTCCCACAGGTGGCCCCATATTAAGAACCGGAACGAACGGCGTGTCTGTGCCTACGAGGCCACCACCCGATCCGGGCCCCCTGACCAGACCCGTGCTATAAGAGTCAACCAAGTTCCCCAAGTTGATCCCCACCAGCCCTCCAACAGAAAGATCGCTACTGACGCTAGCGTGGCTGTAGCACTGAGCAATGGTCCCAAAGTTCCCAGCAACGAGCCCACCGAAGCTTGACCGCAGGCCATTGCTCGATCCACTCACTGAACCTGTGCTGTAGCTTGTCCTGATACTCCCCAAGTTGCTGGCACAGAGGGCACCAGCGCCGCGGATTCCCCCGGTAATGTTGACATCCACCACCCCCAGGCCCTTTACCTCCCCCCCAGGTGCCAGTTGGCCAAAAAGCCCGAGATTGACGTAATGCCCGCCATTGATCGTCAGCCGTGAGATCACATGGCCATCACCATCAAAGACACCGGCGAAGGCCGTCCCCTCAAACCATGAGCCCACGTCATTGGTATCCGGAGCAATGACGGCCCTGTCGAAGACCTTGCGGCCGGGGAGGTTGGGGTCCAGGTCGATGTCCGCGGTCAGGATGAAGTGCTTATCGTAGTCTTCGGGCGTCTCGCCGAGGGCGATCAGATCGGCGGCCGTGGCGATCTGGTACGGGTCGTTCGGCTCCCCCGTCCCCCCGCTGTATTTCTCCCACGCGAGGCGCGGATACGCCAAACCCTCCGCGATCTTCCATATATCCTCGGTCCCGTTGGCGGTCTCGCCCAGAAAGTCCCAGCCGGCGTCCAGGAACGTCTTGGCCATGTGCATCTCCGCCGTGGTCTTGCCCGTGCCGCCGTAACTGGCCGTTTGGCCTGAGGTCTCGACATTCCAGAAACTGCTTATCAGTGAACTTTCGTACTTTTCTTGAGGCATCATGCGGCCCTTGAGAGGGCTTCCA
>DAOQWL010000023.1:0-68188 GCA_035342095.1 Sedimentisphaerales bacterium | reverse complement strand
CTGCTCTGGTATCGTCGTCAACATCGCCTGAGCCTTTTGAGATAGTTACTAAGTGAAAAAGAACAACAGTTCGTACGGTCCTTCGACAAATGGACGGTCACCGATCCAGAGAAGATCAGGGCCTTTGCCAACCAGATCCGCCGGGGAAGAGACCGCGGTATAGTCACCAGCAAGATACTCGCTATTCCAACGGACGTAACGTGCTACCGAGCAAGAAGATGCGTGGCGTCGTTGCACATCTATCCTGGTTTTGAGCCCATAGTCCGCGTGAGAGGACATGAATTCGTATGTCCGCCGGGGTCTCATATCCTGGGCAGTCTTGATCCCCCGGCACGCAAGCCTCTGCGAGCCAGATGGGAATGCGCCATGAAGCTGAGTGGACTGCTTTTCGGCGGGCTCTGGCATGGCCCTGAGCGGCCTCCGTGTCCGGACCCCAACCAGTGGTGTGACGAGATCGTCCGCGCTATGCGCAGAATACACACCACTGACTACACGCTGGATGGCAAGACAAGACGTCAGTATCCTGACAGAGTCATAGCGCGGAGGTTTGCCTGTCCGGCCGTCCACGCGTCCACCGATGCAAACGGCGTGTACTCCCCGTCAGACGGAAACGATCCTCCGAGCGAGCCCCCGGACAGTTGGGTGTCAGACTACGCTATGAACTCGAATTGCAGAGAGGGCTCACCCAAAGACGTGGTCTTTCTCTTCGAATCACAGCCGGGCTGGAACCAGCACGGCGGGCCCGAGTTGTTTACCTTCGATAAGCACGACCCCAAGGGCGGTTGCGTCCTATTGAATGACGACGAAGTGAAGTTCATCCGCACCGCGGAGGAATTGAAGCAGCTTCGATGGAAGTGAGGGTGTTGACATGGTGGGAAGGCCGCCGGCCACTGCTCAGCGGCGGGTGTACACAGCGCTATCTCCCTGTTATCAGTAGGTGTCTTGTCCTGGGATGGATTGCGTTTATCGCATTTTGGGTACCAGCGGAGAGAGCGAAGAGACCCGGCGTAGTGTCGAGCCCCCTCTGCCGTATACTGCTACGCCGTCCATGTTAGTTTGGGGACCGGCCAAGTCTGTGTCGAGGGCATCTTGCCCTTGAATCGCGGGCACGATGCCCGCGACACGCTACGCTAATCGTGCCCAACATTCTAGGTTGGACGGCGTACCACCGGCTGCGGCGCTCGGGTCGCTCGCCAGCGTTGCCCCATCCTCCCAGCCGACGCGGACAGTCTGTCGCATTCATCTACATCTGGCAATTTCTCCGCTGGTACCCACCGAGCGGTAAACGCATACAACCAGTCCTCCTTCATCTTCTTCCTGAGGAGATTCACAAGACTGACCGCAACGAAAGGGATCGGGCCATATTGGTCCTTTGCCATTCTCAACTTCTCCCATTCTTGTGTGATGTCCGGCAGAAGCCTTGAACTCGGACGGACCGGCGGATACCATGGCCCCAGCCGGGAGGTCACAGAGTCGGCTCACTATGCTTGAAGGAGTGCATCGAATGAGACATGCGGCTGTCTGGGGGATCGTTCTTGTGTTCATGGTCGGCGCGTCGGGGTGTCGGAGTTCCGTCGACATCATTGCCCATCGAGGGGCGTCCTACTTGGCGCCGGAGAATACCCTGGCCTCCGTCAAGCTCGGATGGCAGAAGGAGGCCGATGTCGAGGTCGATGTCTACCTGTCGAAGGACAATCGCATCGTCGTGATCCACGACTCCACGACAAAACGCACCAGCGGGGGGACCGACCTGAAGGTCAGCGAGAGCAATTCACAGGAGCTGCGCAAGCTGGACGTGGGCAGCTTCAAAGGCCCCGAGTTCGCGGGCGAGCGAATCCCCTATCTGGAGGAGGTGCTGGCGACGATCCCGCCCGGGCGGAAGCTCTACGTCGAGATCAAGTGCAAGCAGGAAATCCTGCCCGTTCTGAAGCCCATGCTTGCCCAGAGTGGCAAGATGTCCCAGATTGTCATCATCTGCTTTGACCTGGAGGTCGCTGCGGCGTCCAGGCAACTGATCGACGTCCCGACGTACTGGCTCAAAGGGACCGACAAGGTCAAGGACACCCAGCAATGGATTCCACACGATCCCAACCTCGCGGAAACCGCCAAGGCCCGGGGCCTGGACGGCGTCGATGTCCACTATGCCGGCGTGACGGAGGGATTCGTTCGCGGGGTCCGCGCTGCGGGACTGAAGCTCTACGTCTGGACGGTGGACGATCCCGAGGAGGCGGCCAGGCTGGTCGCCCTGGGCGTCGATGGGATCACCACCAACCGTCCCGCCTGGCTACGAGAGCAGTTGAAGAATCGGAGGGCCATCCCGTGAACATGCTGCGAGTCTGGCCGATTGTCTGCGAGTTCGGCGTCGGTCTGGTGCTGTGTGCCGTTGGCATCTGGGCCGGGCTGCGAGGCGGATACCTCGATCTCAAGGTCTCCGAAGACCGGCGGCTCCTGGTCGCCTTTGTCGCAGGGTATCTGCTCCTGCTGGCGGGTGCGTGCGTTTTCACATTCCTGTCGCCCCACTGGGCAGAGGGGGGGACGCTATGATTGCTGAGGTTCTCGGCATGCCCCTCGATTATGTCGTTCTGCTGGCTTATTTCGTCGGTGTCATGGGATTCGGTTTGTTCTTCGGGCGTTATACGTCCGGTACGAAGGACTTTTTTTTCGGGGGCCAACGATTCTCCTGGTGGCTGATCGCCTTCTCGTGCATTGCCACGATTGTCGGAAGCTACAGCTTCGTCAAGTACAGTGAAGCGGGCTTCCAATATGGCATCTCCAGCACGCAGACCTACTTCAACGACTGGTTCTGGATGCCCATCCTGGTGCTGGTCTGGATCCCCATCATCTATTATAGGAAGATCGTCTCGATCCCCGAGTACCTGGAGGCCCGCTTCGACAAGAAGACGCGAGTCATGGGCACCGTCATCATTCTGCTGTACCTCACGGGCTATATCGGCATCAACCTCGTCACCCTGGGCAAGACCATGCACACGCTGCTCGGCTGGGAGATCATGACCGGGGCGACCGTGACGGCGGTGGCGGTGGCCCTGTATGTCTGTGCTGGCGGGCAAACTGCGGTCATCATGACCGACCTGGCGCAGGGGGTCATCCTCCTCATCGCGGGACTTGGCCTGTTCGCCGGCGCGATCTATCACTTCGGCGGCTTCGGTGATTTCTGGTCTCTGCTCCCACAGGCGCACAAGTACGCCTTCTCCGACTTCAATGCCCCGCCCAAGTTCAGCTTCATCGGCATCTATGCACAAGACGGTCTGGCCAACACCGGCGCCGTCATGCTGATGCACCAGGCCTTCCTCATGCGGTTCCTCTCGCTCAAGAGCGTCAAGGACTCGCGGCGAATGGTCATCTGCTGGGTCCTCGTGCTGGCTCCCCTGGCGGCCATCGCGACCAGTTGCGGCGGCTGGATCGCGAAGGCGCTCGTGAATAAGGGCGAACTGGCAACGGACGCGGGCGGTTCCTTCGTCAACGCCGCCCACTTCCTCTGTGCCCCCGGGGTTTTCGGTTTCATCCTGGCGGCTCTGACTGCGGCGCTGATGAGTACGGCGGACTCCCTTGTGAACGCGGTCAGTGCGATCTTCGTCAACGATATCTGGCGACCGTACATCCGTCCCGCCGCCAGCGACAAGCATCATCTGCTGGTGGCGAGGATCACGAGCCTGGCCGCGGCCGGTCTGGGCCTGGCTCTGGTGCCGGTGTTTATGAAGGGCACCATCTACGAGGCGCACGGCATGTTCACCGCCGCGGTGACCCCGCCGGTTCTGATGGCGATCTTCCTGGGGATTCTGTGGCAGCGGTACACTCCGGCGGCTGCTTTCGCGACCATCGCGGTCGGAAGCGTCCTGATCGCCTTGTCCTTTGTCTGGCCCGATGTGCTCGTCGGACCGCTCGATTTCGGCATGGGTCCCGACAGCTATACGTTCATGCGGGCCCTGTTCGGCCTGCTGGCGGCCGGCACGGTCGGCGTGGTCGTTACGTGGTTCACGAGGCCCAGGGCCCTGGGCGAGATCAAAGGGCTTGTCGCAGGCACTCAGACGGACGCCATGCGCCAGTTCAAGGGAGGCGAACCGAATCGCCGTCCCGGCGGCAAAGCCCGGCTGACCGCCAAGCTCGACCCGAGCCTTGCGGGCACGAACACGGTGATCGTCCCGCAGTCCGCGCTCGATACGATGGCGGCCGAGCCGGGCGACCTGCTGTACGCGGACGATGTTCGCTGGTGGTACGGGGGCCTCCACTCCGTTCACGTCAGAGCGGGCTTACCCGCCCATTCGAAGGCGGATGGGCAGATGCTCATCAGTCCTCAGGACGCCGATACGGCGCATTTTGCGGATGGGCAGAAGGTGGTGGTCGAGAAGATCTTGTAGACCTGTGTTGCTTCGAAGTGGTGTTTTCGTCCTGGGTTGTGTCAAGCGGAATGCCGCAGAGCGCCCCGAAGGCGGAACGCCCCGCTCGCGACGATTTGCAGGGGATTATTCCCGGCCGTAGGCGAAAACCAGCGTGGCCAGCACGGCCAGATGCAAGATGACAAGAACCAGGTTCATGCGAGGTACCCTTCCTTACAGTGCCCTTCACCCTTATAAGGCACCGTGCCGGAGCTCGGTAACGGAGGCGGATCGCCGCCCCGGGGGCATCCATCTATAATATACGATTGAAACTGCGTTCTGGCATTCTTGGGCCAGGGTCCAATTCATCGTGTGCATCTTGTCGTCCCGAATGCTGGGGGGGGCACCTCATGGGAGCCGGCGACCAAAGACCGAAGAGACTGTCCGTGCGGGGGGAAAGGCAGGTCCTGCCAGGTGGTGGAGCGTCTCATAAGGCGAGACCCGGCAGGCAGCCCGGCTGATCGGCGGAGCGTCAGCGACTGCCGAATGGGCAGACCGCTGGGCCGGTGGATTGTTCCCAGCAGGTGAGGGAGAGAGGGTGGGCAGCGGAATCTCGGACGACAGAGTTTACTGCGTTCTCTGCCCGAGACTCTCGATGATCGCCTGTGTGAAGAGGCTGACAGCCAACGGACCGGTGGCGGTGATGATGTTTCCGTCCTTTTCCGCGGGGTTGCCCGTGTAGACGGCGCCGGCACGGACCATGCGTTCGCGTTCGCTAAGGTATGCGGTGGACCGGACGCCGCGCATGACGCCGGCCGTCGCCAGGATGCTTGGAGCCGTGCCGATGGCGGCCAGGATCTTGCCTCGCACCGATGCCTGACGCGCGAGGTTCTGGGCGGTGGGATTGTTCTGGTAGTCCAGGGCCCCTGTGCCGCCGATGAAGACCACGACGTCGTAGTTGTCGACGCTGGCCTGGTTCAGGAGCATGTTGGCTTGGGCCGCACCGCCGAGCATGCCTGCCAGCGGTCCCATGCGAGCGCTCGCAATGGCGGTCTGTACGCCGGCAAGTTCCAGCGTGCGTTTCGTGGCAAACAGCTCCTCATCCTGGAAACCGATGGGCGGGACGACGAGGAGTGCCCTTCCGCTCGACTGGGTTGTCACAGTCGGCTGCACTGCGGTGGTCGGAGCCAGCCCGGCCGGGTAGCCGATGATGGCCGCGTAGAGCGGATCGAACCCGCGTGGAATCCGCGTGACGGTGCGCAGATCGGCTGCTTCGACGGCATCGACGCTCACGAGCGACAAGCCCAGGGTTGCGGCCTGAAGCTGGATGTTCTGTGCGATCTTGCCGGTCTGCAAGGCCATGATGGTCCGGGCCCGCGTCCCATAGCGAGAGGAGAAATCGCGGGTGGAGGCCGCCAGGATGATCTGGCAGCCGCCGACCGGGACGACGGCCTGCCTGAGCATGGCCGCTGCGGCTGTCGCCCGGCAGTCCTTGTCGGTGATGGGCTGGAGCGTATGGCTCATCGGCTCGTACGAGAAGAGCCCATCGGGCAGGATGAAGTAGGCCCGTATGGAGGGCTCGCCGGCGATTTGCGATTGTGCCGGCGGCAACGTCATGTTGACGGACGGAGCCGTCGCCCCCTGGGTGGCCCAGGCGAGCTGGCCGATCTTCGCCAGGTCGAGTCGCTGGTCGCCGGGCATCTGCACCTTACGCTGCTCGATGACCGCCTGTTCGAAACTGACCTGGCTGCTGGTTTGCGGCGTCGGGAGCTGGATGGGCGACATGCTCGCGGGCTTCGTCCGGCGCATTCCTTCCCTTGTCGCCGGCTTGTCGGTCCCGGCCGCAACGACCGAAGCCAGGTACAGCAGAACCAGCGACATTCCCCACACGAACGAGACGTATTCCCCTGTCCAGGAAAAGCGGCGTTTCATCGTTGTATCCTCCAATGCACTCGGCGACACAGACATCTCAGGTCGTATTGTAGCACGAAAGGCAAGATGCGTGAAGCGTGAAACAGGATGCATTCGAACCTGCTTCACGGGGCGTGCGCCGTCTCACTCGCCTTGAATGGCTTATACAGCGGATCGCCGATCAGGGCCATCTGCCAGGAATTGAAAGGCTGGGTGAGGTAATACGCTTCGACGAGGCAATGACCGTCGAAGAGCGCCTCGAAGAACGCCCGCGGCTCGGGGAAGGCGTGCAGATAGGGCTCCGTGACGGGTCCGAGCGTAGCCGTGATCCCGTCCATGAGCATGGCGGTGCACCATTTCGTGCTGTTGGGGTCGTGCAGGGAGGCGGCCTCGACGCTGGCGATGTGGAAACCGACCGCGCCCTCGACGAAGTCGAAGGCATCGACGTACTTCCCGACGCTGTACCACCCGCAGTAGAGGGCCGTCTGCGGGCAACTCCCTGCTGCGAACAGCGCTGCGGTCCGCTCCTCCAGGACGGGCAGCGTGGTCCGAAGCCGGGTCAGGATCGCCAGATCGCGAAGCGATTGGTCGTAGCGACTATACAGGTCCTGCTTGAAGAGCCCCCGCGAGTCGATGCAGGCGTTGCCGGCCAGGCCTTTGGACTCGGCGACGAGGGCCTTGTCGATCAGTCCTTGTGCGATGTCGTAGCTCGGGCCGTCGAGCCGGCTGACCATGAGGGTCGTGAAGGGCGCCGGTTTGTCGTCTCGCAACAGGTTCGGCTGCCAGCGGTACAGCTCGTACTCGCCCCGCAGAACGAGGGACAGCTCGCTGTCCACGGACGCGTCCGTCTCCACTCCACGGATACGGTCGATCTCCATCTGGATCTGGGTCGCGCGGAGCTGCCGCCCTTGCCGCATGGGCGAGCTCGTCTCGCCTTTCTGATCCAGTTGTGCGATGGCGTCCTTCTCCGCCTGGAGCGCCTGGCGGAGCTTCTCGAGCTGCGCTTCGAGACCGCGAAGGGGATCTCGTCGGCCGACCCGGAACGGAACGCCGTAGGTCGTCACGAGGCAGCGGATGTGCGCGAGGTCTTTTCTCGCGGTGAAAGTCCGGCGGATGGGACCGGCGAGCCGCTTCTCGTAGTCGGCTCGGCCGATGGAATCCCGGACCGGCGTCCCCAGCGACACGGGAATCACGTTGCCCGAGGGGATGCCCCGCTTCTCGCAGTAGTAGCGGGCGAGCCTCACCGAGGCCGGCTGTTCCGTGTTGGCTACGACGAGGATCTCGTTCGGCTCCAGGGCAAAGGCTGCCCGACAGCAAGCTGTGATGACGGCAACCAGAATGGTCGTCTTGTGTCGCATGGGATCTCAATCCGGTCCCAGGGATCGGTACGGCAGGGTCCTCGGGTAGTCCAAGGTCATCTCTTCGTAGTCGTCCAGCCAACAGGCTTCCGGATTGCTCTTGAAGACAAGGAATCGTCCGTTGTCCTTATCGTCGCCTGCCCGGTGGTACTTCAGGTACGTATGCCCTCCTGCGACCGCCAGGATCTCGATCTTGCCGGTGCTGTGGGACATCACGTAGCGGGCACGCTTGGCCAGTCCGGAGACGTGGGCCTTCGCGTGCTCGACGATTTCATAGCCTTCCTCGATCGGGACCGTGTACATCCGGTTGCCCACTGCGGGACGGCACTGGAAGACATAGTACGGAGCGTTCCCGATGAAGGACAGTGTGCGAAAAAGCTCCGCCAGGACCTGCGGATCGTCGTTGACGCCGCGGATGAGCGGCGCCTGGTTCGCTGTGATCGCGCCGGCCTTCTGGAGCAGCGAGGTCGCTTGCACGGCCACGTCCGTCAACTCCCGCGGATGGATGAAGTGCGTCATGACGTAGAGCTTCTTGCGGCTCGTGCTGTACTGACTGATCATGTCGAGCAGGGCGGGATCCTGGATGATCCGATATGGATTGAAGGCAGGCATCCGCGATCCGATCCGGACAATCTGCACATGATCGATCTTGCGGAGGCGGCGCAGGACGTCGGCCAGTTCCGCCGTCGGCAAGGCGAGCGGATCGCCGCCCGTCAGCAACACGTTCGTCACCTGCGGCTGGCTGGCGATGTACTCCATGGCCGCCGGGACGTCGCGAAGGCATTCCGCCTGCGAGCCCATGAAGACCCGCTTGCGGAAACAGTAGCGGCAGATCCCCTCGCACACGTCGCTGACCAGCAGCAGGATCGTGTAGTTGTACTTGTGCTCGACGCCGGGCATGATGGTGTACGCTTTTTCATCGGAGGGATCGAGCCGGCCCCATTCGTCCAGTTCCCCCGCGTTCGGCACGATGGCCCGGCGGATCGGATCGCTTGGGTCGTCCCAGTCGATCAGGGACAGATAGTAGTCGTTGCTGCGGAAGGCGAATCGCTGGGAGACTGCCGCCAGGGCGGACTTCTCCTGCTCACGGAGCCGCGCGATTTCGTCCACCTTCGTGATGTGTCCGGGTTGGGTTGTGTGGATGGTCATAAGAGCATCTCCTGTCGTCCACGTTCTCTTTCTGACCAGAGCCCGACTGCGCGCGGGTGTCTTCCGCCCGCGAATACCGCATCTCGTAGATTCCGCGGCGCGCGAAGACCCGCACCAACGTGGCCAGCAGGATTCGGCTGTCCAGCAGCAGACCCGCCCGCTCCACATATCGCACGTCGAATTCCAGTTTTTCTTCAACAGTCAGTTGTCCCCTCCCGGAGACCTGGGCCAAGCCGGTCAATCCCGGTTTGACGAGGAGCCGTGTCCTCTGCCGCTCGTCCCACTCCGCGATCTGCGAGACGTACAAAGGCCGGGGGCCGATCAAGCTCATGTCGCCCGCCAGGATGTTAACCAGTTGCGGCAATTCGTCAAGAGAGGATTCCCGCAAGAACCGGCCGACCCGCGTGAGTCGGGCGTCCTCGCCGGACTTGGGACTCGGACCGAACGGGTCCGCGTCCGGCCGCATGGTCCTGAACTTGAACAGGACGAACGGCTTGCCGCCCTGGCCCGCCCGTTCCTGGCGGAAGAGCACTGGTCCGGGGCTTGTCACGCGGACCGCGATGGCGACTGCCGCCAGCAGCGGCGACAGAACCGCCATCGCAGCAGCCGCGAACAGCACGTCGAACAGCCTCTTGATGACGCGATACATGTCAAAACAGGCAGGCGTACTGCCGGGCGAGCGTTTCATACGTATGCGTCTCAATCAGATTGCGGCGTCCGCGTTCGCCCATCTCCCGCAGTTGGCTTCGTGGCATCGCGACAGCCTGTCGCAACACCGCCGCCAGGGCGGCCGGGTCCTCCGCCGGGATGGAGAAGCCACATTGGGCCTCGGCCACCTCGTCACGATCCATCTCGATCGCCCACAGGATCGGCAATCCCGACGCCATGTACTCGTACAGCTTGTTCGGGCTCACGCCGTACTTGAAAAGGTCCTTCTTCTGGAGGCCGACGTAGCCGAGGTCTGCCGATTGCGTCAGAGCGGGCATTTGCGACCTGCCGACCGACGGCAGGAAGGTGACGTTCGCCAAGCCCGCCTGCTGTGCGCGCTGACGCAGCGATTCCTTCTGCGGTCCCTGGCCGACCAGCAGGAAGTGCACCGCCGGCTCATCGCGCAGCAGTCCGGCGGCATCCAGGACATTCTCCAGTGCGTTGACGACGCCGTGGCTTCCGCTGTAGAGGACAATCAGCGTGCCATGCCCTCGAAGGTTCTCGATGACTCGTCGATGCTCCTCGGGCAGAGGCTCGACGTTTGCCCCTTCGGCAGGCAGGTCCATGCCATTGGGGATATTCACGAACTTGCGTTCGTCCAGTCCGTACGCCACCATGTAGTCCCGAGTCCCGGCGGACAGGGAAACCGCATGGTCGCATCGCTCGTAGCCCAGCCTCTCGGCCCAGGCCATTGCGCGGATGAACGGGTGACGCGGCGAGTGCCCGCCGATCTCCAGAAGCGTCAGAGGCCACAGGTCTCGCACCTCGAAGATGAACTTGGCGCCGTATCGCCTGGCGATCCGATACCCGTTGAACGCGACGAACGGGTGCGGCGAGGAGGCGATCACGACATTCGGCTTCGGCAGTTGCCCGAGCCGGGCAAACAGCAGGCGGGTGGAGAAGTCCACCATGTTCAAGGCCCGTTTGGCGTCGTTTCTCTCGTACCGGCGGGTCTTGATCCAGACGTACGGAATACCGTCCACATCGGCGGTCTTGCCCTCGGGCAACTTCGTCAGCAGATGGTGAAACGATGCGCAGACGATCGCGGGGCGCAGTCCCATCCTCGCGAAGTGCTGCGCGAGGTAGTAGTGGCGATACTCCATCCCGTGGACGCGGCTGCCCGCGTAGTGGTTGATGATCCAGATGACCGTCCCGGCCGCCATCAACGCAGGAATGTCAGGATGCAGTCCACCACGGCGTCCTTCATCTCGTCCGTCAGTTCGGGATAGACGGGCAAGGCCATGATCTCGCCGGCCGCCTTCTCGGAATGCGGGAAATCGCCTTCGCCGTAGCCCAGGTAGGAGAAGCACTCCTGCATGTGGGCGGGGACGGGGTAGTAGATCTCGCAGCCGATCTTGTTGGCCTTCAGGTGCGCAACGACCTCATCGCGTCGGGGGACCCGGATGCAGTACTGGTTATAGATGGTGAGGCAGTCCGGGCTGATGTACGGCGTCTGCACCGCGGTCCCTGCGAATCGCTCGTCGTAGTACGCGGCGTTGCGCCGACGGGCCTGCGACCACGTGTCCAGGTGCGGCAATTTCACCAGCAGGGCGACCGCCTGGATCGGATCGAGACGGAAATTGGCGCCGACGAATTTGTGGTAGTACTTCGGCTCGGCCCCGTGATTGCGCATGAGCATCAGGCGTCTGTAGAGGGCCTCATCGTTGGTGACGACCATGCCGCCGTCGCCGATGCCGCCGAGGTTCTTGCTCGGGAAGAAGCTGAAGCAGCCGGCAGTGCCGATGCTGCCGGCCTTTCGGCCCTTGTACGTGCTTGTGATCGACTGGGCCGCGTCTTCGATAACCGCCAGGTTGTACCGACTCGCGATCCCCATGATCGGGTCCATGTCCGCCATCTGGCCGAACAGGTGGACCGGGATGATGGCCCTGGTCCGTCGGGTCACGGCGGTCTCGATCTGGGCGGGATCGATGTTGTACGTCCTCGGATCGATATCGACGAGCACAGGCGTCGCTCCCACTCGCGAGATGCAGCCCACGGTCGCGAAGAACGTGAACGGCGTGGTGATGACCTCGTCGCCCGGCCCGATGTTCAGGCTCATCAGACAGTTGAGGATCGCGTCGGTCCCGCTGGAGACGCCGACGGCGAACTGGCAATCGCTCGCTGCAGCGATCTTCTGCTCCAGTTCCTGGATCTTGGGCCCGCCAATACAGACCTGTGACTCCAGGACCTCTGCGATGCCCGCGAGGACTTCGCTCTTGATCGTCTTGTACTGTGCCTTCAGATCCAACAAGGGTACTTCCATGGTCATCCCTTCAGACTGCCTGTCAGTTCTAATGCTCCGGTCCGAGAACGACATCATCGTCGATTCGGGCCGGCCTGTAAACAGGGTAGTCTCGAAACCCGTTACCGACCGCTAATCAGATACCGCTGGGTCGCTCCCACAAGCACTTCTTCGAATTGGGCTGCCAGGCGGTTGCGGTCGAACTCCCGCTCGGCCAGCGCCCGGGCGTTCGCACCCATCCGTTTGCACAGATTGGGTTCGTTTGCCAGCTTGACCAACGTGTCGGCCAGCGTCTCCGGCCGGACCGGATCGACGCGAATGCCGCACTCGTTGCGCTCGACCGTTTCCCCGAGCCAGCCCCCGACGTTGATCACCACAGGCTTGCCCGCCGCCAGCGAATCGAACATCTTGTTGGGCGACCAAGTCTGTTCCTTCGCTGCGCGGTAGATCGTCAGGCACACGTCGCAACCCGCTACGATCCGGGCGATCTGGTCCTTGTCGGATACCAGATCGCTGAACACGACATTGGCGAGCTTGCTGCGACGGGCCATCTCCTCCAGTTTGCGCCTCCTGCCGCCGTCGCCGTGGAGGACGATCACGATGTCTTTGTTCTTGCGTTCCGTGAGGATCGTGGCGGCCTTGACCACATATTCCAGGCCATTCGCCATGCCCATCGCTCCGAAGTAGATGGCAGCGAACCGCTTGCCAAGGCCCAGTTTCTCGCGGGAGGCTGCGCCGTCCAGGTCCGGCCTGAATAGGTCGAGATCGCTGGCATTCGGAATCACCGTGATTTTCTCCTCGTCGATCCCGGCCTGCACGATGCCCTGCTTGATCCCGGGAGACAGGGCAATAATGTGATTAGCGTCACGATAGATGCGTCGTGCTGCCCGTCTCATCAGGCCTATCGCGACTGGGTTGTGAAGGGCGCCCACATTGACGAGAGCCTCCGGCCAGAGGTCGCGGACCTCAAACACGAAGGGCATGCCGAAGTGCCGTCCCAGGGCTGCGCCCGCCCAGCCCGCGGTCAGCGGGGTGTGGGTAGCGAAGACGACGTGCGGCGGGATCTCGTCCTTGCCTGCCCGCACGGCTGCTCGGCAGAATCCACAGAACTTGAGCATCCGCCGCATGCCGCCCATGCGGGTGCCCATGTACGGATCGTTGTACCCGCCGGCGACGGACAGGATGCGAATCCCGTCCACCTCGTATTGGCCGTCCTTCCCGTCCGGACCCAGGGGGAATTCCGCGTTGGCCACGCCCGAGGTGATCATCGTTACCTCGTGGCCCTTGCCGGCCAAGTAGCGGCCGAACTCATACGATCTCGTCCCGGTTCGGCCCTTGCGGGAAGCGAAGTACTGGTGAATGTACAGTATCCTCATGCGTGCCAATCCAGAAAAAAGAGACTCGGCTCACTTCTGTGCTTGCCTGGGCTGTGTATCTTGGCTATACTTCCGCGTCAAACGTGCTGGCGCATCCGGCCTGGAAGACCGAACGCGATCGCAGGATGCTTCGCAGCACATGTCCAGACAACGTCGCCCGATGCGTGGGCTGTTGTGAAACCGCAGGGAGGGTTTTGGAAATGAGCCACTGGGCGTCCAGGGTACGGATATGGCCCGGGCTTGTCACGGGGGTAATCGTCGGCATCTGCTGTGTCCTCGCCTTGAACCTGCCGGCCGACGCGGGCGAGCAGGACGACGGAGATTCGCTGCCTGCGCTGAATCCGGCGTATGCGCCGCTGGCCCGGGAGAACCGCTCCTTGCTTCTTGCTCGCCTGATCGCAGCCTTCGAGCGGGACCTCGCGATTCTCGACGCGGCCAACCGGGGCCGGGACCTCAGCGATGCGATGACCCTCTACCACATGCGGCGCGAACTCCAGGCCTGCATCGACATGTGGCGTGCGACCGACAGCGTCGCGTGTCTGGACCGTGCGATGATCCTCGTGCTCTACGCCATCGCGGCGGCCAACGAGAACCTCCAACCCCTGGTCTGGCATGGTCAGTCACGGGGTCGCTGGCCTTGCTTCTATCTGGACTCTGTTGCGAAAGAGACCGGGGGACACAGCCAGCTCTGCGACTTCCAGGGCGCCGCCGGGTTCCTCATGGTGGCCAGGCTCCTGGACGAGCTCGATGTGCCCGAGGCGGCGCAGATCGCCGATTTCGTCGAGCGGGACATCGTCGGCAAGTGGCTCCAATACAACCCATCGATCGGCCGGCAGCACCTGACCGGTCCGGATTCCTGCAAGTACCTCCTGCTCTCACTGAATTCCGGGCGCGACGCGCGGGAGCACTTCGCCTGCATCTGCCTGGACCTCCACGCGATGGGATACGATGGCTACCCCTACGATGAGTGGGCGAAGCTCCTCGTGGATCTGTATCTGACCCCTCGCAACGATCCCAACCAGCTCGCGCCGTGCGAGGACCGGATGCCTGAGCAGATCCCTGAGGATTGGGGATTGGCCGTCGTCGTCGGCAACGACGGCGTCACCTGGCTGTCCATTCGGGATCTCGACCCGAACAACCCGACCGGTGTGCTGGACACGTCGCACGCCAATCGCACTGCATGGCTTGCGGCCAGGGCCTACGACGAGGGGCTGATCGATCAGAGCGTCCTGAATGGTCTGGCCAATACGCTCTACCATCGGATCTGGGCGCCCGAGAAGGGACCGCTCTACTTCAACAACTACGTTGACGGCAGCGACTGTCCGCTCGGCAAGCTGCAGGCCGGGCGGGGCGGCAACCTCTGGTTCGGCTGGCATCGACTGGCCGCCTGCGACGCGAACATCGAGGAGCTGTTCCTCTCCATCGCCTACGACCTCACCAATGGCGGTCCCAACCTGCCCGACGGCGCGCAGAACAAGACGATGAAGGAAGCGCCGCCGTGCTTCGAGGCCTGGGCCGCGAGGCTTCTCTCAGTTTCCCCAACCCGCGCGTTTCCGTGACGAGAGAGGATTCCTGTGGGGTACATGACCATTCTTGCGGCCACTCACATGACGACGAGGCACGGACCAGACACTGTCATTCCTCCACTGCACAGGCGCAACATCCTGTCTTCCTGGCAAGCATTCTGGCCTCATCCGGTCCTCGCGTACCCAGGGTCGGGACCGCACCGTACGACCGGGGGCGCTGCCCCCGGCCCCCCGACATTTTGCGCTTTGCGCCAGCAGCATGGTGGGAAGGCACGCCGAGGCGCGAGTCCACTGCTCCTGTTACCCATGCTATTGGCCCAATGCGTCAAATGCCGGGGGTTTGGGGGCGGCGCCCCCAAGAGACACGAACGGACTCGAGACCAGATGCACTCACGCTTGGGTTGCGGCCGAAGGCCGCTCCAAGTGAAGCAGGAATCCATGAACCGCGTGAGGAGACGCAACCGAAAGAATGGATTCCCGCTTGCGCGCGAATAACACGACGAGAGGCGGGAATGACAATCCAGGGGTTCGGTGAACCCCTGCCCGCTTGGAGCGGCCTTCGGCCGCAACCAAAATGGACTCACGCAGAGACGCGGAGACGCAGAGAGGAGCAAGAAAGAACGCATCTTGAACTCTGCGTCCCTGCGTCTCTGCGTGAAATACAATTCCTTTCGTTTCCAGCACTTGTATCATCCTCGTTCAAAATGCTTGCTAAGAAAACAAGATCTTGCGCCTTTGCAGTGCAGATACGGACATGCGCACATCCCTGGGGCTTTTCGCGACCGCGAGCCAGGTCCCTCGTTGTTGTTCAGGATGACGAGTCGGCCACCACCTTGGTGATTCGCTCAGCGGTCCGGCCGTCCCACTGCGAAGGGACCTTGCCCTGTTTCCACTGTCCCGCGAGGATGTTCGCCGTGTGCTTCTCGATGTTGGTCATATCGACCAGTTCGTTCGTGCCCTCGGTGATCGTGACGGGCCGTTCGGTGTTCGGCCGCAGCGTCAAGCAGGGCAGACCCAGATAGGTCGTCTCCTCCTGGATGCCGCCGGAGTCGGTCAGAATGAACCGGGCGTTCCTTTCGAGCGTGATGAACTCCCGGTATCGCACAGGCTCCACGATCCGCAAGCTGTCGGGCGAAGACGCTTCGATGCAGAGGTTCTCGACGTTCTTGCGGGTCCTCGGGTGCATCGGGAAGATCACCGGGATCTGCCCGGACAGCCGGCCGAGATACGTCAGGATCTGCTCAAGACCCTGGCGGTCATCGACGTTCGAGGGCCGATGCAGCGTCACGAGCACGTATCGCCCCTTCCGGACGCCGAACTGGCCGACGATGCGGTCCTGGTGATCCTGGTCGATCTTAGCCAGGATCGTGCGGAGCGAATCGATCATGATATTTCCGACCTGGTGAATCTTGTGTCTCGCGACGCCCTCGCGGATCAGGTTCTCATCGCCGTCGGGGCTGGGAGTGAATAACAGGTCCGAGATGGCGTCGGTCACCCGGCGGTTGATCTCCTCGGGCATCGTCTCGTCGAAGCTTCGCAGACCTGCCTCCACGTGCGCGACGGGGACCAGCAGTTTCTTGGCCGTCAGGCTGCATGCGACGGTGGAGTTCACGTCGCCGAAGACGACCACGAGATCGGGCCTCTGGGCCAGGAGCACCTTCTCGAATTCGACCATGATTCTGGCGGTCTGTTCCGCATGGGAGCCCGATCCGGCGCCGAGGAAGAAATCGGGCTGAGGCAGCTCGAGATCCTCGAAGAACGCCTGGGACATCGCGTAGTCGTAGTGCTGGCCTGTATGGACGATTGAGGGAGCCAGCCCTTCGGCCTTGACCATCTCGAAGTACAGCGGGGCCATCTTCATGAAGTTCGGTCGTGCCCCGACGACCAGCAGGATCTTGGACATATCACCGTTCTCCCAGGGGGTTGAGTACTTGGTCGTAAATCGACAACAGCCGTTCGCTCTCTTTCTCCCAGTTGTACTTCTCCAGGACGGCGCGGCGGCCTCGCTGTCCCATCTCCCGAGCTTCCTGCGGGTGCTCGATCAGGTGCTCCATCGCCTGGGCGATCTGGTCGGGCCTCGACGGATCGACGAGAACCCCGCAGCGAGCGGGCTCCACGACCTCCCGATAGAGCGGGAAGTCCGATGCGATGACGGGCAGGCCCACGAGCATGTAGTCGAACAGCTTGTTCGGCAGGCAGCTCGTGTTGTTCGAGTAGGGCAGGTAGGTGATGATCCCCATCGACGCCTGCGACGAGAGACGCTCCTTCTCCTCGTAGGGCACCCAGGCGAGGAATTTCACGTTGGTCGCGACGCCCAGGCGATCCGCCAGGTCCTTCAATTCCTGCTCGAACGACTTCGGATGGTACACTCCGACCAGGCAGAGTTCCCAACTCGGGTGCTTCTTCGATACGAGACTGAAAGCCTCGATCACCTGGACAAGCCCGCGAATCGGCGACATCCCGCCCAGGAAGATGATCTTCTCCTGCGGGTCCCTCGCGAACGCTTGGGACAACTCGACGATGGGGTAGTTTTCGATTCGCCCTGAGCGGACCTTCATCCTCTGATACCGGGTGCCCACGACCGGCGTGGTGTAGATCACATAGTCGAAGAACCCGACCGCCGCACGCTCGAAGAGATCGAAGGACTTGCTGATCACGCGACGCAGCGGCTTGGACAGATAGTACTTGTCGCGGATTGCGTTCGGATAGTGCTCGTGGACGTCCCAGATCACCTTCTTGCCCCACAGCTTCAGGAGCAGGCCCACGACGATCAGCTCGGGATCGTGGAAATGGTACACGTCCGCGTTCTCCTGGACCGCCAGGCGGTAGAGCCGCCAGAGGACCTTCGTCATCCGCTGGAGGCGGTTCCTCGGCTCCGCCAACGGCACGACGCGGACGCCTCCCACCGTCTCCTCTTTGTCGTGTCGGGCGATGAGGACCACCTCGTAGCCGGCCTTCGCGAGACTGCGGGCCTCCTTGTGGAAGACCCGTCCGTCGAACGGGATGTGGACCGAGGTCAGCACGCAGACCTTGGCTCGTCGCGGTTTCGGTGCATCAGTCATCAGGATTCTGTTCGATCCATTCACGTTACTCTGGAGTCGAATCGCCGTTCTACAAGTGCCCGCGGGCCACCAGCAGCAGGGATTTGTGCTGGGTGCCACGCCCAAGCGCAGCTTGAGCGTGTCTTGCCACGTTGCGGGCCGCATCGAATGGAGCACGGTCAAGCAAGTTTGACCGTGCCACCCTCGGCCAGGGACTTCAGGGCCTCGGCGAATCGTTCCGCGTTGCGCTCGGAGTCAAAGGCCTCGCGGGCGTGCGCCAGGCCCGCGCGACCGGCGGCTGCGCAGAAGGCCTCGTCGCCAATCATCCGCTCCATCGCGTCGCGAAGCTGCTCGGAGTTCCTTGCCTCGACAAGCAGGCCGGTCCGCCCGTCGATCACCGCCTCGGGGATACCGCCCACGCGGGTCGCTACGACGGCCAGGCCGCAGTTCATCGCCTCCAGCACCGCCTGGGGCAATCCCTCGCTGTGCGACGGCAGGACCAGGAAATCGGATGCCTGCAAGAACAGTGGGACCTCCTCGGGTGGGACATTGCCCGCCATGAGGACGGCGTCTTTGCGGCCCACGCGGCTCGCGAGAGTCGCCAGTCGATCCCGCGCCGGTCCATCCCCGACGCAGACAAGTTGCAGACGCGAGTGGCTGTTCAGCAGGGGCTCCATTGCCGCCGCCAGTTCACTCATTCCCTTGGTCTCGACCAGCCCGCCCACGTAGATCGCTACGATGTTCTCCGCGGGCCAGCCCAGGCGGGCGCGAACCCGGCTCTTGTCGTCGGCCGGCGCGAATTGCGTCGTGTCCCGGCTCAGGCGGATGCACAGCGGCTCTCGACGGCACTTACCCGTCTGGGCCAGTCTTGTGCAGATGGACTCGCTGACGCCAACGGGTAGATCCACCTGCTCCAGCGTGTCACAGAGCCGTCGCCACAGGACCGGCATCCGATCCGGGTACACCATCACGTCGCTGCCCACCGCCAGACTGACGACGGGCAAGCACAACCGTTTGCCTACGACCGCCGCGGCTTCAGCGTCCGGGAGCATGGAGACGCCCATCACCAGGTCGAACGGCTCCCGCCTGTGCCAGTCCTTCGCCGTGGAAAGCATGCTGCGAGCCATCGAGCCGCCCTCGAATCGCCGAAACCCGAATCCAGGCGGTCGCAGGTAGGCGACGGGTCTTGCCTGAAGTCCGTCGGGCGCTACCAGCGGATTCGCGGGCCCGTACTTCCGCCATCGTGGAACATAGTACAGAGGCCACGGCGTCCACGGCCGACCGACCAGAAACGAGGTCTCGATCCCATGCTTGCGGAGGACCTGCGCCTCGCGGCAGATGAAGACCCCGTGCCGCTGCAAGAACGTGGACGGAAACATATGGCTGATCGCCAGTATCCGCAGCACCGTCACCACTTTCGTTTTTCACCACAGAGGCACAGAGGTCACAGAGCACAAAGGACAGAACATAAGAAGGGAAGTTCTCACCTTCCTATGTCTGCATCTCAGTGTCCTCTGTGTCTCTGTGGTGAGCTTCTTCGGTCAGTTTCTCTTCCTGTTCGGTGTGCCACCAGGCAACCCGCTCGGCCGCCAGGACGAAGGCCAGAAAGACCCAGTAGTACTTTGCGGAGACCTGCTTGATGTTGAGTCCCATCACGAGCAGGAAGGTGAGCACCGCCCGGGCGTACAGCTTCTCGACGGTCAGAGGGGTTCGCCTGACGGTTCGCATCAGCAGGACGACGAAAGCGGTGAAGAGGATTGCGCCGGGCACGCCGTAGACGCCGAGCGAGAAGATCAGATCGTTGTGCGGCCAGATCGCGCTGCCCGACCGCTCGAACCAGCTCCAGTAGCCCGTCCCCATCGGCCAGACCAGCACCGCGTCGAGAGCATTGCGGACCGCCGACATGCGGAACTCTATCGCCTGCCTGGCCCGCCCGACATCCGTCAGACGCTGCAGGACGGAGCCCTCGACGCCCTGTTGCTGGATCAGTACGCCCGCGGAGGCGGAGGCAACGACGATGGCGATTAGCAGCAGGGCCGCCAGGGCCGGCCGACGAAGCACCTGGCGCACGAACAACAAGGGCGAGAGCATCGTGAAGGCCAGTGCGACCAGCCCGCCGCGAGAACCTGTCCGGATCATCATGAGCGGCAGGAACAGCAGGGCGACGAAGTAGACCGCCCGCCACAGGAGGCTCCGGTCGCGGGCGAAGAGGTAGATCGCCGAGAGAAATGCGATGGCGATGAGCGCCGAGAGCATGTTGGCGTCGATGGCTCGCCCAAGCGTTGCGGCGTACCTCGCGTCCCGCGTCTCCTGCATGGCGCGAATGGCCTGGCCCGACTTGATCGCCAGGACGATGGAGCCCACCGTGCCCAGGACGTACGACCGCAGTGCCCAGCGGAAGGTGCCTTCGTGGTTCGTCTCGAGGATCCAGTACACGATCAGGATCAGCACGACGAGCTGGAACTGCGTGAACGCTCGGATCATCTCCCAGGTGAGGTTGGGTTGCGTCAGGGACGTGACGCCGATCCAGACGCTCATGCCCGCCGCGACCCAGAGAGCCTTGTGCCGAACCCGCAGGCGAGGACGGGTCAGGAGCACGTTGACGAGGAAGGTGGCCGCCAGCGCCACGCCTACGCCGCGATCCAGACTGAAGGCCTCGCGGAACCCGACGCCCGCGCCGGTCGGGAGGACCAGCATCAGGATGCACAACGCGAACGTCGGCTTGACGACCATGCCCAAGAGGGTGGGGATCGCGATGACCGCCACGCCGGCCAGTGTATTCCTGGCCAGGAAGACGACGCCGAACCCGATGGCGCAGATCACCAGCCAGGCTGCCAGCAGCATGGCATTCATGGCCGGCGACAATTGGATATCGGACGTGCGGTCCCGCTGTTCGTACAGCAGGCCGTCGTCGATCAGCTCATTGGCGTAGGCGGTGTACATCGCAAGAGATATCGACCTGTCCCGGCCCGCTCGTTATCGTCATCAGACGAGGACTTCCGTCTGTGCCGGCGTCGAGGGGCCGCTCGATTTGCTGCGTCTGAGGGACTGGACGGCGCGAAAGAGCCGCCCGAGGACGGCGTGGTTTCCGGACAGAGCGTATCGGGCCGCATAGAACTTCAGCGTGTTGATGTAGTCCTCGCGGGTCGGCTCCAGCAGCGTCTGGTTGTACGTCGGCACGCTCCGACCGGCCCAGCGGAACACCCGCATCCGGGCCGGGAGCTTCCTCTTCTTGAACAGGGCATTTCCCTGGGAGGCCAGCAGTTCCCGGAGGCCAAGCTCCGATAATGCGATTGCTTCCTTCGATGCCGCGGCTTCAAGGAGTTCCTCCGCTTCCGGCGTCCGCGAGACGACGAAGGAACTGCCCGTCTTGTCGGTCCGCATCACCTCGGGAATCCAGGCGTCGCCGCAGGTCAGGTCGCTCAACTCGCCCAGCATGTCGCTGCACAGCGTACACCGTCGGAGCGAGTGGGGGCTTAGCTCGCTGAAGTACTCGTCGAGCGGGATCGTTCGCTCGGTCCCGTCTGACAGACGGATCGACATACTGCCGGGCCAGCCGCGACCGCGGTACTGGAGCGACTCGACGTCCGCTGCCCGGATGCCGCGCGCCCGCAGGATGCGCTCGGTGCCGCGGAAGCTGTAGTCCAGGCTGCACGGAATGGCGATCCGATATCGAATCCGCTCCTTGAGCGTTCGGATGTGCTGTTCGGCCTTGCGAATACCCTGGATGTGGCAGGACAATCCCACCACCGCGAATCGACCGCGCGTGTGGAGGATTTCCTCCAGAGCCGCTCCGGCGGCGACCGGGCAGTACTTCGACCCCGCGGCCGAGAGGATTTCGGTCCTGGTCCGTGCGATGAACGGTTCAGGGCGGAGCGGATTCCCCTGCTGCATCCGCGTGACCAGCGCGCCGTCGATCAGGCCCTCTTCGAGCGCGAAGATCAGCAGGGCGCTGACCATTCCGCCGGAAGCGCAGGCGTAGCGAACGTCCGTGTCGCTCGCGTGGCCGATGTAGCAGGCCAGGTATCGGCCCAGCGCGATGTCCTGGGGGATCTCGTGCCCGAACAGCGAGTCATCGAGCGCCTGGAAATCGACGCCGTGCCCGGGACATGCCTTGTAGCAGAGTCCGCAGCGTGTGCATCGCGTCGTGTCCAGACGAGGCTGGTAGCAGCCTTTCCTTCTGTTCACCGTCATCTCGATGGCCTCCTGCGGGCAAATGCCGGCGCAGGTGCCGCAGCCGGTACACAGCCTGCGTTTGACCACTGACTCGATTGTCACGCTGTCTTTCACTGCTCGGGATGTCCCTTGATGACACGAACTATGGCGTCGATCTGTGAGGAGAGTCCTTGTCGAACCGGTTCGAGGGACATGCAGATCGCGTCCCGCTTCTCGAACAACCCGCAGACCCTTTGTGATGCGTCCCGTTCGCCGACCGCGTCCACGTCGATGATCTGAGATTCGCACCGGCACATCTGTCCGAGGATGCCATGCGTGCGGGTGTCCTGGCGATTCGTCATCGCCACAAACGGCGTGCCCACCGACATCGCCCCGATCAGCGAGTGCGTCCGCTCGCCGACGAGGAAATCGCACTCGCGGACGATGCTCTTGAGCAATCGCGCGCCGCAGTCGTGCTCCAGGATTGCGTAGTCGCTCGGTGCGGCCTTCATCTGTTCGGCGACGTGCCGTGCTGCGACGATGTCGCTGCCGGCCTGCTCGACCGAGTGCGGCAGGAATAACACGAAGGCCCGATGTCTCGCGACCAATGGATCGAGGACGGCAGCAAGGTACGCCGCGTGGGCCTGTTGCTTGGCGAGTCCCTGCAAGTCGGGTCGAAACCCCGCGTATACTCGGCCCTTCTCCAAGGCAGTCACGGCGACAATGGGTCTGCCCGTCTGCTTTGCCTTGCGGAAACTATCGTCTCGTTCAAGCACGTCACGGGCTGATTCGGGCGGATCGGGCCGCATCGCGAATGCGGGATCGGGAGCGACTCGCAATTGGGCTGGATCGCGGCTGATCTGGCGGATGCTCTCGCACGAGTGCTCCTCGCGGAAGATGCAGAAGTCGGCTTCCTCCAGCGTCCGGCGGTAGAGCCATGCCTTGTAGAATCGGCCCCCCGCAAGTCCCGTGCTCGCGCCGAGGATGCCCGCACGCTTGCCGTGCTGTTTCGCCAGGTGGATGATGCCGCAGGACTCGACGCAAAACACGCCGTCATGGCCGACTAGTACGTACTGCGCCCGCTCGAAGAAATCCCGTAGCGGCCGGCATTGCGGGGCGCCACGCGACGTCAGGTTCTTCAATGGGCCGTAGCTTCCCATGCGAAGCCGCGCCGAGATCCACATCTGCATGAGAATCCGGCCTCGCGGCGAGAGGGCGGAGTTGCCCTCGAACCGAAAGAGCCATTCCCTGGGGAAGATCGTGACATTTCCTCGCTGTGTCACCTCGGGCACGTTGTCGAACAATCCGAGCGAGACGGGCCGGCCTTCGGACAACATGTCCTCGATGCCGCGGACGATGGCCTCTTCGCCCTTGTTGGCGAGCGGCACGTAGTCCGCGATCAGAATGTGCAGCGTGCTATCCAAAGCTCAATGAATGCGTTTCAGGACCGAGCGCAGACGCTGACGTTCGATGTCTCCCATGCCGAAGAGCCATGCGGAGACCGCCGTCACGAGGGCCGCAGCGCCCACGACCGCGAACAGGGCAAGCCATGAGTCCGGCGGGGCCAGGCGCTTCCAAGCGACGATCAGCACGATGCTCGGCGCCGTGCTCAGCACCGCGGGCCGCCAGACCTGCGAGAGGCTCTCCCCCGCTCGGATGTTCATCTTGTGATGGAAGTAGACCGGGATGATGATGCCTGCGACCAGCGCCATGGGGACCAGATTGCTCCAGGCGACGCCTGCCAGACCCCAGTGCAGGACTCCGACAGAGAAGACCGCTGCGCCGATGCACAGCACCGCCTCCACGGCCATCAGGATTCCGAAGACGCGGTGCTCGCCTCGCCCGGCCAGGACGAGAAAATTGCTATGCTGGCTCAGGACCATGCAGTAGCCCACAGTCAGGATCGTCAGGATGTGGACCATGGACCGGATGGTGGGCTCGTCGAACTTGTCGCCCACCCAGACCGTCAGGAACTCCC
The DNA here is from genome assembly GCA_035342095.1 of Sedimentisphaerales bacterium. Taxonomy (GTDB): domain Bacteria; phylum Planctomycetota; class Phycisphaerae; order Sedimentisphaerales; family Anaerobacaceae; genus PLanc-01. The sequence continues at coordinate 44,410 of DAOQWL010000023.1, read as the reverse complement.
GTCCCATCACGATCAGGAAAGCCGCCGCCGGGATGAGGACCAGCAGACTGTACTTCTGCGTCAGAAACGCGATCAGTTTGACTCCCGAGTGGTTGTCCCTCGCGTCGAGGTCGCTGACTGCGGGCTTGATGGCCGCGGTGAAGGCCTGGAGGAACTCCGAGAGCAGCAGCACGCTCACGGTGGGATTGGAGAAGATGGTAATCTGCTCCGGCGGGAGGAAGATCCCGATGATCGTCGTGCTGGCCCGGCACAGGATCAGCGTCCCCATCGCATAGAGGAAGGTGTTCATGCCGTAGAAGAGCATTTCCTTGAGCAGGCCTCGGTCCACGTTTTGCCATGAGATGTAGCCGGCGGGCAGCAACCGTCGAGCGAGGATGTGCTGCACGCCCCGAGCGACGACCTCGCTGAGACCGTAGATCAGTCCCAGGGTGATCAAGCCGTAACCGCGAAGGAGAAGCACGACCGTGACCACCGTTCGAATCGCCAGGACGACGATCGTCACGATGCTCACCATGTCGTATCGCTGCAATCCGCTCAGTACCGCGGTCGTCAGTTGCAGCGGCGTCGAGACTGCGAACGACAGGCCGACGACCAGGACCAGCCCGCCGGCCGCACGGACCAGCTCCGGCGGGATCGCAAACCAGTCGCCCACCTTCGCCGCCAGGATGAGCGTCAGGATCGCCAGCACGATGGCGATGATGGTGAAGAAGAACAGTGCCGTGCTGACGGTCCTGCGAATGCCGTCCTCGTCGTCCTTTGCCATGTACATGGGGATTCTTCGGTTGATCGCGCTGTTGAGCCCCATGCCCAGCAGGATGCGATAGCGGAAGATGTCTCCGATCAGGTACCACACGCCGTAGCTGTCTTTGCCGAGTTGGCCGATGAAGAACGGGATCAGGAAGAACGCGACGACCGCGTTGCTCATCAGCATGAGGAGATTGAAGAACGTGTTGCGAACCAGCGCTCGCGGCGTGGTGACGGTCTTGGCCATGGTTGCTGCTCAGTGCTCTTGTGTCCCTCTCGTCACGCGCCACAGCAGGCCCGCCTGGACGAGGGGATGCTTCTTCAGAATGAATGCAGGACAGTAGCCCGGCGCTCCCGAAACGACGTAGACCGGGTGCTCGGCAATCGCCATGTCCATCGTCTGCTCGGTCAGAGGCGAGGCCCCCTCCGTGCAGGCGATTGTCGAAACGATCCGGACGTCCGGCCGGATGCCCTTGATCTCTTGGACATACAGAAGCGGGAAGACGGTTGTGATATCCGCATGGACGATCGCGCCATCCTCGACATTCTCCATCGCCTCCGTGGCGAATCGCTCTGCCCCTGTGTACCCTGTCTTCCACGGGCGGAGGAAGTACTCGTAATCGTTGCGGCAGGGGATGTCCTGGCGGGTCCCGATTCGCAGGTTCATTCGCTGGGCCAGTTCCGGCGCTGCCGCATAGACGCCGACCGGCAGCAGGGTGAGAGCCACGATCAGGCACTGCATGCACTGCCGACGGGTTCGTGACATAACCTCCTGTGCTCCCAGGCCGATCCCAACCGCGACGAGGCAGTAGAACGGAATGAAGAACGCGTACCGATCCGGCACGGTGTACCGGAATGCGAACACCAGGAACATCGCTCCCGCGGCCAGGACCACGTTGCGAAAGGCTGTGGGCTGGGTGCGTCGCAGAGCACAGCAACCTGCGAGAAACAGCAGGATGTTCGGCGTCGGGAAGTTCAAGCCGATCAGAAGGAGGTTCTCCCTCGCGATTCTCCAGGACAAGGTCGTGTTCAGCACGTCGGCCCGCCAGCGGCTTCCGAAGGCTGCGGAGGCGAGTGTGCCGACGAGATCGCCGGTGTGGAGGAATTCCCTGACGATCACGTACTCATAAGGCAACGCGCCGACAATCCACAGCATCGCGACGATCGCCGCATCTTTGGGACGGATGGTTCTGCGCAGGAGCAGAATCACGATGAAGACAGCGTAGCAGGCCAGCGGGATCGACCCGAGCATATGGACCGCGACCGCCATGCCGTTCAGGAGTCCGAGCAGATAGAGGAATCCTGTTCTGTAGGTCCTGGTGTATTGCAGTAGACAGATCAACTCGCCCAGGAACAGCGCCGCCCACAGCGTATACGTCTCCGCAATGCTCGCGTGCCACCAGAACGTGTGCGACAACGCCAGCGTGACCGCGGCAATCACCGCGGGGAAGACCTTGCCGAGCCACAGCCGCACCAGCAGGAAGAGGTTCGCCGCCGCGACGGCCCCGAAGAAGGCCGAGACGCAGTTCACTCGCCGGCCGAACTCGCCGAGCGGGACATGGCCGGCTCCGATGGCGACGAGATAGTACAGCGGATGCGACAGGGCCAGCCCAAGACGGCCCTCGACATCGCCATGCCAGACACGGTGCTGGATCAGGCCGCTGTCCTGCCAGGCGGCCCCCGGCGCACAACTGATCCCGTACAGAACTCCCGCCGCGGCCAATACCAACAAATAGTGCTTTGCCAGACTATTACGTCCTCAGCAGACGGTTACCACCAATCCCTCGTTGCTGACGGCGAAGTCGAAGAACCGTGCGCGAACGTTGGGCGGGTCGTCGTCGAGGGTATGCCGCACGGCCGCCGCGTCGTCGGGCGACTTGCAGACCAGGAGCATGAATCCGCCGCCGCCGGCGCCGAGGAGCTTGCCGCCGTAGATGTGCGGCCCGACCCGCGCGAACAGGGCCTCGATCTCATCATTGCTGCTATTGGGGTCCAGTTGCTTGTTGAGCCGCCATGCGACGTCCATGAGCCGACCGAATCGCTCCATATCCTTGCGGATGAAGGCGTCCATGACGTCCCGGGCCACCGACCCGATGCGTCGGAGCGTTGCCACTGCGTCGCGATCTCGATTCAGATACCTTCCGACGACCTGATGGAGAATGTTCTTCGCCAGGCGGGTGATCCCGGTGTAGTACAGCAGGGTTTGACCGCCATTGGTGGTCGGGTTCAGGATGTCCGAGGGCACGTAGTGGATACGAGCGTCCGGGACCAGACCGGGCTCGGCGACGATCATTTTGACGCCGCCCACGGCGCCGCCGATCTGATCCTGCCAGCCGCCGCCGGTGGTGAGGGCCTGCTCCAGGCGGAGCACGCTGTGGAACAGCTCCCGCGGGGACGGTCGCCGGCCCATGGTCCTGGCCAGCGCCGCGACGATCACGGCACCCATGATGCTGGACGTCCCGAGTCCGCTGCCCTTAGGGATTGCGGCCAGGGTCGTCAGTTCGATGCCGCCTCCGAAGGCTTCGAGAGTCTTCCTGAGAGTCTTCTTGCCGCCTCGGCCTCCATTGGGCGCCAGGCCGGAGAGGGCCATGGCGGCCTTCGCCAGTGCGAAGTTGCTGGTCGGCTCCGGGTAGTCCATCAGTTCCTCGAACTCGCTCACCTCGATACGGACGCCCTGATCAATGGAGCCGATCCGAATGACCGGTTTGTTTATCACTCGCACATAGGCTTGAATGGGAGGCTGGCCGTTCAGATCGATGGCGGCGTTGGTCACGCAACCGCCCCATTCGAGCGAGTACGGCGGGGTGTCCGTCCAGCCGCCGCCGATATCGAGCCGGGCGGGGGCTCGCGCCCACACGATCTCGTCGCTTCGCAGCACGCTGTGCGGCGGGGCCTCGCCTTCGAGTCCGCTGGCGACGATCACCCGGCCCAGGCCTTCGAACGCCGCGTCCTGCATCCGGCCCCGCCATTGGGAGAGAGCGGTCCCGCCGCTGGGGTCCAGACCGATTGGACGGAGCCGATCACGGGTCGGCGAGTCGAGCATTTCTATCAGACCGGGCAACGCTCGATCCACCGATCTGTCGGCGCCCTTGTATGCCTCGGTCAGGGCCGAGCCCAAGGTGTGGATCACGCGCGGGAACACCAGCGCTGCGGTTCCCTGTCCCTCTTCGTCTGACGAGCATCGACAGGCCTGTCTCAGGGTCTCGGCCACCCACTGCGCGGGGCGCCGGGCCGTCTTCACGAGCCAGGCGAGTTCTCGCGAGGAGAATCCGCTCTGCGGTCGAAATGCCCACTGCAGCGAGTTGCGGATCAACTCCGCTCGAATCTGGCTGCGTCGCTCGTAGAACGCCTTGTGATCGGTCAGCGCCAGGATCTGTTCGAGACTGTACCGCGGGGTGGACCGCCACGCCTGTCGCTGATCCTGCGAGGCACTGCCCGGGTCGAACATCCAGAGCCACCGTCGGTATTGTCCGTGTTCCTGGACCGCCGGGAAGAGGCGGGCATTCCAGATCGTCCGGTCTTTCGGTCCGACGCTTGCGTCCCAGACCTCCTCCTGGTTTGCCCCGACGTCCGCGAGCCACACAGACAACTCCATGCCGCAGAAGACCGCCCCTTCGTCGATAGACGCTTTGAAGGCGTCGTCCACGCCGTAGCATCGCACGAACCAGACGTTGCGACCCGTTGTGTCGCGTCCGCCGATGACGTCGAGACACGCGCCGGCCGGCAGGGAGACCGGCTCCTCCAGATCGACGCCGACCACGACGTTGTTGCCGCCCAGAGTCAGCGACGAGCGAATTCGGCATCCCTCGACCCAGCTCGCGGATCCTTGTACCGACCCCTCCGCGGCGATCTCGTTGTTGATGTCGAGGAAAGCCCGCAGTTGCGAGACACCGCGATCCTCCTGGAGCAGGCGGGCGCCGCTGCTGAGGATTCCCCGGCTGGCCCCGAAATCCAGAAAATCGCAGCGGCAAAGCAATTGCACGTTGAAAGGGATGCTCGACAGAGTCTTGAATAGATCGCTCAGCATGGCGGGCGTCCATCGAGACCCGCTGTCCCGCGCCGAGCGGACATGGTGATCGGCGGTTGCCTCTATGCCCATGGCGCAGCAGATTTCGCGATAGAAATCCAATCCGCGATCCATGACGGCCTGGCCGCGTTTACCCGTCAGGACGAGCTTTCCGCGAGCGTTGGCTCTGGCGCCGAACAACTGCAGGAGCCGGACCGCAGTGGCGGCGTCGAAGTGCATCACGCCGATATCGAGACACGACTGGCCGTAGGAGTCGATCGCGCCCTGTTTCCTCTGCTCGGCAATGGGAGGTTTCTGGAGGTACCGTTTGACCTGATCATCCTGGCCACAGCAGAAGACACCGTGGCGGCTTGCCTGCTCCGGCTGGGCGTAACACGCCAGGCCGGTGATACCCTTTCTCGTGAACCGAACGCTCGTCGGGTCGAATCGCAGCAGGACGTCGCCGGAGGTGATGACGATCTGCCCGCATCCCGGCGCCGAGGCCGGCAGGGCCAGGTACGTCGGCAACTGGCGGTCGAACAGGCTCAGGCAGACGGCGCTGTCGTTCTCGCCCGGTACGGGGATGAAGATCTTCCCGCAGGGGCCATAGGCCGGCAGGCGCCGGGAATCGCCGCCTGCGTGGACGATGAGGATGCGAAGCTCGCTCAGCGTCCGTTCCCACGCTCGCGGGTCCGATTCGGCCAGTCTCGGACCCATCTGCCGATGCAGGACCTCCATCAGGCACAAGAGAGTGCTGCCGCCGCTGCCGACTCGCTTGCCGCCGGGATCGGCGACCACGATTGCCTCGCGAATGTCGCCCAGCAGACCGAGTTCGCGGCGCAGGGTCAGTTGTGCCTCGTAGGCCTGCGCCTGCCGTTCGTTCGAGGCCGTGACAATCAGGAAGTCCCAGGACCCAGCCTCCTTCCGGGCATCAGAAGAATCCAACCGCAGAGGACGCAAAGGACGCGAAGGATTGCGTTTCGCACTCATAAGCCGTTCACCATTCTCTTGATCTCCATCCTCTGCGACCCTCCGCGTCCTCTGTGGTTACGAGTTGTTCCTGTAGTGCTCCACGATGATCCGCAGGGTCTGATCGAGGGTTGTCTTCGGCTGCCAGCCGACGGCGCTGCGAATTCGCTCGGTGTTCGGCACGCGTCGCATCAGGTCCTCGATAGGCCGGCCGTAGGCGACCTCGTAGGGCACGAACTGCTTGCTGCTCCTGCTGCCTGTGATCGTGATGATCCGGTCCGCCAGGGCCTCCACGGTCACTTCTTCCGAAGACCCGATATTGAAGACCTTGCCTGCAGCCTGATCGCAGTCCATCAGGGCGATCACCGCATCGACCAGGTCCTCGACGTAGCAGAAGCACCGGGTCTGTCTGCCTGTGCCGTAGATCTGGATGGGCTCGTTCTTGAGGGCCCACTGTACGAAGCGGGGCACGACCATGCCGTACCGACCGGTCTGCCGCGGCCCGATGGTGTTGAAGAATCGCGCGCTGACGACGCCCAGGCCATATTGCTGGTGGAACGCCTGGCCCAGGAACTCGTCGATGGCCTTGCTGCACGCATAGGCCCAGCGGGAGAACGCGGTACTGCCAAGCACGAAATCGTCGTCCTCGCCAAAGGGGATCTTCTCGCTCTTGCCGTAGACCTCGCTGCTCGACGCCAGGAGGATCTTGCGTCCGAACTTGTTGGCCGCTTCCAGGACGACCTCCGTGCCGGCGATATTGGTCTCGATCGTATGAACCGGGGTGTCGGCGATGAGCTGCACGCCGACCGCCGCTGCCAGGTGGAAGACCACCTCGCACTGGGAGACGAGCAACTGTATCAGGTTCACGTCGCGGATGTCGCCCTTGACGAACTGGAAGCCGCCGTGATGGCGGAAGGTGTCCAGGTTGGCGAGCCGGCCCGTGCTGAGGTTGTCCACGACGATCACGTCGTTGCCGCCGCGGAGCAGGCGTTCCGCCAAGTGAGAGCCGATAAAACCCGCTCCGCCCGTGATGAGTGCTTTCATACTCCTGTTGCCCTTATTGAACCCTCTTTGGCACGATCTCGCGAACGCTGCTCAACGTCCGGGAAAAGACATGGCGTCCACCGTGCAGGGACCACACTACTCGATTTGCAGGGCGCGGGCAACCGGCAATCTGGGCGCACTCCGTGCCCGTCGGACGTGCAAAAGGGAGAGAAGGCATCCCTGCCGTATCCGTTGGTCCGATGGCATCGCAATCCCATACAGTCCATGTACCCATACCACCGCCACCGGCTCGATATTGGGTTCTATCGGCAAACGGGCAGTCCTTTTATCACATAAGTATCCGAAGGCAAAGAACATGGAAGAAGGGGGGTGGCCATCCACGCGGCGCCATGAACTGAACGCCAGGCTGAGTTGTTCCCGGCAAAATAAGGTCAGAGAGCTGGTCGTAGAACCTCGGTTCCCAAACGCCTTTTATGCTGCTACCCTTGTCCGGGCTTTGCAGAGCGATGGGAAGGGGTCCGGGCGTCTCGCGTGACAAATCGATTGTATATATGGATAAACTGGCGATTATGGGAAGAAATGGGCTTGAATCTCTTGTGTCATTGCGGTACAATACAGTGATTGGGTAGGGTGATCCTGGGGGTCCAGTTGCGTAACTCGCGTCCACTTCTGTCTGTCGCATTCTGGGTAGCCGCCTGCGTGTGCTCCGCGGCGCGCGCCGAGCAGGTGATCGCGACATCTGAGTTGTTCGACAGAATGCGTGGGATGTGGCTCGGGCAACTCATCGGCAATGCTGCAGGCCGCGAGACGGAAGGGCTCTTCAGTGGTTCCTCACCCAATCCGGCTGACTCCGTTCCCTGGCAGATCAAGCTCCTCTGGGATGCCGACGACGACACGGACATCGAGTACATCGCCCTGCACACCTTGGTTTCCTGCGGATTCGACTGCAATTCCAGCGAGATTACCGGCCAGTGGCTCGAGCACATGACCGCCAGCGGCATCTACGTTGCCAACAGGCAGGCTCGGTGCCTGATGCTCGACGGCCTGATGCCGCCTGAAACGGGAAGCCGGACGTTCAACGAGCATTGGTATGCCATCGACAGCCAGATCGGCACCGAGATTCTCGGGACGGTCTCGCCCGGACTGCCTCAGGTTGCGGTTGATCTGGCGGGCCGGTTCGGGCGAATCACCAACGACGGTTTCGCGGTCCATGCGGCCCAGTTCTACGCCGCGATGTATGCCCAGGCCTTCTTCGAATCGGATGTGGTCGAACTCGTCCGCTGTGGTCTGGAAGCCGTCCCGACGAGCAGTCGGACCGCCGCTGTGGTCAGCGACGTGCTTAGATGGTACCTGGAAGATGCCAACGACGGCGTCCTCGACTGGCGGGCCGCTCGCCGGAGACTCTACAACGCCTACCAGGGCGACGGCAGCTTCGGTCGTTACTACAACTGGGTCGAATCCACGATCAACACAGGGGCCACCGTCCTGGCCCTGCTCTACGGCGGGGGCGATTTCAAGCAGACCGTGCAGATCGCTGTCCTGGCGGGCTGGGACTGCGACTGCAACCCTGCGACAGCGGGCGGCCTGCTGGGGATCATCCTCGGCTTCTCAGGTCTGCCAAGCGATCTGACGGACCCGGCTCTCTGTGGCAACACGTACCAGAATACCTCGCGTCCGGGTCTGCCCGATCCGACGGCCGGCGTCCCGCAGTCGGATGCGATTACGACGATTGCGATTTATATGCTCGTTATGGCCCGCGAGAACATCCTGCGAAACGGCGGTTCCTGTGCGAGCGATGGACTGACCACGGTCTATCGGATCCCTGACCCAACCGGCTTCGTTCCAGAGTCCGAGAATCCCGATCCGAATGGCCCTGCCGGCTTGGCGGCGAAGTCGCTTGCCGCGGGCGTCACCGTGATGGCGGGCGCCTCCATCGAACGATACGATTCCGCGAAGGACCGCAACAATCTCTCCTCTATTTCCGACGGCGTGACGGACAACTCTCACAACGGCCGCAGGCCCTATTACACGTACGTCCCGAACGCTGCGGAGCCCGCAGAGTCGGATTGGTACGAGCTGAGCTTCTCGCAACCCGTCCGGTTCGAGGGGGTGATCTTCCACGAGGGCGACATCGTCTGGGGCAAGCTGAACACGTACTACAGGGACGACGAGCCGCTCGGCGGGTACTTCGAGGATCTGACCGTGCAGATCCGACAGGACGGCCGGTACATCGAGCCGGCGGACCTGGAGATGTCCCCCGAACTGGACCGCTTCCGGATGTATCAGGCGATTACCTTCCGTTTCACTCCGACCGTCGGTGACGCGATCCGCATCATCGGCACGCCGGGAGGGACGAAACGGTTCACCACGATCATGGAGTTGGAAGTCGAAGGCGATCTTTGTGAGGATTCCAATGGAGCGACCATCGACACCGGGGACTGACCACAATCCACTGTGCGAGGAAACCATGCCAAAGAAGGGTGATGGAAGACAGGCGAGTCAACCGTTGGACTTCGCGAAAGCCGGCAAGGCCATTCTGTCGGGCAAACCGGGTCGGATTGGCTTTACCCGTTTCATCCACCTTGCATTTCGCCCGCCGTACCGCCGAACCGCGGGCACTGCAGATGCGTCATCGGATGCTTGATTGCTCCAGCCACTCCGGCACCTTGCAGACGGGACAGGCGGTGATGCGCTCGCTTAGCGGCCAGGTCTCGTCGCCGGAGTAGGCGACGAGGAGCCTGTCCAGTCTGAGGGACTCGACGGCTGCGTCACTTCTTCGCGGCGACGGCCTTTTCGCCCTTGATCTCGTTGAGGATTTCCTGTGTCCGCTGCGGGTCTTTGGGTGGCCATTCGCCTGCGGCCTGGAGCTCCTTGAGCCGGTCGATCCCCTTGGCGCTGACGATGGTTCGGCACCGGGGGAACTTGTTGCACCCGAGGAACGGACCTCGCTTGCTCTTGCGGATGACCAGCTCGCCCGTCCTGCACTTGTGGCACTTGATTCCCGTCGATTCGGCCGGCGGCTTCGGCGGCAGCGGGTTGCCTTCCTTGTCCAGCCGCAACGTCGTCTTGCACGTCGGGTAGTCGCTGCACCCGAGGAAGGCGCCGAACCGACCGTTCTTGCGGATCATCGGCTTGCCGCAGTTCGGACACTTGTGCTCGCTGACTTCGTCTTTCATCATCTTGCCCTCTTTGTCGCAGGGGCAGGCGAATTTGCACTCGGGATACCCCGAGCAGCTCAGGAACTTGCCGTTCTTGCCGAACTTGTACATGAGCTGCCGGCCGCAGTCCGGGCAGTTGTACTCGCTGGGCGTGGCTTCCGCCTTCGCGTGCTTCATCTCCGCAGTGGCCGTTGCGAGATTGGCCTTGAACGGACCGTAGAACTCCTGGAGAACGCGGACCCAGTCGAGATGTTGTTCCTCGATTCGGTCGAGCTGCTCTTCCATTTGGCGGGTGAACGCGATGTCCATGATCCGCGGGAAGAACTCGTCGAGCTTGGCGGTGACGACTTCGCCCAGGTCGGTGGCGAAGAACTTGCGGTCCTTCTGCTCCACGTAGCCGCGATCCTGGATCGTGCTGATGATCGGCGCGTACGTGCTCGGCCGGCCGATCCCTTCCTTTTCCAACGCCTTGACCAGCGAGGCTTCCGTGTATCGGGCAGGCGGCTTCGTGAAGTGCTGCTCGGCCTCAATGTCCACGGTCGCGAGCGACTGGCCCACCTGCGTTGCCGGGAGCTGTTGCTCGGTGGAGCCGGTCTGCCAGACCCTGCTGTATCCGTCGAAGACGAGACTCCGTCCCGCGGCCTTGTACAGAGCCGTCCCGACGCTGGTCGGCGCGGTGATGTTCAATGTGGTGACGTTCCAGCGGGCGGGCTCCATCTGGCAGGCCACGAAACGGCGCCAGATGAGGTCATAGAGCTTGAACTGCTCCTCGTTGAGGTGCTCGCGAATCTCCTGCGGCGTCAGATCGACGTCGGTGGGACGGATGGCCTCGTGGGCCTGCTGCGCGGATTTCTTGTCCGCGTAGAAGTTAGGCTTCTCGGGCAGATACGTGGGCCCGAAGTGGCTCTGGATGTAGTTGCGGACTTCGCCCAGGGCCTCGCCGGACAGGTGCGTGCTGTCGGTTCGCATGTAGGTGATCAGGCCGAGCGAGCCCATCGAGCCCAGGTCGATGCCTTCATAGAGCTGCTGGGCGACCGCCATCGTCCGCTTGGCGGTGAAACCCAGGCGGTTGGCTGCTGCCTGCTGCAACGTCGACGTGATGAACGGCGGCGATGCCTTCGACGCGGATTCCTTCGTCTCGATCTCCGCGATCTTGAACTGTGCGTTCTGGAGTTCGCGGAAAACCTTCTGGGCATCCTGCTCGTTGGCGGCGCTGAATCTCTGGTCGCCGATCCTGGACAGCTCCGCCTTGAAGGCGTTGCGCTGGGCCAGCCAGTCGCTCTGCTGCTCGATGGTGGGAGGCTTGCCGTCCGGGGTCTTGGGCGTGATGAAATCGATCCACTGCTGGTGGTAGTTGGCGTTCAGGTCGGTCGTGAAGACCGCGGGGATCAGCCAGTACTCCTCCGGCTTGAAGGCGCGGATCTCCTTTTCCCGCTCGACGATGATCTTGACCGCGACGGACTGCACCCGACCGGCGGACAGGCCCCGCGTGACCTTCTTCCACAGCAGCGGGCTGATCTCGTAGCCCACGATCCGGTCGAGCACGCGACGCGCCTGCTGGGCCATGACCTTGTCCGTATCGATCCGGCCGGGATCGGCGAATGCCTCTTTGATCGCGGTCTTCGTGATCGCGTTGAAGATCACCCGGTAGGTGCGGTCCTCGGGGACGCCCAAGACCTGCGCGAGGTGCCAGGCGATCGCCTCGCCCTCGCGGTCAAGGTCTGTCGCCAGGTACAGCTTGTCGCACTTCTTGGCGGCCGCCTTCAGTTGGGTGACGACGCGCCTCTTGCCCGGCATGATGTCGTAGGTGGGTTCGAAGTTGTTCTCGATGTCCACGTTCAAGCCCTTCGAGGGCAGATCGCGAACGTGACCCATCGACGCATGGACCTCATAGTCGGGACCCAGGTATCTATTGATCGTCTTGGCCTTCGCGGGCGATTCGACGATGACGAGCGATTTGTGCGAATTCGATTTTGCCATTTGCGGTCCTTATCGGTTATTCCGCCGCTGACGTTTAGATGTGGACAGATAATGGGGGAGCTGGAATCTGTCAATGATTGATTGCGGATAATCTGCGAATGGTGGGCTGGCCGGCGCCAAACCTCCCCGTTTCTCACCGCTCGGTGCGATCTCGAACAAGCGAGCGGTCCGAAGCGTAGATGCTACGGTTGCACACAAAGGCTGAGGCGAAGACGTCCTCCTTCTTCCTGCCTCGGCCTTTTTTCTGCGCGCTCACATCAGGGCCGTGCTGAAGTACCGCTCGGCGCGGTCGGGCAGGACGGTCGTGATATTGCCCCCAGTCCTCTCGGCCAATCGTCGGGCGGCCCAGACGTTGGCTCCGGAGCTGATGCCTACCAGCAGGCCGAAATCGCGGCCCAGTCTGCGGGTGGTCTCGATCGCGTCCTCGTCGGATACCTCCACGACCTCGTCGACCATGGACACATCCAGGACGTCGGGAACGAAGCCGTCGCCAATACCCTGGATCTGGTGCAGGCCGGGCTCGTGTCCCAACAATGCGGAGCGGTGCTCCGGCTCGACGGCCACGACGCGGATGCTCCTGTCCTGCTCCTTGAGGTACTTGCCGACGCCCTGGAGGGTCCCGCCGCTGCCCACGCCGGCGACGAAGCAGGCGACCTGGCCATCCATCTGCCGCCAGAGCTCGCGGGCGGTCTGCTCGTAGTGTACCTGCGGGTTTGCCGGGTTTCTAAACTGTTGCGGGACAAAGACTTGCTTGTCTTCCGCTGCCATCTCTTCCACCCGACGGACCGCGCCGGCGATGCCCTGGTCGTCAGGCACGAGAATCAGCTCGGCGCCGAGACCTCGGATGAGCTTTTTGCGTTCCTCGCTCATGCCCTCCGGCATGACGATCCGCACGCGGTGGCCCATGAGCCGGCCGACCAGGGCCAGGCCGATGCCGGTGTTGCCGCTGGTGGGCTCGCAGATGATCGCGCCGGGCTTGAGCGTGCCGTCCCGCCGGCCGGCCTCCAGCATCGCCAGCGCGATACGGTCCTTGATGCTCCCGCCGGGATTGAGGAATTCCGCCTTGGCAAAGACCCGCTCGCCGCGAAGCTGAAGCAGCGGCGTATTGCCAATCAAGCTCAGAACACTGTCTGTCGCCATATAGAGAGTCTTGTCGGCTTGCGAGCGTCCCGTCTCAAGACCAATTGTATTGTAGCTGCGAAAGAACACGTGCTGAAGAATCTGATCCCACGATTGTCAGAACACTTGGGGAATCTCACAACTCCCAAAATGTTGGGGGGTGCTCGTTGTGAACGCCCACATATGGGGTTTCATGCCGGTTTGTGGATGCCCGCTGTTGGTCGGTCATGAACCGTCGCATGCAGGATTTGACTGACTTTGTGAAAGATTTTGCTTGATTGAATTGAACCCACCACGGTATAGTGCCGTAGGTCAGTTTGAATCCTGGATACGTATCGCACTATAACAGGGCTGGGGTTATCTCGCTTTTCCTCTCCCTCCGCTCCTCAGCCCTGTTTTTCTTTTGCGCGCACAGCAGGAAACTGCCGCGCAGAAACCTCGCGTGATGGCAGAATCCGGTGAGTCCCCGCCCTCTGGTTCAATACTCGTTGTTCAGGAATCTGAGCAACTCGTCAGGGACGTAGTCACTGGCAAAGGCGAGAACGTCCGTGACCGCGGCCTTGGTCAGGTCGCGGTCGGTTTGGCGGTTGTTGATATCGACGTTGACGATGATGCCGAATCTCATTTCCTGTGTGGCGCTCGGATCATGCGGACCGGTCCGCTGCAGGTGGGTGGGCCGAAGCTCAATGTTGACGTTCTTGTCCTCGGTGGGCGCCTCGATGCAGATGCGGAGGTTCTTCGCCTTCTCTCGCCACAGCTCGTACTTGAGACTGCTGGCGATCACATCGAGTGAATCCGTGAAGCCGGTGTCGAAAACCAGTTCGTGGACGACGCCGACCCGAAGGACGGTTCGTTCGACGAAGCGCCCTCGCAGCTCGTCGAAGGCCCTGCGGAAGATCTTGTCCTTGTCGGGAATGGCCAGCTCGTGCGTCTGGTCGATGAACAGCCGCTCGGGGAATGTGAACACCGGGCCGCGATTCGTTAGCACGAATGTCGCCAGTTCGATCCGCTTGGCGTTGGGCAGCAGGAACGTTCGCTGCACCCGCAGCTCGCGAGGGCCGACCAGCATGGTTTCGAAGACCTCGGGAAACTGCTTGACGAGCCAGTTGCCGTAGTCCTGAAGCTTGGCCCGGTCCTCCTCCGGTGACAACGGCGGCCGGATGTCCACCCCGTACTTGACGAGGTGCTGCGATACCTTGTCTTTGTCGAACTGGTAATTCATATCCATCTCGGTCAAACAAGCGTCCGGCGGAGTATACGGCGGTCCTGGAGCGAAGTCAAAGAAAAGCACGAATGAGGAGAGAAATGGGGCTCATCCGGTTCTTGCGTACTTCCGTGATCCAGGCACGCCCGAAGCGGTCGTGCGAGGGTGGTTTTCCGCTTTCCGCCAATAGCATGGCGGGAAGCCGACAGGACACGCCGGTGCGGATGTCTTGGGCCTTTGCTGGATCGGTCGGCGGGAACCCCGCTGAGACCGCTTCGTGCTCGCTTGCACAGGGTATGCCGACTCCGCCGGTAGGGGGCGTCGCCCTCTTATCCATACCATGCTATTGGCCCAAAGCGATAAATCTCAGGGGTTTGGGGACAGGTCCCCAAGAACCACCGAAGTACGCGAAAACCGGATGAGCCGGGGTTTTCCTCCTCGGCGGCATTGTCCTGGTATATAATCCTGGGATTGTTCTTTCGATTGGAGTGTCTCCATGGCTGGGCGCTTGGACGGGAAAGTCGCGATTGTCACCGGGGGTAACGGGGTCGTGGACGAACTGCACATCCGGCGTGCTGCCGCGGTGCCCTGGTTCGGATGACGATTGAAGGTGAGCGACGATGCGAGCAGTCATACAGCGAGTCAGTGAGGCAAAGGTCGAGGTCGAGGGAAAGGTCGTCGGCCGGGTCGGGCCGGGCCTGCTGGTCTATCTCGGCGTCGGCCAGGGCGACACCGAGACCGACGTCCAGTTCATGGCCGAGAAGCTGGTCCATCTCCGGATCTTCGCCGACGAGGCGGGCAAGATGAATCGCAGCGTGATCGACATCGCCGGCGGGGTCCTGCTCGTGAGCAACTTCACCCTGCATGGGGATTGTCGCAAGGGCCGCCGGCCCGGCTTCGACGGCGCCGCCGATCCGGCGCTCGCCGAGGGCCTGTACGAGAAGGTGTCGCAGGTCATTTCCCAGCAGGGAGTCCCCGTCGAAAAGGGCGTCTTCGGCGCGCACATGCACGTGACAAGCGCCAACGACGGTCCCGTTACGTTCCTGCTCGACAGTACCCGCCTGTTCTGATCTAGAATAGCGGCAACTCCGCGAATCCTCTGCTGACGCCTTGTGTGGGACCATATGCGGCTACGATATTGTAGGCCTCATACTACCGGCCTACATTTATGTAGCCACCCTGGGATCTGTCTCCCGATCTGTACACGGCACGTAACCTATTGTAGAAGCGTGGTTTATGGCGATGCGGCGAGAAAAATGTTTCCCTGGCACGGCACTTGCAACCTACACACCCAGCCCGTGTCGGAGACCATGGATTGAGTGCGGGCATGAGTAGTCGGGAGTGCGTCGGCGTGGCGACGCGGGTTCAGAAGTGTATGTTGGAAAGGGTAGAAACGTGAGAGTCAGACGACAGGTGCCCCGATTTGCCATTCTCGCCGTGTTGGCGATGTCCATTCCTGCGTGGGCGGGCGATGCGCCCCCCGCGGACATCGATGCGGTCAAGACCGAACTCCAGACGAACATCAACGTGGTCTGGACGCTGGTCGCCGCGTTCCTCGTGTTCTTCATGCAGGCCGGGTTCGCCATGGTCGAAACCGGCTTCACCCGGGCCAAGAACTCCGTGAACATCCTGATGAAGAACTTGTTCGACTTCTCCATCGGGTCGCTGGCTTTCTTTTTCGTTGGCTTCGGTCTGATGTTCGGGCAGAGCAAGGGTTGGATCGGCACTTCGATGTTCTGGCTCAGCGGCGTCGAGCCGGGAAGCGGGGACTGGAATTGGACGTTCCTGATCTTTCAGACCGTCTTTGCAGCCACAGCGGCCACAATCGTATCCGGCGCCATGGCGGAACGAACGAAGTTTACATCCTATCTGGTCTACAGTCTCTTCATTTCTCTGGTGATTTACCCCATCTTCGGCTCCTGGGCCTGGAACAGCCTTGCCGGCCAGGGCGGCAGCGGATGGCTCGAGAAACTCGGGTTCCATGATTTCGCCGGATCGACGGTCGTACACTCGGTCGGCGGCTGGCTGGCCCTTGCGGGTGCGATCGTCCTCGGTCCGCGAATCGGCAAATACGGGCCCGACGGCAAGCCTCGCGCGATTCCGGGGCATAACATTCCGCTGGCGGCATTGGGCGTGTTCATCCTGTGGTTCGGCTGGTTCGGGTTCAACCCCGGCAGCACGACCTCGGGCGTCGGTCTGGCTGGCTATGTCGCCGTGACCACGAATCTCGCCGCGGCGGCCGGAGCGGTCGCCGCTCTGATCACCTCCTGGACCCTCATGAAGAAACCCGATGTCTCGATGGCCCTCAACGGCGTTCTCGCGGGTCTGGTCGCCATCACCGCTCCCTGCGACGGGGTGTCTCCCATCGGCGCGGTGCTCATCGGTGCGGTTGCCGGCGTGATCGTGGTGCTCAGCGTGCTGTTCATCGACTACGTTCTGAAGATCGACGACCCGGTTGGCGCCGTGAGCGTCCACTGCGTCTGCGGCGTGTGGGGGACGATTTCCTACGGGTTGTTCAGCATCAACAGCGGGCTGTTCTACGGGCATGGATTCAAGCAGCTCGGAATACAGCTCGCCGGAGCGGGCGCCGCGGCGGCGTGGGCCCTCGGCCTTGGGCTCGTCCTGTTCCTCGGGTTGAGCAAGACCATCGGCCTGCGTGTCACCGATGATGAGCAGCTCAAGGGTCTCGACATCGGCGAACACGGGAACGAAGCGTACTCGGGCTTCCAGGTCTTCACCACCGCGTGACGAGATGAGGATAATCCGAGAGAACCGACGGGCCGCAAGCCCGATTCAGGAGATACGGAAATGAAATTGATTATCGCATACATCCAGCCGCACAAGCTCAACGACGTGAAACAAGCGTTGTACAAGGCTGAGGTCTACAAGATGTCCGTTACGAATTCGCTGGGCTGTGGACAGCAAAAGGGCTACCACGAGTCCTATCGCGGGGTCCCGATGGAGGTGAACCTCCTTCGCAAGGTCCGCCTGGAGATCGCGGTCAACGAGGACTTCGTCAAACGAACGGTCGACGCGATCATCGAAGGCGCCCGCACCGGGCAGATCGGAGACGGCAAGATCTTCGTTCTGGACCTGCCCGAGTGCATTCGCATCCGAACCGGGGAACGGGGAGGAACTGCCATAGGTTGACACGATGGGTCGCTACCGCAAGACCATCATTTCTGCGCCCTTCCTTGGGCCAGAAGCGGGTCCTGCCGCCACCGGCAGGACCCATTCTTTCGTGAGTTCTTCAACGGAATCCCGGGGATCCCCCGGCTTGGATACGCGCGGACTGCGGAAGCCGTCCCCGGTTTGCGACGAAGGATCAGAAAGAAAAGGGCCGCGATACAGGTTCGCAGCCCTGGAATCAACGTGCGTCGAACAACGTGTCACAGACTTCTGCGGCGGCGCAGCCAGCCGACGAGACCGGTGCCCAGGGAGCCCAGCAGGATCGCGCCGGGTGCAGGAACCGTCGGATCGGATGGGGGAACCACGGTTTGCTCGAAGTTGGCATAACGCACAGCCTGTTGCGAGTAGTTGTAGAAGCCAAACTGTCCAGACGTGAACGTGGTGTCGGTTACGGTGACATCCCACACGGTGACAGCGCCGTCTTTGACCACGACATGGATCTCGCCGGGATTCAAGCCGAAATCCAAGTGGAAATCGTACAGCGCGTTGTCTGCCCAGCCCATCGCGGAGCCGTGGTTCTGGGCCAGGACTTGCATGTCCCCATAGTCATGCTCGTTCTCCCAAAGTTCAGCCAGGGACAGATCGACAGCCCCGTCACCGCTAGCCCCCGTCAGCTTCTTGATGGTCATGCCTTCCGCAGCATAAGTCTCTACATAGCTCTGATTCGCCTGCTTCCAGTCGAAAAGGTAGAAGTTGCTGGAATCCTGGTAGCCAAACACAAACCCCATATAGTCGTCGTCACTGGCTGTTCTGACTTGCCACGATCCGTCCATGGAATAGCTTGTCAAATCGAGGTTGTTCAGAAAGAAGGACGGATCGGCATTCAGGGTCTGATCAACATACGTCTTGTCCGCAGCCAGAACCCAGTTGCCGGCACCCTGCCCACCAGGGAAGTTCAGTGTCAATTCCGACCAGGTTTCGAGGTTCACTGGAGCCGCACTGGCTGACATGGCAAACCCCAGGAATACGACCACCAACACAGTTCTTCGTGCCATAATCATTCTCCTGCCTTCATGATTGCCGCGATCGATCCCTGCAGGGACCCTACCGCCATTCATAGGTACTCCATTTTTGTCTGCGCGCTCCGTCGTCGGAATTGTACAGGATTCCGGGTCCCCAACGCAAGCAGAATTTGGCCGAGCCCCAGGGCTCGAGGGATCACGGTTGTTCGGCCTTCAATTCGCTCTGGCGTCGGCTTTCACCGTGGGCAGGCCGGATGGGAAATGGCTCGTGAAGAATTTCCGCATCGAACCGTCGTAGAGGGCGATGCGGACGGCGCCCCAGGTGGCCTGGTCGCCGGTGGCGTATGTGAGGTACGTCTTGCCCTCCCATTCGAAGAGGTCCACGTCGGAGTTGTTGATCCCCTCGCCGGGACCGGCTTCGAGGATCGGATTGAACGGGCTCAGCTCCCAGTCGGCCAGGTCCTTCGACCGGGCCAGGAATGGCGTGTACCCCTTGTGGCCCGGGATGAAGTTGTGCAAGTAGATGACATAGTAGTAGGGGGAGAAGTAGCGAAGCGCCGGGCAGGCGCTGTACTCGTGGTTCACACCCGTGAAGACCAGACCGGGGATCTTTTCCCACTTCGAGAGGTCCGCGGACCGGGCGAACTTGAAGCAGAACGACACGGGCTTGTTCGACTCGTAGGCCATGAGGAAGCCCCTCTCGTCCCGGCAGACGGAGGCGTTGAACAGGTGCTCGTCGCCGTCCTGGGCGATGGCGGGCTCGCGGGTCCAGGTCTTGAGATCGCGGGTCATGAAGTGAAAGAGGCCCTGGAACCAGTCGCGATTGGTCCCCTCGCTGGCGAAGACGTGGAGGTCGGACCCGTTCACGAAGGCGCTGGCGAAGGAGTGGCCCTCGGCAAAGCGGGAGACCTCTTCGCCTGTATCCATATCGACCGCGTAGAGGTACATGCTCTTGACGTAGTCGTCGGTGCCGTTCTTGGTGTCGTCGCGACGATTGAGGATGTGCAGGGGCCGGCCCTTCCATATGACCGGCGTGTTCTCCATGGCCTTGGCGATGGCCAACGGCAGCTTGGTCAGCACGGGCCGCGTGGGGGCGACCGCCGAGCCCGACCCGAGCTTCGGCGGCGCGATCTGGGCGAACAGGTCCGTGGGCCACAGGCCCAGACGCTCGAAGCCGGCAGGCGCCTGCTGCTTGAACTGCACGTAGGCCTGCGTCCTGCCCCTGGTCGTGTACGTGACGGCCTTGGCCTCCTCGCCCGACGTGAAGACGCTGTAGCCCGCAAGGATGCAGTCCTCCAGATCGACGTGCAGCTTGCCGGTGGGGGAGTGTCCCTGGGTGCAGATGATGCCGGTCGATTTGCCGCCCATTTCCGGCTGGGTGAAATTCAGCACGATCATCCGGCAGTTGACGAACCTCGCCCGGGCGCAGTGGCTGGCGTAGGAGATCGCGACCGCGTTGTCGGTGTGCACCAGCGTGCAATCCTCGAATATGACGTGCGGATGCTCGGGCATCGTCTTTTCCCAACCGCCCACAAGCACGGCTGCGGTGTCGCCCACCCAGTCGAGGGCGAGGAAGTAGCAGCGTCGAAACACGCTCGGCTCGCCCGGCCGGACCGTCGGATAGGCGACGCCTCCGCCGAAGGCGCGACCGGTGCCGACGCAGTCCTCGACGACGACGGTGAAGCCCTCGCCGCTCTTGTTCGTGAGGTCCCAGAAGAAGCCGCCGTCGCCGCCGGCGGTGTAGAGATGGCTCAGTTTCCAGCGGTCCCAGATGATGCTGGAAAAGGTCTCCTGGTTGTTCCCGTGCGGCCAGTGCTTGTCCGACGCGCGGACGGGACCCCACCAATCCCAGCTCTTGAAGCCCTTCTCGGGATCGCCGGAGTCGATGAGAACCCAGCCGGTGGCGCCGGAGCCGAGGGAGCCGTCGAAGTCGCCGATCAGGCTGTTGTAGGCGCCTGCGGCCCCCTTGTGGACCGGAGCGAGGTTGGCCTCGACGTAGGTGTCGGGTCGGACGATGATCCGATGACCGCCCTGGTCGTCGGGCACCGCGTCCAGGGCCCTTTGAATCGTGTGGAACGCGGTGTTCCAGGTCCGCCCATCCGAGTTGTCGCCCAGCTTGGAGACGTGGAGCGTCACGCCGGCATGGGCGACACACGCCGGGAAGCACGCGGCGATCATCGCGAATAAAAGGATAACGTGAATGCCTGATGAAGCGGCGTTGGAATCAGCACGTTTCATGATTTCTCTCCTCGCAGGCTCAACCTGCGTCTTTGCAGTCGTGACCATGACACCCCGATAGGTTCCGACGAATGAGTTCGGTATTCTGAAACTGCGACGGCCGGTCCTCGTAGGGCGAGTGTCCTCGCTCGCCGTAGCACGGGCATCTTGCCCGTGATCCCGAATCATGGGCGGGACGCCCATGCTACTACACCGTCCACCCGGACGCCTGCGCCAAGTCACAACCGAAGGTGTTCGTCGAAGCTCATTGGACAATGCATTGAGTTCCCGACAAGTCGCAGTGCGGCCTCCAAGCCGCTGCGTAAATCAGCGAATCAGCCTGATGATCTCCTGCAGGTCGTTCGGGGCCGAGAGGGGCGGATTGCTGAACTGGCCCTGCTTGTCCTTGTGGTAGTTCACAGTGACGTTGGGGTCCTTGAGGGTGTGCCCGGTCAGGACACAGGCGACTCGTGCGTCTTTGGCGATGACGCCCTCGGCCAGCAGGTGCTTGAGACCCGCGACGGTCGCTGCGGAGGCGGGCTCGCAGCCCAGGCCGAACTTGCCGATGAGGGCCTTGGCGTCGCAGATCTCCTGGTCCGTCACGGCCCGCACGACGCCCTGGCAGACGTCGATGGCCCGCAGGCACTTCTTGAGGTTCACCGGCCGGGAGATCTCGATGGCCGATGCACACGTGTGCGGCGAGAAGTGCCTGGCCGTCAGGTCCGCATAGTAATTGTCGATGATCTTCTGATCCACGTGGCCGTTGTTCCATGCGAGCTTCTTGTTGTTCACGAGGTCGGTGAGCGTGTCGGCGCCGGTGGCGTTGATGATCGCCATTCGCGGCACGCGGTCGATCAGGCCGAGCTGCTTGAGCTCGGCGAACGCTTTGCCGAACGCGGAGGAGTTGCCGAGGTTGCCGCCGGGGACGACGATCCAGTCGGGGACCTGCCAGCCGAGGGCCTCGATAATGCGGAACATGATCGCCTTCTGGCCTTCGAGCCGGAACGGGTTGAGCGAATTGAGCAGGTACAGGCCCAGCTCGACGCAGACGGCCTGGACCTGCTTCATGCAATCGTCGAAGTCGCCCTGGATCTGGACGGTCTGAGCGCCGTAGTCCATCGCCTGGCTGAGCTTGCCGAAGGCGATCCGCCCGGAGCCGATGAACACGGTACACTTGAGTCCGCACCTCTGGGCGTAGAGTGCGACCGACGCGGACGTGTTGCCGGTCGATGCGCAGGCGCAGCTCTTGGCTCCCACCATCTTCGCATGGCTGAAGGCGGCGGTCATGCCGTTGTCCTTGAAGGAGCCCGAGGGGTTGAGTCCTTCGTACTGGAGGAACAGGCAGTCGGGCTTCATGCCGAGTTGCTGGGCGATCGGGCGGTTCTGCTGGAGAATGGTCTGACCTTCGCCGATGGTGATCTTGTGCTGGTCCGGGCAGAAGTCCAGCAGCTCGCGGAACCGCCATACGCCGGAGAAGTCCAGCGGCTTGTCACGCGTGGCCCACCGCTTGCCGAAATCGGCGAGCTTCCTGGGCACCGGGATCTTGGCCCAGTTGTACTGGATGTCGAGCAGATCACCGCACTTAGGGCACTTGAAGATCGACTCCTTGCAGTCGAACTCGGCCCCGCAGGCGGGATTGATGCACTTCTGAAACGCCGCGTCGTTCATCGCCATGTCGTAGACTCCTAATGGACTCCATTGCGGCGTGGATTATAAGGGATGCCGCCCGCGTCCGCAATTCAGCGTGCGATTATGGGCAGGGCAATTGCATGTGGGGGTGCCCAAGCGGCTTGCGGCGTGCCCATCGTCGCCTACTTCCAGCGAAGCTGCTTCAGTTCTTCTTCTGTGCGGATGAACTTGACCGTTCCGTCATTGAGTAGCACACACCCACCTTTGGGGTCGTGGTTGTCGAAGGTAAACAACTCCGGCCCGCCGTGCTGATTCCAACCGGCTTTCGTCTCGAACAACAGCACCATGTCTTCCGGCGAATTCGGCTCGCAGTTCGGATTCATGCTGTAGTGACATCTGACTTTATCCACAGCGGGGCATTTGAACGGCTGCGTAATGACGCGCCGATCTGGACTCGCGTTCTCATAGGCTCGCACAATGGGATTACACCACTCGCTCGCTCGCGGCCATCCCGCCACACAGATTGGGTCTGCCGTGCCAGGGTTCTCAACGTTCTCATAGGGTCTCAGACGATTCCATAGCTTTCGCAAGTTCCAGGCACAGCCGACTCGGGCTTCAAACGCTTGTGCCGACTGAGGAAATGCCCTCAGGGTCTTGAAACCGGATCGGTGTATGAACTGTTCGCCCCCATCCAGGAGCAGGCGATTCCCTTCGTACACGGCGAAAGACGTCAAGACTCTGTCGCCATCGTAACATTTGACCCGAGCGGTACTTCCCACAAGATTGACCGAACTGCTCTTCGCCTGCTTGATCTCGAAGGCGAAAGCCTGGATCAACTCCCGGCGATCGACGACGACCGTCTTCTGTCGTTGCAGATACTGCTTTTCCTCGGCATTGAGAAGACTCTGCTGACCAGCATGCGGGAAGAAATACTCCAGCAGAGAGGGCTCATAGGTCACCTCGATTCGTGTGCAACCGGTGAGATCAGGTCGTTCGCCGGGTGTATCGCAGAAGCCGAACGGGCCGACATAGATGCACGGGATAGACAAGTCATTGATTTCAATTCGTAGAGTGTGCTCACGGGGTTCACTTCGATACTCGTTGCCGAGAGGGAACATGTTGTCTCTGTCCCAGACAGATTCACGCGACACCGTTAGAGTCCGCCATGCATAGATCCACATCGGCAGCCCTGCACTGCTGAATGGATTAGGCGTGTTCGCATCGGGCGACCTTCTCTGTAGTCTTAGGCGGTCCTCCGGCAAGTCGTAGTCATAGAAGCCAATCTCGACAACCAGAGAAGCTGCATCCATGGCGTGCTCGCGGACTTTGGCAGCGTATACAGTCGCGCAGTGAACCGGGAAAGGCAGGCATAGACGCTCGACCCGGGACTGCCCGGGGCGCATCCGTACATAGGCTCCGACAAAATTGTCGTCATAGGATTCGAATTCCCTGGGGACATCCTGTCGCCTGCGCACCACGAGCCTATGGTCGCTCGCGGGTATGAAGTATTCAAAGTCAAAGTCCGGACTGACGGTCTGACAGATCCAAATATCGCGTCCGGATTGGTTGCTGATCTGATACCTTAGTTCGAGTGCCTTGTCGGTCTTCTTCTGCTCCAGCAGCGTGATCGTCACGCCCGCGGCTCCGTCATCCGATGGCGTGGCTGCCGGACTTGGTTGCGCCCAGGCTATCCATGTGGTAAACATTAGCAAAGCGGCCACGAAGCTCAGATGCTCGCTTATTGCTTGTCCTTTCCGACGTTGTTGTCTCCGTGATTCGGGTTCTCCGCTGTGCAGTCGTCTCCTGCCATAGTCACCCTGCATTGTACCAAATCAATCGACGACAAGCAAGAAGCAAGACAGACGACTTCAAACAGGGGGGTGCAGGACCGTTCTTGCGGTCTCCCATGGGGTGACGAGGCATTGGCAGGACGCCGTTATTCCTCCGCCAAGCAAGAATCCATGAGCCGTGGTCCACGACGTGCCCCAGGAACTGGATTCCCGCCTTCGCAAGAATGACAATCAAGGATGTTCGTGAACCCCTATTGCACGCGCGCAAGTACAGTCACGCACCCTCAAACGGGCGACTGCGTTCTTGTCGGGGGCTCGCGGCCTATGAAGCAGGCCGCTGCCAGGGGATGGCGCCGGACGCATTCACGCGGTCCTGGAGGGCGTTGAAGAGTTTGCGATGCATCGGATGCTTGCCGTCGAGCGGGTGCTGTTCCTGCGGGTCTTCCGCCAGATTGTAGAGCTTCATCGGCTCGTGGGGACTGTTCTGGAGAAGCTTGAAGTCGCCTTGCCTCGCGGCGTAGTAGGCCCGGCCGCCATACTGCGCGCCGCCCTCCCGACGGACCCAGAACAGGATTCGGTCGTCTGGAGGCTGTGCCTTGCCCAGCAGGGTAGGCAGGAGACTGACGCCGTCGATCTTGTGGTCGATCCTCAAACCTGCAGCCTCGCAGACGGTGGGGAAGATGTCCATTGTCATCGCCACGCGGTCGCTGCGCGAGCCAGCTTTGATGCTGCCCGGCCAGACCGCGCACATCGGCACGCGGATTCCGCCCTCGTACATGTCTCCTTTGCCCGCCCGAAGCGGGCCGTTCGAAGCGCCGGCACTGAACTGGCCGCCGTTGTCGGAGGCGAAGATCACGAGGGTATTGTCGGCCAGGCCAGTCTCTTCCAAAGCATCGAGCACTTTGCCGATCCTGTCGTCGAGGTGTTCGATCAACGCGACGAGTTTCGCCCGCCTGTCGTCGATCCCTGACTCTCGTCGGCGGACGCGATCAAGCCACTCCTGCGGCGGCTGGATCGGCGTGTGCGGGGCGTTATACGCCAGGTAGAGAAAGAAGGGTTGCCTCGTGGCGAGGGCGTCCCGCCCTTGCGTCTCGCGAGCATCTTGCCCGTGGTTCCCGGAGGCTTCAAAATCGCGGACATTCTGCCCGAGATCCGAGGGCAAGATGCCCTCGCCACGGGACTGCCGCGTGCTCTTCCCGGCGCGTTCGCGCAGGTAGTCGATAGCCCACCGGGTGAACAGATCAGTCGCGTGGCCCTCGGGGTCGATCTCGTCGCCGTTGAGCCGCATGTAGTTGTTTCCGTGCCGGCGATGACTGGTGTAGTCGTCCATCATATCGCCGAGGAAGCCGTGAAAGTGGTCGAAGCCCCGCTCGTTGGGCGTGTTGGGCGAGTTCAGGCCCAGGTGCCACTTGCCCACGAGGGCGGTATGGTAGCCGGCGTCTTTGAGCACGCGAGGCAGCAGGACCGCCTGCTCGGCCAGGTTGCCCCAGTTGTCGCGGATATCCGTGCGGATGACGCCAGGGACGCCGACGACGTCGGGGAACCGCCCGGTCAGCAGGGCAGCCCGCGTCGGCGAACACACGGGGGAGTTCGCATAGAACCGGTCGAACCGCATCCCACCCGCGACGAGCCGGTCGATACTCGGCGACTGGAGTTCCATCGCGCCGTAACTCGACAGATCGCCGTAACCCAGATCGTCCATCAGAATCACCAGGACATTCGGTCTGGAAGTGGAGTCTCCGCCGAACACACTCTCCGCCCTCGCGGCCGCCAGCGAAGCAGCGCCAAGGCCGGCGAACTTCAGGAAATCACGACGCGTCGGCGCGGGTTGTCGCATCATTGTCTCTCCTACGTGCCATCTCTCTACGGCTTCAGAATGGTTCGAGACGCTGCGATGTCTTGAACGGCTCTTCGGGAGAGGGGGGCTGGGTGGAGCTTGCCTTGTCCCCACAGGTCGCAGGTGGAGAGTCGATAGGGGCTTTCCGGGTGCTCCGACTGGCCGATGGGCAGGATGCTCATCGATTTGTCCGCGTCGTCGAGCCGGACGTATTGCGTGTACGACTGCGCCTGCTGCGAGAGGATCGTCCCGCCGTCGGTGCAGCGCAGCGCCGGCATCGTGATGTCCCTGTCTTCGTCGAGCGAGCCGAAACCGTCCAGGGTGGACATATAGGGCAGCGTCGTTTCGAGCAAGGCCTGTTGGCCTCGTTCGTGCCAGCGGGTCGCGTCGTCGCCGAAACGGGCCTTGCCGTACCGCCAGGCGGCGCGGACGATGAGGTTGACGTAGTCGGCTTCTTCGCCGGTCAGCGCTGCGTTGGGGTCTGCTGCGATCCGCTGGTCGATGGTCTGGAGCATGGTGCACAGGCCGGAGAGCCCGCCGCCGTAGGTGACGGCGGCCGCGAAGTTCTGCCGGAACGCCATGGGCATCAGGTTCACGATCTCGGTGCCCTGGATGGACATGTCCGACTTGCAGCCGGCGGCTCGCCAATCTTCGAGGTAGTCGAGCGCGAGCAATGTGTCCTCGTCCAGCGGGTATTTCTGTACGTCGCGGAGATGGTAGCCGAGACGGATGAGGTCCCGTTTGATCGGAGCGACGGTGTCGTAGTGGATGTCGAGCACGTCTTCCGGCGTGAACGAGGGCTCGGAAGAAGGCAGATCGGGCCAACTTTGGGATTTCGTTGAAGAATATAGGCCCGATTTGCCTTTTTCCGAGCCGCTCGTCATCGCCCACATGCGTTCCTTGAGTCGCCAGGAGCGGTCGGTGTCGCCGCCGCTGCCGGTGGAGATGCCGAGCGAGAGCGGGTAGAACGACGCGATCGGACGGTGGTTGGCGCTGACGAGCCAGCCCTGCTCGGGGTTGATCACCTGGGGCAGCAGCTCGTGGGGCACGATGCCCTGCCAGTCGTTGTCGCTGTCCCAACCCTCGTGGGCGGCCCGGTCGTCCAGCAGCGAATGGGCCGAGCGAACGGGCAGGCTGAGGATTGTCTTGAAGCCGATATTGCCCTTGCGATCTCCGAAGACACAGTTGGCGCTGGGGAAGCTCCAGCCGCCGAGGGCCCGCTGGAACTCGTATATGTCCCGCGATCGGACCATGTCGAGGACGGCGCGGAACGTGTCGCGATCGGGCTCGCAGATCGGAATCCGCTTGAGGGCGACCTCGTCGCCTCGACGGACACCCATTGCGATGGCGGTCACGACCGGGCCGAACCGCGTCCCGCGGAACGTGAGCGTGCGCGGTGTCCCGTTCTTGACCTGGATCGTCTCGGTGCGGACCTCCATGTCGCGCCAGGAGCCGTCGAGGAGATACTGGTTCGGATGGTTCGGGTCGGTCTTGAGCAGGAACAGGTCCGCCTGGTCGGCGCCGAGGGCGGTCAGGCCCCAGGCGACGTTCGGCGTGAAGCCGATCAGGAAGCTGGGGCAACCGGCCACTCCGATGCCGCGGGCGTTGAAGGTCTTGCCAGTGATGTGATGCTCGTAGAACAGCGAGGGATTGCGGACCGGGGTTTGCGGGTCGCTGACGAGTACGGCCGAGCCGGTCGTGGTTCTCTTGCCGCCCACGACCCAGGCATGACTGAATCGGGGCCCGGGCCGACTTTCGGCAGCCGGCACGTCCACCTTCCGCACCAGGTTGTGTTCCGTTGCGTAGGCCATCACCTCCTGCAACCAAGCGTCGCTCACGTCGCTGCGCTGGATCACGGACGCCTCGTCACGAATACGGAGGCCCTCCGTGGCCCCGGCGCTATCCGTCGCCGCAAATCGCCGCACCGTCCTGGCGCCGTCTTCGATCTCGTAATAGGGGATCAGTTCCCGCAGGCCGTCGCCGGAGAAGAATAGACCCAGTCGCCACCAGGAGGCGATGCATGCCGCAGGTGTCCACGACTCGGGCTCCAGGCCGTACTTCTCGAACAGATGGCCCCGGCCGTTCGGATCGGTCGTAAGGCAATCGTTGATGCCCTGACTGTACGCTTCGAGGAGGCTGCGGGCCTCCGGGTCGAGCTTGTTCGCGGTCTCCTGGGCCGCCTGCCAATAGCCAATGGTCCGCATCGCGATGTCGTTGCGCAACGCGGAATTGCGGCCCTCCGGCTGCTGGCGGGTGACCCCCACCTTGACATCGCCGACCAGCTCGGCCAGTCGGCCCTGGATGATCCGCAGGTTGTAGTACATCTGAAAGGCCCGGTCTTGTGCTGTGGCATAGCCGAGGCCATACATCGCACCGGCATCGGTATCTGCGAAGACGTGCGGCACGCCCCAGGCGTCTCGCAACAGCTCGATCCGGCGGCATGCACCCTCTGGTCTTGCCGATGCCGCCTGGGAATCGGGACCGCTCGTGGAATCACAACCGCTGATGCCTGCTCCCACCAGGGGGAGAAGGCCGACGATGAAGGGGACGAACGACTTGCTCATGGCGGGTCTCCGGTTGCCGCAGCGGAACCGCGGCAGGGTTGCACTTTCTCGGCCACTCAGACAGCGTACGGAAAGACGCGGGACCGCCCTGACTTATTGCCTGCGGCGATGCCGGATCGACGCGACCTGCATATTACCTGGGCGCTGTGATCTTGAGTTCGATGCCGTCCCACTGGAGGCCGCCGATGACGGCCTGGGCGATGTTCGTGAGGTGGTCGCCGGTTTTTTCGACGTTGTCCACGAGATCGATGAAGATCAATCCGGCCTCCGGCGTGCACTGCCCGTCTCGCATCCGCTGGACGTGGTTTCGCCGCAACTCGACCTGCATGCGATTGAGATTCCGTTCATTGGGCAAGGCCAGCCTCGCCACTGCAGCGTCGTCCTTGTCGAGGGCCTCGATGACGCGATCGAACATGCTCTCAACCTCTTTGCGCAGCTCGTTCATCTCGACCAGCGCCGAATCGGTGAAGGTGAGCTTCTGCTCGATCTTGCGGATCGCGATCTCCACCACGTTGACCGCGTGATCGCCGATGCGCTCCAGATCGTTGACCGTGTGCAGCAAGACAGGCAGGCTGCTGGAGACCTCCTCCGAGAGCTGCTTGCGGGACAACTCCGTCAGATAGGTTGTGATCTCGTACTGCTGCGTGTCGGTGAAGTCCTCGGCGACCTGGGCGGATTCCAGCTTTCTCTTGTCGTCGCCCAGCAGGCCGTCCATCGCATCGACGAATCCCATCTTGGCGGTCCTGGCCATTCGCACGATCTCTCGTCGGGCCTGCTCCAGAGCGATCTCCGGCGTGCTGAGCAGATGGCGTTCGAGGACCACACCCTGGGCGCCCGCTTCGGATGAGCGGACGGGAACCAGCTTGAGCACGGTTCTCTCCAATACGCCCGCCAGCGGCAGGAAGATGATCGAGTTCACCACATTGAACGTCGTGTGGGCGATCGCGATGCTCGCGGCAATCGTGCCTTCCGACAGTTCCCAAGGGGTCAGGAAGTCCACCAGGACGCCGTACCAGCCCAAGCGAACACAGGGATATGCAATCACCGTGCCAAGGATATTGAACATCGAGTGTGCCCACGCCGTCCGACGGGCCGTGCGACTGGCCTGGAGGGCCGCAAGCTGCGCCGTAATCGTCGTGCCGATGTTCGCGCCCATCACGAAGGGGATCGCCATGTCCAGTGCGATATGCCAGTTGTCCCCAAACGCCCCGCCCATCGCGAGCAACTGTACGATGGCGATGGCCGCCGAGCTGCTCTGCACCAGCATGGTCATACCCCACCCGACCAGGATGGCGAACATGGGCCTGCTGCCATAGGTGACGAAGATCTGTTTGACCCCCTCGCTCTGCTCCAGCGGGCCAAACGCCTCCTTGAGGTACTCGATGCCGAGAAAGAGCAGGCCAAAGCCAAGGACGATGGTGCCCACGCTCTTCATCGTCCTCGACCGCCCGCCCAATTGGAGCACGAATCCCAGGCCGATGGCCGGCAAGGCATAGGTCTCGATGTTCAGTCCGAAACCCGCGATGGAGACCAGCCAGGCGGTTGCGGTGGTGCCCACGTTGCTGCCGATAATGACGCCGATGGATTGTTTGAGGGTGAGCAGTCCGGCGTTGACCAGTCCGATAACAATAACGGTCGTAGCCGAGCTGGACTGGATGAAGGCCGTCACCAATGCGCCGACGACGAAGCCCACGTAGGTGTTCTTCGTCATCGTTTCCAGGACGACCTTGAGCTTGTGGCCGGCGACCTTCTTCAAACCGTCCGACATCAGGAGCATTCCAAAGAGGAAAAGCCCCAAGCCCCCGATCACCCCGAGAATCATGGTACGGATCATCCTGGCTCTCACTACTGCGATATAAGAATGAGCACGCGATTCGGGCCGCTCCGCATGGCCTGCGATGCGCAACCGGAGGGGGATTATACTGGGTCGTCGCGCCGCCCGCAACCCTGTCCTGTGTTCTGTCTTGCGGTCTCCAAAAGGCTGCCCCGGGTTGGAGCGACCTTTGAATCGGCCTATTGACTTGCCGACAGTCGGCGACTACCCTGACGTCCGGCTCATCGCTGGTCGTTGGCGATGCGGGCTGGACTGTGTCGATGATCGGAGTCGCTGTGAGAGAATCTATGAAGACATGCCGTGTGTTCTGCACCCTCGTCGTTGCCTTGGCGCTCGTGACCACCTCCTGCACCACCTGTCCGTGCAAGAAGGCCGCGGAATGCGGCGCCGGCCGCCGCGTGTCCCTGTTCGACGGCAAGACCCTTGCCGGCTGGACCGTCCTCAACTGCGAGGCGACCGTAGACAACGGAGACCTGCTGATCGTAGCAGGCAACGGCCTGGTCCAGACCGAGAAGAAGTATGGCGATTTCGTCCTGGAGTTCGAGTGGAAGCCGTTGCGGGACAGCAAGTGGGACAGCGGCGTCTACTTCCGCTACGACGCCGTGCCTGAGGGTAGGCCTTGGCCCGAGCGGTATCAGGCGAATCTCCTGCAAGGCCAGGAGGGCAACGTGAACGACCTGCCGGAGGCCCGGAGCAAAGGCTTGATCCAGGCAGGCCAGTGGAACCGGTTCAAGCTGACCGTCCGCGGGACGAAGGCCGCCCTCGTCATCAACGACACCCCGGCCTGGGAAGCGGACGGCCTCGCCGGGCCTGCGGAAGGATACATCTCGCTGCAAGCCGAGGTTCCCGGCGGCGGCCAGCACCGCTTCCGGGGCATCTACCTGACCGAACTCAAGTGAGTCGCGTGGTGCCTGTCAGGCAGCCGTCACGTGAAGACGAGGATCACCTTTTCCGGACGGAGAAAGGGGGCCTCTCAAGTCGGGCGGGCCCGCTTGTAGTGACGCCGTGAGGCGTTATCTTGCTCGGGCATGAGGAATGTACCTGTCTCGCGAGTTTCGGGACAAACTTCCGACTTCCGCGAGCACACGACGAGCAGTCCGGCTTATCGGCTCTCGACCGCCTTGGCGCGGGCCATCTGGTCGAGAGCGACGGCGCCGATGATGATCGCGCCGATGACGACGAGCTGGATGTTCGTCGAGATGCCCAGCAGGGTCAGGCCGTTTCGCAGGAAGCTGATGAGCAGCGTGCCGATGACCGTGCCGACGACGGTGCCCCGGCCGCCGGAGAGGCTGGCGCCGCCGATGACGACGGCCGCGATGACGTCGAGTTCCAGGCTCTGGCCCGCGGTCGGTTGGGCGGAGACCGTTCGGCTGGTCGCGATCATGGCGGCCAAGCCGATGAATACGCCCGTGAGGGTGTAGATCAGAAGCAGGCTGCGATTGACGTTCACGCCGGCATGGTAGGCCGCCTGGCGGTTCGACCCGATGGCGTAGGTGTACCGGCCGAGCGGCATGTACCGCAGGATGAAGAACGCCAGTAGGACAATCGCGAGGCAGACCAGGACATTGACGGGAACCCCAGCGACGCTGGCCTGGCCCAGGAAGGTGTACGTGGGGACGTCGAACATCATGCCGTCGTTCATGACGTAGGAGATGCCGCGAAAGGCGCTCATGGTGCCGAGCGTGACAATGAAAGGCGGCAGGTTCAGCTTCGTGATCAGGGCGCCGTTGAGCAGGCCGCAGACGAGACCCGTGCCAATGCCGGCGGCGGTGCCGATCCACATCAACCCCGGGGTGGGGACGATCGCACCGTTCTTGCTCATGATCAGGCCGGCGACCATGCCGCACATGGCCATCATGGAGCCGACGGACAGGTCGATGCCGCCGGAGATGATGACCGCGGTCATGCCCATCGCGATGATGCCGTTGACGCTCGAGCGGCTCAGGACATTGAAGAAGTTCTCCGCCTTCAGAAACGCGTCGGGCTCAAGGGCCGAGAGCGCCGCGATCAGCAGGATCAGCGTGCCGAAGGGCAGCAGTTGTCGAACGAATCGGTTCATAGTTCCCTGTACCTCGTGAAGCGGGTCTCGTGAAGCGTGGATTCGCGTCCTTCGCTTCACGCTTCATACTTCACCCTTCACGTTTTTCCTCCACGGCCGCCAGGTGCATCACTTCCTCCGGCGTCGTGTCCTTCGTCTTGAGATTGCCGACGAGCCTCCCTCGGCGCATGACGAGGATGCGGTCGGCGACGCCGAACAGCTCGGGCAACTCCGAGGAGATGAACAGGATTGCCTTGCCTTCCTCGGCGAGCCGGTTCAGCAGCAGGTAGATCTCCGCCTTGGCGCCCACGTCGATGCCCCGCGTGGGCTCGTCGAAGATCATGACTTTCGAGTTGGCCAACAGCCAGCGGGCGATGAGCAGCTTCTGCTGGTTGCCGCCGGAAAGGGAGCTGGCCGGCGCGCGGGGCGACGACCACTTGATCGCGATGCGCGAGCCCACGTCGTCGGCGATTCGATTCTCCTGGCCCGGCTTGATGAACGGCCGGAAGCCGATCTGCTCGAAGTTCGGCAACGTGATGTTCCAACTGCACGCGAGCTCCAGGCACAGGCCTGTGCGCTTGCGGTCCTCCGTGAGCAGGGCGATCCCCTCGGCGATGGCGTCGGCAGGCGAAGCGATCGCCAGTTCCCGGCCCTCCAGGACGACGCGACCGGCGGTCTTCTCGTCCACGCCGAAGATAGCCCGAGCGACCTCCGTCCTTCCGGCTCCGACCAGGCCCGCCATCCCGACGATCTCGCCGCGACGGACCTCGAAGCCCACCTTGTCGATCCCGGCCTGGGAGGACAGGCCTTCCACCTGCAGGAGGACCTCGCCGACGCGGGCCGAGCGGCTCGGGAAGAAATCCGTCAGTTCGCGTCCCACCATGTGGTGCACGATCTTGGGGATGTCCATCGCGGCGACGGGCTCGGAGTGTACGAGGCGCCCGTCGCGGAGGACGCTGACCTCGTCCGCCAGGTCGATGATCTCTTCGAGCCGGTGCGAGATGTAGATGATGGACAACCCTTGGCCGCGGAGACGTCGGACGGCTTCGAACAGTCTCTTGGCCTCGCTCTCGGACAGCGAAGACGTGGGCTCGTCCATCACCAGGATCGACGCGCGGTGGCGCAGCGCCTTGAGGATCTCGACGACCTGGCAGTCGCCGGTGGCGAGGCTCTCGACTCTGGCGCTCGGCTGGATCTGGAAGTCATATCGTCGGGCGAGTTCCGCCGCCTGGGCAGCCATTCGCCCGTGGCTCACCACGAACGGCAGGCGGCCCCTGGGCTCGGCGCCGAGATAGATGTTCTCCGCGACCGTGAGGTGCTCAGCGAGGTCCAGTTCCTGATAGATCATCGAGACGCCTGCCTCGATGGCCTGGGCGGGATTGGCGAGGACCTGTCTTTGGCCGTGGATCTCGATCTCGCCCGTGTCCGGCTGGTACACGCCGGCCAGGATCTTCATCAGCGTGGACTTGCCCGCGCCGTTCTCGCCGACCAGAGCGTGCACCGTGCCCGCGCGGACGGTCAAGCGCACGTCGCTCAGCGCCTGGACGGGACCGAAACGCTTCGAGATACCGGTCATTCGCAGAGCGACCGGGGCGGTATCGGGATTCTGCGTCTGAGGGGGGATCATATCTGCGACGCGAGCAACTCCATGACCTTCGGATCGCTGAGCCGGTCCTGCGTGAGCAGTTCGACGCCGGTATCGACGTCCTTGGGCACCTCCTTGCCCTCGAGCCGACGGCAGATCGCCTTGACGCCTTCATAGCCCATCTTGTGCGGGTTCTGAATGATCAGGCTGTCCAGGTCGCCCTTCTTGAGCCCGTCGACCAGCATGGGCCAGGCATCGAAGCCGACCATTTTGATCTTCTTGGAACCCTGGCTCTGCTGGAAACTCAGCAGCGCGGTCAGGGCGCCGCCGGCGGTCGTCGCATTGCAGGCGAACACGCCGTCCACGCCGGGATTCTTCGTCAGCATGTCCTGAGACACGTCGCGGGCCTTCTCCATCGTGGGCGGGTTGGGGTACTGGGAATCGACGATCTCGATCTCGGGGAACTCCTTGGTCAGCGTGTCGCGGAATCCCTGGAAGCGGGCGTCCGTCGAGGCGGAGTTCGGGGTCCAGGCAACGACGATGATCTTGCCCTTGCCGGCGAGGATTTCGCCGATGCGTTTGGCGGCCAGAACGCCTCCCTTGTAGTTGTCGGTCGCCATGAAGGACAGGTACTTGTCGGTCTCGACGCCGGAATCGACGATTACGCACGGGACGTTGCGGGCCGCGATCATCTCGACGACCGGGACCAGGGCCTTGCGGCTGCCGGGGGCCAGGATGATGCCATCGACCTTCTGGGCGAGCATGTCCTCGGCGA
The DNA here is from genome assembly GCA_035342095.1 of Sedimentisphaerales bacterium. Taxonomy (GTDB): domain Bacteria; phylum Planctomycetota; class Phycisphaerae; order Sedimentisphaerales; family Anaerobacaceae; genus PLanc-01. The sequence goes on along the minus strand of DAOQWL010000023.1, from coordinate 9,805 downwards.
TCTGCCTCTGCCGCTCGAAGTCGGTCTCCACCTCCGGCCCGTTCCACAGGACGGTGACTTTCTCTTCCTTGGCGGCCTGCTCGGCCCCGTTCTTCACGCCTTTCCAGTACTGGGAGGCCGTTTCCTTGGGGATCACGCCGATTCGAATACCTCCGACTGTTTTGGAGCCTCCTTTGCGATACAGGCCAATCCCCACGAAGACTGCAAGGACGACGACGAACAGGATGATCCAAACCGCGTTCTTCTTCATGATCTTCTCTCCTATTTCTTCAACCCGCAGAACCCCGGCCGGTCGCCATACCACCGCTCCAGCGACGAAACCCCGAAGATAACGGTTTCCAAGTCGCCCTGCAACTGTTACCCTCGCCGCGGCCCGACAATTGTGCCGGCCCCCAACAAAGGTTTCTCTTTCTGCATCGGGCCTCTATAATGGGCTTCATGATGGCACATTCCTATGAGAACTTGACGGATGCAGAACTCCTGCAGCAGTACGCCAAGGGCGACGAAGCCGCGTTTCGGGAGATCGTCCACCGGTACAAGAACAGCCTGTATGCGTTCCTCAAGCAGTTCCTCAACCAGTCGGACCTCGTCGATGACGTCTTCCAGGAGACGTTCCTGCAACTGTTCGCCAGCTACAAGAGCTTCGACCCGAGCCGGCCGCTTCGCCCCTGGCTGTTCACCATCGCGGCCAACAAAGCGAAGGACGCCCTGCGCAAGGCGCAGCGGACCGCCGCGGTGCCGATCGGCAGTCTCACCGAATCTGAGGAGATGAGCTTCGACGAGATGCTCAGTGCTCTAAGTTCCGACACAGCCGTGCCTTACGATGACGTCGAACGGAGCGAGACCGTGTCGCTCGTCAACGAGGTGATGGCCAACATGCCCGATAACCTCCGCGAGATCCTCGCGATCGCGTACTTCCAGCAGTTTTCCTACAAACAAATGGCCGAGGTCCTCAGTATACCGATTGGGACTGTGAAGAGCAGGTTACACGCTGCTGTGGCTCGTTTTGCCAAGGATTGGAAAGCGGCAGTTGGGAGTAAAGAGGTCAAATGACGCCGTTAAGTGATCGTCAGAGGCAATTGCTTTTTGATTATTCTGTGGGTCTGACCTGCGAGCAGGAAACACGAGAGGCCGAGATCCTGGTCGCGTCCAGCGAGGAGGCGGCCCAACTGTATGAGTCCTTCCACCATGCCCTGGCTCCCCTGGAGAGTGTCGAGTTGGAGCCGTGTCCCGACGAGCTGATGGAGCGGCTTTTCGCCCGACTGCATGAGGCGGCCGCGCCGGGAGAGGGCAAGGAGCGAATGGGTGAGTTGCTGACCGCCAGGGAATCCGCCCGGCGTCCGATCCGAATCCCCGTGTGGCGCAACTGGAGCGAGGTGGTTGCCGCTGCGGCTGCGGTCGTTCTGTTCGTGGGCATCCTGTTTCCCGCGGTTGGCCAGATGCGGAGCCGCTACCAGCAGGGCAGATGTGGGTCCAATCTCCGCGACGTGTATGCCGGGTTGCGCAGTTATGCGTCCGATCACGACGGGTTCCTGCCGGCCGTAGCCACGGCGCCTGGCGCGTCCTGGTGGAAAGTGGGCGATCAGGGGAAGGAGAACAACTCGAACACGCGACAGCTCTGGGTGCTCAGCAGGGACGGGTACGTGGATCCCTGCCGATTCCTCTGTCCCGGCAGGCGCGAGCAAAGCGAGCTTTCGTTCGATGGCTTCAACATCCCGGATTTCAGCGATTTCCCGAGCAGCGCCTATATCCAGTACAGCGTCCGCATTCGCTGCCGGAGCTCCAACGGACGAGACCTCGCGTGCGAGGGAGTCCTCATGGCCGATCGCAACCCGCTGAGCGAGAAGCTGCCGTCGGATCATTCGACGAGGCTCCAGCTCCAGTTGCGCGAGGAGGAGACGACCTCCAATAGCGCCAATCACAAGGGCCGCGGCCAGAACGCCCTGCTGAACGACGGATCGGTCGAGTTCACGAAGCATCGGCGGGTCCGCAGTCTCGATGACGACATGTACCTTCTTCGGGATATGTCCCCCGGCACCGAGATCCGCGGCGACGAACTGCCCGCCAGCGACGGCGACATCTTCCTGGCGCCGTAGGCGCTGAGTCTCCGGGAAAGTACATCCGCGATCGCATGGCAAGCCCGCGAGGTCCGTTCTCAGGAGTCAGCTCCCACCACGGGTTTGGATATTCCTTGTCTGCGTCGATCCCCCCGATGTCCTCGGCGTTATCCACCGGCTCGCCTAATGAGTTTCGACAGACGAGCTCGGTAGCGTGTACCATCGCTTCGGCGGACTTCGTCCGCCTGGTTCCGAGTTCCTTCAGCCGACAGGAATAATGTAGCCCAGCCGCCCCCGGCTGGGATCGCCTTGGAATTGCTGGGATCACCCCCGAGGGCGGGGGCGCCACACCGAGTTTCACAGTTGACGCTTGGACGATGCGATTCCATACGTAGGAGTGCGTATTTCAGACCAGGCATCGAGAATCACCGCTTCCCGGTTTGTGTCCCCCGTTCGCACTTCAAACGCGACACTTCAGACACTGTCTCGCATTGTCCTTCAGCTTGTCCAATCCGAGCTGCCTGATGGGGGAGTCGTGGAATCGCGACTGGAACGTCTCCGCGGTCATCTCGATCACCTCCAGAAGATCCAGTCTCGCCCGCTCGGGATACCGCTTGAATTCCCGATTTGCGGATTCGGGCGCCCGCTGGTGATGGGGGCACGCCAGGAGGCATTCGTCGCATCCGAAGAGCCAGTCGCCGGTCGCCGGCGGGGGTCCGTACTGGGTGAGGCAACTGATGCAGCGGCGGGTGTCGAGAAAGCCGTCCCGCTGCAGCGCACCGGTCGGGCAGGCGTTCAGGCACAGGTCGCAGTCGCCGCAGTCGCCCCGGGCGGGTTCGTCATGCTTCAGTTCCGCGGTCGTGATCAGTTCGCCCAGCAGGACTTGCGGGCCGAGCGACGGGTGGATGAGCAGATGGTTCTTGCCGATGAACCCCAGGCCCGCGCGGACCGCCAGGGCTCTTTCCGCCAGCGGCGCCGAATCCACACAGATCTTGAATCGGCAGGTTCCATCCGTTCGACTCTGCACGAAGTCGGCGAGCTTCCGCAGGAGCGGCCTGATGAAGTCGTGATAGTCCTCGTATTGGGCATACTGGGCCACCTTGCCCGTGCGAACGGTGGGCGGAGCCCACCCTACCGCTGTCGCCGACACGGGGGGGCCGTAGCTCAACGCTGCGACGATGACCGAGCGGGCACCGTCGAGCAACTGTGCCGGATCGAAGCGTTTCTCCGTGTTGCGATGCATATATGCCAGCGGGCCGGCGCAGCCGGACCGCAGCCACGTCTCGAAATGCTCCATATGCTCGCGACCGAGCGGCGAGGCGTCCGTGATGCCCGCCGCATCGAAGCCAAGCTCCAGCGCCTTTTCCCTAATCTCCTGTTCCAGGCTCATGAAAAGGATTATACTACCCCGAGCGCGAAGCAGGGTAGGTCTTGTGGGTCCTATCCATCCGATGGGTGTCAGGGTCCGCTTTGCGATGGAACGCTCTCTTTGCATTCGGAGGTTCGTTGCGATGCACATCGACAGGATCAAGATGGCCGGCGGGTTCCTGGTGTTCGCGCTGGCGACGGGTTCCTGCGCGGTCGCCTGGGGCAGGGAGATCGTCCGGTGGGACTTCGCACAAGGCCAACAGGGCTGGCAGGGCAATCCACATGTGAAGGACCTTGTCGTGTCGGCGGAGGGCCTGGCTTTTTCGTCGACCGGCATCGATCCGTGGATCGAGAGTCCGCCGATGGACCTGTCCACGAGCGGGATGACGCGGGTCCGCGTGCGGATGAAGTCGGATGCCGACCCCCACGCCGAGCTGTTCTACGGCCCGACGTTCCAAGCCGATCGATCCGTCCGATTCACCGTGGTCAACGACGGCCAATGGCACGAGTATCCCGTGTGGATTCCACAACCGCTCGGTCTGGGCACGCGGCTGCGCCTGGACCCGACCGGCTCCGAAGGGCGGATCGTCGTCGCCTCCATCCAGGTCGAGACGCTTGTCTCGCTGGAACCCCCGCAATTCAAACGTCCCAGGAAGCCCAGCAAAGGATTGGCGAGGGCGGGGACAGTCAGTTCCGGCGAGCTGCGACTGGAGCACTACCGAAGAGACCTGGGCGACTTCGTGCTCAAGGTGGATGGCAAGGAAATGGCCGCCGGGTATCGTGCCGAACAGATCGGACTGATGATCGACGGCGAAGCCTGCTGGCTGCTGCTGGAGAAGGCGGACGTCTCCCACGCCTCCGGGTCGAAGAACGAAATCACCATCACCGCGCTGTTGAAGGATGACCGGGCCGGACAATGGAAAGTGGTTCGCAGTTTCGAAGCGGGCCCGCAACCGGGATCGATTTGCGTCGAGACGACGTTTGCGGTGGATCGGGACTGCGAGGTCATCCACTTCCCCTGGCTGACTCTCTTTCCCGGCCTGGGCGCCTTTGGCGAGCGCAAGACCCAGGGGCTGTTCGCGGGCCTGGAGTACCTCGACAACGAGCCCAGCAGCAGCGAAGCGGACATCACGACGCCCGAGCACATCCGCCGGGTGCCCGATCCGGTCAAAATCACGTTCCCCCTGATGGCGGTCAATTACGGCGGTCGCTACATCGGTCTGATCTGGGAGCCGTCGGACTTGACCGCGGCGGTCTTCGACTCGCCCGACCGGATCTACAACAGCGGCGCCCACGTCATGGCCCTTTCCGGGCCGGCTGTCGGCGATGGGCGATTCGAGAATGCCCTGATCGCGCACAGTCCCTTCGCGATCAAGGCCGGCCAGCCTCTGACCGCGCGGGCCACGATCATCGGCGGCCTGGGCGATACGGTCGTGCCTGCGGTCCGTCAGTACGTGGAGATTCGAGGTCTGCCGGCCGTGCCCGAGTTCAAGGGCGGTTTCGATGCGGCCGTGAGGTTGCTGTCCCATGGTTGGCTCGATTCTGCCATCAACGAAGGGGGTCTCTTCCGGCACGCCGTCTGGGGCGAGAGCTTCAAGGCCGGCCCGGCAGCCGACGCGGTTGTGTACATGGACTGGCTGGCGAATCATGCCCGCGAGCCGAACATGGTCGAGCGCCTAAGCGCTTCCAGGGATCTGGCTGTGAAGAAGCTGCCGCAGGAGCAGCCGCACATGAGCGCCGTGTCGCATACGCGAACCCCGAACCCGCCGCTTGTCCTGGGCGGTGTCTTTGCCTACGTCGAGCGCCGACGGGCCGATGCCGAGAGCCTTCTGGCCCATTTCGACGAGCAAGGCGTCAAGCTCTACCGTCCCGGCACCGTCGATTACGGCAGCACCCATTTCGCCCAGCATGCCAACGGGCACGCCGCACCCGATGTCGTGCACATCCTCGAAGCTGCCACCCTGTCTGCCGATCCGAAACTGATCGAGCAGGGGCTCGCCCTGCTCGACAAGCAGACGTCGCTCTACGCGAACACGACACCGCGAGGGGCGCAGGTCTGGGAGGTCCCCCTGCATACACCCGATATTCTCGCGAGTGCCTACCTCGTCCGGGCCTATACCCTCGGATACATGATCTCGGGCAAGCCCGAATACCTGGAGCAGGCCCGCTACTGGGCATGGACGGGCGTGCCTTTCATATACCTGGTGAGCCCCACAGAGGGATTGGAAAAAGGCAGATCGGGCCTATATTCTTCAACGAAATTTCCTGGTTCGATTTCGTTGAAGAATGGAGAAGGCGGGACTGTCGATGCGCGTCCGGGGTTTGAGAGGGAAGAATCGAAGAGGGAGATTCTTCCCTCTCAAAGTAGGCCCGATCTGCCTTTTTCCAATCCTGACGTCGGGCCCTATGCAACGATTGCAGTGCTCGGCGCGACGAACTGGAAGGCGCCGATCTGGTTCGGCCAGCCGGTCCAATGGTGCGGCCTGGTCTACGGCTCGGCCCTGCACCTGCTCAGCCGGTATGACCCCGAGGGGCCCTGGGCGACCCTCGCCAACGGCATCACGGCCGCCGGCCTGCAGATGACCTGGCCGACCAGCGATGCAAAACGCCAGGGCTTGCTGCCCGATTACTTTCTCCTGCGACCGCAGCGCAGCGAAGGTCCCGCCATCAATCCCGGCACCGTCCAGACCCACCTGCCGGAGCTGTTCGACAAGGGATCGTTCTATGAGGTCCGCAGACTGTCGAAAACCGGCCGATTCCTCCACGCCCCTTGCGCCATCCGCGACCTCCAGGAGACCAACGGCTCGGTCACGTTCTCCGTGGACGGATGGGGCAGCAAGGTGTTCTACGTCCTGCTTGCAGGGGTGGAGAAAGCCCCGACGGTGACAGTCCGCCCGACCAGGCCCAACGCCCGCCCGCAGGACAGCGCCGGCCAGGGCGCCACCGAGTTCAACGCCCAGCGCCGGTTGCTGGCGATCACCCTGCGTCAACCCTCCGAGATCCAGGTGCGGTTCTGATCGTGACGCCGGATTGGCGTTGACGGGCGCGGGTCGGCCGGTACGATATCCGGCCGATGGGCGAATAGGGTGGGCTGTGCCCCCTTGGTCCCACCGACGAATCATAGTGGTCTGGAGGAATATGAGCCACCTTGCATCGACGAACGACGTCTATAAGACTCTGGGCATTTCTCCGGCGGGCCTCTCGGAATCGCAGGCCCAGGAGCGTCTGACGCAACACGGTCCCAACGAGCTGCAGAGCGTCGCACGATTCAAGCTGCTGACGATGATCCTCTCGCAGTTCTCGAACATGTTCCTCATCCTGCTGCTGTTCGCGAGCTTCGTATCCTGGCTCACCGGCGCGGGCGGGGACGCCCTGATCATCGCCTGCATCGTCCTGGCGAATGCGACGATCAGCTTCATCCAAGAGTACAAGGCCGAGCAGTCGCTCAAGTCGTTGCAGAGCATGATGGCGGACCTCACGCACGTCATCCGCGATGGGACTGTCAAACGAATCCTGGCCAAGCTCATTGTCCCGGGCGACCTCGTCCAGGTCGAAGCGGGCGACCGCGTCCCCGCCGACGGCGTCATCCTCGAGTGCATCAACGGCATGGTCAACGAGTCCTCTCTCACCGGCGAATCGATCCCCGTGTCGAAGAGGGCCTATCGCCCCGCCGCAGAAAAAGGCGGATCGGGCCTATATTCTTCAACGAAATCTCTTGGCTCGATTTCGTTGAAGAATGGAAGGGATGAAGCTCTCGACGCGCGACCAGGGTCTGAGGGGGAAAAATCGAGCCAAGAGGTTTTTCCCCCTCAGAGTAGGCCCGATCCGTCTTTTTCTGCCCAAGAGGCTCCCGACGCGGGTGAGGAGAAGGCAAGAAGGTCCGAAGGTAGGAAGGTGAGCGTGGAAGAAGACAAGACTGTCCGACCTTCCGACCTTCTCAACTTCTCACTTTCTTCACCCGATCCGCCTCTTTCTGCGGCCAAGCCTCACGACGAGGAGAAGGTCTTCGCCGGCACGACCCTCAGCTACGGCCGCCTGACCTTCCTGGCTCGCGAGACCGGGATGGGCACGCGGATCGGCAGCATCGCCCGAGTAACCACCGACATCGGAATGGAAAAGAGTCCGCTGCAGGTCGAGCTGGACGCCATTGGTCATCGAATCGCACGAATCGCGGCGGGTATCTGCCTGGCGGTCTTCCTGATCATGGCGGTCCGCTACGATCTGACCGTCACCTCGCTCAAGGACGCGTTCCTGTTTGCGATCGCGCTGGCGGTGGCCATCGTGCCGGAAGGCCTGCCCGCGACGGTGACCATCGGCCTGGCCTTCGGCATGAGGAAGATGGCCCGCGAGAACGCGATCATCCGCAAGCTCTCCGCGGTCGAGACGCTCGGCTGCACCACCGTGATCTGCACCGACAAGACGGGCACCCTGACGAAGAACGAGATGACCGTTCGGGCGGTGTACACGGCGGGCGGGTATCTGAACGTCTCCGGCGCGGGCTACGAGCCGCAAGGCGATTACACCGACGAAGCAGGCAAGGTCGTCGAATCCGCCGATGAGCGGCTCTTGCGACTGCTGCGACTGGCGGCGCTGTGCAACAACGCCCAGTACACCGCCCACACGGCGCTGGGCGACCCGACCGAAATCGCCCTGCTGGTCGCAGCCGCCAAGGCCGACATCGAGCCTGCGTCGCTTCGGACGCACTTTCCCCGCTTGGACGAGCTGCCCTTCGACTCCGACCGGCGGATGATGACCACCGTCCACGAGCACGTGGAGAAGGGCACGTTCTTCTCTGCGACGAAAGGCGCTCCCGACCGTATTCTCGATTGCTGCACGCGGTACTTCGACGGTCGCAGCGTCCTGCCCCTCGACAAGGCGGTCCTCAAGAACCTCGTCGCGGTGCGGTCGCGCATGGCGACGGGCGCGATGCGGGTCCTCGCGTTCGCGTTCAAGGAGATCCCGACCGCCGATCCCGAGGGTCGCGGCCATCTGGAAGGGGACATGGTCTTCGTCGGGTTCATCGGGATGGCCGACCCGCCCCGGCCGGACGTCGAGGAGGCCATCCGCCTGTGCAAACGGGCCGGCATCCGCGTCATCATGACCACCGGCGATCAGAAGGAGACCGCCCTGGCCGTCGCACGAGAGACCGGCATCGTCCCGATGGACGACGACAAGGTCATCCTCGCGCAGGAACTGCGGGCCCTGAGCGATGCCCAGCTCGACCGCGCCCTCGAACGGGTCAACGTTTTTGCCCAGATTTCGCCCGAGGACAAGATGCGCCTGGTCGAGAGCCTCAAGCGGCAGGGCGAGATCGTCGCCATGACCGGCGACGGAGTGAACGACGCACCCGCCCTCAAACGCGCCGACATCGGCGTCGCCATGGGCAGGAGCGGCACGGACATTGCCAAGGACGCCTCGAAGATGGTCATCGCCGACGACTCGTTTTCCTCGATTGTCACCGCGGTCATGGAGGGGCGGGCCATCTACGACAATATCAAGAAGTTCATCCTGTACGCCTTCTCCGGGATCACCGCGGAGTTCTTCGTCGTCTGCTTCTCCCTGCTGCCGGGCGTCGGACAACTGCTGACGGCGATCCAGATTCTCTGGATCGATCTGGGCACCGAGGTGCTGCCGGCCCTGTCGCTGAGCATGGACCCTGCCGCGCCGGACATCATGGTGCGGAAGCCCCGCAAGCGCCAGGACCGCCTGATCGACAAGGAACTGCTGCTGCACGTTGGTTTCAACAGCACGATCATCGCGATCGGGGCCGTGCTGCTGTACTTCGGCTACCGCTGGGCCGGCCTGCCCGAGAAGGCCGCGACGCTGCCGTTCGCGTCGATTATCCTGTTCCAGATGTTCAACATCTTCAACTGCCGTCATCCGAAGGGCTCGGTCCTCAATCGCTCGCTCTGGAAGAACCGGTACGTGCTCGGCGCCGTGAGCATCTCGACCGTGGCGACGATCCTGCTCGTGTCGTTGCCGGGACCCGCGAAGATGTTCCATCTGGAGTCCCTGGCTCTAGTCGACTGGGTGATCGTGGCGGTCGTATCCGCTTCGATCATCGGGTTGAACGAGGTCGCCAAGCGGATCGTGTACGGCCGGACCGCCTGACGGGTCCCAGCGGAGCCCAAAGAATTGTGCGTCGTCCTCGCCGTTCTGCGAGGAGGGTCCGAGAATGGCCGCGCCGGCGGAAGCTGGTCCCGGACGTTTATCGGGACGCTCCGGCCCGTCCGTCGCGCCGGGCCGCGTACCTTGATTCGCATGGCCAAATCGGGTATCCTAGAGGAACAATTGGACTGGGGGTCCTGAACAGGTAGGGGGGTGCCTACTACGACAGCGCTATTTTAGCTCAAGATTTTGTGAGGTGTGATCCGATGATT
>DAOQWL010000022.1:0-69061 GCA_035342095.1 Sedimentisphaerales bacterium | reverse complement strand
GAAAATCTCCCTTGCACGACCGCTTCGGGCGTGCCTGGATCACGAAAGTACGCAAGAACCGGATGAGCCAGATACCTCTCGGTCGCAGGCCAGATCCTTCACTCCGCTCCGCTGCGTTCAGGATGACAAACGCAGCCAATCGGTCCTCCAGAATCCGGCTGAGAATGGATACTCAACCGCTTGCCGACGCAAGCGAGCCTATCGCGACGAGACGACAGGCCAGACCTTCCGTGTCTGCTTGTCCCCTGCGAGCGGCTCGATGGGTCCCGGGAACGGATTGGCGGAATCCCGCGTCCGCCCGAGGTAGTCGCGATCGATGCGATACGGCGAACCATCGGCCTGTTCATAAGGCAATTTCGCGGCATCCGTCTTACCGAGCAGTTCGGTCGTCACCACGCGACGTTGTCGCTGCGCCCAGGCCTTGTCGAGCGAGATCTGGAGGTACGCTCCATCGGATCTCTCGGCCCATTCGAGGTTGGGATTGACGTCCGGCTGCACCAAGGCGTCGGGCTCGTGCCTCGACGGCTTGGCGCCGTTGAGGAAGACGTTGCCCGCCATGAACACGGGCAGTTTCGCTTCGTCATAGGCGGTCAGGCCGGCGTTGACAAAGATGTTGTTATAGTATCGGTCGTCGCCGCTGGGATTGGGGTGCAGGCCGACAACCTCGGTGGAGTGCGGCTTGTGGTATGGCGTCCGGCGGCCTTCCGTGTGGATCACCTGGACAGTGCCCGCAATCAGGTTGTGGACGTAGGCGCCGCCCTGGGAGTTGACCAGCACGCCGTGGCCTGAGAGCATGAAATTGTTGTCGACCAGGAACGGGCCGTGGTTGACTTCCGTGAACAGGTCGCGCCCGTTGTCGTGCAGCAGGTTGCCGGTGACGCGGGTGCCCTGCGCCATCCAGTCCAGCCAGATGCCCAGGCACGTGCGGAAGATGTGATTCCCCTCGATGACCGTGTCGATCGCGCCGTGGAACTTGATCCCGGCCATTTCCGCGCCGGTGAAAAGGCAGCGCACGTGGATGTCGTGGATCGTGTTGCCCGTGACAGTGCAGAAGATCGGCCCCAGAATGCCGACGATTCCCGACTGCTCACAGTGGGAAATCCGGTTGTTGCGAACGATGTGCCCGCCGATGTTGTCCTTCGACCAGCCTCGTTTCAATCCGCGTTCGATGGTCAGGACGTACCCCTCCGCGGTGTCCTGCGAGGTGTTGTCGAACTCGTCGCCGTGCTTGCCGAGCGTGACGCCGGTGCAGATGGAGTAGCGGATGTCGTTGTCCTCGATGAGCCAGCCCTTGCTCCAATTGGCGCCGATCAGGCCGATCTGCTCCGCGGTGGGCGGCGCCCAGGGCGTCGCGGCGTGCACCATCGTGAATCCTCGCACGGTGATGTAGTTGACGCCCGTCTTCTCGGGATAGAACACCGACTGGCGGACGTTGATCTCGACCTCGGCCTCATTCGGATTGACGTCCTTGAACTGAGCCCAGATCGTGGTGTTCGATGCGTCCACCTGGGCGAACCACAGTCGCACGCCGGAGGAATCCTGCATTTGTGGTGCTCGGAACACCAGGCAGAGCGTCTTGACCCCGCTGGTCGGCTTGATCTCCGCGACGAACGAGCGCCACGACTGCCAGTCGCCTGTGTTGGGGACCGCACAGGCGCCGAGGAGCTCTCCTTCGGGCGTATCCAGACGGATCTCGATGGTCCCGCCGGTCGTCGCGGACGCCGCGCGGATCTCCATCCGACGGGCATCGCGGCCGAAGTCCACCTGCTCGTAGCGGACCCAGTCGCCCTGCTCGATCCAGCCGATGCACTCGCCCCCTTCCGAGCAGGAGGCCGTCTGGACTCCGTGCTGAGAGGCGAAACGCGCCGCGGGAGTCCGCCTGGCAGCATCTGCACCCTCGCCGGGCGACAGCCAGGCGACATTGAGCAGATACTGCTGGCTGCCCGGGACATAGGAGGACGCAACCGCTCCGACCGGCTTCAACACGTCCTCCAGCGAGACGGCTTCGATCAGCCAATGGCCGTTCAGGTAAACGACGCCGGTGTGATGCTGCCGGTTCAGGGGGTTGAACCAGTCGCCGTGAATCAGGTCGCTGTAGGGATTGAAGTCGCCGAAAAGACTGTTGGAGACAACGGCCTTCCAGGTGTCGTTCTGGACCTTCTGCCAGCGCTTGACGACTTCGGAACCCTTGATGACGGCTTTCTCGCCGGGTGCGGCCCGGTAGACGATGCGAGCGTCGTCGGAAGTCCCGCCGCGAGGCGGATTGACCCGCTCGCGATAGGTCCCCTGGTGGACGGTGATCGTGTCGCCTGGCTGGGCAAGCCTCGCCGCGGCGGAGATGGTCCGCAGCGGCCGGGCGACCGACCCATCGTTCGTGTCGTTTCCCCCCATGGAGACGTGGTACTCTGTGCCCGAGGAGGGATTGGCCCGGCCGGCCTTTGCGACGCACAAGATCAGACCGAGTCCAACGCACAGTCCAACACACTTGAGGATCATCGTCATTCGCATGGCAGACATCCTTTTCGAAGCGACACCGATGTTGTTCGACCTCTCGCAGCAAATGCCCGGCGGATTCGGGATAGGGATACTTCGCGGATGCTCTCAAAGAGCAGGAAGACGCCCACGGCCGGGAACGCGGGTCCCGGTTCGCAGACACAGAAAACGGAGAGGTCGGGATTCGAACCCGAGGTAGAGGTTTACCCCCTACAACGGTTTAGCAAACCGTCGCCTTAAGCCGCTCGGCCACCTCTCCAACGTATTCACTTGTAACCACTTACGCCAAATCCCGGCCGCTGGCGGCATATCGCCACCAAAGCCCGGAACAGCCGACGCGCTCTGAGTTTACACCGAACCGGGTGACCGTACAAGAAAATTTACCGGGAGAATCGCGAGGATGCCCGGCAGGATCACCGGACAGGCCAGAAGACCTGGTCGCCCCCCTGTTCGCCCTGGCCCCATTGGCTGGCGACCCCGCCGTCATCGTCGAAGTCCATGCCGAGACTGTACAGCAGGAAACCGCCGGGGGTCCGCTTGTAGACCAGGGGACCATTCGAATACACATCCTGGGGCATGCGATGCAGGAAGCCCGACTCGGCGAGTTGTGCCAGGGAGTCCGGGTACTCGCCGCGATCCATCTCGTAACGGATAGCCGCGAGGGTCGCGACGAGCGCCGCGAGATCCGTGCGGGCTCGCCACGGCAGGTCGAGCACCCCCAGGCAGGCGGTCCCCAGAAGCCCGACGTAAGCATTGCGCCGGACAAGGCCTTCGAGCGTGCCCTTCAGGCCGTTGGGCTCGTTGTGGAGCTCCCAAGGCGTCCTGCCCGCGGCGACCTGGATCTGGGCAAGGAACTCCTCTGCACAGTCCGTCGTCTGGCGCCGATCCAGGCCCAGGAGATCGGCATTCTGCGCGGGTGTCATCGAATCGATCAGCAGCAAGAACGGTCTTGGTAATCCCTTCCACTGGGTGATCGTGACCCGCGGGGTGCGGCCCTGCCCGTCTCCGTCGTCCGTGAACATCCGCTGAATGCCATCCAACCAGATGCACCGTTCGAGCGCGAAGTCCAGCACGCCGGAATCCTCGTCTTCGAACTGTTGCTGGAGCGATGCCAGCGTCTGCGGCAGAAGGAATTCCTCCGCCAGGATGCCGCGCAGCGTGCCGGCCAGCAGCGTTCGAATGGACACTCCCAGGATCTGGTGAGACAGGACCTTGCGACCGTCGAAATGGCGAGCGAAGCGATGCAGGGTCGCCACATCGGTCAGCAGCAGGTCGTCTTCGCCGTCGAAGGCCCGCAGCTTGATCCGCGTATCCAGCGCGAAGGCCAAGTGCCGGGCGCCAACGGATTGCGGGACGCCGGCCAGCATCGCGCCGTCGCCGGTGTAGAGGGGGCAATAGCAGGATTTCTGCGCCCCCTGGGCCATGTGGTTCAGGGCCTCGTCGTTGGCGGTCACCCAGTTGCGCAACTGCTCGAACGCCTCTTCCGACCAGTCTCTCGGCAGCCCCCTGCGAAAGGTCGCGAGCGCCTCCGGCATACCGACGGCCGCTCGGAATCCCCGCTCGTAGCAGGGTCTGGCATCGCTGTAGGGATCGCATTGCGGCGGGCAGGACGCCTGGTTCATCTGCGACACGTAGTCCGTCGCGACCCGCACCCGGGAGTAATCCCGCCAATGAGCCCACTGACCGGCGAAGTACAGGCCGTTGAGAATCATATGCGCCAGAATGATCGGGATCAGGGTCCTGCGCCGCCACCGCCAGAGGCCTGCGACCAGGCCGAGAACCAGCGCCGGGCCGAACCTGCCAAAGGGCGCCAGGTGCGCCGCCGCGAACAGAACCGCCTGACCCAACAGAGCGGGAAACGGACCCGCCACCCGCGCCAGCGAACGCTGGACGAAACCCCGCCAGAACAACTCCTCCAGAACGGGCGCCACGAGAACGATGCGGAGGGCCAGAGCCACGAAGAACGCGAGGCCTTTCCCCTCCGGCAGAAACATGCGACTCACCGGCACGTTCAAGCCAACCGTGTCCATCGCCACCGCGACCAGCAGCATCAACGCCAGGGCCGCCGCAGACAGCAGAACGATGGCCGCAAGATCCAACCGACGGAGCCGAAACCAAACCAGATCGAGCTTGCCCGCCGCTCCAGTCCGCCTGGCCACCAGGACGATCAGGAGCATGGTCAGCACGTCCGCCAGCGGGACGAACAGATGCGTGACCACGCCGTTCACGCTCAGACCATCAGCCGTGTACAACAGCGAGGATATCAGAACCGGCGACGAGACCGCCGCAATCGATACGAACAGGATGCCCAGAATCCGCAGTTTGCGTGGGGAATCGCTCGTATCCACCTGCGGGCCTGAAGCCAACTCTGACAAAATCCACGCCTCCACACTGAGCCGGAACGTTCGTGAGGACCCAGTCCCGATTATATGACAGGGGGCGGGTACGAACAATGCATTTCCGCCTTATTCGCTTGCGTGGCCGGTCCACAGGGCGGTCCCACGCTCAGCCCAGTCGCTTCACCAGTTCGTCGCGGATCAACTGCATGGCGTGTTCGATGGGCGCGGGCAGGTACGTGCCGGCCGCCATTCGATGTCCCCCGCCGCCGAACGCCGCCGCAATCTCGCTGACGTCCACCGCCGAAGGGGCGTCGGTTCCGCAACAATGCTGCGAATCGGGCCGGCTCCGCAGCGAACAGCGGATGCGCCCGTCCCGCAATTCCACGAACAGCGCCGCCACTTGCACCGAGCCGATCCGCTGGCACTCGTTGACCATATTCTCGGTGTCGCGATAGGCGGCCCCCGTCCGCTCGAAGTCCTCGCGAAGCAGATACTGCGACGCGTAGCGGCCGTCCAGGTGCAGTTCGACCCTCTCGAGCAGGACAGTCATCAGGCGGAACCGGGCGGGAGAGAAGGTCTGATAGAGCTTGCGATAGAGATCGTTCGCGTCCACGCCGAGATCGATCAGCTCCGCACACGCAGCGAACACGCGGCTGTCCGTGTTGCGAAGATGGAACCACCCGGTGTCCGTCGCGATCGCCACGAACAGGGCCTGTGCGACCGTCCGGGTAATCGGCCGACCGAGCTGCTTGAGAAACTCCAACAGGACAAGGCCCGCTGCCGCAGCGGTGGGATCGGTAATCTCGACCCGGCCGAGCCCGTCCGATGTCGCGTGGTGATCCACCACGAGGACCGGCGTCCCGACCCGTCTGAGATAGTCGTCGAATCCCGGCAATTGGCTGTAGCTGTTCGTGTCCAGGATCACGACCAGATCGACGGGACCGAGCTTGCCGCCGACAAGATCCTCGGTCTGCACGTCCTCGCCCAGCACAGGGACCTTCTCGTCGAAGAGGAATCCGTACCAGTCGGGCATCGGCGAAACGAACAGCGGACGGACGGTCTTGCCGGATTCTCTCAATACGTGCGTCATCGCCGCAACACAGCCGCAGGCATCGCCGTCCGGCCTCAGGTGTGTCGTGACGAGGATATGCTCCGCGCCGTCGATCAACTCGGCCGCACGTCGATATGCTTCATTGCTCACTCAAAAGCCCCTCACTCGTGCTCGAAGACCATCTTCTGCACGTCGACGCCCTCGATGGCCTTGAGCTTGTCCATCATCTCGAAGACCGGTTTCTCCGGGCCGGCCATCTCCAGGAGCAGCAGGCCGTTGGGCGAGCAGAAGTTCTCCGAGACGGCGTGCAGACCCAGGCGGGTCTTGATGCTGCATCCGTACTCCGTGAGCACTTCCTGCACCTTGCGGACGTGCTTCACGCGATTGGTGATGTGAATGCCCAGTACGATGTGTCTTGCCTCACTCATGGGGACCTCCTGTCGTGACTGTCTGTAGAATCGCCCTGGCTTGCTGACAATCCTTGGTGATCTGCGCTGCAAGTTCCTCGGGCGAGCCGAACTTGTGCTGGCTGCGCAGGTGCTGAACGAAATCCATCGCCATCCACCGGCCCGTCATGTCGCCCACGCCGGGCATGAGCAGGTGGGCTTCGATCAGGAGCGGATGCTCGTCTCCAAACGTGCGGGTCTGTCCGATACTGAACACAGCGGGGATGTGCCTGCACTCCCGCAAGAGCCCCTGCTCCGTGGGGGCCGTCTCCACGAAGCCGGCATAGACCCCTTCGCCCGGGATGACCTGGTTGGGCTTGCCCAGGTTGAGCGTCGGGAAGCCCAGTTTCCGCCCGCGTCCCCAGCCCGACACGATGGGACCGAGGAGGCGGTAAGGCCGGGACAACGCGACGGCGGCCTCGGCTACATGGCCCCCCTCCAGCATGTAGCGGATGATCGTGCTCGATACTCGCAGGTGCTGCCCGGTCGCCAGCTCGATCTGACGGGCCGGGACGACCACGACCTCGAAGCCCTTCGCCCGCCCGAAGTCGGACAGGGTGCGGACGTCGCCGGTCCTGCCGGTCCCGAAATGAAAGTCGTCGCCTTCCACGAGAACCGCCGGTCGGATCGTCGCCATCAGGAACTCGTCCACGAAGGCCTCCGGCGAGAGGCTCAGCAGGTCCCTGTTGTCTTCCAGGACGATGATGCAGTTGTCGGCATAGTCGTCCAGCAGGCGGAGCTTCAGCGACAGAGGCGTCAGCACGCCCGGCGCTTTCTCCGGGTGCAGAATCGCCACGGGATGCGGCTCGAACGTCATCACGACCATCTGGGCGCCCCGCTCGTGGGCAATCCGACAGGCCTCGCGGAAGATCTCCTGGTGGCCGACGTGCACCCCGTCGAAGTTCCCGATCGTCAGGACGCATCCCGGCGGGACCTGCCCGAACTCCGAAAGCTGCGTAAGGGTTCTCATGACCCGACCAGTGTACCCGGCCCGAACGGACATGCAACGCCTTTTTGGGCTCATCCGGTTTCATCCGTGGGACCATTTTCCTTGGAACCCGCGAGACTGCGGCGTAGAATAGGCCCGTTCGACGCCAATTCGAATCGACGATTGAAGGGGCAAGACGATGAAACGGCTCGCACGCCAAACGGCAACAATCCTCGGCATACTGGCGGTCCTGACAGGCTGCAAGAGCACCTACTACTCGACCATGGAGAAGTTCGGCTACCACAAGCGGGACATCCTCGTCGACCGCGTGCAGGAGGCCCAGACCGCCCAGGAACAGGCCAAGAAACAGTTCCTGACCGCCCTCGAGCAATTCACCGCCGTGGTCGGCTACCAAGGCGGGGAACTGGAGACCACCTACAAACGACTGAAATCCGAGTGTGAACGCAGCGAGGAGAAGGCCAAGACGGTCCACACGAGGATCGGCAACGTCGAGGAGGTCGCCAAGGCGCTGTTCCGCGAGTGGGAGAAGGAAATCGATCAGTACACCAACGCCAATCTCAAACGGGAAAGCCAACGGAAACTCGAACAGACGCAGGCTCGCTACGCCCGCCTGATCGAGGCGATGCGCCAGGCGGAGACGCGAATCGCGCCGGTCCTGGACGCCTTCCGCGACCAAGTTCTGTTCCTCAAGCACAACCTCAATGCCCAAGCCATCGGCTCGCTCGAAGACGAGTTGGTTTCGGTTCGGACCGACGTGTCCTCCCTGGTTGCAGCCATGGAGGCGTCAATCGACGAGGCCAGCGAGTTCATCAAGGCCATGAGCAAGGAGTAGTCGCGGCTGGTTTGGCGTCCGGCCGTTCACCATTGGCCCATTCCCACGCCGATCTCGACCTTCATCGCGCCGGCAATGGTGAAACTCACGGGCAACCCCGTCCCCGGCGCGACGAGGAAATTCTTCGCCACATAGGACAGTTTCAGCGTTTCCTCCGGGCCGGAGGCATTCAGGCGGACCCGCAGCAGTGAGTCGGGCGGCAGGGTCACGTTCTTCGGGCCCGGGCCCTCCGCTTTCTCCAGGTCCATCGGCACCACCGACCCGTTGCGGATCGTGAACCGCACGGCTTTGCCCTCGCGTTGGATATCGGTGATTCGCACCGCAGCAACGAAGAGGAGTTCCAGATACTCCCGGCAGCCGATGATCTTGTCCTCGAACCAGATGGCGGTCCGCCCGGCTTCGAGGGCCTCCTTCACCGCGGGGATTGTCTTCTCCTTTGCGAAGACCAGCGTCATGGGACGGTGCTTTTCCGCCGTCGAGACCTCCACCAGCGACGGGGCATGGATGTCCGAATTGGCCATGAAGGTCAAATCCTTCTCCAGGGCCCAGTTGTGCGCGTTGGTGGAGTACGTGTCTCCATTGACGACCTCAATCCCTCGCATGTACTTCTTCTCGTAGAGCGTCGTGTGGATGTCGAACCAGCCGATGTGCTCGGGCTTCCAGTCGGGGTGGTTCCACCAGATGAAGGCCCCCTGCTTATCGGCGGCGGCCATGCAATCGAGCAGGTCCTTCGTGTCGAGCGGGTTGATGTCTTCGAGGAACAGGGCGTTGAAGTGTCCCGGCGGGGTGTCCCGCGTGATCTCGGTCCCTCGGATCAGCAGGATGCCCTTGTCCTTGGCCGCGGGCAGAGCGATGTCATAGGGCCGATTGTGGTTGGTCGGGATGTCGTTCTTGTGCGGCTGGTACTCGATATGGTCCGTGATCGAGATCGCGTCCAGGCCCTCCCGCCAGGCTTCATCCACGCGGACGGTAGGCCAGACGTTCCCGTCGGAGAACACCGTGTGCATATGAAAATCGCACTTGAGCGTCACGTAGCCCGCGATGTCCGGGATGCGGATCTCGTGCCGGACCTGGGCGAGGGCGCCACCCGCAGCAAGCAGTATCACCACAAGACCGACAACCGCCAATCGCAAGCACATCGTTCGTCTCATCGCAGAACCCTTTCATCGAATCTGTCGTTCGTTGCCGCGGCCTCCGGCGCGGCCGTTTGCAGGATACCATGTCCCTCGCCTGACCACAACCCTGGAATCCGCATCACACGCCGGAGCGGCCCTGTCCGAACCAGCGGTTGAAGAACTCCACCATGTTGGGGTCCTGCGCGTTGGCTCCCAGCGCATGGACTCCGAACGCCCCGCCGCCGATGGCAATGCAGCCGACTGCGGCGCCGCCAATGGCTATTCCGCCAATCGCCAGCCCTCCCATCGCGAGTAGCACGCCGACAGCGGCGCCGCCCACGGCGATCAGTCCAAGCGACAGGCCTCCCAGACTCAGGACGCCAAACGCCGCTCCGCCGACCGCCAGGCCGCCCACTGCGACAGGCCCGACGGCTATGATCCCTTTGGCAATACGGAGCCTGCCTGTGACAGGATCGAAGCCCTTGCCTCCGACGACGTGGACCAGAGGCACCCCGAGAAACTCCCGCTCGGACCGATACTCGTAGCCGCACACGCCACGGATCGAATACCCGCAATGCGGGCACATCATCGCCTGGTCGGACACTTCACGTTGACATTCCGGACAGTTCATCAGCGACATTGGACTTGCCTCCTTTCCTTTCGTTGCGGCGTGAACCTCTGCGGTGACCACGCAAGAACTCCCTCGAATCCATATCATCTGAGTTTCTCGAGCCACCGGCGCTGCATCCGGTCGGCCTCCTGGATGTGCTCCTCGTGCGTCTGGAGCTCGAACTCCTTGAGGATATCCGCGACGCGAACCTCGGGGTCCAGACTCTCGATGATCGTCCATTCCTCCTCGTGGAACGTGCTGATCCGGACCTTTCGGCCGTACTTGGCCTCGATCTCGCGGAACCGCCTGCAGAACGGCCAGGAGTGCAAGAACGCCTTTTCCAGGTTCACCGGCGCGCAGACCCACGTCGCGTATTGCCCGGTGGAGGCGACTGTCACGCCCATTCCCAGGCCCATCGAGGCCGCCTGGATGAAACCTCGTCGCATCAGTTCTCCTCTGTTGGTCTGCATCGCACTTCTCCTTCCACTTCAAGGAATGAGCCGGGCGGGGCTCGACCCCGCCGCGGAAATCTCCGATCCGGCCCGCTCACCGGCCATGGCCCGAGACGATTTCTGCTCACCCCCGCCGACACAGGTCAGATGCGAAAAGGTCCGCAGGAACATTCGCCCATTCGCTACCGCAGGGGTGGCGTGGCTTTTCTCGCCCAATGGATTGACCGCCAGCAGTTCATACGTGGGTCCGGCCCGAAGGACGACCACGTCGCCATCGGCCGTGATGCAGTACAGTTTGCCCGCCACACAGACCGGCGACCCGAAATACTTCCCGGCGGGCTTCTCGCTCCAGAGCGTCTCGCCTGTGCCCAGGCGAAGACATGACACTCTGCCCTGGTCCAGGAAGAGAAACAGCCAGCCTTCGAATACAATCGGCGTCGGCACGTACGAGATCGCTGCGCCGTCGAGGGCATAGACCTCGGTTGCTGTGGACGACGAGTCGCCTCCCGGCGGCTTCACCACCGCCATGCGAATGCCTCGTCCCCCTTCTCCGCAGTTGGCCACGATCAGCCCGTCGGCCAACGCGGGCGAACTGACGGCCCGGGCAGGCAGCGCGTTCGGGGTCTTCCATTGGATCACACCGGTTCCGAGATCCACACCGGCCACGCCGTACAGACAGCTCGTGAAGATCAGTTGGGCACGCCCTTCCCGGTCCTGACGCGCGCACGGCGTCGAATAGGACCCCGCCAACGTCTCCGCATGTTCCCGTCGCCACCGGAGTTGCCCGGTCCGCCGGTCGAAGGCAAACCACTCGCTCGACCTGGCCGGGCTGCCTTTGTCCTGCTCCTGCGAAAGGACGACCAGATCCTCGCAGACGATGGGCGAACTGCCCATGCCGTGGCGCGTGCCGCTGCCGGGAAGGCGAGCGGTCCACGCGGGTTCGCCGTCGTGCGCCCGGGCGACGAGCGTGGTCTCGTCTTTGCCGGGCCAGACGCTGTAGACACGTGCCTCGTCGAGAGCGGGCGTCGCGCTCGCGTAGCTGTTGAGCGAGTTCATCGGCACCTTGCTCAGGTCGCACTGCGTTCGCCACAGTTCGCGGCCGTCGGAGGCGTCCAGACACAGCAGGACGCCGGACATCGCCTTGCTGTCCGCCGCAGTCACAAATACCTTGTCCCCCCAGACCACGGGCGACGAGTGCCCCCCGCCCGGCAATTCGATCCTCCAGGTGTGCTGGGGTTGCGCCCATTTCTCCGGGATCGACGGATCGTCGCTGAGACCCTGTCCGTTCGGCCCGCGAAATCGCGGCCAGTTTTCCGCCTCTGCCGAGACGGTCATGAAAAGCAGGGATACAAATACAATCGCGTGGCTGGCAAAGAGTCCTCTGACTTGTGCGGATCGTCTGTACATGCACTCATCCTCTCTCCCTCGCTCTGGCATCCGGCCGGCGGTCCCGTCCGGTCTTCCGACTGGCACCCTGGCCGCCCGCCATGCCCGCAGGAACATCATTGTGCCGATGTGGACACTCCGGGACAAAGGACGGAGTTCAGAACCTCCGCAACAGACCGACGACCACTGCTTCGATGCGACAGTCGTCGGAGTAGATGGGCTCATATCGCGAATTCGCCGGCTGCAGGCGAGCCCGTTCCGGCTCCTTGTAGAAGCGTTTGACCGTGGCCTCGCCTTCGTGGACCAGGGCGACGACGATCTGGCCGTTCTGGGCCTGCTCGGCGCGCCGGCAGATCACGTAATCCCCCGGCTGGATGTCGTCCTCAATCATGCTGTCGCCCGAGACCCGCAGCGCGAACAGGTCGTCCCCGGTCCCAAAACACGATTGCAGCGATAGGGTATCTCTGTTTTCGACGGCCTCGACAGGCGGGCCCGCCGCAACGCGCCCCAGCAGCGGGACTCCCCCGCATGCAACGTCGTCCTCTTCGGGCGCCTCGGCAGGTGAACTCTCAAGCACTCTTCGCCCGCGGGAGGTCAACTTCAAAGAGCGAGCCCTGCCCGGGGAAGTCGTGAGCAGCGATTTTCTTTGCAGCTCGGCGAGGTGCTCGAACACAGTGCTTCGGCTCAGGCTCAGCGCCGACGCCAGGTCGGCTATCGTCGGGGAATAGCAGCGGTTCCCCTGGAAATCGGCGATGTGATGAAGCACCTGAAGCTGCTTGGGGGTGAGACCGTCGACGAGGTTTGCGTCCTTCGCTCGCATCCTGCGTTCTCTCCTTGGCGGTGGCAATGGGTTGATCTGCGACAGGCGTCCCGGCGGGCATCTTCTCACATCGGGTTCCCGCCAGCACGCCTACGATCTCCGCAAGCGACTCCAACAGGCGCGTCAGATGTCCCGACGAGGGGTCGTCGGACACCCGCCGGGAACCCGGCCACCCGCTCAGATAGTCGCCCCCAGGCCCAAATTTGCACGCAGGTTCGATCCGTCCGATTCTGTACCTGTCCATCCTTGGCGCCCTGTCCTTCCTGGTTGTTTCGAATGCCGTTCTGTTGGCTTCCCTTCTATCGACCGGCCCCCCCAAAAAACCCAAACAAAAACCGAACAAAACACCCCCCGTCGGACGCTTTTCTGCGTCGGATCGTCGGCACGATTGCGACTCGCCATAATATGGGACGGAAGACGCAAAAAGTCCCGGCCCCCACGGCGCATTGCCCACGGCCGACCCGCCGCGGGGCCGGGGCAACTGCATGGGAATCGGACCGAGCGGCTTACGTGCAATCACCCTGGTCGCGGAGGCCTTTTTCCTTGCCAAACCGGGACCGGCACGCCATAATGCATGGTGGAAAGACGCCTTGGATAGACCTGCGGCGAATGGTTCAAGGTCCGGGCGGGAGGGGCAGTATGCAGCCCGCCGGGATGGATGCTCTACATCATCAACCAGAGTGCTTCCATTCCCGCAGCTTCTCGGAGGTGGGGATTTCATGTGTGCGACGGGATGGACGAGAGTTGCGTAGGCTGCATGTCTTTTGAAGGAGGACGATCATGTCAAGATTGCGAGTGTACCTGACGACGACTGTTCTTGCCCTGGGACTGGCATCGACGAGCCTGGCAGACGGGCTCGATCCCAATCTCATCGGCTGGTGGCGTTTCGACGAAGGCGCGGGCACGACGGCCGCGGACTCGGGCGTCAACGGCCTGGACGGCGCGCTCGTCAATGGTCCCGTCTGGCGAGCCGACGGCCTTCGCAACGGATGCCTGTTCTTCGATGGCTACGACGACTACGTCCAGGTCGCACAGAACGCAAGGCTCAACCCCGGGACCGGCAGCTTCACGGTCGTCCTCTGGGCCAACGTGGATGTGACCGCGGGCACTCGAGGAGACACGAACTGGGACCTGGCCGTGGCCAAGCGAGACTCGGGCAGCGCCGGGTACTACATCGGAGCGGACCGCAATCAGGGAGCTTCGACGGAAACGGGATGGCGATTCATGCTGGGAAACACCGGCGCCACCAGGACGGATACACCCTACGTGCGCGTGCCGCTGGGAGAATGGGTGTTCGTGGCCGCGGTCCTGGATCGCATGCAGAACGTGCAGAAGATTTCCGTCGACGGCGGGCTGACCTGGGCGACGCAGACCCCGCCGACGGGGTCCATCGCGCCGGCCCGGGACCTCGGGCTCGGATGGGACATCGGGCAGAACAACTACTGGTTCCGCGGTCGGATCGACGAGGTGGCGCTCTTCAGCCGGGCCTTGTCCGACAGTCAGATCCTGCTCATCCTGCAGGAAGGCATGACCCCGGCGCTGGCAAAGGACCCGTATCCGCGAAACGGCGCCGCGGACGCGCCGCGAGATGTCACTCTGGGCTGGACGCCGGGACTGTATGCGAAAACGCACGATCTGTACTTCGGCGCAAATCCCGCGGACGTCGAGACGGCCACCAGGACCAATCCGCTGGGCATCCTGTACGGACAGGATATGGACAATCCTGAATTCGATCTGCGGCTGCTGGATTACGGGCAGACCTACTACTGGCGGGTCGACGAGGTCAATGGCGCGCCCGACCGCACGGTCTTCAAAGGCGAGATTTGGCATTTCGAGACCGAGCCGCGAGCCTATCCGCTTGCCGGCGCAAAGATCACGGCCACCGCGTCGAGCGCCAACACCGACGAGGAGACAGCCGCCAACACGATCAACGGGTCCGGCCTCAATCCCGACGATCACCACTCGAGGGACACCTCCGATATGTGGCTCAGCGGCGTGATCGGCGACGGGCAATCGGCCTGGATTCAGTATGAATTCGAAAAAGTCTACGCGATCCACCAGATGCTGGTCTGGAACCACAATTCGGAGATCGAGGCCATGGCCGGCCTGGGAATCAAGGAGGCGACGGTGGCCTACTCACTCGACGGCGTCACGTGGATCGGTCTGGGCGGCAATCAGGAATTCGCCCAGGCCAGCGGGAAGGCCAACTACGCTGCCAACACGACGGTTCCGTTCGGCGACGTAGCCGCGAAATACGTCCGAATCACCGCTGTGAGCAACTGGACGGGCATCTTCAAGAAATACGGTCTGAGCGAAGTCCGCTTCCTCTATACCCCGATGGCCGCGAGGCAGCCTGATCCGGAGAGCGGCGCCGTGGATCTGGACGCGGGACTGACTCTGACCTGGCGCCCGGGCAGGCAGGCCGTCGAGCACAGGGTATACCTGAGCACCGACGAACAGGCAGTCCTCGACGGCACGGCGCCCTTCGTCACGGTGTCCAAACCCAGTTTCAGCACCGACACGCTTAGCCTCGGACAGACCTACTACTGGAGAGTGGACGAGGTCAACAACGCGGCGCCCGTCCCGGTCTGGGAAGGTGAGGTCTGGAGCTTCACCACGCTTGAGTACATCGTCGTGGACGATTTCGAGAGCTACACCGATATCGAAGGGGGCACAATCTACCAGACCTGGGTGGACGGCTGGGAGAACGGCACGTGCTCGCAGGTGGGCCATTGGGACCCGCCGTTCGCGGAGACGGCCATCGTGCATGGAGGCCGCCAGTCCATGCCGTTGACGTATGGCAATACCAAGTCGCCCTTCTACTCGGAGGCCGTGCGGTCGTTCCCCGACTCGCAGGACTGGACCGAGTATGGAATCGGGACGCTCACCCTGTACTTCCGCGGCGCGATGGACAACACCGGGAAGCTCTACGTCAAGATCAACAACACCAAGGTGCCCTATGACGGCGACGGCGCCGACATCGCGAGCCTGGTCTGGCTGGCGTGGAACATCGATCTGTCGGCCGTGAAGACCGACCTGAAAGAGGTCGAGGAACTGACGATCGGCATCGAAGGCTCCGGATCGGAGGGCATTCTGTATTTCGACGACATCCGACTCTATCCTGTAGCGCCCGACTCCGGCGCATCGGCAGAGCCCAATCGCGCTAATCTGGTCGCTTACTATTCCCTCAACGGCAACGTCGCCGACAGTTCGGGCAGCGGTCACAACGGCGTGTTGAACGGCGACGCCGTCTACACGGCCGGGATCCGCGGCCAAGCTCTCGAATTCGACGGATTCGACGACTACGTCCAGATCGCGGATGACAGCAGCCTGAACCCGGGGACCGGCAACTTCTCGATCTCGTTCTGGGCGCGTCTGGACACGACGCCAGGGACCAGTGGGACCACCAACTGGGACCTCGCGGTCGCCAAGCGAACCGTCGCCAGCAACGGATACTACGTCGGCGCCGACCGGAACCAGGGGACCGCCAACCAGGCCGGCTTCAAATTCATGCTGGGAGACACAACGCCCAAGAGAGTGGATACGCCCTTCGTCCTGGTGCCGCTGGGAGAGTGGGTTTTCGTGGCCGCCGTGCTGGACCGGGATCAGAACCTGCACAAGATCTCCGTGGACACCGGGCAGACCTGGTTGACCTCGGCGCCGCCGGCGGGCACGATCGCACCGGCCAAGGACCTCGCCATCGGATGGGACATCGGGCAAAACAACTACTGGTTCCACGGGACGATCGACGAAGTGCGAATCTACGATCTGGCGCTGACCAACGACGAAGTTCTCTGGCTGGCCAATCATTGAGAACGCACGCGGGGTGTAAAGGAGATTCGTAGTGTCTGACAAGACAATCGGACGAGCTGCTCGCCGGACCGGCCGACGCGAGCACAGGGATATTGTGCGCTGCACCGCGTGGGTCGCTTTCGTCCTGCTCACGTGCGCGCCAGCCCGGCAGATCGCGACCGCCCGGGGACGCGAGCAGTTCGTCCGACAGGAAGCTGCCTTTCCTCTCGTCTTTGACCCGCCCGCCGAGGCCAACAGCGTCGATCCGGTTCGCTACGAAGTTCTCCGCGGCGATTTCCACATGCACACGGTCTACTCCGACGGCACACTCACCCCGACCGACCGCGTCATCGAGGCCTGGCAATACGGCTACGACGTGATCGCCATCACCGACCACGGCAGCGTCCGCGCCTACGAGGAGGCCCGCATCATGGCCGATGCCCTGGGCATGCTGCTCCTTCGCGGCGTGGAGACGGGGATCAGCTCGAATGAGCATGTCGTCGCCCTCGACTTCTCCGCCGGCTACGAGCCGCGAGACGCACACCAGTGGGCCGAGATCCCAGGGCAGGCGAGGGTGTTCTATCAGGACGAATGGCGTCGTCTGGCCTCGCTCGGCGGCTATGCCCTCTACGCCCACCCCCACGTCGGACTGCGAGAGCCGATGCTCTGGGGAATCCGCCAGGGACTTCTGCTGGGGATCGAGGTGAAGAACGACGTCGTCGGCTCGGGATGGAACACGGTGTTCAGCCACGGCACGTGGTGGTATCCGTCCGCGTTCGATTGGGCGGTCGATTACGGCCTGACGATCTTCGCGAACTCCGACGTGCACGGCGCCCGCAGCGACGCCGAACAGGCGACCACGCTGGTCCTCGCCAGGGAGCGGTCGGTGGCCGGCGTGATGGAGGCACTCCGCGCCGGGCGGACCGTCGCCGCCTTCAACAACATGCTCTGTGCCCATGAGTGGGTCCTCGATTTGCTGATGGCGAACCTGGTCGGCGTCCGACTCAACCAGACGGAGGACGGCAAGGTCTTTCTCCGCTTGCGAAACCTCGGCCCGAAGGAACTGACAGCCGAGATCGAGGGCATCCCGGTCGAGTCGGTCAGGCTCGGCGCGTACCAGGAGATCCTCGTCGGCCTGCGACGCAAGCCGGAAGCGCTCACCGTAACGTGGAAGAACCTGTACACCCGCCCTGCCACGAACCTGACGACCACCTACCTCCTGACCGGCACGGAGCGGTGACAGCCCATACAGTTTCAGCCGGCGATCTGTCGATACAGGTCCGTGTAGGTACTCGGGATCAGCCCGACCGCGCGGGCGTGCGCAAACGTCAATTCCAGCATCTTCATCTCCGGATCGAACGAGTGCAGCGACCACGGATGCCAGATCAGCGAGACGTGGGGCTTGCCCTCTTCGCGGGCCTTGTCCAGGAAGACCCGATTGATCCGAGCCTCGTCCTCCGGCGTCTTGACGAACTGCGATGGGATCGCCTCGGGCATGGGCGAGGGCCACAGAGTCAGACGTTTGGCCCCCCAGCGGTTGTGGTTCTTCAACAGGTTCTCGTGCCAGCCGTGCCCGGGTAGCTCCCACACGTCCGCGAAGCCGTCGGCGCCATAGTGAAACGGCGTTTCAATCAGCGCGGGCATCGAGCAATCCGGCCCCCACAGCAGGGTACTCACGTACTGGAAACCCGCGGCCCGAACCAGTTCCAGCACGTCGGTCGCCCCCTTGAGACCGTTGTCGAATCCGACCGCGGACCGCAATCCGACGCACGGCCTCTCGAAGACCTGCTCGATCAGCTCCTTGGCCTTGAAAATCTCCTCCCTCTTCTCCTGGGCGGACACTGCCCGCCCGCACATCGCGTTGTCACGGAGCAGCTTGTGGCTCCAGGTGTGCGAGGCCACCTCGAAGAGCGGATCGGCGAACAGCGTTTTGTACTCGGCTGCGTTCGCCTCCAGCGTCCGACCGACGATGAAGAACGTCGCGGGCATCGCCAGGCGTTTGTGCACCTCCACGATCTTGCGGCACGCCTGCAAACAGGCGGGGGATTCCGTGTCGTACGCCGCGATGTACCGCGTGCCCGTCTTGGGCGAAGGGCTTTCGGCCGCTCGGCCCTGCGAGGTCCCCGCGAGGACGGCAACGCCCAACGCCGTGCCCATCAGCTCTCTTCTGGAAACACGATTCATACCGATCTCCTTCAGTGCAATGCTTCGTGCGCGCCCGGCACGGCGTCGAGCACGCGGATATTGTCAACTCGGTCGAGAAGGCTGCCCGCAGGTCCGCTGCCGAGGTCCAGCGGCGTCACGGCCACGCGGTTGACCACCGCGACCGTGGACGCGTCGACGTCGTAGCTCCACAGGTCATGGACGACGTAGGGTCTGCCCTCCACGAAACCGAGAAACAGCATGCCGTGTCCCTTCATGCACAGCAGCGTGAGGGCCGGCGCCGCGCGCCCGCGGAGGACCGCGAGTTTCTCCTGAGCCAGGCCGATCCCGGGACTCGCATGGACTTGGCGGCCCACTTTCGCCTGCTCCGAGGAGTTCCGTGGCAGGACCAGACCCACCGTTGCGAACACCTCCTGGACGAAACGGGAGCAATCCTGCTCGCCGAAAAGGCCGCCCCAGCCGTAGGGAGTGTTCAGGAGCTTGAACGCCTGCTGGATAATCGTCCGCGCCGTATAGGGCAGATAGCCCAGGCTCACCTCGGTCTTCCGGACGTACGCGGCTTCCAGGGTGCAGACCCCGTCCGTATCGCGCCTCGGCGTCAGCACGCGGAGCTTGTCCCCATCCATATCCTGCGCCACGACCAGTCGCGTGCCCATCTGGACTCGTCCGAGGTGGTTGCGCAGATCCTCGTCCGCGTAGAGGTCGGCTTTGGCCGCGGTGACGACCGCGAACTGGCCCGACCGGACGTGGACACGGACCACGTCGCGTTCGCACAGGGCCACGCTCTCGGCCTGGACCCACCCTCGCAGGGTCTGCCCGACGACGTACAGCCATCGCGCATCGCGGCTGCGATGGAGAACCGCGACCGGCGAGGCGACGTCGAGCGTGCTGTCCTGTAAACGGTCGAAACTGAGATTGAGGTCCGCATTGTAGAGTCCCTCCGCCGCCGGCAGGACGCGATGATCGCAGAAACCAACGATCAGGCCGAAACGCACGTTGACCTCAGGCGCGATCGCGCCCAGGTCCATATTGTCCCGGAGGTCCTGCCACCACGTGTTATCGGGTTGTCGTCCGTCGGCGAAGCAGTAGCCGCGACCTGCGACCGAGCGCAGGCAGGCATCGAGATCGGCCTTCAGCTTTTCGCCATCGACGGTATCGTTGAAGTCGGCGATGCTCGCGACACCCAGGCCGGCCCTCTCGGTCTGACCGTTGAAGGCCGCGATCTGGTCGGCAGTCATGACCAGCCGATCGGGATCGGGATGCCGCCCGATCCAGTGGCCCGGCGTGTTCATCTCCGCGATGACGCCCGGCACGAGCGCCGGCGCGGGAATCTGGCGAACAGTGGGCATCGGTTCCATCGTGGTGCAGCCGGTCAACATGCTTACCGACACGAGGACAATCAGGAGCCTGGCTTGGTGCGACATTCTCATGCCGGCGAGCATACCACGTTTTCGTCGTCGGGCCAAGCAGGACTGACGGCGCTACTATGGAGTCGAGACAGTCCCCCAGTCCCCGCCGAGATTCGCAAGGTCTTCCAGGTCGTCCTCATCCACGTCCCCATCGCTGTCGATGCCTCCCTCGATCGGGTCGCTGTGCAGGAGGATCAGCTCGATGCCCTCGCCTGTCCCGAGGTTCCGCGAGTACTGCTTGTTGACCGGATCGTTCCAATGCTCGTGCACGCCGAGGCTCGCCAGGCGAACCGTACGGCGGGAGTGGTCCGGATCGTAGAAGGTGCCCGAGCACGGGTCGTTGGCCAGCGCCGCCTCGTGCAGGTAGTCTTCAGCGCCGCCCTGCATGTCATACGTCGAGCTGGGCGAGTGTCCATATCGGACGACGTCGGGCCATTCGGCGTTCACGAAGTCATAGCCCACCGAGTCAATCGCCACCGGGTCTTGGGAGGCGAAAACACTCGAGGGCCAGTCGCCGTTGAACGGCGGCATGTTCCACCGGTACGGATGGGCCTCCCAGTAGTAGCCGCCGAAGAGGCCGTCAATCAGATAGAGGACTGTCTTGCCACCCAGCTCGGAATGCCCCATGAGATCCACCAGGGCGCGGTAGTGACCTGTCCCGGGGCTCCAGCCCACGTTCGGAAGGCTGGAGTGCATGTCGTAGTAGCCGGGGTAGCCCCCCGCATTGGGCAAGCCGGGAAGCTCCGGCCTGAGATACCCATTCGGCGTCCTGAGGAGCGAGCCGTAGTGGTTCTTGGCACACAGCGTCACGCCGGACGAATGGCCCTTCAAGATGGCGAAGTTGATGATATAGGCCGCCTCCGCGAAGGCAGAAGGCAGGTAGTCCGGCGCCTTTCCGCCGGCGTCCGCCGTGCTCCAGTACATCCGGACATTCGAGAACTCCGTGCGGGTCCGCCCGGAACCGCCGTAGTTGTCCAAGTAGCGTACGTTCGGAAACTCCGGATAGATCATGTCCCAATAGTAGTTGGGCACCATCCCCGTCGGATCGCCGATGGTGATGTCGTTCTGATCCGCTCCGACGGTGTCCGCCAACTGGCGCAGCAGCGCCAGGATCATCTGGGGCGAGTTGTCGATCCGATTCATGACGCTGGATTTCTTAATGTAGGTGGTCGGGTTGACGTCCCCTCCTGCGGCGTTGCAGGTGGTGAGATTGATCTTGATGGCAATCTTCTCGCCTGCCTGATAGCCGACGTCTCCTTTGCCCCGACCGTCGTTGAAGTACCGGAAGATCGCGTCCCAGGCCGCGGCGTCGCAGTCCGTGCCGGCCACGCCGCGAATCGCCTGCGAAACCATCTTCTCGACGATAACCGGGTCCGTGTGGCCGTCCTGCCACCAGTGCTCCAGAGAGTTGTAGCCATCCCAGTCCGTCGCGTTGGGATCGTAGACCCAGACGACCCGACCCGGATGAATCCCCTTCGCCTCGCCCAAGGGCCCGTGAGGCCCCCAGGGCCCACCCGTCACAGCCAGGCGGCCCGGCCAATCGGCCAGCGACGCTGCGCCCACCACGACCGCGGTGACCAGGCACAGACCCGCCAGCACAACGCGAGACTCTCTCACCAGCCGTCGGAATCTCCGGGACACGACTGTGCCGGTCGCGAGACCGACCAGCCAGACGACGAATCCCGACGCCAGCGGCATGGCGGCGCGTTGACAGGGATACGCCGCACGGGAGGGTTTGGGAATCACGCGGATCAGGAACCAGAGGAGCGCCAGCAGGCCGGTAACCGGAAAGACCCACCTCACCCAGCAATGCCTCGCCCGATGCCTCGGACACTCGTGCCCACGACAAGATGCCGTCTCGTTCGTTCTCATACTCCTGTCCTCCCAGGATTGCGATTGCACGTCGGCAGCCGATGCTGCAATTATACATCGATTGCCTTTGCAGGTCGCGAAGGAATTGCAGAAAGTGGCGACAAGAGGCGGGAATATGCGCGACGAACTGTCGGGAACAACAAAGCGGGCTCGAATCTCACGACGGGAATTTGTGGGGACTGCGGCCGCCACGTTCTGGATGGCGGGCGGCGGAGCTGCAGTCGCGAGGGACCAGGGGCAAGGAGCCATCCAGCCGGAACTGTCGGCCGGCGTGCAGATGCAGTTCCTCAGGCCGGGGCAACTGGAGAAGGCGCTCCGCGACTTCCCGGCGGTCTATGTGCCGTTCGGGCTGATCGAGTGGCACGGTCGTCACCTGCCGCTCGGCAACGACGCCCTCAAGGCCCATGCGATCCTCGTCAAGGCCGCCGAGCAGTTCGGCGGCGCCGTGTACCCGCCGATCTACTTCCACGACGGGTTCCCACAGGAGTCGATGGTCCCGGTGCTGACCGCCCTCTTCCAGCGGATCAAGAAGACCGGCGCGAGGGTCATTCTCGGCGTCTCCGGCCACAACGTCCAAGGTCAGATCGACATGATCGACAAGGCCCTGGCGCCGGTCGTCGCGGATGGGACCGTCGCGGGCATGGGACTCTGGGAGATCACGCTCAGCCAGGGCCCCGGATCGTCCACGGACCATGCGGCCAAGTGGGAGACCTCGAGCATGATGTTCTTCTATCCCAGCCTGGTTGATCTGTCCGCTCTGGGCGACGGTCCGCTCGCGCCCGACATGAAGCCGCCCGACGGCATCGGCGGCCAGGACCCCCGCAAATACGCGTCGCCCGAGGTCGGTCGGCGGAACGCTGAGCTCGCCTCCCAGGCGATTGGCAGGAAGGCGAAGGAGCTGCTCGAATCTCTCCCGCCGGAACACAGGTCATTCAACCTGCGAGCGATCAGTCCAGGGAATTGGTGGATGATCTGACCGCAGATTGGCTGTCGGGTGAGACGGTGCGTGGTACGCACCCTACTGCGCCGTTCACGTTAATTCGGTGAGCAGCCTATCCGCGTATGGCCTGTTCGGAGTTCCGCGTTTACGCGGTCTTAACCCGCCTGAAGGCGGAACTCCAAACGGTGTCCGCGACGTTTGCCCACCATTTCCAGATGGACGGCGTACTACGAGTTGCCGAGAAACATGCGAGGGAGAGCGCCGGGTCAGTGTGCCCCTACCTCTTCTTCGCGGCGGTGATGGGTAGGTTGACGCGGATCTTGACCGCGCCGAGGTCGTTCTGCGTGAGCAGGCGGATGTGGCCCTCGCGCAGACTCATGTGGGGGAAACGGACACCCGTTTCGTCGCTGAGGTTCCTGGCCCGGCCCGGGGATTGGCTCAGTTCCGCGAGAACCCCCTGAAAGATCTGGCTGACCATCATGCCGGCCAGCAGGACAGACTGGTCGCCCTGGGCGGGGTTCTTGGGATTGCCGACCAGCGTGGTGAGATCCCGGCGGAACTGGTCCGCGAGCCAGCGGACAATCTCGATCCGCTGAGCGTCCTCCGTCGCATAAGGCGTCGTGAGGACCTCGGGATCGATGATGAATTCCGCGTCCAGAAGGACGCCCTTGCGCGCGGGAAAGAGCGCCTGCTTGGGATTGTCCGGCGCCCGCCTGGCCCGCTCGTCGACACAGAAGAAGTACTTGCGCCGGGCGGTCATGCGGAACTCGTCGAAGGCGATCAGGTTCAGCCAGGTCCGACGGGTGTTGCCCGTCTGGCCGGAGTAGCCGACGACCGTGTCGCCCTGGGTCAGCAGGACGCGCGCTCGCTTGTCCCGGATGAACGGGTAGGCGGGATCGTGGGCGACGTTGAGCACATCGAGCGAAGTGCTGCGCCCGAGCTGCGTGACCGCGTAGGGCGTCGCGAGCCTGGCATAGGGCGACTTCGACGACAGATATTCATCGGCGCCGCAGCCGGAGAGTACGGACACGGAGAGGAGAGCCGCCATGCCCAACAGGACTCTCGCCGCGCGGGCTTTGCGCCCTGGAGCACAGAGTCTGCCGATGGTCATAGGGCTCTCCTTTCGCGCCCGGTAGAGAACGGGATCTCGGAATCACGACCCGGGAACTACAGTTCCTTCGAGTCAATCCACTTCATCATCTTGCGGAGCTTGCGACCGACGGTCTCGAGCTGGCTGGCGTGGTCCTTCTCGTACAAGGCATTGAAGTTCTTCAGACCGGTCTGGTACTCGTTGACCCACTCCTTGGCAAACGCGCCAGAGGTGATCTCGCCGAGGATCTTCTTCATCTCCGCCCGGGTCTGGTCGGTGATGATCCGCGGCCCGCGGCTCAGGTCCCCGTACTCGGCGGTGTTGCTGATGCTGTACCGCATGTAGCTCAGGCCGCCCTGGTACATCAGGTCCACGATGAGCTTGACCTCGTGCATGCACTCGAAGTACGCGATTTCCGGCTGGTAGCCCGCGGCGACGAGGGTCTCGAACCCCGCCTTGATCAGAGCGGAGAGGCCGCCGCACAGGACGCACTGCTCGCCGAACAGGTCCGTCTCCGTCTCCTCCTTGTAGGTGGTTTCCAGGATGCCGGCGCGGGCGCCGCCGATGCCATGACCCCAGGCCAGGGCGATCTGCCTGGCGGTGCCGGTGGCGTCCTGCTGGACCGCGACCAGGCACGGGACGCCGCCACCTTTGGCAAACTCGCTGCGAACGAGATGGCCCGGCCCCTTCGGCGCGATCATCACGACGTTGATCTCCTTCGGCGGCACGATGTACCCGAAGTGGATATTGAACCCATGGCAGAAGCCCATCGTCTGTCCGGCCTTGAGGTTCGGCGCGATCTGGCCGGCGTACACCTTGCCCTGAACCTCGTCCGGCAGCGTCACGATGATCAGTGCGGCGCCCTCGATCGCGGTCTTGATATCGCCCGGCTTGAACCCGTGCTCGACCGCCAGCTTGAAGTTGTCCGTGTTGGGCAGTTCCGCGACCGCCACCTCGATTCCGCTATCGCGAAGGTTCAGACTGTGGGCGTGCCCCTGCGAGCCGAACCCGATCACGGCCACCTTCTTGCCCTGAAGCGGCCCGATCGGAGCATCTTTCTCATAATAGATCTTTGCTGCCATCTTGTGGGTCTCCTTTCTATATCCCAATGGGCATCGAATGCGAATGCCGAAATGCCACGGCCTTCAGGGGGTGATTATACGCGCCTGCGTACGAGGAGTAAACTCCCGGCTTGCCGCCCGTGCAAGGTTTTTACCGGCCCGGAGAACCGCCGGGAGTCGCGCTCGGACGCCAGGAGGCCGGCTCGTTCCAGGCATTTGGGTCGCTCTGCGGATCCGCCAGGGTCAGCGAGAAGCCGCCGCCGTCGGTGGTCGGGAACCAGTCGTCGCTGTAGTCGAACTGGGCAATGGTCCCATTCCAGTAGTCCACCAAGCGGAGGGTTTCGCCGTCGTTGGCCAGCTTGCCGTCATACTGGCCGGCAATCAAGTCGGCCAGTTCCCCGCCGTAACGGGACGTGAAGGCCGCCTCGTTCTGCACCACCAGGACGAAACCGCCCGAAGGAAGGCTCTCGACCCGGCTGCCCGCGAAACGGAAGGCGATGCCCTTCTCGAACGAGACTCCCGTCAGATCGAGCGTCGTCGAGCCGATATTGCGCAACTCGATGAACTCGAAGCTGTTGTTCTCCAGGGCCAGTTCGCCCTTGCCCGGGTCCGCATCGGGAGGATTGTACATGATCTCAGTCACGCGCAAATCGCTGAGGAGGCGAGAGGGCAACGGGGCGCCGGTCTCGAACTGGACGGGCTGGGACCAGTGACTCCATCGGCCGGTCGCGTCCTTCATGCGGCAGCGGACCCGATAGGTATGACCCGACTCGACTACGCTGGCCGGGATCGCTGCGTTGACGCCGGCGGTCGTCGCGATCTCCTCGCTTTCCCAGAGGGCGTCGATCTCGTACTTGCCGCGTCTTCCCTGGTACGCGACACCCGATCCGACGGGGGACGCCTCTGTGTCCGATGTCGCCTGGCCGACGGCGCCGCTCTGCGACGATTCGAGAGGCGGAGCGATCGGCGTGTTGGGCTCGACCTCTGCGATGCGCCATTGGATCGATGCGAAGGTGTTCAATCCCTGCGGATCGCTGAACGCGGTCGCACGGAAGGTCAGGCCGTTTGGCGGGTATCCGGCGGCGCCGGCATAGGAGACGACCGGGGTGTTCGGAATCGCGGAATCCGTAGCGTCCGCCAGCAGAGCGTAGACGCCGTAACTGCCCGAACCCACGTCGGAGAAGCCCTTGGGCGAAAGGAACGTCTTGTAGTACTCGATCAGGCCCGCCCAGTCCTTGGTCGTGAGAAACTCGTTGTTCGCGTAGAACTGGCCTTTGCGATTGGTGCGAGGATGGTAGTCCCACATGGCCCGGTTGGCCTCGACGAACGTCTTGCCGTCGTAGGGAGTGGCGATGATCGAAGCGATCTCGTCGATGACCTGCCCAACCTGGTCGCTGCTGAGCAGCAGGTCGAGCAGCTCCCTGGCCCGGTTGTCGCAGGCGATCCGATACTGCGGATAGATGAGCGCGTAGCGAAAGTGCTCCCAATCCGTGTAGTGTGTCGCCCACTCGAACGTCAGGTCCAAATCCCACGGCAACACCCACCACTGGTTCGTCTCGGAATCGCAGTAGTAGACGCAGTTGGACTGGGGCCGGCGGTCGGAATCGTTGATCGCCACGCCGATAGCCTTGGAGCTGTAGTAGTTGGGCAGGTTGACGTTCTGCGCCCACCAGGCCTGCGTCTGGCCGCTGCTGAGCCCGTTGATGAGGCTCGACACATCGGACCCGTTGGCGATCCTCGTTGGTCCCTGGTGCGTCGGGTTGGCGCCGCCGTCCATGCGATAGACATTGCCGTCGGGCAGGCCGTGCTCGTCGAGGAATGCGCCGTCGGGGTGCTCGATGGCGAAATACAGGCCCCAGAAGTCCCCTTCGTACTGGTTGCCCGCTACGGCCTCCGCAGCCGCGTCGATGATGCGAAGCTGGAAGTAGTTGGTGTAGCAGCTCGGCACGCCGGCCATGTTGTACAGGCGAAACGCCAGGGCCTCGTTCATCACCATCCCACGCGTGCCCACGTCCCAACCGCCTGGGTGCGGGTACTGCCACCAGGGACAGACGCCGGTGCCGACGTTCATCTTGTCCCATTTCTCCCGATATTTCCGGCCGTAGTCGTCACGGGCCTGGAAGTAGTGGCCGCGATTGAAGTCGATCTTGAGCTTGTTCTTGCCGGTCTGGAAGGTGGAGGCCTGGCCGCGAACGCGGAAGTGGATATTGTCGTAGACCTGGCCGTCGTAGACGAGGGTGCCCGAGAAGTAGTAGGCCGTGTTGTCGTAGGAGCCGTTGAAGAGGCAGTTCTGGATGTCCGTCGCCCTGGCGATCAGATGGTAGACCGGCAGCGACCGCATCAGGTCCTCGCTGTAGGTGACGACCGCGGACCGGCGGGCATCCGAGCTGCCCGGCTGAATCGCGCCGCTCCAGGCGGGGACGCCGTCGTAGACGAAGTACGCGAAATTCGCCTGCGGATCGTCCGCATAGGGCACTTGCAGATCGTAGCCCTGGCCGTCGAGGGCGAACAGGCGGTACCGCACGAGCCGTCGGTGCCGCTGCAGCGAGGAAGGCAGTTGGGCAGTGTAGACGCTGTCGCCTGCGACCGAGTCGCCGCCGAGCCCGTCGTCGCGCATCGGGAGCATCTGCCAATTCTTGTTATAAGCGGAGTTCGGGATCGTGGCCGGGTTGCTGGAGGGGTAGTTGGGCAGCGTCACCGGGACGTAGTCGCCGGGGTCCAGGATCTGATAGGCGAGCGTCACCATTTCGACGCCGTCGGAGTCGGTGACCTTGGCGGTGATCGTGACGATGTCGCCCGAGCCGGGCTCGTGGGGCAGGTGTCGGACCTGGCGGATGTGGGGAGGCGTGTTCTCCGCGAAGACACCGCTGTTGCGACCGCCCGGCGTGGGCGACGCGGAACGCCAACTGCCCCCGAGGTCGTTGTCGAGCTGCGGGTTCACCAATTGGATCGAGTGGGACTTGCCGAGGGCGCTCTCCGGCACGGGATCGCCCACCGTCGGCCAGGGAAATCCAAGCTGGTACTCGACCTCATCGGCGATGACGCCGGTCGCGTCGCGAAGGACCAGCCTTTCGCCTTCGCTGCTGAGCCGGCCATCGAAGGGGCCGAAGACCTTCCCCGCCGTGCTCCACTTGGTCAGGACGTGGTTGCGGTCCTGGGCCACGACGACGTAGCCACCTGCGGGAAGCGTCGCGCCCGGGCCGAACGTGAAGGAGATCCCCTCGTCGAAGTACCAGCCGGAAAGGTCCACGCCGGTCGAACCGGGGTTGTGCAGCTCGACGAACTCGACCCATTCATAGTTGAGGTCGGGATCGTAGTGAATCTCGTTGATGACCACCGCGCCCTGCTGCCCCCACAGCGGAGCATAGAACGCCAGCACAAGCACTATCGAAAGCACGATCTGTCTGGACACGCCCATCTGTCGATTCCCATCCTCACTTTGCAGTCTTTTGCCCTTGTACCCTGGCCGACCCCACGGATCCTCCGCCGTGATTCCAGTTGCATTATAGCAGTCACAGCTCGAAAAGTCATCCACGTAGCGACCTATCTGGGGCCATGGCTTGCGGAGCGAAATCGGTCTCGACCGCCACAGGAAGCAGCATTTCCGAAAGGTCTTGGCGCACCGGACCGAAAAGCGGTACAATAAGCGCTGTGAGACACCAGTGTTGTTCCAGCCCATGCGTGCAACGGACCGTGGCAGGGCGCCCACATACAGATCACATCGCAACGGAAGGGGTGAATATGGAGAAGCGTGCGTCGTGCTCGAAGAGACGGTCGCTATGTTGCTGCATCCTTGCGATTGCATGGGGCATCCCGGTGTTCATGGCGGGCAGCCATGCCATGGCAGCACACATCATCTGGGTGTCCAGCGATCAAGGAACCAGCTTGCAGGCCGATGACCGTGGGTGGGTAATGCTGCTCAAAGACAACGGGCATACCGTTGACGCTCAGGCAAAGTACTGGCAGACGCTGGATGAGGGGAAGATCGCGGCTCTTAACACAGCGGACCTGGTCATCGTGAGTCCGAACGTGAGCCCGTGGATGTATACGCAAGGCAGTGAAGCCCAGCAGTGGAACGGGGTAACCAAGCCGCTGATTTCGCTGATCGCCACCGTCGGATTGGCCGATCATTGGGGATGGCTGCCGCCGTCTTGCAGTGTCTACATGAACTCCTGGCACACCCTTCGGATGGAGGATCGGAACCACCCTTTGTTTACCGATGCGCCGGCGGATCATGGGATCGACCTGGTCTATATGGATTCGAGCGTTCAGGACAGTTCGACCCTCTTCATCACAGAGGAATCGGCGGGCAATGGTCGTGTTCTGGCCCGCCGTGCCGACAATGGGGACGTCGTCATTGCGGAATGGTCGCCTGGGCAGCCATTCTGTGAAGCCACGGCGCAGAGTCCTGCGGCCAGGCGCATGCTCTTCATTGCCGGCGCATCCAGCGGGTCGATTCAGGGCGTCTACAACCTCACCAGGGAAGGAGCCCGGGTGTTCCTCAACGCCATCGCGTATATGCTGGGTGGATCCCCGCCGACGGCGAGGCAGCCGCAACCGGCCGATGGGGCACTCGACGCGGATCACACCGTCACCCTTCTTTGGAAAGCGGATCCGAACATCGTTTCCCACGATGTGTACTTCGGCCTGTCACAGGATGCGATGGCTCAGGCGGACAAATCGTCGCTGCACTTCAAGGGCTCGATTCAGCAAATGCAGTACGCCCCGGGTCCGTTGGCGCCCGGCACCACGTATTACTGGCGGGTCGATGTGACGGAGCCCAATGGCCTGGTGTGGACGGGGCCCGTCTGGCATTTCACGACTGCTCCCTCGCCCGATCAAGGCAAGCTGGAAGGCGCTATCAAGTGGTTCCTGCATCTCGGCCAGAATCCCGCGGATCACCTGCTGACCTTCTATCCGCCTGTTCCCAGCTCACTCGCCTTCGGCGCCGGGCAGACGACCTTCACTCCCTGTGAAGGTCTCATCTACGATGTTGCAGAAGTCGGGGGTTCCGCTACGGCGCCGGTGCTGGTCTGGACGGCCCAGTATGACGAGGCCGGGGTCTTCGCCGACGGAGTGGTGGTGGGAGAGTCCACCCAGATCTACGCGCTCTATGTACGTTCTCCGACGGAACGGCAGGCACGCCTGCGATTCCGACACTTCGGCAACGTGCGATTCTGGAACGACGGTGTGCTGGTGCTGGATCGCCATGGATGGGACGGCAACCAGGAGCAGGCGGTCGATTTCGTCCTCCACAAGGGCGTCAACACAATCAGCTTCGATCATGTGTACGCTACGGAGACGCCCGGCGCGGGTCGTTTCGCAGCGAGGATAACAGATCGCAGTAACAACGAGTACACAGACCTGACCTATTCCTTGAAGCCGCCCCCGCCCCTGGAGGGCAGCTATGCCGAACGCCTCCTGCCTGCTTCATATGGAGACGCAGGTGAACTCAGCGTCTCGCTGTCCCTGCGAATCGACTCCGGTCAAAGACCGAAGCGGGTATCGCTAACAGAGTATCTGCCGGCAGGGACTACGGTGGTGGACGCAGGCGGCGGCACGGTCCTCGATGGTGCGATTCAATGGTCGCTCGATGGCGACGATGCGGTGGACACCTTCCTCAGCTATGTGCTGCGCGTGCCCGTTGAATCACGGGATCGCCTGGCCTTCTGCGGCTGTCTCTGGACGGGAGGTGCGCTGGCGGACATCCTCGGCGACACATGGGTCCCCTATGAGACGCCCCTGAGACCTTCGGAAATGGCCGGGCGAATCGGCACGATCGGCATCGATGCCGACAAGCACATCAGGAGCAAGGACGTGTCGATCGAGCATCTCAATCCGCGAGCCTACTACGTGCTGACGGGACTGCGTGCCAAACCGACA
Organism: Sedimentisphaerales bacterium; assembly: GCA_035342095.1. GTDB lineage: Bacteria > Planctomycetota > Phycisphaerae > Sedimentisphaerales > Anaerobacaceae > PLanc-01. The sequence goes on along the minus strand of DAOQWL010000022.1, from coordinate 38,358 downwards.
GGTGGGTGGGCGGAATACGAGTTTGAAGTAAGTGCAGCCGGGCGGTACAGTATACTCCTGGACTATGCCGAGTGCTGGACCATGTACCACCATGGTGCGGAGGTTGCAGTACAGGTCGACCACCGGGCTGCGGGAGAGACGATGCTATCTCCGACGACCTACGCCCATGTGGGGAGCACCGGCTTCACGTTGGAGAACCCCTGGACAGACCCCGACCGAAAGGCGAAATGGGTCGTGGGGTCAATGGATCTTGAGGTGGGAACACACACCCTGCGACTGACCCTGCCGCAGATGTATGAGGCCGACAAGGTCCTCACCACGGCAAACGACGGCAGACCCGTGATTGCCAGGATCATCCTGACGAACTACCCATGCCTCGAACTGCCGAATACAGGAGATCCACACCATCTGGATTCGTATGAGCACGGACCAGCGCTTCTGGCCGACCATCGGGAGATTGAGACACTCTCGAACGGCCGTCGACAGGTGACGTTCCATTCCACTTTCCGCAGTCTGTCCCAGGGCAGTGAAGTCTACAGCCTGCGCGGCCGCGTTCGGCCTCGAGTGGGCCAGGATATCGCCCTGTTCGAGATTGTCTCCATTGAACCGGAGGTGTTCTATCTGGCCCCCGACGGCTCACAGGCTTTCACTCTCGTCGTGCGGTCGACCGTACCGGTTCCCAACGACTACTCCGAACTCGTCGAGATCTGGGTGCAAGGAGCGCCGTCGAGCCCGTCCGTGAAGCTGCATCTGCTCAGCGCGGCTGAGAACTACCTGACTCTGCCGCCTTACAAACAGCCTCAGTTCCCGTGGGACTACAAACCGCTCTTCGGCGAAGTCCTCTATTTCTCGCAAATAAGCACGAAGCTGATGGACCCTCCGCAGAAGTTTCTGCCCAGTGCGGAGGATCTCGGGTTGCAGGAGGGACGATACGAGCGCGATCCAATCCAGTTCCTTCAGGAGCAATTCGCGAAGGGCGCCCTTCCATCCGTTCAAGGACTGTTCGCGGAGAAGAGTTGGAACGCGGCGAATCCCGACTGGACGTGGGGACAGATCTGGTCTCGCGAGTTGGCGACACTGTACTGGCACGACAATGCCGCCCAGGCAGAGCTCTACATCAAGCGCTTGGCCGAGTTCTTCCCGCTGTATCCGGTGGAGAGGCGGTGGGATTGGAGCCAACCGATTCAACTGCCCAACATCACCTATGATGTCCCGGCGATCTCATGCCTGACCGCCCATGTGCGCGCGTGCCAGGAGGACCGGATTGACGACAGCGAGCAATTCAAGATCCTGCACAATCTCGTTCTGCCGATCCTCCAGTCCTACTGCGACGGCCTGAGAATGCCGATGACGCTGCGCGACGACGTTCCAGCGGGCAGTCGCGACCTGCCCGTCTCGGGGCTTCCCTATGGGGCCACCGGCAATCCAGTCGACGCCGTGTCTACCTGGTATGTCCGCCTAGGCGAGGATCTGTACATGATGCGGTGGCCCAATGGCCCGAGCACATTGGGCCTGAGCGAGCCCTTGCGGAAGTCCTACCCCAAGGGGACCCCGGTCATCCCATGGCACTACTACGAAGAGCTGGAGCTTGAATGTCGAGATATCATGTCGTTGATTGCCCTCGGTGCGGCGTCTCGCGACCCGGCCGTGATCGACGAGGTAATGAGCGTCTTCTCGGAGATCCTGCACAAGATGACGGTCTTCCTGCCGGACGGCTCATTCCGCAACGAGCCAGGCAGCTATGGCGATAGCAGCTTTCGCTATCCCGAGGCGCTGCTCAAGGCGAAGCTCCTCTTCGCTCGCGACGTGGACGAGCTGGTATCCGCGGAGGCACTGGACAAGATACACAACGCGTTGGTGCATGATTTGCAGTTCACATTTTCGAACGGCAACAAACCCCATCTCAACAACGGCGGCTGCATGAATCAGCTTACCCGGCCATACACAAACTCCTGGGATCGGGTATGTGGACCGCTGTCTGCGCTGGAGGAGTTGTTCCCGGAGGACAGGGATACCATCCATCGTTACAACACCGTTCTCCAGCAGGAATGGCTCAAGGTGCCGGGGACCACTATCGACAACGAGAACTTCGTCATTCCCGGCTGGGGCTACGCCATGCTGCGAGCGCCCGATGCGCCCTGGGACCGGCGGATGGAGACGTTGTTGTCCTCCAAGTTCCTGCTGAGCGATCCGGGAGACCACGTGTCGCGCGATTGCCTGGGGATTGTGTTGTATGGCCTCGGGACAATCCTCACACCCCGGTATGGATACAGTTGGATCGGGTATCTGCCGCCGTTCCTGAATCAGATGATGATCGACGGGACATGGCAGGACTACTCCAACGCCTACTATGGCTCGTTCTGGCATTTCGACGGGCGCAGAGAATTGCCCTGTGCCGTCGCCCATACGGGAGACGGAAACGATTGCAGCGACCTCGAGCAGGACATGAGCCGCTGGTGCATCCAGTTCCCGGAGTACTTGTTCGACGCGTACTTCGTTCAATCGAAGGATGGCTCCGTGCACCAGTATGATTGGAGCCTTATCAACATGGGCGAGTTGGAGATCCTCGAGCCGGCGGGGCTGGTCTGGCAACCGTGCGACACCTTCCTCGCGGGCTACTGGCCGGCCGGAAGCGTGCCGGAAGCGCGCACCATTGCGGGCAGGCCCTCGGGACGGATCGTGGCTCAATGGAATGTGAGCAATCGTACCTGGGTTCCGCGCGGCGATCCGACGCTCCTTCGCTATCCTCCGGTCCATAGCGGCAGACTGCGAATGACCATGGCCGATGCCGGCCCGGGATCACTCATCAACGCACAGATTGGCTACACGGAGGAGCTCCAGGCCAATTCACAAGACATCCTGGTCGTCCGAAAGAGCGCAGTTCATCAGGCGTTCATCACGGCGTTCGAGGCGATGGCCGACAAAAGCCAGGGACATGTCCACGACGTTCAGATCATTGAAACAGGCGGCGGCCAACAGTTGGTCAAGGTCATCACGTCTTCCGGCGAGGACTGGGTCTATCTCTCGGGCCGGTGGAACGACCGGACGGACGGGGACGAACCCCTTGCCGGAATCACAACGGATGCTGACATTGTTGTTTGGCGTGTTGAGGATGGCAGCGTGACGAAGTCCTATCTCGCGAACGGCTCCTATGCCCTCACGCCGGCAGGCCACTGGCAGTTCGAGTCCGTGGGGAACCACTACCTGGAGAACGAGAACTGACCCGAGCGAAGCCCCTTGTGCCGCTCTGGGCTTTCTTCCCGTGTCCTCTGTGCCTCCGTGGTGGAGGATTCCGCAGCGCGAGCTGCGATCACACGAACGCGGTCGTTCCCGGCATGGCCAGGGGCTTGATCGGCAGCTTCATGTCCCACGTGAGATTGTCGGGTACGAGCTGCTCCTGGGAGTTCAGCGCCTGGTCCCAGGTGACCTCTTTGCCCGTGTAGGCGGCCATGCGTCCCATGATGGCCATGAGCGTGCTGTGGGCCATCCAGACGCCGTCATTGATGGGTTTGCCCTTGCGGATGGAGTCGAACAGCTCGTTGTGCTCGACCTGGTACATGTCGGACTTCGGGCCGCGATAGCGCCAGTTCTCCTTGCCCGTGATGACCGGGTCTTCCCAGCCTTTGATCGTGCCCAGCCCGTCGGATCCCATGAGGTAGTCCGAGTTGTCGCCGTAGCAGTTGTTGATCTGGCGCTGGGCCATGAACGCACGAACGCCGTCCGGGAACTCGTAGAAGACATCGATATGGTCGAAGATGTTGCCTTCGTTGTTCGGGAACTGGCGACCGCCGTTGCCAACCGCCTTGAGAGGCAGGACCCCGTTCATCGCCCAGGCGATCTTGTCCACGCTGTGACAGGCCTGTTCCACTAGTCCGTCACCGGACAGCCAGGTGAAGTTGTACCAGTTGCGGACCTGCCACTCGACGTCGCCCATGCCGGCGGGACGACTGCTGGCTGACGGCATCGGCTTCACCGGCCCGGTCAGGTAGGTCGCATAGATCGCGCGAATCGAGCCGATGGCGCCCTGGTGGACCTTCTCGTAGAAGGCACGACGCGCCAGGTGGTACCGCCAGCAGAAACCCGCGACGAGAGCCAGGTTCTTGGCCTTGGCCTTGGCGGCGGACTCCAGGACGGACCGCACGCCGGGGGCGTCGGTGGCCATCGGCTTCTCGCAGAAGACATGCTTGCCGGCCTCAATGGCCGCCTTTAAATGCAGCGGGCGGAAGCCCGGAGGGGCCGCCAGGAGAACTACGTCCACGCCGCTGTCGATCACCTTCTGGTAGGCGTCCAGACCCACGAAGCACGCGCTGTCGGGGACTTGGGCGCGTTTCCCGAAATTCTCGTCGGCCGCAAGGTTCTTGCGACTGCTCTGCACGCGTTCCGGCAAGGCATCGCCCAAAGCGGTCAGGACCACGTCCGGCCCGGTGGAGAGAGCCTGTGCAGCGGCGCCGGACCCGCGTCCCCCGCAGCCGATGAGGCCGATCTTTAGCGTGCCGCCGGAAGAACCGGCTGCAGAAAAGGCCAGCGGACTCGCAAGAGCACTGCCAAGAGCGGCGACGCTGGAGGTCTTGAGGAATTGTCGACGGGATGCATTCACGGCTGATTGGTTCTTTGTGTTTTCCATAGGGACGCTTATACCCCCGGGCAGGACACAGATCAAGGGGAAAAACCGCGAGGAACCCCGAATTTTCCACCCGTGGAAAGACCGTGCCCGCCTGCCCATGTCACCAGCTTCCCGACGTATTCTGTGCCCGCGTGGCTCGTCAATCGGCGGTCCTCAGATGGAGCACCGTCCACATCAGGATGGCGGAGGCGGTGCCGTCCATGGTGGGCTCGTTGCTCGCGTAATCCTGAAGGTCGTCGTGATAGACCGCGCGAGGGTCCTGGAACTCGGCCAGCGGGTCGGGCTCAGTAATACTGACGCCCTTGAGAGACTTGAAAATGTGCTCGTAGACCGGGCCATCCACCAGGCCGCCTCGCAAGACACGTCCGGTCAGGCGCGTCGTCATCAGATGCACGTTTTGGGGCGAGACACTGCCCACCCCCATGAATTGCGTGGTATCCCACGGATTCCGGCCGAGCAACCAATCGTAGTGCCGGGCGGCGAATGGGGAGTAACTACGGTCACCGGTCATCCGTTCATAGAGCACGCACTGGGTCACCAGAGCCACCACCAGGTTGTTCGAACACCAGATGAACGGGACACCGATGCCGAACGGATTCTCCTCGCCGGCGGCGCGGCAGCGTTCGATCCCCTCGCGATACCAGCCTTCCAACAACTTCCGGAATTCCGCGTCGGCGACGCCGTGGAGGCGGAAATGACCCGCATTGAAGAAGGGGTAGAACTGGTAGTGGCCGGTCTGCTCACGGCCCATCCAGGATTCCGACGCCGCCAGGCGTGCGTAGCGTTTGGCGTCGTCGAGGTATCGCGGGTCCTGCGTGGCGAGAAAGAGTTCCACGGCGCCCCATTCCATGTCATCAGCCCAGGTGGTCTCAGCGTACCGATAGGGCGCCCCGTAGGAGTTGCCCTGCTGGACGCCCTCCCGGTCCCGGCCGAGGCGGTACACTTCCTCGCCCGCTGTCAGGCACCGTCTCGCAAACGCGGCTTGACGCGGGTCGTCCCTCCACACCTGGAAGGCCAGGCCCATGGCAGCGGCATAGCGGCCCGCGAGGTTGGCGAGACCCGTGGACTCGCTCGCGTAGCGCCCGAGTCCCTGCGGCCGGCCGTCGGCGCCGTAGACGACGCGGTAGCTGCCCTTGCCCCAGCCGTAGTCGGCGCGTTCATCCTGCGGCAATCGCCAGCCGCAATGGTCGCGGTCATCCGCCACCTGGTGATACAACGCCTCCGGCGCCGGATGCAGCTTCAGCATCCACTCCAGACCCCAGCGGGCCTCGTCCAGAAGATCGGGCACGCCGTTGCCGCCGGCTTGACCGTCGGCATCGAATCGATCCGCAAACAGCGGCGACCTGGCTTGGCTTCCGGTGCGATCGTATTTCTCCCACGAAAGCAGCATCTGAGCCGTCGCGTTGCTCGATGTGAGCAGGTACTTCAAGAGATCGGCAGCATCGTGCCAGCCGCCTCGGGCATCGATGTCTGTGCCCGCGGGAAGGGGTCCGTAGGCGGTTCGGCCGTCCAGTTGGTGACAGTGCACATCGAGCCACGGATTGAATCCGCAACGCTGCTGACGCATGAACTCCAGCAGGACATCGGGCAAGGGTCGCAAGGCCGCGTCGTCTACGACAATGGGCTCGGAGACGGCTCCGCCCAGGCGAAGACGAAACCGTCCAGGCCGCTGGAACGCCGAGAAGTCCAGCTCCGCCACGTGGTTGAATCGGCCCCAGCTCATTCCCGTCGCCGGGCGAGCGACACCCTGGAAGACCGACCGGCCCGAGTCCGGCTCGATAATGTCAAAACGCTCCCCCACCGGCTCGCACGCCAAGACAACCGCGAGTTTGGGACTCTGGACCGCATACCCAACTTGGTTGATGCGAAGGTGACGGTCCAGCAGGCGATCGACACGTTCCAGTGCGTAACCCCGTTCCTGGAGCCTGCTGAGCAGCTCGGGCAGGCGGACGTGCATCTTGTCCACGCGTTCCGGGCCGCTGCCCAGGTGCAGGAGCAACAAGAAACCGTTGAGCCCAGCGGGATCCTCCGACTCGCGATGCAGGACACTGTCCACGATGGCCTGGGACGAGACGAAGCCGCGGTCTTTCTCGGCAGTATAGTCCGCGGCCGAACGCGTGCCAGGCGAGAGATTGACCAGCGTGAAACCCATTCCGTGGGTCCAGTCGCTGATGTCGCAGTTGTGGTGCTCGTAGGCAGGCAGGAAGAACCGGGCCTGCCTGCGCGTGACGCCAAAGCGTTCCAGCTCGCGGAGATTGCCGTCGAGGTCCGCTCGGAATTCCTCCCGTGTCAGCAAGGTCCGGCGTTCCGACGTCCACTCGCAATAGAGCCGGTGACGATCGGAATGCGGGCCCACATAGTGCCCCTCGGCCAGCATTCGCCGGACCAGAGCAGCGAACTCGGCGTTGCGAAGAAAATCGCCGGTCAAAAAGAACGACGCCTTGGCGCCGTGCTGGGCCAAGGCATCCAGAATGGCTTGGGCTCCCTCGGCAAACTCATGGCCGGTGAACACCAACGCCAACTGCCGGCTGGCCCTCGAACCACGTATGACGGCGCCGTCCTGGTAGGTGAAGAGATCCCCGGCCGCCGGGCGGGCCGTCGTCTCCTCGGCAACCGCAGGCCGCGATGCAAAGTGAGCACAGAACACAAGGCATGTGACCAGCGTCGAAGAGAACCATCGCACATTGTCCATAGTCATTCCCCATCTTGTGCCGGCGATATCCCTGTCCATAGGATACCGGGGGACGTCGGGGAAGGCCAGCCATCAGCTCTGGAGGTAGCAGATGACTGTCGTCGATCAAGCCGAAACAGCCCTGAGAGCCACCTTGTTGGCGCCGTCAATGAAGATGATCCTGGCGTCGGGCTGCTCCGCGAGCCAACCGTCCACGACCGCCTGCGGGTCGTGCGCGACAGACATGTGGGCCGCCTCGACGAGCTTATCGGGAATCTGCGTGTGTATCCAGATGCGCCGCAGCCGGCGGATCAGCACCGCGAACTTGTAAGGCTTGTGACTATAGAGAACGTAGTCCTGCTGGATCGACTGAATGACCTCGTCGAGCGGCGCCGTCAGGCGGTTGTAGAAGCTCGCCAGGGTCTGCGGCTCGCCGATGCCGTTGGGACAGGCAGCCAGGAAGAGGATCTCGCCGCCATCCAACACCGCGGCCCGGTTCAGTTCGAGCGCCCGCTGGGCGATGTACAGGTCCTCGTCGTTGGAGAGGCCGCCGGGAGACACGACCAGGCGCGTCGCAGGGGTAACATCACGGATGTTCCGCTCGTCCGTGACGAGAAAGGACTCGGCGCTCACGTCCTGGACCGGCCCGAACCGCGACCAGATCAGCCGTTCGCCCGCGCTGAGCATGACCATCGCCCAGATCGGCCGGCCCTTGGCGATCAAATCCATGCCCTCCAACTGGTCCGCAGCCAGCGGATTGTCTCTGCGAGCGGGGTCCGGGTGCCATGGGTGCGACCCGTGCGTGGACTCGTCGAGCAGGGCCAGGCTGTGATTCTGCTCGACGGTGCGGAAAGCGCTGATGCCCGGCACGAAGTTCTTCACGGGGTTCGAGTAGCCCGCGAAGTAGTGGACCTTCACATCCGAGACGACGAGGAAGGCGTCTGCCTCCTCAGCCAGCGCGTTGACCAGCACCTGCGTCCCGCGTGACGTGCGGCCGACGTCGAGGAACGTGTCGGCCTTGCAGTCGTGGGCGTGGATTCGCGTCACGACCAGTCCTGCCTCCCGGCTTGCCTTCTCGACCTTGCTGCGGATCTGGCGATTCTTCGGCGTATCGGCGGTATGCGTCCCCGTGCAGATCAGGAATTGCACCGACGCGGTCCCGCGAAGTGCAGCGCACAGATGCGGCAGCACGTCGGCCAACGGCTCGTCCCGCGTCCCGTCGTCGAGCAGGACGCACACCCGTTTGCCGACGACCTCGTCCCGAAACGCTCCCACGCGGCTCTCCACGATGTCCGCCAGGCCCGCCGTGGCGTCCCGAGTCTGCTCCCCCTGCCAAGGCCGGATGATCTCCTGAACATTTCGATCCGGGACCCGCAGCGACACAACGCCTGTTCCGTGATGAAGGTCTACGTTCATAGCCGCCCTCGAACTTCGTCCGTCGTCGTATCTCTGCGTACGTGTACATCCTATCCTATCGGCACAAAACAGCAGACGATAGACGAAAATGAAGCATGCACACGAGGGAGGTCCGGCACAACCGTGAATGCCATACCAGCCAGACCCACCTTCGACGCGGTCGGGGAAACGCGGGAATCCACTCTTTTCTCGGACGTGCCCAATCCCGAGGTTCCTGGATTCTTGCTTGGCTTGGAGCGGCCTTCGGCCGCAACCAAAATGGACTCACGCAGAGACGCGGAGACGCAGAGAGGAGCAAGAAAGAACGCATCTTGAACTCTGCGTCCCTGCGTCTCTGCGTGAAATACAATTCCTTTCGTTTCCAGCACTTGTATCATCCTCGTTCAAAATGCTTGCTAAGAAAACAAGATCTTGCACCTTTGCAGTGCAGGAATGACAGGATCGGGACAGCGTGTCGGCTACCGGCCCGGCCACATCTGGGCATAGCTGACCAACTGAATTCTGCGCCGCTGGATCACCTCTTTGACCTTGGCGCTGGTGAACGACTTCGTCACACCGTCGCGATGCGAGGCGACCTCCCAGTAGCCTGCGTGACCCATCCCCTGCATTTCGCCCGTGTCGAGTCCCGGGTGCTCGATCACGATCCACACTCCCGGCCCGACCTCCTCCAGCGCCTTGACCAGCGCCGCCTCCCGCTGCTCGGCGGAGGCCTTGGTGTCCGCGGCCCAGCGGAGGTACTTCGCGCCCGGCGTCTCGATGGGTAGCTTGTACTCCGCCGCCAGCTTCGCGACCAGCGCCCGCAGCTCCGGCGTACACGTCGGCGTCCCCATGTGGCTGCTCAGGTGCGACACCTGCGGGATATTCTTCTTCGCCAGCTCGATCTGGGCCCGCAACTCCTTCTCGACCTCCTCGATCCGCCACTTGGACTGGAGGAACCCCGTCCCCGGCGGGAAGTCTGAGCGCTGGCTCGTCGTCGGGAATAAGTGCCCCTGCTCATCGACCAGGCTCGCCGACTGCGTCAGCGGACCCCATTTGTAGTTCTCCCACTCGCTGGTCAGCGTCAGGTGCACGCCCACGTCGAAGCCGGGATTCTCGCGGAGCATCCTGGCTGCCTCGTTGAACCAGGGGCACACCGTCATCACCTCCACGCTCCGTGCGATCCCTTCGCGGTAGCTCTGGATACAGGCGAGATTCGCGGCGTGGCACGACCCGATGTCGTCCGCACGCACGACCAGCTTGATCGCGCCGTCCGCCTCGCCCGCCTGCGGCGCAGCCGGCCTCGCCCCCACAGACACCAGAACCGTCCCAACAACCCCAAGCCAGCCGAATTGCCGTCGTGTCATCATGCCTGCACCCACATAATGGAGTAAGACCAGTCCGGATTACCGCGAATGCCTACGCAGGCGCTATTATATGGGCTCCCCTTACCGCGGGCAAGCGATTCCAGAGTCCCCGACATTCGCCGGATACATGAACGTAGTTGCAGCCTCCGGCGTAGACGCGAGCGAGACGCTCGCTTGCAGGTTTGGCGCATCACGACGGATGTTGCGGTCCCCTTTACTGCTGGTGGCTCCAAAGCGTCAAACTCCCGCCGCACCGCGGCGGATTCCAGATCGGTCCATCCGTTCCTCCATAGCAAGCACTTGGGTTGCGGCCGAAGGCCGCTCCAAACCAAGCAGGAATCCAGGAGCCGAGGGACGGGACGCGGCCTGGTGAATGGATTCCCGCTTGGCGCGGGAATGACAATCCAAGGGCTCCGTGAACCCCTGCTGTACCGGCGCAGATACGGACATACACCCACATTCCCCCCTGGGAGGCAGGAATTTGCGCTTTCTCGCGAACACGCCGGCCCGGACCGGAGTATCGGGTTTGCCGTCATACGGAAGTCTGTCACAATCAGGAGGTACCAGCATGAAGATTGCCCGGATCACAGCTCAGGAACTGCTCGACTCCCGCGGCCAGCCCACCGTCGAGGCCACGGTCCACCTCAGCAACAACCTGAAGGCCTCGGCCATGGTCCCCTCAGGGGCCTCCACCGGCAAGCTCGAAGCCATCGAGATGCGCGACGGCGACCCGGACCGATATCACGGCAAAGGCGTGCTCAACGCCGTGCGGAACATCACGGACACGATTGCGCCGGCCCTGATCGGGCTCGACGTCACCGACCAGCAGGCCATCGACAGACGGATGATCGAGCTCGACGGTACGGACAACAAGTCCGCCCTCGGCGCCAACGCCATCCTGGCCGTCTCGATTGCCTGCCTCCGCGCGGGCGCCCTGGTCCGGAACGTCCCCTTCTTCGAGTACACCGCGGAGGCATTCGGCAAACCCGCCGGCGCCCAGTTCCTCATGCCGATCCCCCTGATCAACGTCCTCAACGGCGGCAAGCACGCCATCGGCTCCTCGGACTTCCAGGAGTACATGATCGTGCCCGTCGCGGCGCCCACCTTCATCGAGACCGTCCGCTGGGCGGCCGAGGTGTTCCAGTGCCTCAAGGCGGTCGTCCGCGACCGGGGCTGGCCCACCACCGTGGGCGACGAAGGTGGTTATGCGCCGCCGGTCGGCTCGAACGAAGAGCCCTTGAAGCTCATCATGGAGGCCTTGGACAAGGCAGGGTACACGCCCGGCGTCGAGTTCATGATCGCCCTGGACCCCGCGGCCTCCGAGTTCTACCGCGACGGCAAGTACTTCCTGCAGAGAGACCGCATCGAGCTGACCTCCGGGGAGATGGTGGACCTGCTCGTCGACTGGACCGAGCGATACCCCATCGTCTCCATCGAGGACGGGCTCGACCAGGACGACTGGGAAGGGTTTGCCCTGCTGAAGAAGAAGACCGCGAACAAGGTTCAAATCGTGGGCGACGACCTGTTCGTCACAAACCCCAGCCGGGTCCGGCTCGGCGCCGAGCGGAACGCGGCCAATTCCGTCCTGATCAAGGCCAACCAGATCGGGACGATCACGGAGACGTTCGCCACGATCCGCCTGGCTCGCGAGCACGGCATGACGACGATCATCTCGCACCGCTCCGGCGAGACGGAACTGCCCTTCGAAGCGGACTTCGCAGTGGGGACCGACGCCGGCCAGGTCAAGATCGGCTCGATCTCACGGTCCGAGCGAATCGCCGAGTACAACGAACTGATGCGAATCGAGCGAAGACTGGGCGACCGGGCGGTCATGGCCAGCTTCCCGTTTGCTCGCCACGCACAGGCAAGGACCTAGGCAGTCCCGCTTGCGGCAACGTATCCTGCCGAAGGTCCAGCGAACCTTGCGAAGGGCACTCCGTCAGTCGCAGAAGTCCAGGACCCGCGGATGGGCCAGTCGCTGGTAGTCCGCCATGCTCATTCGGATCGCGTCTTCGTGCGTGCCCGCCTGGAACACGACATGGTCGTCCTTCTCCAACACCCTGTCCATCACAGTGGGCAGCTTGTACAGGTTGCCGAAGGGCGGCTCCGCTCCCACATCGCAGTCCTGGAACAGATCAGCGATCTCGCCTTCCTGCGCCAGTTCCACATATCCAGCGGCCAACTGTGATTTCAACTTGGCCAGATTCACATGGCGGGAAGCCGGCAGCACGCACATGAGGAACCGGCCGTCGGCCTTCACAATGACGGGCTTGGCCACGAAGCGCCCGGGCTCGTGCTCGACCTGGGCCATCTTCTGCGAGCTGAAGACCGGCGTGTGCTTCAGCGTCTCGTACCGTGCGCCGGATTTCTTGAGGAATTCCTTCACTTCCATGGCGGGTCTCCTTAAACAGGCTCAAACTGTGTGCCGCAGTGGTCTGTCCATCCGTTTTCCCGGCCGGCGTCGCCCGAGCACCGGGTGGCGTCCGACTCCATCCTGGGCTCTTTTAATGGATTCTACGCACGGAATTGCCAAGTGGCTCAAAATTGCGCCATCCGGTTTCGGCGTACTTGCTGATCCAGGCGTGCCCCAAGCGGGCGCGCGGGGGAGATCTGGGCACAGAGTCTCCAGGAGTTCGCGAAGTGCGCTGAAGCGGGATGAGCCGCTTTTTGGACACCCGCGGACGAGATGTTATTGCGCGAGCTGTGGAGCGGAGTAGTTCTGAGCGACGGTGCTGTTCGGGTAGAAGATCCTGGCTTCCTTGAGCGCCACTTCCACCTTGGCGGTGTCGTTCGCCTTCTCGTAGCACAGGATCAGCAGCTCGAGCGAGGCCTGGTGGCAGGAGGTCTCTTTGGAACTGGGGTGAGTCGCCTTCTCGGGCCCGAGTCTTCGCACCTGTTCGAGGCATGGAATGGCCAGTTCATGCCGTCCGTCCTCGACGTACATGACGGCCAGTTCGAGATTGGCGACCCGGTTCGACGCGTCGGCCTGGACCGCCTTCTGGTAGGCGCCGCAGGCCATGTCGCGATCGCCGCGGGCTTTGTAGCATCGAGCGGACTGGCACCACGCGCCGCTGCTGTCGCCGTCGAGGAGCAGGGCCTTGTCGCACTGGCGCATCGAGTCCTCGAACAGCCCGGCGCTGGAGTACGCGCTGGCCAGACCGAGAATCTGGTTCACCATCACCGGGCGCAGCAACACCAGGGCCACGACGATGATGATCAGGCTGTAGCAGCTCTTGGCAGCCGTCTCCTTGTATTCTTGCACGCGTTCCCTGCGTTCACGATGGGCGAGCAGGCGATCTTCCATTGGGCACCTATCAACTGACTATGACGAAGTAGACGCCGAGAACCATCAGGACGTTGCCTGCCAGCAACTGGACACGCTGCTCGACGGAGCACATCCGCGTTCGCAGGAACCGAAGCAGGTTGGGCATGGTCAGCGTGGTCAGCACGCCGACCGCGAGGATCACAACGCTCTGCCCGGCGCCGAATGCGGCGAACAGACCGATCCCGCGGAGCCCGGGGCCGGCCGCGGCCATCTCCGCCAATGCCTGGATCGCAGTCCCGCAGTGTGGACACGCCGGCGTCTGCAACAGGCCGAACGCACAACCGAGCAAAACCGCTCCGAGCGAGTCGGCCTTTCCCATTCGCTGTGCGATCCGCTGCCCTCTCTCGGAAAGCAGATGAGGGTTGATCAACCCCGAGACGAGCACGCCGACGAGAAACAGGGCCACTCCCAGAGCACAGAGCAAGTACCTGGTGAACCACAGGATGCTGCGGAGTCCCTCGTGGCCTGATGCGGCCGTCATGCCGAGCAGGACCGTCCCGACGACGAGTCCGGCCACGAACAGCATGGCCAGCGAGAAACCGTGTCTCTTGGAGCGTGCGGCTCCGGCCACGTAGGCGAACACGATGGGCAGCCGCACGACAGCACACAGGCCCAGCGAGACCGCCGTGCCTGCGATGAAAGCAGGCAGGAGCGCCATATCACCCGGCCAAACTGCTGATCCCTGAAGCTCTGAAATCACGATAAGTCTCTTTTGTGAAAGCCTTTATGCGCACACAAGGCCGGTTTCCTGCCCCCACGAAGCCGACGCGGAATCACTTCTGCTGTTCGACTACCCTACTTCTGAGGCCAGTCGGAACCGGCACCATGTAAAATCTACAAAACACCCCGACCAGAAGAAAATATGCAACACAGTTGCAAATCCTGACGTAGGAGTTATAATACCACGTGTGGTTGAGCAGTTGATTCCGGGATTCCAGGAGATGGCGGACAGATGCAGCAGAGATTGAGCGCGATTCTCGCAGAACTGAAGGCCCATGCACCCTTCACCCTGTTCGGGGCCGCTACGGGGATCCTGGCGATGTTCGTGTTCGCCAAGGCATCGACGCAGGTCAGCCTGCGTCTGTTCCAGGTGTTCCATCCGGCCCACGTCGTCCTGTCAGCCGTCGTTACTGCTTCGCTGTTCAAGCTCCACGAGAAGAAACCGAACTTCCTGTGGGTTCTGCTCGTCGGGTATTTTGGGGCCATCGGCGTCGCTACGCTGAGCGATTGCATCCTGCCCTACTTCGGCGAGGACATCCTCGGCGTAGCCGTGCCCACTCACGCAAGCTTGCATGAAGGTACAGAGCCCCCCGAGCAGGCAACAATCCACGAACACGAGCATGAGCACGAAGCCCACGCGCACGAGGGCAAGTCGCACGTCCACCTGGGGTTCATCGAGGAGTGGTATCTCGTGAATCCCGCAGCGATTCTCGGCATCCTGCTCGCCTGGTTCTGGCCGAACACCAAGTTCCCCCACGCCGGTCATATCCTGATCAGCACGTGGGCGTCGTCTTTCCACATCCTGATGAACACCCACCGGGAGCTGACTCCCATGCTGTTCGTCGGCGTCTTCATCGTCCTGTTCATCTCCGTGTGGTTGCCCTGTTGTTTCAGCGACATCATCTTCCCGATGCTTTTCGTCCGTTCGTCGCACTCGCACGAGGGGCACTGCTGCTGCCATCACCACCATCAATCCGAGGAGGCCCACTCGTGACCGATCCGTTCGAAGACAAGGCCCGACACCTCCTCAAGGAGGCCAAACTGTACTGTACGGAGGCCCGCGTCGCCATTCTGAAGGTGTTCATGGGAGCCGCGCGCCCGCTGTCTCAGGAGCAGATCAGCGGGCACCTGGAGAGCCACGCGTCGAACCGGGTCACTGTCTACCGGACGCTCGAGTCGCTGGCCGAAGCGGGGCTGGTCCACCGCGCCTTCATGGAAGACCGCGCCTGGCACTTCGAGCTGGCGGACCATTGCACGGAACATCAGTGCCACCCGCACTTCACGTGTACTCGTTGCGGCGTGACGCAGTGCATGACGGATATCTCGCTGCCCATGGCGGTCATCCCCCGCAAAGGGTACGTCATCAGCCGCCAGCAGGTGCGACTGGAGGGCCTGTGCCCAGCCTGCACGTAAGTGCTTTTGAAGCGTGGAGTTAACAGGTTTTCCCATGAGGATCGGTTCAGGACAACTCGCAGGCTTGAAGCGAACCACCCTGTTGTTGGCGGCCTGTGCAGTCCTCGTCGCTACGACGAGCGGGTTGTTGCTGACCCTCCATCTGCTCAGCGTCGATCACTCCGCGGATCACGACTCGCACGACTGTGCAATCTGCCAGCAACTCCTGATCGTATCCAAGAATGCCGCGATCGTCGCGAGCGTCGAACTCACACACGACACCCCTGTGTTTCGCACGGACCTGCCGGCAATGGCTGAGCCGGTGGGAATCCACCAGCTACAGGCTTCGCTTCCTCGCGGCCCTCCCCTGCCAACCCACTTCCAGTGATGTCTGGAGCGGGCGACGTCTGTTTGCTCTGCACTGTCTTCTCATGGTTCACGAGCGGCAGGTTCGTCCTTGCTCCCATGGTTAGGCGCTCCTGAGGGAACTCAGGGGCACTTCGGGTCTGGATACGCAATATCGAGAGGAGATACAACCGATGAAAGCAACCGTTTCATCTCGTCCGGTTCAAAGAGCAATAATCGCGATCACCCTGCTGGCCCTGGGCGCCCCGCTCACGTACGGCGAGTGCATCGTCGCCCACACGCACATCGGGATCAACCCCACCTGGCGTCCGGCAGACTGGAGCACTCCCGGCGTGGGATCTGTGGACTCGGACCCCACCGACGACAACAAACTCTGGTTCTTTTCCCTGCCGCCGATTCACGACTGTGCGACGCCCGGCTGGCCTGCCTGGGAACAGGCCAACGGCGGCGCCTTCCTCGTCCTGACGCGGGTCGAAGAAGAAGGAGAGCACATCGCCAAGCCGGACGATCCCAACAAGACGCTGTACACGTGCAACTTCCTGTACAGCAAGGCCGGAGGTTACGGCGATCCCAACGGGCGGGAACACATCGACGGCTGGCACTCCGCCTTCGGTCCACAGGGGGCCTGGAACCTGGCCAGCGAGGACGTCAACACCTCGCCCGCCTGGGACATCTACCTGCAACGACAGGGCGTCAGCAGCAACCTCGACGAGGACGATTTCTTCATGCTTCTGTCGGACGACACGGCGGTTCTGGAGCACAACAGCGACACGTATTCCCTGCAGAAGAGGTGGCTCGACGACGAAAACGCCTGGGGCATTCACGCCCACGCGGGCTTCTACTTCTGGCTCGATGAGTCGGACAACGAGGTCTCCGTCGTCCTGTCCGCTCACGACGCCGGCGGTCTGTATGAGCGTTCTGCTGATTTCACCATCCGTTTTGCCAAGACGGTCATCCAGCCGATCGCGGGCGATCTGAACAACGACGGCGTGGTCGATATCGGTGACCTACAGATCCTGATCGACCACTGGGGCCAATCCGGCATCTACAGCGGCGAGCAGGTCGAGTCCCACGATCACGATCACGAGGACTGAGCCGGCGTGAAGAAGAGGTTCGCCATGAAAAGGGATTTGCACCAGCCGTGGCGGCGGTGGAGAGCCATCCGAGGTGCCCGAAGGCCCCTCGGATGGTCCATTTCTCCGCGCGCCAGCAGAAGTGGCTTCACGCTGATCGAGCTGCTCGTGGTCATCGCGGTCATCGCGGTTCTGATGGCAATTCTCCTGCCGGCACTGAATCGGGCCCGCAAGCAGGCGCAGAGAATCGCGTGCCGGAGCAACCTGCGACAGATGGGCATCGCGATGCAGGCGTATCTACCGGACTCCGAATACCGCCTGCCGCCCAGCTCGTGCCACATCGACGGGCCCGACGATCACTGGCTGCGGGTCCTGACGCGATACACCAAGGAGCAGCTCCTGTTCCGCTGTCCGAGCGACAAGGGTAAGGAGTTCGTCGATTGGAACCGGCCGCTCAGCGAACAGAGCGACGCCCGGTATTCGAGTTTCGCGGTCAACGCCTTGCTCGACCCGGTCCACTATCGTTACGGCCCGAAATCCAACCGGTACAACTGCGTCAACAACATTCGACGCCCGATGTCCTGCATCTGGATCAGCGAGGCCCCGGACACGGAAAACTTCACCCTGGCCGACCACATCCATCCGGAGACGTGGGAGGGCTCCGTGGGCTACGCCAAGCAGTTCATCGCATGGGACCGGCACCAGGGGACCTCGCACTACCTCTTCGCGGACGGCCACGCGGAGGGCCTCAAGTTCGAGCAGACCTACGAGTACCCCGGCGTGTGCAACTGGTACCCCGAGGCGGCCCCGAAGTGGCCCGAGAACCCATAACTCAGGAGCAAAAACATGAAACCCGTCACGGCAATCTGCGTCGGGACAATGCTGGCGTGCGGCCTGTCCGCACAAGCGGAGTGTCCGCTCGATCACTTCATCTTCGGCTGCAACCGCGACGGCGTCTTCGGAACATCCGACGACAAGACCCTGTTCGTCGATTCCTGGCAGAAGTACCGCGACAGCGGCGAGACGCCATACGCCAACTGGTTCTACCCGCTGAACAGGAGCATCTTCGCCAGCTATCCCTACCGCGTCGGCGAGCCCGGCTTCGACTCGTTCCAGGCCGACAGTCCGAGCGCCAGCTACACCTATGACCCGAACCGCAGTCTCGCGGGCGAACCCGACCTGGACTACAGCGTCCACGTCGAGATCGCCGCGCTCTCGGCGGGCCTGCGGGTCGTTCACAAAGACTACCCCCAGTTCACGCTCGACGCCGTCGGGCAGAGTTTCGACCACAGCTACATCCATGCCCTGCGGGGCGACGCCCACATCCACATGTCGTACCAGGCCGCCGACGGCGAAAACCTGCGATGGATCACCTTCCGGATCCGTGACAGCCTGGAGGACGGCGACCAGTACGAGCCGTCGGAGCCCTTCACGATTGTTTTCAACGTCGAGCCGCTCGCGGGCGATCTGGTCGTGGACGGCAAGGTGGACCTCGCCGACTTGACGGAAATGAGCCATTACTGGCTGGCGCCCGAAAGCTCCCGGCACAACGACTTCTGCGAACGGGCCGACGCCAATCGCGACGGCGTCGTGGACCTGCACGACTTCGCCTGCCTGGCGGCCAACTGGCGGACGTCGCAAGAGTGAGGCTGTCAACCTGATGTCCGACTCAGTCCAATCGGTGAAGCACGCACCCAGGGAAGGCGCGGACCGTCCGCGTCCCGCGAAACGGAGTTTGGCCGGACTGCTGACTCATCTGGCGACCTGGTGGGCGAGCTTGTTTGTTCTCCTCGGAGGCGCCGGGGGCGTTTGCCCCTTCTGCGGCCGTCCGGGCTGCTCCGGCGGGTTGGCCTCGAACGGATTGCTCGCATGCGTAGCCGCACTCGTATTGACGCTGACTGGAGGGATCAGACGCATTGTCGGAAAACCCCCGCGGACTCCTGCCGATTGCTGATTCCCGCTGATTCCGTGAGACATCGTACGGGTTGCGCAATGCTGGGCTCACGGCTGTTTCTGTGGGCGGCACTCGAAATCCCCCCACGAAAACTGAACCTCGGACGGTCAAATCTCCGATAAAACCCTCTATATGACTACAAGAACCCGAGTCTGTATCGCAATCACGTGCCTGACACTGGGAATTGCCGGCTGCCAGGGCCCGCAGCACGCGCCGCCCGGCGTGGTCATCCCCAGCAAGACGATCACCGTCGAGCAGTTGGCCTCGCGCCTGGGCCTGCGGATCGAGCAACGCAATGACACCTTCGTCGTCCTGAAGAACTCAGCGAACACCGTCATCCTCTTCACGCATGCGGACGGACGGTTCTTCGTGAACGGCAAACCGATCGGCCCATCGGGCGCGGTCAAGAAGGCGGACGGGATCGTGCAGGTGCCAACAGCGTTGGAGGACCAGATCCGCGCGCACCTGATCACCGCGGCGCCGGTGAAACCGCCGATCAAGCCGGGCAAGACCAAGGGACTGGTGGTCATCGACGCCGGTCACGGCGGACACGACCCCGGCGCTCTGAGTCCGTCCGGCCTGAGGGAAAAGGACATCAATCTGCGCGTGGCCGCCAAGGTCGCCAAGCTCCTCGATCAACGGGGAATCGGGATCGTCATGACCCGCTGGAAGGACGAGTACATCGAGAAGGAAGAACGCGCCGCGATCGGCAATCGGCGGAACGCGGATCTGTTCGTGAGCATCCACGCGGATTCCGCGGAGAACAGCAGCGCGCAGGGCTTCACCATCTATGTCGCTCCCTCGGCGTCCGCGGGCTCGTATCGGGCCGCCCAGGCGATCAACCAAGCCATGGAGAGAACCGGTGCGAAGAACCGCGGTGTTCGTGAGAACGATTACCGCGTCCTGGTCAAGAGCGAGGGGCCCGCCGTGCTGATCGAGCTCGGCTACCTCTCCAATGCCCAGGACGTCGCCCGCCTGGCGAATGACGGCTTTCGCGACCGTCTGGCCGAGGCCATCGCCGACGGAATCCAGGCCTTCCTGAAATGACACGGACGATGGCACACGCAGGCAGTGCGTCCACCATCGTCCGTCTTCACAGATTCCCGTGGCGCCGCGGTGCATTCAGCGGAAGCTGAGCGCCGAGCGCCACGAGGACAAGTCCCTTCTTAGCTCAGGAGCGAGCCGCGCCGCCGCAGCCACCTCACGCAACCAGCGCCGAGGCCGGCCAGGAGGATCGCACCGGGCGCCGGCACCATGGCATCCCCGCCCGCCAGTTCCAGCACCGTGACGCCCCACATGCCCATGCCGGAGAACTCGCCGCCCCAGATCATGCTGTCAAGGCCTTCGTACCACGTCTCGTACAGATAGACGAGGTTGTTGTCGCCGTAGCCGACGCCGATCATCGTGTGGCCTTCCACGTGGAGCAACACGACGCGCCCGGCGTCGATCTCCGCCATGTAGTTCTCGAAGCTGAAACCGAGGATCTCAGCGCCCGACACGTTGTTCGTAGCCTGGGTGTACAACTGGGTGACGGAGTAGCCGCAGTACTCGACGTACTCGCCGATGCCACACATGCCGTCGTAATCGCCAAAGCCGTAGCTGTAGAGATCAGCGGCCGGCGTAGGCAAGCCATTGGTGTAGTAGTAGAAGGTGGTTCCGCCGTTGCTGTTGCCGTAGGCGTCCTGGTTGGTCCCCATGAAGTCAGCGAGGCAGTCGAAAGCCCGGCCCGCGTAGGTGTCGTCGCCCGAGGCGCCATACGAAGTGGGATCCGAGTAGAAATCCGCGGCATGACCCGGACTGGCGATGGCATACTGAGCCAGATACTCCCATGTGCCCATCACGCCGCCATGCGTGCTCGCCTCGGCGACGCCGCCGGCAACCAGGTTGGAGTAGCTCAACCCGGCGTACCCGTTGCGGTCATAGTACCCCATCGCCATGCCCGCCGACGTGGCGGAGCAGCCATACCACCAGTCGTAGTCGGCCGTATTCGGCAGGATGCTGCTCTCGGTCGCATAACTGAGCCCCACGACCGCCGCATAGGCCGACGCGTCCGCAGCCTGCACAGCCACAGGAACCACACACATGCCCACAAGCACTGCACAAATCGTTGTTCTCTTCATCACATTCTCCCCGAAACCAGTTCTGTTCGTGTGCGCACCGGACGTTCGACGATTCTCCCCACAGGATCTCCTCCCTGGCGCCCGCGACAGCGGGCCTCCATCTCCTGCCTCGCCGGCAGAGCGCCGGCGCAGAGACTTCCGACGAAATCCAGACGCGATCCGCGCACACAAATACGGAACACGACCCGAAAGTCGTTCTCATCCGTGAGCAATTGGGGACACCACTACAACCGAGACACCATCCCGGGGTTGAATGCCAACCGTGGCACACAGGACCCTCCACATCCCGGAAATATCACACTAGTATACCCTCTCTCCCACCCCTTGTCAAGGGGAAACCCATTTTCCCGCAGGGGAATGGTCCTACCATTCTCCCGGTCCCGGACCTGCCTTCGCTTATCGGAACACTGCGATCAGTTCCCCGCACCGTGCCGGTGCCTTCGACTTGAATCGCAGGCATTTCCGGACCCGGAGGAAAGCACCGCAGTCCCGGAACCGTTCGTCCGATACTCCCCCCGAACAAGAAGCCGCAGGCTTCGGCCCACATTGAGGACTGAGTACTCCCGGGGGACCACGTGTGACCTCACGTTCCGACGGCACCATCAGAATACTGATCGTAGAAGACGACCCGACAGACCGCAAGACGCTCACGCGCGAGTTGGCCGGGTCTTCCCTGGGCCGGGTGACCACCCGACAGGCAGCCTCTCTGGCGGAAGCCCTCGCCTCGCTCCAGACCGACAGACCTGACCTCGTGCTGCTGGATCTCGGACTGCCCGACAGCAGCGGACTCGAATCGCTTGGTTCTCTGGCACCTTGGACAGAGGAGATCCCGACGGTCATCCTCACCGGCCACGGGGACGAGGAGACGGCGATCGAGGCCATGCAGAAAGGAGTGCAGGACTACCTCACGAAGGACTGCATCACGAGTTCCGTGCTGTCCCGCGTGATCCGCTACGCGATGGAGCGGAAGGAATACGAGCGGCAATTGCGAGCGAGCGAAGAACGCTATCGGACGATGTTCAAGAACTCCGCGGTAGCGATCATGGTGGCGGACACCGCGTTGCGGCTGGTTTCATGGAATCATTTGACGGAAGAACTGCTCGGCATGGACCGGTCGGATCTGGCCGGACGAAACGTGAGCACTCTTCATCCGCAGCAGGAGTGGGAGAAGATCTGGACGCTCGGCGAGACCTCGGAGGATGGCACAGGCCATCTCGAAACGAAGATCATCCGCAAGACGGGGGAGGTCATCGATGTCGAGATCTCTCTGAGCCCGCTGAAGGGACCGCGAGGAGAGACCACCGGGTCTATGGCCGTAGTGAAGGATATCACCACGCGAAAGAGAGCCGAAACGGCGTTGCGAGAACGGGAGGAACGACTCAACCTGGCGATTTCCGGCGGCGATCTGGCCACCTGGGACTGGAACATCACGACGGGACACATTGACGTCAATGATCGCTGGCTCGATATGCTGGGGTATTCTCGCGAGGAATTGGAGCCGCATCTGAGCACCTGGGAGAAACTGGTGCATCCGGACGATCTGCCTCGCATCTGGTCTGCCCTGGAGGCCCATCTGCAAGGCCGGACAACCTCGTACGAAACGGAGCACCGTCTCCGCCACAAGTCGGGTCGCTGGGTATGGATTCTCGACAAAGGACGTGTGACCGAACGAAATCAAGACGGACGACCGCTGCGGGCGTGCGGCACCCACCTCGACATCACCGCACGCAAGGAGGCGGAAGCCGACCTGAAACGGGCCAAGGAACAGGCCGAACAGATGAGCCGGGAACTCCTGGAGGCCACGCGACGGGCCAACGACATGGTGGACCGTGCGGAAGCCGCCAACGCAGCCAAGAGCCAGTTCCTCGCGAATATGACACATGAGATTCGCACCCCGATGAACGCCATCATCGGATTCAGCGACCTCCTGGCCGAACAGGAGTTGACCGCCGAGCAGAGGGAGTACGTCGGGCTGATTCGCGACAGCGGCCGACACCTCCTGGAACTCATCAACGACATCCTCGATTTGTCCAAGATCGAAGCCGGACGGTTCGAGGTCGAACTGCGGGACTGCGAGCTGGCGTCCGCGTTGCACTCCGTCGAAGCGATGATGCGCAGCCTCGCGGAGAAGAAAGGCCTCGAGTTCCAGGTCATCTGCGATCCGGATGTCCCGGACTTCATGCACACAGACTGCCATCGTCTGCGACAGTGCCTGGTGAATCTCATCGGCAACGCGATCAAGTTCACCGAGGCGGGCCATGTCCGTGTCCACGTCTTCCTGGACGAACCGGCTGCGGAGCGGCGTCTGCGATTCGACGTCGAAGACACCGGGATCGGCATCGCGGCGGACAAGCAGGAGCTGATCTTCGAAGCGTTCACGCAGGCGGACGGGACGACCACCCGCAAGTACGGCGGGACCGGACTGGGCCTGACCGTCACGCGGAGACTGGCCGGACTTCTGGGCGGAGCGGTGTCGGTGAAAAGCCAGCCGGGCCAGGGGTCGGTCTTCTCTCTGACCATCCCCGTCGGCGTCTGCACGGGCAACAACGCGGCCCCGCAACGATCCCCCACAGGCAAAACAGCCACCAGCGGGCAGAACGTGCGACTCCATGGACGCGTGCTCGTGGCAGAAGACGTGAGAACCAACCAGATCCTGATTCAGCGGATGCTCGAGCGGCTGGGCTTGAAAGCGACCGTCGTGGAAAACGGCAATGAAGCGGTCGCGGAGGCCACCGCCAATTCATATGATCTGGTTCTCATGGACGTGGAGATGCCCCAGAAGAACGGGCACGAGGCCGCACGAGAGCTGCGATCTCTCGGCGTGACGACTCCCATCGTCGCGCTGACCGCTCATGCGATGAAAGAGGACCGCCAGAATTGCCTGGCCGCGGGTTGTGACGACTACCTTGCCAAACCGATTGAGCGAGACAAGCTGATCGCGGTCCTGACTCGGTACCTGCCAACAGAAAGGGACAATCCCATGTGCAACGAAACCCAAACACCCAACCCTGGGCGTCGGGCCGACGTCCAGGACAACGAGCCCCAGACGCCGGTCATCCTGTGGGATCGGCTCATATCCCGGATCGGCGACGAGGACCTGATCCGGGAACTGATGCCCGTATGCATTCAGGACAACAAGACCCGTCTGGCCGCCTTGGCCGAGGCGATCGAAGCGAACGATGCCCCCAACGTCAAACTGTACGCTCACGCCATCAAGGGTTCCAGCGCCAATCTCGGCGTCACGCAGCTCTCCGAGGTGGCCAGGCGCCTGGAGCACATGGCGAGCGAGGGGAACCTGTCCGAGGCGCAGGAGTACCTGCACAAGATCCAAGCGGAGTTCGAACGATTCGAAGCCTTTGTCTCCGGACCCGACTGGATTCAGAGGGCCAAACAACAGGAGGCGGCCGGACAACTGGAGCAACCGATCTGCAGCCACACGGCATGAAGAACAAGGAGAACACCCATGAAGTGCCTGATCGTCGAAGATGATTTCGTTTCGCAACAGCTCCTGCGGGCCTATTTGAAGGACCATGCGGATTGTCATGTCGCCGGCAACGGGCGCGAGGCCGTGGAGGCGTTCGCCGCGGCGCTCGACGCGGGAGACCCCTACGACCTGATCTGCATGGACATCATGATGCCCGGCGCGAGCGGGCGCGACGCGCTGCAGGACATCCGCCGGATCGAAACCGAGCACGGCATCGGCGGTCTCGACTGCGTCAAGGTCATCATGACCACCGCCCTGGACGACGCAAAGAACATCCTGGGCTCCTTCCGCGAAGGCTGCGAAGCCTATGTGGTCAAGCCGATTCACAAGGACAAGCTCTTCGCGGAAATCGAGAAGCTCGGACTGCTGAGCCCCAGCCGGTAGACAGGTCGGTCACTTGGCGATGCGGGTGTGGGCGGCGTCGAACATGCGGATGCCGCCTCGGTCGAGCTGAAGGATCAGGCCGTTCTCGGGGTCCACGCCGATGCAGTTGCCGGTAAAGCGTCTGTCGTTGTAGACGAGAGTCACCCGCCGGCCCAGTTGCGTGCTCAGGCGGCTCCACGTCTCGATCACCTGGGTCTTG
Organism: Sedimentisphaerales bacterium; assembly: GCA_035342095.1. Taxonomy (GTDB): domain Bacteria; phylum Planctomycetota; class Phycisphaerae; order Sedimentisphaerales; family Anaerobacaceae; genus PLanc-01. The sequence goes on along the minus strand of DAOQWL010000022.1, from coordinate 13,287 downwards.
CTGCGCTCGGCCGCGAGGAGCCAGGAGTCCAGGGAGGTGAGGACCCGCTTGGCGACCGTCACCCGCTGGCATCGCGTTCCGGCGATCATATCCAGGCTGGTCGCAGTGGTTTGAAGATCGTCGGGGAAGGCATCTTGGGTTTGGTGGCAGTTGATGCCGATGCCGATGACATGGATCGCACCAGGCGCTGGTCGAGGAAGCCCCACCCTGCAATCGCCTTGTCTCTTCTGGACTCTGGATTCCACGAGGATGCCGGCGACCTTGCGGTCGTCGAGCAGGATGTCATTCGGCCACTTGATGGCGGCCTGACGCCCTCCGACCTGCCCGATGGCCTCGGCCACCGCCACGGCGCAGGCCAAGGCGAGGAGTTCGCCCGCAACGTCGCAGTCAATCAGGACGAACGAGAACAGCAGGCTGTCCCCAGGACGGCTCTGCCATTTCGCGCCGGTGCGTCCGCGTCCGGCGGTCTGCTCCTCCGCGAAGACGACGAGACCGTCATGGTCCGGGTTGCGCGCGTGCTCGGCAGCCACGTCGTTGGTGCTGGCGGTCCGCTCGTAGACGAGGATCGAGCGGCCGACTCTCCGGGTCTTCAGGCCGGCTCGCATCAGGTCCGGGTCCAGGGGATCGTCAACAATCATAGGCTCAGAACAAGAAACCAAAGCGGATCTATCTGTCCAATCCGATGTCCACGGCCGTCGCGGAATGTGTGATCGCACCGATGGCGATCCGATCCACGCCGCACTGCGCGATCTCGCAGACGTTGTTCAGGTTGACGTTGCCCGAGGCTTCGAGCAGCGGTCCCCGGCCCTTGCCGCACATCTCGTCGCGCATCTCGACCGCGTGCTTGAGCTGCCACTGGCCCATGTTGTCCAGCAGAACGATGTCGATGCCGGGGATCTTCAAAACGTGGTTCAACTGGTTGTCCACATGGTCCACTTCGACTGCGATGAACTTGACCCCATCGACCTCTTTGGCGTCTTGGACGAGCCGGCGAATCCGGGCGGGGAAACTCTTGCCCAGCTCGGCCATGTGGTTGTCCTTGATGAGGATGCCGTCGTAGAGTCCGAAACGGTGGTTGTATCCGCCTCCGCAGCGGACGGCGTACTTCTCGAGCAGTCGCCACCCGGGCAGCGTCTTGCGCGTGTCGTAGATCTTGGCCTTCGTCCCTTTGATCGCGCGGACGTACCGGTTCGTCGTCGTGGCGATCCCGCTGAGTCTCTGAAGGAAGTTCAGCATGACCCGCTCGACGCTGAGCATGGATCGCAGGGGTCCGCGAATCGTCGCGAGCTTGCTGCCAACATGGACGGACTGGCCGTCGCGGCAATGGCGGATCATCTTCAGACGCTCGTCGTACTGACGCAGGATCTCCTCCAGGACGGGCAGCCCGGCGACGACGATCTCCTCGCGGGAGACGACCCTCGACTCGGCAATCATCCCGTCCTTGAACAACAGGTTCGTGGTGACATCGCCGCTGCCGAGGTCCTCCTCCATGGCCATGCGAATCAGCGGCCGCACTTGCTGGATATCGAGTTTCTTCATCGAACCATTCCAACCACATCTAAACGAACAACTTCTTGCCACGGAGAACCAGAGGACCCAGAGATATGGGAACAAGGCCTTCCGTCGGTGTTCTTCTCTGCGTTCTCTGTGGCCTCTGTGGCGAATTCTTTCCCACTCCACGACCCCAGGGTATTCCCGACACGATCAGGACGAGGCCTGTCGTCGGCCTCGCGTCTTGCGGGCGACGTCCTTCTTCGTCTTACTGGTGACGATCAGTTCGGGCAGTTCCTTCAACTGGCGCAACTGATCCCGCAGGGCGGCGGCCCGTTCGAAATCGAGGGCCTCGGCGGCCTCGAACATCTCCCGTTCGATCACGCCGGCCATCTCGACCTTGTCATAGTCCGAGTCGCCGAGCTGAATCGCCTCGCGGGCCACCTGTCGGGCCTTGATCTGCTCCGTGAGGCTCTTGCGAATCTCCTTGCGTATCGTCTCAGGCGTGATTCCATGCTCCTGGTTGTACGAAAGCTGAATTGTACGGCGCCGATTCGTTTCGTCAATCGCTTTCTGCATCGACTCGGTGACCGTGTCCGCATACAAAAAGACCGTCGCGTTGATGTTCCTCGCGGTCCGCCCGATCGTCTGGATCAGCGAGGTCTGGCTCCGCAGGAAGCCCTCCTTGTCGGCGTCCAGGATGGCGACACAGGAGACCTCAGGCAAATCCAGGCCCTCGCGGAGCAGGTTGACGCCGATCAGGACATCGAATTCGCCCAGGCGCAGATCGCGGAGGATCTCGATCCGCTCGAGCGTCTCGACCTCGCTGTGCAGGTATCGGCAGCGAAAGCCCCGCTTGGCCACGAAATCCGAGAGCTGCTCGGCCATCCGCTTGGTCAACGTGGTCACCAGGACCCGCTCTTTGACTTCGACTCGCCTGGCGATCTCGTCGAGTAGATGCTCCACCTGGTTGCTGGCCGGGAAGATGAAGATCTCCGGGTCCAGCAGGCCGGTCGGGCGGATGATCTGCTCGACCACTTCATTGTCGCACTTGCCCATCTCGTACGGCGCGGGCGTCGCGGAGACGAAGATCGCCTGGTCCCAGCTCTCCTGGAACTCCTCGAACCGCAGCGGGCGGTTGTCCATCGCGCTGGGCAGGCGGAACCCGTGCTCGACGAGGACCTGCTTGCGATTGTGGTCGCCCGCCCACATCGCACGAAGCTGCGGAATCGTCACGTGCGACTCGTCGACGATCAGCAGGAAATCCTTTGGAAAGTAATCGACGAGCGTATAGGGCCTCGCACCCGCGGGCAGACCCGCCAGGTGGCGGGAGTAGTTCTCGATCCCGCTGCAATAGCCGACCTCCTGGATCATCTCCAGGTCATACATCGTTCGCGCCTGGAGCCGCTGGGCCTCCAGGAGCTTGCCCTCGCTGCGGAACTGCTGCAATCTCGCCTCCAACTCGGCGCGAATCCCCTCGACCGCAGGCTGGATTCGTTCATTGGGCATCACGTAGTGCTGCGCGGGATAAATGAAGACCTGGCTCTCCTCGGCCAGGATCTCCCCGGAAACGGGGTTGATGTAGCGAATCCTCTCGACCGCGTCGTCGAAGAACTCGATCCGAATCGCGAAGGACTCATACGACGGGTGCAGCTCGACCACGTCGCCTCGGACGCGGAAAGTCCCCCGCTGGAAGTCGATGTCGTTGCGGGCGTACTGCATGTCCGCCAGGCGGCCGAGCAGGACGTTGCGATCCTGGGTCTGGCCTGCGCGGACCGCGACGACGCTGGCCTTGTAGTCCTCGGGCGAGCCCAGGCCGAAGATGCACGAGACCGAGGCGACGACGATGCAGTCCCGCCGGGACGAGAGGCTCGTCGTGGTCGAGAGCCGAAGCCGGTCGAGGTCGGCATTCCGCGAAGCGTCTTTCTCGATGTAGATATCCCGCTGAGGGATGTACGCTTCCGGCTGGTAGTAGTCGTAGTAACTGACGAAATACTCCACCGCGTTCTCGGGGAATAGCTCCTTGAACTCCTCGTAGAGCTGGGCGGCCAGCGTCTTGTTGTGCGAGACGACGAGCACGGGCCGGTCGAAGTGGGCGATGACGTTGGCCATGGTGAACGTCTTGCCGCTGCCGGTGACGCCCATGAGGGTCTGGAACTTCTTGCCCTCGCGCAGACCCTGGACGAGCCGGTCAATGGCCTGCGGCTGGTCGCCCGAGGGCTGGTATTGGTTGTTCAGCTTGTATACACCCATACGACCCACGTCCATCCCCCCTGCCGGACATGCGGAACGCCCATCACCGGGCTCCGGATGCTTCCGTGGACAGCGCGGAAATCGCGATCTGCGCCGCACAGGCAGGGCTTGCTTGCGGGATGTTCAGACGTCGCTATCGTACAGCGGCAGAGCCGAGGAATCAAGTGAACATTCGGCTTTGAAAACACGCCCAAAGCCACTTTGATCGCGGCACCCAGGCCGGCGATGGTTGTCCTCGCGGCTCGCATCCTTGCCGTCGGGTGGCTCCCGACCTGTCATTGTGGGTGCTTGGGGAACGAGATGGCCGCCAGGAGGGTCTTGCCGTACTTGGTCCAGAGGGCCTGCTCGCTCAGTTTCGACGCCTCGGCAGGAAGCTCCAGGGTGATTGTCGCAATGCCGAGTGTCTCGCCGGTGTAGGAGCCGAGCGACCCCGGCTTGGCGCCGAGCTTCTTGAGGGGCAGATCGCAGTACTGCGCCATGCGAAGGGCCAAGGCTCTCGCCGGACCGTCGTAGTCGATGCAGGTCAACGGCTGATGGATGCTCACGATCCGCCCGGGATCGTATTCCTTGATGAGGCTCTGCAAGGCCCGGGATTCCGGCTCGGAGAGAGGACGCAGACCGTTGGTTTCGCCGTCGGTGCGATTGGCGGTGTCGAAGTTGCGATTCAGGTCGACGTGTCGGATGTTCTCTCGCGTCCCTGCGGCCAGCCCGTCCGGATTGGCAACGGGCATCAGCACGACGCGCCGGCCCTCCAGCAGATCGCGGTGGTTGCGAAGGTAGCCGACCAGACTGTTCACGAGCGTGGCGCCGGCGGGCTCATCGCCGTGGATGGCGGCCATAATCAGCACGGTGTCATCGCCTTCACCCAGAACCTGGACCATGATGGGCCGGCCCTGGACCGAGCGCCCGACGAGTCGATGCTGGGCCGGCGCGGCCTCCACCGGCGGCAACACCAAAGGCGGCACCTCACCGACAATCGTGGGACGGGGCTCGGGCTCGTAGCACCCCGAGACCGCCAACAGGCCGACAAGCAGGCTGATTCGCGCGAAATGAAATCGTATCCTATCCATAGGCCTCTATCCTTCCAACCGATCCTGTTTGAGTCGTCATAATAGGTGATATCGTCCCACAACGCAATGGGGAATGGCGAAAGTTGGGATTCCAAGGGCATTTCAATGCAGAAACCGGTTTGCGCGGGCCGATGAAACATCGGACACCCGGAGTTCGTCACGGCGTCCTGGGCCTGTTGGATCGGGAATAGATGGCGTTACTGCTCAGAAAAATGCGTTTTGCCCTGCTGGGTCTCGTCACGATGGCCATCGTGGCCGGTGCATTCGTCTGGCCGGGCATCTACCGCGGCGCGATGACCCTCCACGATCTGCTCACCGAGAACAAACAGCTCCGGCAGGCCATCGCCAACCTGACCGCCGAAGACCAGATCGGATACGCCAAAGTGATCTCGCAGCGCCGCGAGAACGGCCGGCTGCTGACCACGATCCGCTTCGTCGAGACGGCCCGGAACGACAAGACCAAGGTCATTCTGCAAAAGGAATACACCATTGAGGGCGATGTCGTCCATTTCGACGCCGTGATCGTCAAGTTCGACGACAAGATGGTGAGCGACGGGACGTCTCGAGCTCTATACCTCTGGCGCCGCGTCTACGGCGAGAAGATGCCTCCGGACGATGGGTTTCCGATCGAAGAGCCCGGCGCCGAACCCAGGCGGTACAGCGGCCTGCTGGAGGCACTGCCCATCCCGCATCGGCAGTTGTTCTGGTCCAGCATCTGGGAGCTGGCCAACGATCCGGAGAAGCTCCACGAATACGGCATCCGGGCCATCTACGGCAACGCCGTGTATCAGCCGCTCAAGGAGGGCCTGATCTACGTCTTCAAGATCAGCCCGACGGGCCAGTTCTACCCGGAAGCGGTCCCCGACATGTGAGAAGGTCTGCCAAACCGCAATTCCTGGCCAATTCCTCCTTCCCTTCACAGATCTCACTTTTTTTCGTAACTCCGTGTGCCGACAACGCCTTATACTGGTGAACAGGAAAGACCTGGAGAACCGTAGAGTTGCAGGGTGAGCCTCCAGTCAGGGTATCATTCGACGCGATCCTGTTGGACGTGTCGAGTGCCGGCGGTCGGCCGGGTGGGGAGATGAGGCTCGCCGACAGTGCTGCCGCCGGGGAGAAAGGAGTATTGCGATGTTTGCCATAAGAGAGTCATCTCGATCCGTGGGGCTCCACAACCCCAGGCATTACGTTGCGAGAACCGTGATGGTCGCCACCCTGATGGGGATGACGCTGCTGGGCGGATTACCGGCCCTTGGCCAGCCCGGCAACCGAGGGGGCTCCGGCGGCGAGAGTTCCCGGTCCAGTTCGGGCGGTCGGGCTTCGAATCCGTCGGCCCCGGCGAGAACGCCCTCACAGTCTCCCAGTGTCAATCGTGCGGCGCCGTCTCCCTCGCGGTCATTCAGTCCTGCTCCGAGGTCGAGCCCGTCGAGCAGCGGAACGGTGACACGATCCCCCAGTGTGCCCAGGTCGGTCTCGCCAAGTCCTCGGTCTTCGGTGAGTTCGGCGCCCTCCCCGCAGATCTCCGCGAGCCGTCCGAGCCCGTCGGTCAGCCGGTCGTCTCCGTCCATCGGTCCGAGCGGTTCGACGCCGTCGGTGCGTTCCAACGTCTCGATAAGCCGGAGTCGGTCGTTCACGACCAGCCCGTCGCAGCCGTCTGCTCCGACGCCTTCGACTGGCGAACGCTCCATCGGCGGGACCGTCGGTTCACAAAGCCCGACTCCTTCCGTTCGGCAGAATTCGACGAGCCAGACCAGGTCGTTTACAACCAGTCCATCGCAACAGTCCTACTCGGGACTGTCCTCCGGCGAAGGCTCCATGGGCATCGCGACCGACGCACAGAGACCCATTTCCCGCGTTGACGGAAGTTCAGTGAGTCGAAGTCGAATCGGCGGCCGGATCGGCGACGAGACGCCGTCCGCTCCCTCGTCGGGCGTCAGATCGCCAACTCAGGAAAGCAGGACCCGGTCGGGGATCGAGGTCAACCGTGAAAGCTCGGCATCCCAACGGTACTCGTCGAGGATCGGGTCCACACGGAAGGAGGGTGGAACCAGCCCTTCCACACCGCGACAGGATGTCTCCTCCCCAACGACAACCTCAACGGATCGCGCGAGCGACGGGCCCCGACGTCCCGCCGGTGAGTTCACCGAGAACCGCCAGCGAGTCCTGGGTGGCAGGCAGGATCCCAGCGGTTCGGCCGGCTCACGCTCGCAGGGCCCGACGGCATCCGCCGAGCGACCGGGTTCCGTTGGCGCGACCGAGAACGTCCACAGCCGAACCGTGCTGCGGAGCCGTCTGGGAGACAGGCAGGTCCCGTCTGCCGTTCAGCGGTCCCGGACCGATATGACACCGGCCGCCGCGGTCAGACAGCAGGACGTCAAAGCCCAGGATCGCCGGGAGGTGCTGGCGTCTCGCCTGGCCAGGCAGTCGCGACCGAGCGCCCTGCCGTCCGGGGACCCGCGGACGAGGGGCGATGGACACGTCTCGCCGCCTCCTCGCCCGCATCCGCGGTACTATGATCGACCGGATCTGATCCGGCATGACTACCGACGCACATACTCCTATTACGACCATTCCTGGCGGCTCCACCATCGGGTGGTCTGGCCGCACTACTATTACCCGGTCTATTACAGCTTTGGCCCGTACAGGGTCTTCCGTCATGTGTATCCGTACTACCACCGCAAGTATGTGTTCGTCAGTCTGGGCGGCTGGTGGCCCTGGGATTACTCGTACGTACGCTACTACTGGTACGGCTGGCATCCGTACGAATGGTACGGGTACTACCCCATCGCCCAGGAAGTGACTGCCAGCAACTACAACTACTACACATACAACTACTACACGAATGCGGATGGCACCTACGCAAGCGGGACGTCCCAGACGGTCGTCCCGAGCGAGGCGCCGCCGGTGGATCGCAGCACGTGGGCGGACGTCCGCGAGAAGTTGGACAACCAAGCGGCGGAACCGGCCGCTGCGACGCTGGCCGACACGCGATTCGAGGAAGGCGTCAAGAGCTTCGAGGCCGGTCGGTACGGCGAGGCCGCAGGAGAGTTCGAGCAGGCCATGCGTTCGTCGCCCGACGATATGATCTTGCCGTTCGCACACGCCCAGGCGCTGTTCGCGGACGGGCGGTATACTGAGTCGGCCGAGATCCTGCGAACGGCGCTGAGCCGGGTGTCGCCGGAGAAGGAAGGCGTGTTTTATCCTCGCGGCCTGTACGCCGACGACGACATCCTGTTCGCACAGATCGAGGATCTCGTGGAGAAGCTCGATCAGTTCGCCTACGACGGCGACATGCAGCTTCTCCTCGGGTATCACCTGCTGGGCGTAGGCGAGACGGGTTATGCCCGCGAGCCCCTGGAAATCGCCAGGCAGGACCTGAAGAACGCGGAGTCGGCGAAGACCCTGCTCCGACTGCTCGATCGAATCGAGAGCGAAGCCAGTAAGAAGAAAGACACGGTGACCAGCGCAGCGGCCGCGACCTCCGGGGTCGCCACGGCAGGCCCGGTCGTGACGAAGTTGGCTGTCGCGGCCGAGCCGAACGCAGCGACTCCCGCCGCCCCGGCTCAGCCCGAGGAGACTCCCGACAGTCCCGCCGGGATTGTCCCGGAGGCTCAGCCTCAGGAGGCGCCCGCCGGGGACAAGACCGACCTCCCGGCAGGGACCGTGGTCGATCCGACGAGCGGCAGCAAGGCATCGGGCCAGGCTCCGCAGTCCTCCGGCGCTGTGGGGAACGCCCTGACGGGTCTGCCCGCGGGTCTGATCCGCGGCATCGGGCGGTATCTGCGAGCGGATTGGGGGGTCTTCGCTGGGATCGTCCTGCTGGCCTGGGGCGCTGTGTACCTACAGTGGAGGGGCTTGGGCTGTCATCGCGTCTGATCGCGTCCCGAAGGGACGCCCGGTAAGTTCTGAAGTGGCCTCGGGTCGGGTTGCACGACAACGTTCAGAGGCGGACCCGAGAGGAGATGGACGCACGGGAGGTCAAGCCGGTTGAACTCCTTGGATCCTGGCGGTAAAATGGAGCCATGCGGGATGTGTCGCCCGCACCCGTCGGCGCGAGAGCGCCGGGTTTCGGCGGGGTCCAAGCAACCAGTATAGGAGAATGAAAAGCCGGACATGGATAAGCGGCTGCGTAACGCTCTAAAGCAACTGACGGCCTCTGATACCGAGTCGCGTCGCCGAGCCATGGAGCCTTTTGTGAGGGCGACTTTTGCCCCGTTCATCGGGCATCTGCATCGCTACCTCGGCAACGAAGTGGAATGTGAAGATGTGTTGGAGGACGTGTACGCGGACATCTGGGAGAACCCGGATCACCTGCGGGACATCGAGGACGACAGGCACCTGCTCCGGACGGTGTACCTGTACTATATGCGCAAGCGTCTTCGCGAGGTGTATCGCAGGATGAACCGCAGGGCGTCCCTGTCTCAGGACGACTTGCAGAACCTGATGGCGCCCGACCTGGGATTGTGCGACCTGATTTCGCAGGAGGAGCTCAAGCAGCTCCTGCACAAGATGCTCGGCAAGCTCAAGGCCCGGGAACGCAAGGCCATCGAGCTGTGGATGGAAGGGATGTCCAACCGGGCGATCGCCAACCAGCTCGAGACGACGGTCGGCGCGGTGAAGATGCTGGAGTTTCGGACGATTTTGAAATTGAGAGAAATGCTGAAGGAACATTGCAGGGCTTCTGGTGGGGAAGACTGACGATCTTCCCCGGCCCCCCGCCGCGACCAATCGCCCGGGGGATCGCAAGATGGGAGTGGTTTACACATGATGAACGCAGATCGAGAGATCCAGGAATTGTTGGCCGACTATGCCTCGTCGCTTCGCGACGGGTGCCTGCCGACCTTTCTGAAGTCGCTGACCCGCGACGAAGCCAGGCGGATCAGCGAGTCCCGGGACTTCTGGGACGCGACGGAGATCGTGCGACTGATGAACAGCGCCGGGTTCGGCGACAAGGTGATGACCCCGGACGTCGGCCTTTTTATTTCGCGCGTTGACGCGGGGATTGCGTCCCGGATCAAGAAGGCTCAGGCGTCAACGCGGAGTCCCAGCCGCAGTCACGTGAACCTGCAGTAAGGAATACGGAATCGACGCATCCCTATGATTTTGGACAGCTATCAGTGTTCTTCCTGTTACTTCGAGGACAAGGAACCGAGCACGAGGATCGATCCGGCCACGATCTCCCCGCCTCAGGCGCGGGTGAGTTTCAACAATGTGCTGGTGGTTTTCGTCTGCGTCGAGCGCTATGACGGCCGCGAGGAGCTGGAGCAGGTGGTCGCTGAGATCGGCTCTCTGCTGAACATGTTGGGCAAACGACCGATCGTCCTGTGCCCCAACGTGCATCTGTCAATCGACAAGGCGCCGGAGAAGCAGGCGATCTTCCTGATCTGCGAGTTGGAGAAGCTGCTCAAGGAGCGCGGTCAGGACGTACACCGCCTGTCGTTCGGCTATCACAAACGGTACGGCCTGGAGTGCAACGGCAACGTCGGCAGCGTGGTTGGCCGGCGGTTCTACGGGTCGGAGCACAAGCAGTTCCTCCGACTGATGACCCGCCTGGGCGTCTGCCCGCCGGAATCGCTGCCCAGCGACATGCCCGTCTGGGCGCAGGTCCTGACGGAACGCCAGTTGAAGGTGCTCGGCAACCGTCGCGACACCTACGAAACCGCCAAGAGGATGCTCGAAGAGCAGCTCGACGCCAGCGGCCAGGGAGAGTTGTGGACCTGCATGTTGTTCGAGGGCGAACGCCAGCCCATGGACGACTACCTCAGCCAGCTCCACACGATCCTCCATGAGTATCCGGACGTTCGCGTGCATCGGGCGATGAACCTGAGCGTCCCGGGCTTCTCGAACGCAGCAAGGCACCTGTTCCGCCGGTTCCCGGAGGCCATCGAGTCAGGCCGGCTGAAGATCTACAACAGCAAGGTCTCCGACCTCGAGTTCCTGATCACCCGCAGCGCCGGGCTGCTGGCCTTTCCGCAAAAGCCGCGGAAGGCGGAATCTCATGCGGGTGAGATCTCCTTCGGCCTGTACTGCAGGGACGACGACTTCGCGAAGAACCTGATCCAATGGTACAGCGCGTTTCTCGTCGACACACGATTCGGGTGGATTCGCACGGAGGCCGACCTGGACGCCGCGATCAGCGAGCTGGAGGAGGAGGCGTTTCAGGAAGGGCATGAATGAGAAGGCTTCCGCCTGGGCCCCCGTTGAGCCGGCGGAGGCAATGCGGATGACTCAAGGGACGGCGATAGGGTTGTGCCTGTGGTTCTCTCGACGGTGTTCGTGGTAGGCTACGTGATCGCGCTGATCGTCGTCGCGGCGCGCGCTCGCACCGCGCGCGAGTACGAGGATTTCTCCGTCGCCCGTCGGGCGCTGCCTCTGTCGCTGATCTTCGGGAGCCTGTGCGCCACCTACGTGGGTCCGGCGTTTTCCATCGGATTCGTCGGCCGGGGCTACCGCAGCGGCCTGTTGTTCCTGCTGATCGGGCTGGCCTACTCCCTCCAGAACATCCTGGTCGGCTGGCTCGTGGCGCCCCGCTTGCGCGAACTGAAGGACTGCTGCACCCTGGGCGACGTGTTCGGGCAGAAGTACGGCCCCCAATGCCAGGTCCTCGCGGGGATCATCTCCGTCCTGGTGTGTACCCTGTTTTCCGCCGTGATGATCAGCGCCGGCGGCGTCGTCCTGAACGACATCTTCGGCCTGCCGCGATGGCTCTCCGTCACCGTCGTCGCAATCGTGACGACCTCCTACACCGCCTTCGGCGGCCTCCGGGCCAGCGTAATCACCGACGCCTATCACTTCGCGTTGTTCGCGTTGCTGTTGCCCGGCATTCTGCTGTACGAGCTGTTATTCCACCTCGACGGCGGCCTGACGGCCTTCTATCAGCACGCCGTGGCCGCGACGACCCACGGATTCGAGACCACGCCGCTGCTGGAGATCGTCGGCTTCGTCACCGCGTTCTTCCTCGGGGAGACCCTGATTCCGCCCTACGCGAATCTGGCCCTCGCGTCCAGGACCACAGTGGTCTCCCGCAACGGATTCGTTCTGGCCGGTTTGTTCAGCGCTCTGTGGTTCACCGTGATGATCGCGTTGGGCATCGTCGCCCAACCGTTCGTGCCCGCCGGCACCGGCGAGGACTACGTCCTGTTGACCCTCGTCAAGGCGACCATGCCCCACGCCGCGTATGCTCTGCTGCTGGTGTCGCTCGTCTCCGTCGTCCTGTCCAGCCTGGACTCGCTGCTGAATGCCGGCGCGGTCGTGTTCACCCAGGACATCCTGCGACGGTTCACCGCCCGCCAGGATAGTGCGGCGCTGATCGCGGGACGGTACTCGACCGTGGCCATCGCAGCGGTCGCGGCCGGCATGGCCGCGTTCGTCCCCAGCGTCATCGAGGGATTGTTGATCTGCTACAAGATCTGGGCGCCCGCGATCCTGCCCGCCCTGATTCTCGGCCTGTGGCTCCGCAGGCCGCGTCCTCTGGCCGGCATCCTGTCCATGATCGTGGGCACCGTCGTGCCCATCCTGCTCCAGTTGGAGATGATCTTTCCGACCGACGTGGGCGCGGTTCTGCCCGCCTTGGTCTGTTCACTGGCAGCCTACGCCGTGGGGCACGGCCTCCAGGGCCTGTTTCGGGGAGGCTCGAATCCATGAAGTTTGGCCTTTTGACACTCGTCATTGTCGCCGCCACGGTGGTTATTCTCAGCGGCGTGTGGGTCGCTGTCGCCCTGATCCGGGCGGCTTGGCGCGTCGATCAACCGGCCTCTTCCCCGACGCCCGCCACGCCCAATGAGTCTGCGGAGTAACCCCCCTTCGACCTGAAACCAACTGGAAAGGAGCCGATCATGGTGGGATCGAAACCCGCGAGAAGTCATGTCATCCGCATCGCCTGCCTGTCCCTGGCGTTGGCCAGCACGAGTTGGGCACAGCCCGGCCCTCTCAAGACGAGCGACGCCGACATCCAGCGGTGGCGGGACATGAAGTTCGGGCTCTTCGTCCACTGGGGACCGGTCAGTCTCAAGGGGACTGAGATCGGCTGGTCTCGCGGGGCGCAGGTGCCCGCCGAGGAATACGACCAGCTCTACCAGCAGTTCAATCCGACGCAGTTCGACGCCGAAGCCTGGGTGCAGACCGCCAGGGACGCAGGCATGAAGTACCTCGTCGTCACGTCCAAGCACCATGACGGCTTCTGCCTGTGGCCTTCGAAGTACACGGACTACCACATCGGCAACACGCCCTTCCGTCGCGACGTGCTCAAGGAGCTCTCGGACGCCTGCAAGAAGCACGGCGTGCAGTTCTGCACGTACCACAGCATCTGCGACTGGCGTCACCCCGACTACCCGATGGGCAGTCCCGGCGGACGGACCGAGAAACCCAATCCGAACATGCCGCGGTATTATGAGTACCTCAAGAACCAGACCCGCGAGATCATCGAGAACTACGGCCCGCTGGGCATCATGTGGTTCGATGGCGAATGGGAGAA
>DAOQWL010000021.1:0-71286 GCA_035342095.1 Sedimentisphaerales bacterium | reverse complement strand
TGAGAGTGACGGTGTTGCTGTTCGGATCATAGTCGGCTGTCTCATGTTCTCGGAGACGCCTGAAGCTCACTTGGCCGTCGGGCATCTTGCTGCCTTCGACTTTTTCGTTGAACCCTATCCATTGTTCGATCGTTCCTTTGGCGTTCGGGGTGTCTGCGATAGCCAGCGTATGCATCCACGGGACTTCCCCCAATGCCTTGGCGATTTCCGAGAATTCCACCGCCTTCACGGCGGTCCCGTCGAAGTAATGTGCTCCCAAGACAACCGCCGCGAGGACGAGGACCGCAGCCGCAAGTTTCGTCGTTCGACTCTCCATGAGAACTCTCCAAATCCTCGGCCTGTTTCGAGCCGAGTGTTTTCGTTGTGTCAGTCCGCCGGCCTGGAGGGCGTCATCGAGGACCGCCCGATCCGCGGCCGGATGCGTGCCGATGCCGGCATCTCGGAACCATGCCTGGATGTCACGTGCCGTTTTCATTTCGTTGCCTCCGAGTTCAGTAGGGACCGTAGCTTTTCCAGCCCGTACCGGCATCGGCCCTGTACGGTGTTGACCGAGGCATTCTGGATTCGGGCAATCTCGGGGAAGCTCATCCCGGCGCCCAGGTGGAGGGCGACCGCCTCGCGCTGCTCCTGAGGCAACTGTGCCATCGCTTCGCTGAGCGACTGCAACTGTTCGCTGACAATCGCCCATTGCGCGGGCTCGCAAGCCGTCGCGGGGTCGCCATCCGCGTCCTTCGCCAGCGAATTGTGATACCTGTACGCATCGCGGCGATGATTGCGGGCCCGGTTGGCGACGCTCGTGGCCAACAGGGCCTTGAGGTTGCCTGTCACTCGCAGGGCGGCCCGAGTGCGGGCCACGTGGACGAAGACATCGTGCACAACGTCCTCCGCCGCGTGGATGTCCCCGAGCAGGACCACCGCCAGCTTGAGCAGATCGTTCTTGTGCAGCTCGTAGATCCGCTCGAACGCCTCGGCGCTGCCGTGCTTGAACCGCCAGATCAGATATCGTTCTTCCAGCATCCGGGTGTACCTGTGAGAGCCCTCATATCGCCCTCTAATACACCACAAGCCCCCTCGCCCGTATAGGCCGAGGGGAAAATTCGAAGCACGAAACTCGAAATCCGAAAGAAGGCGGGAACATAGGGGACACACTTGGCAGGACGCAGATGGCAGATAAAGCGATGGCCGGACGAGAAGTGGGGGGACTTGTCTGCCGATTCGCAGCTTGTGCTTGCGCTACCTGCCGACTGCAGGTAGCGCAAGCACACCCGGATGATGGAGAATGGACCGGTCGTTGTGACGCGGTCGGTCGTTCAGGGCTGGGTCTGCTGGTTGTTGCCCGGGTGACTCTTGAGGTACTCGGCTGCCGGGGTGAGACTGTCCACGAGGCGGTGCAGCTCTGCGTCGCTCACCAGGCCATTGATCGCGAGGGCAGGGAAGGTCCCTGCGGGCGATTCGAGAATGTAGCCGATGCGGTCCTCCGAAGGCGGGTCCTTGACGACGTACTGGGCGCTTTGCAGCAGGATTCCGGAGTACCACTTCTGCGGCCCCCCGCCGTGGACCTTGAACCCGTTCGGCGAGGTATAGACGACCTGCCCCTGCTTTACGAACTGGCCGAACATCTTGTTGTAGGTCGGCGATTGCACCAGGACCACGTGCCGACCGTCCTCGGCGCGGGCGGCCATGATGAACATCCGCGTGCCGGGAGTGGCGGGATCGATGGCATCCGTGATCCCCAACTCGCCGACCCAGGCGGGCTTGGCGGAGGGGATGTAGGTTTGGAACGTCGCCCGCTCGACCATGTGCCGGACCGAGACATTCGGCACGACCATGTCCGGCGTGATAGCCACCTGCGGCGCGGCGCCGGCGGCAGTCCCTTCGAGTTCGACCAGGCTCCACGAGACCGCCAGCGTCTCGACGGACTCCGTCAGGACCCTGCGGACCAGCAGGCGCGAGCGGCCCTCCAGGACGAACTCCTTCTCCGCAATGGTCGAGTCGTCGTCCCGCACCTTGAACAGCCAGTAGCCGGGCAGTTGCCCGCTCGGATCGGGCGTGCCGACCTTGTAGATGTGGACGGACCGACCGTCGGCCAGTACGCCTTCTTCGACGCTCTGCACCGCGCGGTCGTCCCGCGCCAGGGCGGTCTTCAGGCCCGCCGCGAGACCGAGATACGCGGCCGGGCTCTCGGGCGGCTTGAACTGTTCCGCCGCGGGTTCCTTCGTCACCCGAACGACGCCATCGGCCCCCGCGCCGGCATGGTACACGAAGCCGCCATCCCAGGAATTCGCAGAGACGACTGCGCCGCCGGCCTTGAGGACTCGACTGAATCGCCCGGTCGTGGGATCGTACCACGAATGGTCCGTCACGACGTAGGATTCCGGCGCTGCAGAGAGCTTCAACTGATTGACCTGCAATTGGCCGTCGGCCTTCACCGAACACATCGGCAGCCAGACGTAGTCGGCCTCGGTCGCTTTCTCCGTCCCCGCGCTGGACGCACACACGATGATCTCATTCTGGATGTGGACGATTTGCGTCCCGGCGAAGAGCCTCTCCTCCGCGGCGCAGGCCTTCGCCAGCAAGCTGTAGCCGCCGTCATTCGCAGAGGGAAGCGTGGATAGACCGAAGTATGCGACGGCGATCACCGCAGCCGCCGCCAGAGCGAGTTTCACAATCGAGCTTTTCATGGTTCTGCTCCCTGCAAAGACCCGCCGAATGCTGGGCGGGGTCGTTGTGTCTGATTCCTTCTCTTTGCCTGCCGCGGTAAACAGGCCATCGCGAACCGACTCGTGCAGCGACTCATCCGCCGACAGGCCCTTGCGGCGATCGGCGCAATCGAGCAACTGCTCGATCTGCTTGAGCTCGGCTCGGCACAGATCGCACCCGTTCACATGGGCACGAACCTCGGACCGCTCTCGCTCGGACAATTCCCCGATCGCCAGGCTCACAAGCTGGTTTCTCATGGACTCATGGTTCTTCATGATTCACCTGTCGGATTCAACTGCGATACTCGCTCATCGCACGAGCCAGCTCCTTGACGGCTCGATGCAACGACACACGAACGCTGTTCCGCGAACAACCCAGGATCTCGGCGATCGCGCCATGGTCCAGGCCCTCGATCCGCGAGAGGATGAATACCTCGGCCTGTTGCTTCGGCAGCCTGGCCAAAGACTGGGTGAGTCTCTGCTGGATCTCATCGAGCTGCAGACCCGCGTCGGGATTCGCTCCGACGCCTGGAAGGTCACACTCCTCGATGGACGCGGGCACCAGCCGCCTGGCCCGGGCCAGCTCCAGTGCCTTCCGCACGGTCACCCGGTACAAGTACGCGCCCCAGTTCCTGGAGCCGGTGTACCGGTCCCAGCGCCGCCAGATGGCCAGAAAGACCTCCTGATAGACGTCCTTCGCCAGGTCCGCATCGCGCAGGACCCGCAAGGCGACGTTCAGCACGTCCCGGCCATGGGTGTTCACCAGTTCTTCGAATCGACTGTCGGACAACTCTGGACCGCCTTAACAAACAGTTCCTCGAATTCAAGGCCCGGCTGCGCAGCCGTGAGATCTCTACCTCCATAGAGGGCCCGCCCGTGCGAGCATTACGGGAAAAAAACTGTCGTCTCGCATTCTACCGACCGCAGCGTTGCCCGCGATCGGGCAGGCGGAAGCGTCCAGACACTTCGTCCCCTTCTGCCGGTCCCGCGCACGCCTGTATCTGTTCGGACGCCGCTATCGTCGGGTGCCGCCTGACGGTCCACTGTTGGGCAATGCGATGCCCGTGGATGTCAACGGTTGCCCGGCTGCGCCCGTCCAGGACGTCAGGACTTGGACTTTCTCGGTGAACTGCTCCACCGTCAGATCGCCCTTCGCGAAGGTGTCTACATCGGACTTGGTTGTCTGAAGGACCAGCATATCCGTTGACGCAGCGGACGGCGTGCCTCCCCAGGCGCGAGACAGAGACTGTGTCGGCGTTGTCGTGTAGACAGAACCGCTGTTCCGACAGCGACTTGTGATAACCACGGCAATACGGTCCTGGGCTCCGCGGACGCGGAGGTTCGACGCGTGGCGAAGCGTTCTGACCAGAGCACTCTTGAGGTTCTCGACCTTCTGCGCGTTGTACGCAACAGCGCGAGTATCCGGCTGCTGCTGTGGAGCGCCATTGAGCTCGTCCCTGGTCTGCGACCAGACGGCGTCGCCTGCCGGCTCCGTCTCGGGCTGCTCCTGCTCGTGTGCCGGCCGGACCAGCAGGAAATCCACCTCGATGAAGAACAGGACGCCATACCCGTCGAGGTAGAGTCCCTGGGTCTGCGCGTACCTCTCGAACACTCCCGTCACGTAGGGATCATACATGCCCGCTGGGTCCATTGTCCCCACACTCGGCGAGATGGCCTTGTCAATGATTCGGCACATTACCACCACGTCCTCGGCGACCTGAGCGAGGTTTTCGCGAGACGAGTCCGGCGTGGGCACGACAAAAACCCTCTGCGAGATCTCCGCCCAGCGGTTCCCAGCGGACGTTCTGGCGCTCAGGGCTCGCAGAAGCGACGACATCTCGGCGTCTGCTCGGTTGGTGGAAACGGACCGGGTGGGCGCTGAGGTGAACGCAGCCGCAGGCGCGGATGATCCCGAAGCATTGGTCAGCGTGAGCATCGCGATAGCTGCTGGAATGAATGTCATCATGGTTCTTCTCCTGCATTTCAGACTGCTAAGTGGTCAGTAAGAAACGACTTGCAGACGTTGTTCGAACTGCGTTGGAGCGAGTTGCCCCTTGGCGTACAGATCAGCGTCGGACTTCTTCACGCGAAGGGTCAGGGTGCTGCCGTTTCCTATCGTCGTGGTTGCCGATGCCTCGGTGCGCCCGGCGGTCCCCTGGACCACGATTGTCAGCCACTCATCCGCGTCAAGTCCTCGGATATTCCTGGCGTGCTTCATCGTTGTGGTCAGGGCGCTCTTGAGTGCATCGACCCTCGCGCGGTTGTAGGGCACCGCGGTCTCGTCGTCCCGGGGGCCTGGCGCCCTGCTCGTCTCGGGCTCAAGGATGGATCGTCTGGTCTCGGCCCAGACGACATCGCTTTCATCCTTGGCAGGCTCCTTCTCGGCAGTCTGGGGCGGAGACAGCAACGGGAAGTCCACTCGGACGAAGAACAGTGCCCCATAGCCGGCGACGTACAGCGGCCGAGCGCGACCCGGAGAGGAGAAGAAGGCAGATCCGCCGGCGCCCCACGCGTCGAACTGCATCCGCCGATACAGGTTCAGCGCGTCTGAGTCTGTAGATTCGGTCGAGTTCGCCATGCTCCTCTCGATGATGCGACCCATGATGCTCAGGTCCTCAATGAGCTGGGCCGCCGTCTGGGCGTCCATCTCTTCTGTGGCGGGAATCACCATCGCTGGCTCCGCGATCCAGCCGCGACCTGCCGAGAGGAACGCGATGCCGGTACTCCGACCCGCGCCGGGAACCGTGGAAGTGCCGGACGCAGCGATCACGTTGCTCTGGGCAGAGCCGCGCCCCGCCGCAAGGGCAACAACCATCAATAAGGTCAAGCGGATGCTGGTCTTATGTGAATGGGTCATGGATCAGTCCTTTCATTGGGGTTCTCGATGGATTGGTCACGCTGTTCGTCGAGGTTCTCCGGAAGGACATCGACGAGCAATCGGACAAATCGACGCGTCTCTTCGGTCCGACCCGCCAGTCTGTACATGCCCTCGGCGAATTGTGCTTTGTCCTGAATACGTTTACGCTCAATTTCGGACAGTGCCTGTGCAATTCGGTTCAGGTCCTCCGTTTGGGCGGTGTCGATGCTCTCGACCAACTGGGCCAGCCGGCGGTTCGTCGTTGCGTTCGAGGCCGCCAGCGTCTGGATCGCCCGGCGGTTCAGCTCGTCACGATACTGCTCGGTAAGTTCTTCTTTCACCTTGACATAGGTCGCGGCCAGCGCGAGCTGGTATCGCTGCTCGATGTCGTCGACCACCCTGGCGCGGAGTGCCGGCTCGATGGAGGCTGCCACAGAGGGCACCAGTGCTTCACATAGTTTATCTATATTTACAGACGCTGGCTTGGACAACCTTCCTATTATACAGCCCACTGCAATCAGTGCCGCGGACGCCAGGACCAGCCGGACCGCCCTGCCGATGGGGATCTGTCTGGCGTCCGTCGGGTTGACCTCGTCCGCTTGGGCATCGGCAAGTCGTCGAACAGTCTCCTCGACCACTGCCTTCGGAACCTGCTGCGAAAGCGCATCTCGCTTCAGCCGCTCGACAGCTTCGCTCAGAATGCCGTTGTCTTCATTTGGCTTCATGGGACACCTCGTCTTTCACATCCGTCGCGGTCAGAAGCTCGCGAAGGCGAGCCTTGGCGCGGTGCAGCGACACGCCGACCGCGCTGACTCCGATCTTCAACTCTCGCGCGATTTCCAGGTAGCTCATTTCGTTCAAGTACCTCAGGCAAAACACGTTAGCTTCTTGCGAAGACAGTTGTCCGATGGCGGATCGCAGGCGCTGTGCGCGATCCTGGGCATCGAGCTGCTCGAGCGGATCGGCAACCTCGGCGCCGGGTCCCGGATCGCAGGCGTTCGTCTCATGGCGATCCCGGCGAATCCGCTGGCGCAGGCGGTCGATTGCCCTCGTCGTGGCCAGTCGAGTCAGCAGGCCGGGCAGGTTCCGAACCCGCTGGCGCCGCGAGATTTCCAGCGCTGCGAGGAAAGTCTCCTGGAAACAGTCCGCGGCGTCCGCAGAGTTCGCGAGCAGTCGGTACGCAGTCTGCCACACGAGGGGTCCATACCCTTCGACAACAGTCTTCCAGTCATTCACCTGCAAGAGCGGCCTCACGGGATTCCGATCGTTCCAATTCGTGCGTTCCCCGCAGGGTGTCGGATTCGACGCGCCTCGAATTTCGTCCGAATAGATGTCGATTCGCACGGCTGTTTTATTACATCCGCTGCGACGGGCGCGCACAAGGTGTCCCGATGTCACTGAGTCCAAGAAAACTGCAAGTTTCTTTGCGTCCCGCTCGTTTTTTTCCTTGCATTCGAACAAGGGCGCTGGCAGAATACTCGCGTCAGTCCCATGGCGGTGTTTTTGCACAGGCAAAACGTGGGATCTTAGGGAGGCGTTGAATGACAGGCAGACAAAGGAGCACAAAGTCAGTGGTAAGACGAACTCTGCTGCATGTGCTTTGGGGTGTTGCTCTGTTTGCTTCTTGGGGATGTGAACAGCAGGCCCGTCCGGCCAGGCCCACCGGCGCCGCATCTGCGGTATTGTCCGATCCGACGGAAGCTCAGTTGCTGGCTCAGCTCGATGCGAAGTACGAGAATCCGGTGGTACACTACGAACTGGCCCGCCTGTATCACAAGTCTCAGGTCTGGCTCAAGGCGCGCTTCCACTATGACCTGGCGATCAGTTTCGACCCGGCATACAAACCCGCCCAGGCGGGCAAGGTCAAGCTGTTCGTCGACCGTGGCCAGACGGCCGATGCCGAGCAGTACGCCAACGGGTATATCCGCCAGGCCGCTGCGGGAGGTGTGACCGAGATGTTGCGCCTCGGATGGGAGTTTGAGCAGGTGGGTTTGGACGTCTACGCCTTGCGATGCTATCGACAGGCGGTGGATGGCGCCCCGGACTCGCCCGAGGCCAACCGGCAGATCGGTTTCTATTACGTCAGCAAGGGCGATCAGGCCCAGGCCAAGCAATATCTGATGCGGAGTTTTGAGTTGGACCCCCGCCAGCCGGATGTCGCCGGCGCGCTGGGACGGCTGGGCGTCGTGGTGGAATCGCCGCTCGCGCCGGAGCCGATGACGACAAGACCGAAGTGACAAAGACTGTGAGGTGGGCTTGGCAGAATGCCGACGTGCCGCTCATTTGCCCATCTTCACACGCTGAACCAAGGATTTGACTGCTTTTTCGTTGCCCCGTAGCGAAAGGATGCGCTGCGGGGTTTTTTGTTTCCGGCTTCTGCCCTCGGAGACGACAGATGAATCTCGCCAGGTACTCGGTTGGAATCGGGGATCGCTTTGGCCACCAGGGTGCAGCACAGTTGGCCGCCTTGCTCCAGGCGAAGCGCCGCGGGATCGATATCACACCCGTCTGGAACAAATCGAATCGCGAGCACGGCATCATCGGAACGAAGCCCGCTGACGTTCGCCGAGAGGCAGATGCCGCGGTGGCCACATGCAACTGGAAGGGACCTTACTTCATTGACGCCGACCACATCAGCCTGGCCAACGTGGACGCATTTATCGAAGCGAGCGACTTCTTCACGCTGGACGTGGCCGATTTCGTCGGCAAGCCCGCCCAGCCGGCCGAACTGGAGTCATTTGTCGCCCAGCACAGCGCCCTGCTCGGCAAGCATCGCATGGACGGGATTCCCGAGCCGGTCGAGATCGACGAATCCCGCCTGCGGTCCATCCTGGACAAGTACCTTTTCGCCATCCAGCAGGCAGGCGAGATCTTCCGTCACGTGGAAGCCCGCAGAGGTCCGGGCACATTCGTGACGGAAGTGTCGATGGATGAAACAGATACGGCGCAGACGCCGGTCGAGCTGCTCGTGATCCTGGCTGCGATTGCGGACGAGGGCATCCCCGCCGAGACGATCGCGCCCAAGTTCAGCGGCCGGTTCAACAAGGGTGTCGATTACGTCGGCGACGTGAAGCAGTTCGCCGCCGAGTTCGAGCGGGACCTGGCGGTGATCCGTTTCGCCGCAGACCGATTCCACCTGCCGCACACGCTCAAGCTCAGTGTCCATTCGGGCAGCGACAAGTTCTCGATCTACAAGGCCCTCGGCGCCGCGATCCGGAGATTCGACGCCGGGCTGCATCTCAAGACCGCCGGCACCACCTGGCTCGAGGAGCTGATTGGCCTGGCCTGCGCCGGAGGCGACGGTCTCGCCATCGCCAAAGAGGTCTACGTCAAGTCGCTTGGCCGCATGGCTGAGCTCTGTGGCCCTTACGCGACGGTGATCGACATCGACGCGAAGAAGCTCCCCGCCCCCGACGAGGTCGGGAAGTGGACCAGCGATCAGTTCGCCTCCGCGCTGCGTCACGATCCGGCCTGCCCTCAGTACAATCCCCATGTCCGCCAACTCCTGCACGTGGGCTACAAGGTCGCGGCCCAGATGGGCCCGCGTTTCCTGGCGGCCCTTGAGCAATACAAACCCATCATTGCCGAGAACGTCACCGCCAACCTCTACGAGCGGCACATCTGCCCGTTGTTCCTGGGACGATAGACAGACATCGCTCGCCCAAATTGTGAAGGCATGAACAACATATGATCCCATCGGCCGGCAGGATTGCCACGGGGGCCGTTGGCTTTTATTCTATGGGGAGCATGAAGGATGACGAGCAACTGGAAGGACGGCCTATGTCGAGGACTCTTCTGGTCGTGGCCGCACTGGCCATTGCGACCTGCGGCTGCAAGAAGGACAATGGGTCCAGCGAGGAAAGGAGCCGGGATATGAAAATCTCCGTCAGCAGCTCAGCATTCCAGGAAGGGGGCATGATCCCGCCCAAGTACACCTGTGACGGGAACGATCTGTCCATCCCGTTGACGTGGACGGGCGTGCCCGAGGGGACCAAGAGTATCGCAGTGATCAGCGATGACCCCGACGCCCCGGTCGGGACATGGGTTCACTGGGTGATGTGGAACATCCCGCCCACAGTTCGCGAACTGGCGGAAGGTGTGCCCACGAAACCCCGGTTACCCGACGGCTCGCGCCAGGGCATTTCCGACTTCGGGCGTCCAGGCTACGGCGGCCCGTGCCCACCCAGCGGAACGCACCGGTACTACTTCAAGGTCTACGCGCTGGACGTGACGCTCGATCTGCCCGGCACTACGAGGAAAGCCGACCTGGTCAAGGCCATGAAGGGGCACATCCTCGCGGAAGGCCAGTTGATGGGGAAGTACAGCCGGCGATAGACGATTCCATGCGCCGCGATGCCGCTCGTCTGGTCACATCAGAATCCGGTCAGAGGATCGTGCCCCTCGACGCGGAACGGCGAGGAGCGCCAGCGGCCCTCCGCGGCGTCGTAGTACGGCTCGACGATGGCGTCCGTCAGGACATTGGGATCGGTCTGACTCGGATCGTATTGCAGGCGGACCGCGACCAAGGCGGGACCGGGCGACGTGAGGACCCTGAGATAGCCCGGCACGGCGTACTCGTCGCTGCGATCCAGGAAGAAAACCAACTGTCTTGCGGATCCGCTGCACGTGACGCCTTCGACCATGAGACTATGCTCCGCGACAACGGCGGGACGCTCCACGTCTCGCGCGTTGATGAACGTGGGCAGCGGGACGACGCGGGCGGCCGTGACCGCTGCCGCGACGCAAAGGACGATCGCCGCGGCGATCCACCGGCCGGGATGCTCGATAGGACGTCGATCGAGGAAACGCCACGTGAGGGTCTTGTCCACCGGGCAGACGAGCAGGCACTCGCCGCAGGTCAGACAGCGGGCTTCGCTCACGCTTGCAGATTTCGCCACCTCGATCTTCATCGGGCAGGCCTTGGAGCACCGCCCGCAGTTGATGCAGGTGCCGGCGTCGCGATGGACGCGGGTCAGGCCTACGCGGGAGAAGATATTCAGCACGGCGCCGAACGGACACAGCCAGCGGCAGAAGGGCATGGACACGAATAGTGACGCGACGACGAGCAATCCCAGGACGACGAAAGCAGTCCGGGGCACCGCTTCGTTGGTGCCGGAGCCGATCATGGCGAAACAGGGATCCCCATGGCGGGCGATCAGGTCTGTGGCCGCAAAGGTGCCCCAGAGCACGCCCGCGAGGATGACGTACTTGAGCAGGGACAGGACGCGGTCCACCGCGGGCGCGGGTGAGAGGGGCTTGATGCCGCACTTCTTCGCCAGGCATCGCATCGCCTCCGCGACGGTTCCCACGGGACACATGTATCCGCAGAAGACCCGCTTCATCGCCAGGGTCAGCAGCAGGATCGCCGCCAGGATGAAGAAATTCGAGGCTCCGAGGGCGCAGAGCATCTTGCCGTCGTGAAGATACAGCGACAGGCACTCGACGCCGCCAAAGGGACACCAGACCTCCAGATTCTTCCGGAAGACGAAAACGCCCGTCAGAACCAGGACGAGGAACAGGCCCTGGAAGATGTGTCGTGTATTTCTCACCGTGGCTACGGACCCTCTGGATGCGGAAGCGATCACTTGCTGGACGAGCACTTGCCCTTGAGCGAACAGGAGCTGCAACTGGACCCGCCGGTGCAGCCGGACTGGGCGACCTTGCTCTCCGTGGTCAGCACGGTCTTGAAGGCGGCCTGGTCGTGCAGATCGCGGAAATCCGCACACAGGATGATCATATTCCTGCTGGTAGCCATCTCCGTGGGGACGGTGTGCTCCAGGAACATGCGCAGGCAGTTTAGCGCCTCGTCCACCTTGGCCGACGCCTTGTACACGCGGGCGAGGTCGAACAGGCTGGCCGGCGTCGTCTTGGCGTCAATCTGCAGATTGGCCACTGCGGCCAGCGCCTGGTCCGCCTGACCGGTGTGAGCCAGCACGACAGGGCGCAGGGTCCGCCATCGCGCGGGCACGGCAGCCGGGGCAGCCTGGCTCAGCGACGGAACGAGCGGCTGGACCTGGGCGTCCTGCCCGACCAGAAGGAGCGTCTCGATCTTACGGATCGCGAACGATGGATCGTTGAACTTCGCCTGAGCGGCCTGATCCACTGCCAGGGCGGCCTGGTAATAGCCTTTGCTGTAGTGGTACACGCGGACCGCGTCGGCGTAGGCCTTCCACTTCTCCGGCACGGTTTCGCTGGCCAGCGCCGCCTGCATCTTGGCGACGCTCCGCAGCAGGGCGAACTGATCGCGGTAATATTGAACGGTCGGATTGGCCCGCGCCGCCTGGGCGTAGGCGGTGACCGCAGCCTGGTAGTTCTGATCCGTCTCGATGTACTGCCTGACCTTCTGCTCCAGGGCCAGGGCGTTCGGATCGTTCGGGCTGTCCACACGGACCTCCGCGGCCCGCGCCACGCCGATTCCCATCCCGATTGTCAGGGCGACAAGCACCAGTCTTCTCATGGCAGATCCTTTCTTGACGGGTCTGAATCGCGCGGGATCGCAGCCCTCGACCTGGGCACCAATCCCTCGCGCAACAGTTGTTCCAGCAACGCGTCAGCCTCGGGCCGCTTGCCACAACGATCCAAGGCATCCACGAGCCACAGGGCCGTCTGCGACGGCTCGGCCAGCAACGTTCTCATTGTACCGAAAACCGCCTCGCTTGACGAGGCATTTTTGTTCCTGTTATACGCGACCGCCAGCAAGGCCAACTGGGGAACCGCGGCGAAGCCCGGGAGCCGCCCGTCGTTCACGAGCCAGCGGATGAGGGCCTCGCTGTGGGCCAGGAAGCGATGGACTCGCTCGGGATCGTCGCAGGCCCCGGCCAGGCGGACGAAGTCGATCACATGGACCGGATTGCAGAACTCGTCCAGCTCCGACAGCACGGCGTGCAGGTGCAGGCTGTAGCGGTCCAGATCATCGTGTCGCAGGTAGTAGCCCATGAGGACCTCGCGCAATGCCAGGGCCTCGCGGATGGGCGTGTCCAGCGGACATGGGGCGCGGAAGCGAGACTCCAGGACCTCCACCTCCTTGGAAAGATCCCGCTCGGGCCAGGCACGCGACAGCCATCCCAGACGCATGGCCTCAGACAAGGGATCGAAGGCGACAAAGGGATTGGGTCCCAAGACCGGCTCCAGCAGCGACCGCGCGTGCGGGTCCAGCGCTTGCCAGGCATCCGTGTCGGCGGATGTGGTCTTCAGGTCGTCGCTCGACCGGAGGCCCGCGAGCCATTCGTTCAGACACAGCCATTGATACGCGCGACGGGCTTTCTCAGGTTGTCCCGTCTGTGCGTAGGCCCGCGCGATCCACCGCCAGGCGGTCCAGTCTGTCGATTCCGTCTGGCCGACCAGGGCATCGATCTGTTCTGGCGTCGGCGCCGCTGTTCCCTGGGTCATCAGATGCCATCGCAAGGCGCGGGCCTTCGGGATCTGGGCCAGCCCGCTGCGTTCCTGCTGCTGCAAATCGGCCAGGACCTGCTGGGCCCGACCGCTCCTGACATAGATCGCGGCCAGCCCCTCGGCCATGTTCGTCATGTCCCGGTCCTGTGCCTGCAGGGCCCGCCAATAGCGAGGCAGCTCGTCGGTCATGCTCTCGTCCCGACCCAACAGCGCGCTGACGCAAGTCGAGGACAACAGCGGCGCCTCGAGCCCAAGAATTCCGCCCGGCGAGTCCGGCTTGGGCCATCGCAGGAAACCCGAGAACTGCTTGACGCGGCAGTCCACATAGAACTTGCGGAGCGCCTGTCGCAAGTGGTCTGCGTCGCCGGCCGCGTGGTACAGGAACAGATAGCTGCGGTTCCGCATGATCTCGATCGTGTCCTGGGCGGTGGCGCGGAGGGCCTCCGGAAGCATCCCACAGTGAAGGTGCAGCTCGCTGAGCGCCATCCACTGGGCGGAGGTGCCTTGGCCGGAGCCGTAGAGACGTTTGGCCATGAGATCGGCCAGATCGCGATAGTGCCCGGTGTCGCAATAGAGCTGCCTGATCCGCCGGGAGATCTGAAGGTCGTCCGGCTTCAAGGCGTACGCCTGCTCCATGGACGCGCGAGCCTGGGCTTGGCGCCCTCGCCGCTGGTGGATCAGCGCCTCGAGCAGGCGCCCCTTCGCAGTCGGTCCCATGACCTCCTGCACCGTCTGGACGTCCTCCAACATGGCGTCCAGCGCCTCCGGCGGCAGGACTTCGATCACCTTCTGCAGCATTCCAGTATCGGTATAGGTGATTTCATCCTTGTCGAGCCAGGGATCGACCACGGCGCTGACGAGGGCGACCGCCTGGTCCGTCTGGCCTGCGGCCCTGCGAGCCAGACAGGCCAGGGCATTGACCGCGGGATTGCCGGGCAGGTCTTTCAGCAGATTCTCCGCCAGGGCCAACCATAGCGAAGGCGTGGGACTATCCGGCGGAATGTCCGGCATCTGCGTGCCCCACTGGGCCGGCGGCTGAGACTCGAACAGGCGAATGAACGATTCGGTCTCCGATGGGGTCCACTCGAAATCCGCCTGCTCCAGCAGATCCCAGAGGTACAGTTTGCGTCGCGACTCGGGCTGGCCCTCCGCGGCCTTGCCCAGAATCGCCAATCGCCGATCCGGCTCGATGTACCGCATGATCCCGATCAGACCGGCGGCCTTCGCCTTCTCCGAAGGGTAGTACTGCTGAACGCCGTCGTGAATCCTGGCGATCTCGATCAGGTCGCCCACCTCAGGCTGACTGCCGAACGCGGCCTCCAGCTCGCGGACCAGCCAACGCCGATCCGCAGGCGACAGCAGCGCCCAGGCGGTCCGAGCCAGAACCTGGACGGACGTGCGCCGCCGGCTGGCGGGACGGGCTGCGTTCTCCTGAATCTGTCGGGCGACCAGCCGCTTGACGCGGTCGGAATCGCCGAGGATGTGGGCGATGAGAAGGGAGTTCTGGTCGATCCCGATTCGCTCTCCCCGATCCACGTCGGTCGTGACCTTGCCCGGCAGACGCTCCAACAGACGCTGCGCTTCCTCGCTCCGCCCGACGACCCACGCCCGAATCAGGGCATCGATCACGTTGGGCGCCTGCGACGGGCCGTTCGGATCCTGCACATCGGCCCACGCTTGCAGCGCCTCAGGCCAGCGGCTGCGATCCAGGTCCCTCGCCCAAGTCATCGCCGCGGGGTAGAGGCCCCAGAGACAGCGGTTCTGGACCATGTCGCCGCGCAGATCCGACTCGGGACAAGCGGTCATGATCCGGCGCGCCGTTTCGTCCGCCTGCTCGGCCCGGCCGCAGGCGACGCACAGAGAATCGCAATCTCGCCAATGTTGATACGACAAGGCGGATAAGGCCGTCTTGCCCTCGATCGACCCCAGGATCTTCCCGGCCCACT
Source organism: Sedimentisphaerales bacterium (assembly GCA_035342095.1). GTDB lineage: Bacteria > Planctomycetota > Phycisphaerae > Sedimentisphaerales > Anaerobacaceae > PLanc-01. The sequence continues at coordinate 56,392 of DAOQWL010000021.1, read as the reverse complement.
GGCTGCACAGGTCGCTCAGCGGCGTCTGCGGATTGTCCGTGACCAGCAGTCCCTGCATCGCCATGAGACTGTAGCGGTCGCCGGCGTTGACCTGCTGTCTCTGGCGACTCACCGCCTGGCCCTTGCTGGCGGGGACGGACTCGAGCGACATGGCGCCGAGCGACAGCTCGTACAGCCTGCGATATTGCCTGAAGGCCAACGGCAGGTTGCCGGTGACTTCCTCATACGAAGCCGAACGCATCAGCAGGACCAGGTCGTCGGGCATTCCGCACAGGCACTCGCGAATCATGGTCGCCGCCTTGCCGAACTGCCCGTAGCGGTCGTGATAGTCGGCGATCTCGACGCCCAGCGACGGGTTCTCGCTGAGCAGGCCGTTGTGGCGGAACAGGACCTGTGCCATGGACTCCCGTCCCTGCTCCAGGAACTGCTTGCCCAGGTCCATGTAGAACTGCGGCGGCAGCTCATAGTCCATCGTGACCAGCAGGACGCCCAGGTCGAGCTGGCCCTCGACGTCCCGAGCGCGGGCACACAACTGCTGTGCTTCGCGGATGAAGGCCGCCCGGCGCTGGGGCGCGTGCGGCGCCGCCAGCAGCAGCAGGTCCTGCGGCGCCGGCTGTGCCACCGTGAGATCCTCCAGCACGTCCACCGCCAGGCGGTAGAAGTAGATCTTTCGCGGGTCATCCGCCAGGCGGAGCAGAATGCTCGCCAGCGCGGTCTTGAGCGTCTCGCGATCGGCGTCGAGGTTCAACAGGCCGTCCACCGCGACGGTGAAGACGTCGTCGGACGCGGTCTCGTCAAGCAGTTGGACAAGCCGTCGGATCGCCTCGGCGCCTTCCCCGGCCTCCTGGGCGGTATTGGCCCAGAGAAGCCACAGTTCCGCGTTGTTGGGGTCGTCCTGCAACATGCGATAGTAGGTCTGCGCCGCCTCGACGGTGCGTCCCATCATGGCCAGCACGCCCGCGGCGTATTCCGCGTCCACCTGCTGCGAGCCCTGGGCCGCCGCGATGGCCTGCGACGCCGCGAGGGCGTCCCGCTCGTTGCCGCGCTCCAGGGCAATGACCGCCAACTGCTGCAGGTAGCTCTGCGCGTTGCCCGGATCGATCTCCAGGAGTCGCTGCAAAACCCGGTTACATCGTCCGTATTCGTGACATCGCAGGTAGATGCGCTGCTGGCGGGTCAAGGACTCCGCCGTGTCCCGCCCATAATACTGCTTGGCCAGCTCCACCGCGGAGATCGAGTCGCCCACGGAGACGTACAGGTCGAGAAGCAGGTTGAGCGCCTTGGCGTCGAGACCGCTGCTCTCCAGGCCTTCCTCCAGCTCGACCGCCAGATTCGCGAGCTGACCGGTGCGGGCCCCCAGGTCCAGCAGGCGAGGTTGAATCTGATACAGTAGATGCTCCTGATCGCACTGCGTCCACAGGGTGTGCCAAGTCTCGTAGGCAGCGGGCAAATCCTGTTTCTTCTCGTGGAGCCAGGCGATCCGCATCAGCACGTCGTGGGCCTCGGTGCGCTGGCACAGGCTCTGATAGAGGGCCATCGCCTCCGGATACCGTGCCAACTGCTCGTAGACCTGGGCGACCTCGAAGAGCTGCTTGTCGTTGAGCGACAGGTGGCCGGCCATGTCGCGCAGCATCGTCGCGGCTTCCTCCGGCTGTCCCCGCCGGATCGTCAGTCGCACGCGGAACAGACCCGCCTCATAGGCGTAATCCGGATGGTGCGCCACGACTTCGCCGGCGGCCTGGAGGGCCAGGTCGTAGAAGGCCATCTGCTCGGCCTGCTGGGCCAGGAACAGCAGGCCCGACGGTCCGGTGCCGGCGCGGATCAGACGCTCCATCTCCGCCCGTCCCAGATCGCGGTCGCCATTGAGCAGGTGAAGCTTCACCAGCGCCGCGCCCACCCCGGGATCGGAGGTGTGAGCGGAGGCCCGCTCGAGCAGAGGCCGGGTCTCGCTGGTCCGCCCGTCGATGAAGGCGAGATTCAGGATCTCCCGCGTAACCTCCAGCTTGAAGTCCTCGCGGAAGCTGTTCGCATCGTACACCCGGTCGTGCAGAGCCATCGCCCGCGCCAGGTCTCCTTGCAGGCCGTAGGCGAGCAGCAGGGCTTTGATCTGGTAGGGCACCAGCGACGCGCCGCTGCCCAACGCCTGCTCCACGTCCGCCAGACATCCGGCCTTCTGCGCCGTCAGAAGCAGCCAGGCCAGCACGTACTTCTGGTCCTCTTCCGTCTGGGCCAGGGGTACGGCCGCTCGAAGGGTCTCGTAGGCATCCGAATGCCGCTCCAGTTTGTACAGGGCGTAACCCCGCTGCAAGACCCCGGCGAAGTCGGCTGTTGGAAGGCTGTCGGCCTGGTTCGCATCCCCACACAGCAACGCCAAGACAGGATCGCCGGTCGGGCTCGCCTGGGGCAAGCCATTCAGCCGGCTCGTGACATAGGCGAGATTCGGGTCCTGGGCCGCCTGCGACCGCGCGGCCGGGAGCAGCACAACGAACCAGACCGCCGCCGCAGCGACGCGGCGCATCCATCCGTGCGGCAGACGACGCACGATCACGTGGGTCAGCAGGCACAGCAGCGCCAGCAGCAGGGCATGGACCCGCAAATCGCCGGTCCGTTCCGGCGGCTGTGACAAGGCGGGCTGTCCCGCCGCGGCCTGTATGCGATCCAGCAAGGCCGTATTGGTCCGGCACGCGGACAATTCCGGCGTGGGCTCGATCACGAAGGCGCCGCGCGCCAGGGTCTCGCCGGAGGTCGTGTTCAAGGTCGCACGGTAGAACCCGTCGGTCATATCGCGGGCCTGCGCCGCCCAGTGCCGCCCATCCACGCGAACCGGAGAAAGAGCCTCCGCATCGCGTCCCTGGCCTTGAAGGACCAGTTGCAGATCTTGAGCCTGGACGTCCGGCCCGGACGAGATCGTGAAGAAGACCCGGTCGTGTACGACCCGCCAAGCCAGGTCCCAATCGGGCCGGCGCGGCCGATAGAGTTTGCGGCATTGATTGACCACCAGGTCCGCCCAGGACTGGCCTGCAGCGCCGTCCCGGACCGGACCTTCGGCTGCCAGGAGGTCCACGCTCCAGAAAGCGACCTGTCCGAGGCCATATTGCCAAAGGCTCAGCAGAGGCCGGCCGCTGCCCAGGGTCAGCGGGACCTGGGCCGCAGGGCGAGGACTGACCGCCAGCATGTCGGCCGGCGGAGTCAGCGAATCGACCGTGACTCCCGACAGCACGCTGGACGCGAACACCGATGCCACCGGCGTATCGTTCTGCTGCTGCGGCGCACCGGACTTGTTCTGGACCGACTTGAAGTTCAGGTCGGGCAAACGGAAGCGGTCGCCTGCGTGGAAGAACGCGCCGCGACCCCATTGGGACAGGTCCGCCATGAACCCGGTATGCGCCGCCGGACCGACCAGGACAGTGGACACCGCGATGTTGTCGCCGGCGATCTTGCGGAGCACGGACTCGTAGTCCCCGCTCTCCACCCCGGCGTCCGAAACCACCACGATGTGCTTGGTCGTGCTGCTGGTGTTGAGCAGCGCGTAGTGCGCCTCTTCCAGGGCGGGCAGGATGATGGTCCCGCCGCCGGCGGTCAGGCGGTTCAAGGCCCGGTTGATATCCAGGCGGTTGGCGGCGGACTGGATGGGCGCCGCCCAGCGCCTGGCGCCGTAGAACTCCACGATGCCGACCTTGTCGTGCCCGTTGAGATGGCTGATGGCCATCCGCGCGATCTCCTTCGCCAGTTGGATCCGCGCACCGGTCATGCTGCCCGAGGTGTCCAGGATGAAGACGACCGTCGTGTTGGGATTGGATTGCTTGCCGTACTGGAGGGGCTTGACCGGCAACAGCTCGGCCAGGTCGCTGCCCTCGCTCAGCAGCGCGTCGCGGATCAAGGTCGGCCCGGGCAAGACCCACAGACCCACACCCCGACGGACCCGCTCGCGGATTCGCGTCACTTGCTCGGCCGTCAACTGATCGGGCCCTGCGTCGGCGACGATCAGCAGATCCGCCTGTCCCAGCGCGTCATCCCCCGTCCAGGGGACCACGCGAGCGGCATCCTGCAACCATCGTCCGAGCGTGGCCACGGAAGCTTCGTCGGTCGCGAGCACCGCGGCCAGGGGCTTGGGCAGGATCGGTACGCTCAGACTCCGTCGGTTGTTGTCCGGTCGCGTGTCCTGCGCCGCCGACACGACGACCTCGTAGGACGTGACATCTGCCTGTCGTGTATCCAGGGCAAGCTCGCGCGTCTGGACGCCGGGCGTCACGTTCTCCGTCAGCGTCCGGCGTTCCCCGGTCGGGACGTGCGTCGCTTCGATCCGGACCGGCCCTTCGACAGAGCTGTCCAGCGTAATCGTGAGCGAGGCGTTCTGCCCCTCGTGGACTGCCGAGGGGGCCGTCAGCGAAGTCAAGACCACCTCCGGCCCGGTCTGGACATCGAGGCCGACGATCTCCAGGGGGATGCCCAGGGCATCCAGCCCGAAGGCCGCCTGCTCGGCCTGGCCGCGGGTCTCTAGTCCGTCGGTCAGGAGCACGATGCGCCCCTGCTGCTTGATCTGCGCACGGGCATAGAGCAAAGCCGCCTCCAGATCCGTGTTCTCGAAGAAATCAGGCTCCCGTCCGGACCCGCCCAGGCGCTGAGCCGCAAGGGCGCCGGCTTCCAGGTCACCGAGCCCTCCTGCCAGCGGGATCGGATACGCCGCGAAACCCACCGCCTGCCAGTCGGTCCGAGGGGGCAGACCTGCCACACGCCCGCGGACCTCGCGAGCCGCAGCATCCAACTGCCCATCCGATACGCTCGATGAGAGATCAATCAGGAACACCATCGTCTCCCCACGCGGGGAGCGGACCCGGTAGGGACCGGCCAGGGCCAGCACCAGGGCGGCCATGCCCGCGAGACTCAAGACGATCAAGATCCGCTTTCGCAGACCCGGCGCCGCAGCGCCGCGCCAGTACGAGAAAGCCAGGATCGGCAAGACCAGGACGAGCGTCCACAACAGGGCAGGATGTTGCAGGTGGATCATCAGACGATTCTCCCCCTGCCATAGCACATGAGTTCGCACAGGGCCATGAGCAACGCGACCCACAGGATGCCCCGCGCCAGCGGGAGGTGAGTCCGCACGGCAGGCAGTGCCTGGGCAGTCTGCGCGTCCGCCGCGGGCGAGGTCAGATCGCTGTAGCGCACCCCGGACCAGTGGGACAGGCCTGTGTCTCTGGGCCCATTTGCCGCGGGATTCAGGACCGCGTCGAGAATGACCGGGCACTGAGGCTGTTTCCAGAAGGTCGCGCCGTCATCGAACAAGGACGCCGACAGCGTGACCACCGTTGGGACTGTGTCGGACCGCACGGCCAGGGGCTGAGTATCCGCAGTGGACAGCAGCACGACGGCCGAACCGCTCTCGGCAAGCGGCGACACGTTGGGACCGAGGAACAGGTCCGTCATCCAGGCCCGGCGCAGGTCTTCGTCCGGGCACAGGGCCGCAGTGACCTGCACAGGACCATACGCGCCTGTTTCCCGCGCTTCGCTCCGGGCCACGGAGACGCAGACATCCGCCTCAGCCGCCGCGGTCGCGCGCTGGTACGCGGGATTGGCCGAGACGACCGCCTGCAGGGCCAGCGGCGCATCATCCGCAAGGAACACCCGGCGCCGTTGCCACGTGGGCGGCGCCGCGTGATTGTCCAGCGTGTAGGCCTCCTCGCGGTCCGCCCGCACGGAGAGAAACGCGATCTGGTCGGCGCCGAAGACGAAGTCGTACGATCGCATCTGCCCGGCGGCCAGGGACACCGGCAACGTCTCTCCCGGCTGCCCGTCGTGCAGCACGGTGAGCGTTGCCCGGCAGGGCTCGCTGCCCCAGTGGGCGAGCCACACCTTGAGTTGATATGTGCCGTCGGCCATGGGCGCGATCTCCGGCGGCAGCACCGCCAGATTGTCCACCTTCTCGGCCACATTCAGCACAGTCAGGTGCGATCGCAGGGACGCGGGCACGTCCCAGCCGGCGGGTGAATGATCGGTCAGAACCAACACACCGGTGCGAGGCTCGCGCCGAACCAGCGTATCCGCCAGCGTCAGCGCCTGCTCCATGCCTGGACCGTCGGTCTGGTCGGTGCAGGTCAGACGCGCCAAGTGATACAGGGATTCTGCCTTGGGGTCGTCGGCGCCCGCCAGGACGCTGGCCGTGTGATCCACAGAGATGAGCGTAACCCCAACGGGACCGGCCGCTCGACCCAGGAAGTCTCGAGCCAGAGTCCGGGCGCGGACCAATCGGCAGGAGTCCGCGTCGCACGGCAGTCTCATGCTGGCTCGGCGGTCCACCACGACGACCCAGGGACGCGGACCCCAGTCGCCCGAGAAGGCGGGCTGCAGCATCCCCAGGATCATCAGTCCCGCCAGGCTGCACAGCAGCAGCCAGGTCAGCGGATGGCGGAGCCGGCCGCCCAGCGTGTCCTGGCGGTGCTTTCTCAGGGCCGCCGACCAGAATCGCAGAGCCGGGACCACGACACGCCGATAGCGCCGGTGCAAAAGGTGCGCCGCCGTCAGGACGGCCACCGTGCCCGCGGCCAGAGCCAGGGCCGCTGTCGGAGAGATGCCGTGGAATGTCACCGTCGTTCCTTTCTCATAGGTTCAGGACTCCGTTCGGCGCCAGCGATTCCATCTGGCGGTGCAACGGATCGTCGCAGGCGACCTCCAGGTAGCGGCACGCGCACCGCTCGGCGTCCTGTCGCAGGCCGTCGTAGTACTGGCGATATGCCTGCTGATACGCGGCGATGACCTGGCGATCCACGGTCAGCGACGCGGTCCCTGCGGATTCGGCTTCGACGAGGGTCAAGCCGCCCTCCAGAGCCGGTTCCACTTCGGCCGCACAGGTCGGATGGATCAGGACCGCACGGTGGCTCAGGTCCCCCAGGCAGGAGGCCAAGCCTGCGTCTTCATGGTCGGTCAGGAAGTCCGACAGCACGATCAGGTGATCCCTTCGCGAGCTGGCGTAGCAGAACTGGCGGACCTCATCGACGAGCGTCAGCACACCTCCCACGGGCAGCGCCTCGATCGCGCCCTGGCACGTCTCCCATTGGGTGGCCGCGGAGAAGCGACGTCGCAGGGATGGATGTCCGACCGGGTGCAGGACGACCTTGGCGCCGTTGTGCAGGAGGCAGAAGGCCAGTGCGGCGCAGAGCCGCTTGACCACCCGCGGCTTGTCTTCGCCCAGGCACGCCATCGAAGCGGACAGGTCCATCATCAGGTGAATCGCGACGGTCTCGTGCTGATCGTACTTGCGCACGACCAGGCGACCGTCCTTGTGGAAGTGAGTCCAGTCCACGTGGCGGATATCGTCGCCCGGCTGGAAGAGCTGATAGTCGGCGAATTCCAGGCCCAGTCCCTTGTCGCGCGAGCTGAAATCGGCGGGGCTCTGCCGCCGGGGGCGCATCAGCAGCCGCAATCGCAGAGGGGCCAGGCCGTAAAGTTCGTGTTCGTCCAGCAGCATGGTCGCCTCACGCGGAATGTCCGGTCGTCGGGGTGCTCTGGAGCACCGCTTCGACCACCTGATCCTGAGTGATCCGCTGGGCGGCCGCCCGGTAGCTCAGCAGTACGCGGTGCCGCAGGGTCGCCAGGGCCACGGACTGGAGGTCCTTGCAGGAGACCGAGGTCCGCCCGTCCAGGAGGGCCTTGACCTTGCCCATCACGACGAGCGACTGCACGCCGCGAGGACTGACGCCGAGAGCGACTGCCTCTTTGACCAGGTCCAAGCTGGTGTGTTCCGGCTGCGTGGCCACCACCAGGCGCACGGCGTAGTCCAGGACCGGCCGGCTGATCTCGACCTGGCGGACCCACCGGCGCATCGTCAGGATCTTCTCCCCGCCGACCACGGCCTGGATCGCAGGAGACGTGACGCCCGTCGTGTTGTCGATGATCGCATGATAATCGCCAGGGTCCGGATAGCGGACCAGCAGCTTGACCATGAACCGGTCGATCTGGGCCTCGGGCAGGGGATAGGTGCCCTCCTGCTCCACGGGGTTCTGCGTCGCGATGAAGATGTTGGGCTGCGGCAGGGGCACGGTCCGCGTCCCCACGGTGACCTGGCTTTCCTGCATGGCTTCGAGCAGGGCCGACTGGGTCCGCGGCGTCGCCCGGTTGATCTCATCGACCAGCACGAAGTTCGACACGACCGGACCCTGCTGGTAGGTGAGCTGGTGCCCGCCGTGATCGGTCTCGATCAGGGTCATGCAGCCGACGATGTCCGCGGGCATCAGGTCGGGAGTACACTGAATCCGCTCGTAGCCGAGCTGCACTGCCTGCGACAGGGTGCGGACGAGCATGGTCTTGCCCAGGCCGGGAACGCCTTCGAGCAGGACGTGGCCGCCCGCGAACAGGGCCGACAGCAGGTCATCAACCAGCGCTCCCTGCCCGATGAACTGGGTGCGGACCTGATCTCTGAGGGTGACGAAGGTCTCCTTGAAGGCGTCGATGGCCGCCTGGCCTTCCTTCCATTCTTCGGGTGTGCACAACGACTCTTGCATAATAGCCCTTCACTCTGATTGCTGGTTGGACTCGGATTCTCGCAGGTTCTGATAATATCGGCCAAGCACGGCTTGCCACGCTTCGTCGGGGGCATACCGTCGGACGTGGCCCTCGTGCCCGGGCCCTGCGGCCTCGACCACGGACCGCGACTCGGTGTCGCTGGCCCCGAGCGGCATGGCTCGCGCCTGGGACTTGGACTTGCCCTGCTGTTTCATACCCTTGACGTGGACGGGCACCGGCAGGCCGGACAGGATGGTGGCCGTCGCGCGGGACCTCTTCAAATCGCTGGGACCGCCGCGACCCTCGGGCGGCAGGTCGCTCTTCTTCCCCGACAGGCCCAGCTCGCGAGACGGCGCCCCGAGCCGGTCGGAGAGCAGGGGCTGGCCGCCCGTGCCCGCCAGGGCCCGCTGTTGCTGTTTCTCCTGGCGAAGGTCGTCCTGATTCTCCTCGTCCGAATCGGGGTCGGTCTCGCCGGACAGCAGACTGGCTTTGAGTCGCGATTCCGAATCCGGAGCGCCGCTGCCTCCGGCCCGCTGGCGGGTGTGAGTTGGGTTCGTGGAGGACTCCTCTTCCGCAGATGGCGGCGAAGCAGGATGCGCCGTCGCTCGCGGCGTCGCCGATGGGCGACTGTCGCTGGGCGGCGTCTCCTGCGGAGAGGCGGCATTGGCCGACGGGCTCTGCGCGGAGAACGCCTGACGCGTGGGACCGGCTTCGTTCTGGGAGGCGCCCGTCCTGGCCAAGCTGGTCGGCAAGACGGCAAGGAGGGCCTCCTGGGCCTTGGTCTGTCGTGAGGCCGAGAGTGCCTGGATCGCCGGGCGGGACACGGACGGGGGCTCTGCCTGTTCGCGCTGAGCCTGCACGAGCGCCGTGGAGGCGTCCGTGGAAGCGGGCGAATCAGCAGATGCTGTGCCGACGACTGTCACGACCTCGCCGCCGGCGCGAGGGAGCAGGACCACCACCGCTGCCAGGAGCAGAGTGGCCAGTAGCCCCATGCCGATCCGGCTGCCGGCAGGGGAGGGTGCCGCCAAGCCAAACGGACGATTCCTCCCGGCCTTTAGGGCCGTGACCCCGCGTTCGACAGCCATCCGGGCAAAGATCGAGTTGCGATTCTGCCCAGCCAGGTCGTAGGCGGTAACGATCAGATCGTGAGGGTTGCCCGCGCCGTCGAGAACTTCAGCCGCGTCCTGCCAGGAAGGCCTGTGGAGGAGCAGCCGGCCGCACTTGAGGATCAGACAGGCTGCGGCGCTCGACAGCGCAGCGCCGACGATCATCGCCAGTTGCCATCGGGTGAGCGCCCCCATCGGGCGGACCAGCAAGCCGAGCAGCAGGGTGACGCCCAAGGTCGCCGGCGTCACAAGCGACCCGAGGACCAGGGCTTCCCGCAGGCCTCGCGCCAGGCGCAGGCGGCCCAGGCGGGCCCTGGCCGGGCCCAGCATCGCCTGCATCTGTTGCATTACCTGCGTGTTCGACATCGTGAATCCTTATAACGGCGCGGTCCCCACGGCCAGCACATTCCCGTCCCTGTCGTAGAGCTTGACCAGGACCGAGCAGCGACGAACGTCGATGTAGGTCGGGATCGTCCGGTAGGTGATCCCGAGTTCCGACTCGATCCGATGGGCAAAGGCCTCCTGTTCGGCAAGCACAGCTTGCGGGTCCAGAATACCGGCCAGACGTCCCGGTGTCCGCTGAAGGTCGTTCTGCGACAGTTGGCCGCGGACGACCGGGCCGTGCAGCCAACATTGGTTGGCCGAGTTCAACAGGACCGCGGATTCCACGCAGAAGACGTCCGCGCGGTTCACGTCGGCCTCCAGGGCATCGGGCCAGACAACAGCGATCTCGCGTTTCTCCTCGGGCGCGGGCTCGATCTCGACCGCCACGTGCTGCAGCGTCGTACCAGCCTCCGCCCGGGTCAGGGCAGTCAGAACACGGTTCGGGTCGCTCAGATCCTGCTCCGTCAGGGGGACAGCTCGGCCGTTGAGCAGGACGGTCGGCGTGCTCTCGATCCCCAGGCGCTTGGCGACCTCGACCGTCGCGGCATTGGCCAGCGGATCGGGGTCCGGGGCATTGATGTGATAGCACAGGACGAGGACCCCTTCTTCCGCGAGGGCTCGCAGGGCCAGATTGACCGCTGTGGTCTTGGCGTTGTCCGCGCACATAAGGGCTTCGACGAGTGTGTCGGGCGGATGCCGCCAGCGGCCGGCGAGATCGGCCGGGCTGTACGCCGGGATGTGGCCCTCCAGGAAGTCCTGGGCGTCTTGCACGGAGAAATCCTGCCGCAGGTTCGGGTCGTTGGTCAGGCGCTCCAGGGCTGCGATGGCCTCGCTGACGGGCTTGTCGCCCATGCCGGCCCGGAGGTAGCGGGACCATGCCCGCACCTTCTGGTCTTTGGCTTCGTAGTAGCGTCCCATCCAGTAGTTGTAGAGGGGGTTGTCCGGCTGGCCGAACAGGGCGGACAGCAGGTGTACGCGGGCCTCTTTGAGGTCGCCTTTCGCCAGGGACAGACTGCCGCGACGGACCTCGATGTCACGTGCGATCAACGCGGCGTCCGTGGTCTGCTGGGCGCACTGGCTCGCCTGTTCCAGGAGCAGGGCAACGTGGTCGAGCCGGTCGTCCGACCCACTGCTGAGCGTGTCGGCCAGCGCCAGCAGCTCCGCGGACGCCTCCTTGGGCGGGACGGTCTGCCGCAGAGATCGAGCCGCCTGCTGGAGCGAGTCCGCAGACGCCGACGGGTCCTGCACGCGGCGCGTCAACACCGTCAGCGACGCTTCCCGAGCCAGGCGGGACTGAGGATGCGCCGCGAGGTACTGTTCCATGCCCTCGACGTCGTCTTCGGCAAAGGCCATGAAGTACTGCTGCTCGCCCAGGTCCGACTGCCGGTCGAGTTTGGCCTGGAGCCGGATCGCCTTCTGCAGAGGATCGATCTGGATCACGAAGTCCTGCCAGAAGCTGTTGCCGATGATCGCGTCGCACTCGACGAGCTGCTCGCTGAGTCCTTCCACCGGACGGATGGCGGTATATTCGCTGAGGTTCAGCGTGCCCAGGGTGCATCGGTCGAAGTTGCCGCCGGGTCGTTCGGCCAGAGCGGCGCAAATCCCGTCGATGCGGGTCTCGTAGCTGGCTGTGGTGAAGCCCGCACGCAGCTTGTAGTCGGCCATCGGCTCGATCGTGGTTCGGTACTGGCCCGAGGCATCGGTGTACCGGATGGTGTGCCAGGCATCGTCCGCGTCGGCCATGGGACCGAATATCAGACGGCCCTCGCGGATGTCGAGTCGGATCCCCGCTTCGCCGAACGCCGTGAGACCCACCATGCCCCAGACGGGGATCTCCTCCAGTTCCGTCGCATATCGAGTGGTGAATTCCTTCAGGTTGCCGAGGTCCGCCTTGCGATACGCCTGATCGGCGAGCTTGCCCTGCGACTGGAAATCGAGGGTGACGACCGCGTCGGGGGCCAGACTCAGGATCGTACAGGCGTCCTGGTCGAGGACCACGCCGTAGGCGCCGCCCAGGTTAATCACGAACTGGGCGGTGACGTTGTCCTGGCCGGCCGACAGCGTACAGCGGGCGCACAGCCGGCCGCCCACCAGACGGACAGGGATCGTCCCCCCCGCCCAGGTCCGCACCGAGCCGAGCAGGAGGATTCCCGCGATGCACAGGATGGATCGTTTCAAAGCAAATCAGAAAAACAAAGGATAATCGAGATCAGTTCTGGTCCTGCCATTGTTCACGGCGCGTCGCCACGTGCGAATCCGCGTAGAGGATGTTGAAGAAGCAGAACTCGTAATCTGCGTTGCTGGTATTGCTATTGTGGGGCATCAGGCGTTCTTCCTTGTCGATCAAGAACCCGGTGACAGGGCCCGGCGCCCGCACGCCCGGCGTGTACGGCTTGTACATCCAGTTGTCCCACACCATCCACGTGCCGCTGTAAAGCTTCATCTGGAAGGTCTTGGTCTTCTCGAGCATGGCAGCAATGCTGAACGCATAGGTGTTGCCCAGCTCCCGCATCCACTTGTGCGGCTGGGCCGGGCAACGCCAGACCTTGCTGTTGCCTTCGAGCACGTGGGTCTTGTCCAGGATGCCCGCCAACCCGTATTTTTCGGGGAGCCCCCGGGGATCAAAAGGGTTCTTGTACCCGGGGGCCGCCCGAAAGTTGAAACCACCCAGAACTTCCTTGCTCGGAAACTTGTCGTCGAAATCCGAGGCGTACATGTGCATGGCCAAGCCCACCTGCTTGAGATGCGCCGTGCAGGCGGTGAGACGGGCCTGGTCGCGAGCCCGCTTCAGGCTGGGCAGCAGCACGGCCATGAGCAGCGCAATCACCGCAATCACGACCAGCAGCTCGATCAGCGTGAACGCATCGCGTCGCTTCGTTCTGGAAAAAACTGACATCGTTGCTACCACTTAATTGGCACAGGTTCCCATATTAGCGGTCAACAGAGCCAGGTCGTCCGCATCGACATCGTCGTCGAAGTCGAAATCGCCCTGGGACCAGTCCATGCCCGTGGCGGTCCCGACGTTGGCCTGGACGATGGCCTCGTCGGCGGCATCCACGCAGCCGTCAAGATTGGCGTCGCCCGGCAGCACGAACTGATGGAGGATCGCCATGTCCTTGTCCGTCACGCACGCAGCGGCCAAGCCCGTCTTGGCGGTATTGATCTCGCTGCTGCCGTTGAGGTCGCATTCGAGATAGTCCAGGTAGGCCTGGCCGTCGGCCATGACCGGGAGCGTCCCGGCGCGGGTCTTCTGGATCTGCGTCTTGAAGAAGTTCATGTCCGCCAGGGTGATGACGCCGTCACAGTTGAAATCCCCGGTCGGATACACGTCCACGCCGGCCACGCACTTGCCTGCGGTGGACATGAACATCAACTGCGGGATATCCATGCCCGGATCGTTCGGATCGTCGGCATTGAGCGGGATGTGGATCGTGCGGACCTGCAAACGCAGATAGGCCGTGTTCGTCGAGGTGGACCCCAGCGACTTGTTGAAGGCATAGGACAAGGCCCGATGCGCGACCGCCGCCAGACGGCCCTTCGTGTCGTACTTCAGCAGCACGTACGGCTGGTTCATATACGTGTAGATCGTGCCGTCCGCGCCGGTGGCAATGGACCAGGCCTGCGGAATGTTCTTGTAGTCGTTGTAGTTGGGCTCTGCGATCTCCAGCAGATCAAAGACCTGATTGGCGTCCAAGGCCACGTAGACCTGGGGATTATCCGTACCGTCGTCCACGAGGCAGCTCAGGCCGCCGGCGTTGCCCGTGATGTCGGTCGAGTTGAAGAGCACCTGATCCAAATTGGGATCGCTGTACTCCACCCCGGTCAGATTCCGCACGCCGACGGGCAGGACGGCCGGCTCGGAGCTGTTCTTGACGTATTGGGCGTCACTGTTGTCGAACAGACGCTTGACCGTCCTGGTGGCCAGTTCCACGGACCAGACCCCGCCGACCTCGTAGGAAGCCGCGGCCATCGAGACGAAGTAGACGTGCGACCCGTCACTGGCGAAGGCTGCCTGGCGGGCGCCGACCTGATCGCTATTGATATTGACCGTCTGCGGTCCCAGGCCGATGGCATCCGCCACAGCCTGTTGCGTGAGCAGAGCATTGAACGCGTCGTTCCAGTTCGTACGACCGATGCCGTACTTGGTCCCGAAGATGGCGGTCTCGAGGAGGCCGGAATCCCACTCGGCATTGTCGCGGTCCGGCTGCTTGGTCGTGGGGGACCAGATCTCGCGGAAATCCCAGGTGATCATGCGCTTGTTCGTCGAGGCGTCCACCGCTTTGCCCATCGCGCTGATAATGGCCAGCTCGCCGGCGCCATAGGAGTAGCCGTTGACCGTGACCGGCGCGGGGTTGATGATCATCCCGCTGGGCGTACAGGAGACCGGGTTGTCGGAATTGAACTTGCCGCCCTCGACATCGACGGAACTGGCGATCCGCAGCAGGTCCGACTCGGTCGCGCACTGCCAGGACTTGCCGTTCTCGGCGTCCAGCGGATATTCCACGTACAGGGGGAACCGCTGATCGGCACTGACGTAGCAGCGGATGCCCAGATTGGTCCCGTACGTCGAGATGTAGAACCGGTCGTCCGATTGCCGGTAGCAGAACGCCCCGATCGTGCCGCCCATCAGCCCTTCATAAGTCACGTGATTCTCCGGGACCAGCACCTTCATGCGGACCGGGCCCCCGATCGCCGAAGCGCCCGCCGCCAGCACCAGCGCCAATCCGCACATCGCCATTCGCACCCATCTGTCTCTCTTCATCATCTTCTCCTTCCTCATCTTTGTGTTATATCGGGTCGAGCCACCCCAATCGAACCGACCGTTGGATAAAACACCGCCGTGCGATGCCAAACGCCATAACGCGAGAACCCACAACTTCTCAGTATCAACCAAGATACAGGTTCCGCCAGCGAAAATCAACTTTGTTTTGGCCCAAATACGACTGACCGAGCCCGGGTGTCCGTGCAGACTTCCGGCCGTCGGAGCCCCTCCGATCCGGACTTGTCCTGTACGCAGGCAGTCCGTAATGACGCCTTGAGGCGTTATCTTCCTCGGCCCAGAGGATATGCCCTTACGGGCACACTACGAACAGGCCGGCGCTCGCCATGACCACCTGCCGGCCGGTTTCTTTTCACAGACACGAACCCGCCCGCGCACACCGCCTGCGGACGGGCGCGCCCAGAACTCCGTCGATCTCGAACCGACCCTACTCGGCCCGGCCCGTCAGTTGCGGGTCCTTGGTCGGACCGAAGCTGACGTTCGCTTCGCCGTCGTACTGCACCTCCCGGCCCTGGAACTTCAGGCGGAGCGTGAAAACGTAGGGGGTTTCGTAGAAACAGAGCTTGGCCGTGAAGGTGTCGTCTGCGGTCCATCCTCCGCTGGCGGCCATGGGCTGCTCGGGCAACTGGCCCCAGGCGATCCGGGTCTTGTGCCATACGCCGGGGGCACAGGCGATCCGCTGCTCAACTCCGTCGAGCTGGACGACGAGAGTCACGGCGTCGTCATTGCCGGCGCGATCCAGCGTGACCGCTTCCAGTTTGCGGTCGTTGGCCGGGAACACGAACTTGGTTCCGAACACGTTGGGACCGGAGGAGGCGCCTTCCTGGGGACGCAGGGACAGGCTCCTGAGCTTCTGAGCCAGCTTCTTCGCCGCCGCTTCATCGGGCGCCAGGGCCGACGGCTTCATCGCAGGCAGCAGCTTCTCCCAGATCAGGTTCAGCACCGCCTGCATGTCCCGCACGCCGCTGGTGATGGCGATCACCGCGTCCTGCTCGGGCATGACGATGCAATACTGGCCGAACGCGCCGTCGCCGCGATAGGCGCCGTGGCGGCATCGCCAGAACTGATAGCCGTAGCCCTGGTCCCATTCGCTGTTCGGGCTGCTGCCGTTGGAGGTCTGACGCGCGGTGGCCGCGTCGATCCACGACTCGGGTACGAGCTGCCTGCCCTGCCATTTGCCCTTCTGGAGGTAGAGCTGGCCGAAGCGGGCGATGTCCTCCGTGCGAACGCTCAGGCCGTAACCGCCGGCGGAGATCCCTTCCGGACTCATCTCCCAGGTCGGGTGCTCGATGCCGAGCGGCTCGAACAATCGCGGCGTGAGATAGTCCAGAACCGTCTGGCCGGTCACCTTCTGGACGATGGCCGAGAGCATGTAGGTGGCGGAGGTGTTGTACCAGAAGTGCGTCCCCGGCTTGAACGGGACCGGGTGCGCGAGGAACGCCTTGGTCCAGGACTGATCCGCAGGTCGCGGCGGCTCTGTCTGATGTCCCGTGGACATACGCAGCAGGTCGCTGACTCGCATCGCCTGGAGGTTGCCGCTCGGATCGGACGGCGCGCGGTCGGGGAAGAACTTCAGCACCTCGTCGTCCACGCTGAGCTTGCCCTCCGCAACGGCCAGTCCGACCGCGGTCGAGGTGAAACTTTTGCTCAGGGAGTACAGCATGTGCGGCGATTCGGGATTGTATGGCGACCACCAGCCCTCCGCCACGACGTGGCCGTGACGCAGAAGCATGAAGCTGTGCATCGCGTCGATGCCGGAATCGGTCGCTTCGACGAAGGCCAGGACGGCCGCGGAGGAGACGCCCTGCGCTTCGGGATTGCTGCGCGGCAGGTCCGACCCGATGCAGACGGTGCAAGATCCGACGATCAGTGCGATGGTGGAGAAAATCTTCATGCCTGTCACCTCTTCCCTTTTCCGTTCGATTGTCTGACCCTTCGGCCCGTCGCCGGGCCGATGGCATGATTGTAGCGCCAAGACCGGCGTAAGGCAATTGGCAAGCCGACTCCGCCTGCATGACCCTTGTTGCGACGTTTGGACTTCCGCCTTCAGGCGGGTCGGACCGCGTGAACGCGGAACTCCGAACGGCTCCGCTCCGTAGTACGCCGTCCACGGTAATCTGGGGACCGTCCAAGTCTGTGTCGAGGGCATCTTGCCCTCGAATCGCGGGCAGGATGCCCGCGACATGTTACGCGAATCGTGCCCAACATTCTAGGATGGACGGCGTAGTCGGGTGCGTACCGCGCACCATATTCACGCTTGGCGGTGGGACGACTCAGGAACGGGCATGCACTCACCGACTCCTCTTGTCCTGCTGAACGAAGTGAAGCACCCGGGCCAAGAACTGTATTGTTCTCTCGTTTCAGTCCTCCGCCTATCTCCTTCGCGTACCTGATGTATCAGAGTCGTCGTCCTCGTCCGTCGCAGACTCCCTGACATCCTGGAGCCAGTGGGAAGCCAGGATACTCAGGTCCAGCCAGTCCACCTTGCCATCGCCATTGATGTCGCCTGCGATGATCGTCTCGCAGACTGGCTCCCCGAAGTACGACTTGCTCGCCTGGGCGGTCCCGCCGTAGGCGCCCATATTGACCACGCCCCCATTGGGGAAGGGCTCGTAGCCGATGGGACTGTTCGGATCGCCTGCGTCGATGCATGGACTCGTCACATCATCCTGAACCCAACTCCCGCTCGCAGCGTCCCACCGCCCCGCCTGGCTCTTCAGGTGGTAGTCCCCCTCGACAAAGAAATCGTCGTTCGGATCGTCTGGCGTCCCATTCGGGTCCCAATACCCCGCATCTGCAAAGCACGGATCGACATTGATGTTGCCATCACCCCAGACGATGGTGTCTATTGCATCATATGCTGATGCATCACTCCGGTTGATCAGGGTATACCGAACCGTCATAGCGGTTTGGTTATTATGGATTTCCTGTCCCCCGTTAAGAACAATACAATTCACAATGGATACCGAATTCGATGTTAGGTAAGGGATATCCTGATGACTTGAAAGGAACGCTCCACAGGTAGCCCTATTGCTCACAAAGGTGCTATTCATAATCTGAAGTGGTTCGCATTGTGTCGTCCAGAGAGCCCCACCATATTCCTGTGCGGAGTTCCCGCTGAACAGACATCCAGTCGCCAAGACGGTCGCGCCCACCCAGTGCCCCCCGCCGCCGGTACTGCGTGAGCGGTTGTTGGTGATGGAACATCCGCGCAGCATAACATCAGCACCTGCAAACTGCCCGCCCCCCCCCCCCCCCCCCCCCCCATCTGAACTGTTGCCCGCAATGATGGTATTCCAGAGTGTGGCAGTCCCCTCGAAGACTGAGAGTCCACCGCCATAGGATGTCGCCTCATTACGTCTAATGAGACAATCCGAAATCGTAATATCAGAGTCCCGAGTCCCCAACCCGCCTCCCTCGGATCGCCCCCAATTCATCAGGAGTTCACACCCCTCAATCTCGGCCGTGCCCTCGTGAACAAAAAGTCCCTCGCCCCCGCCCTGATATGCGCCATTTCTTTCGAGCACACAATCCTCAAGCAAAACACCCCCCACCCCATGAACAAACACGCCGCCTCCCTCCTGCGCGGCAAAATTGTGATGGAGCCGGCAGCTTCTCACGGTGACATCGCCTTCCCTGATCAGAACACCACCACCATTGAAACCCAGCGTAGGAACAACATCCGGACAATCCCTACCAAAGCACCTGTAAGGTTGGGCATGACCCGCCGTGATAGTGAACCCCTCCAACACCGTCGAAGCCCCTGCGGTAACCACAGCCAAGCTATTGTCGTCTCGTGAGAGATCGTCTCGGAAATCAGCCGGATCATCCAGCGCCACATCATTACCGTCCAGGTCGCCGCTGAGCACCGTCTCATACAGACTCGCATCCCAGGCGTTCGGAACGTCGCCGGTCAAGCCGGCAAATCCGCCTTTGGCAGTCACCCCCTCGGGCAACACGAACGACGCTTTGCGGTCTCCGCTGCCCTGGGGCGATGCAGAACTCTCATCCGGCCGGTAGGTGCCCTGTGCCACCCGGACCTCGTCCCCAACCTCCGCTTGGCCCAACGCATCCTGCAGGAATCGATAGGCCGTGGTCCAGGAGGTGCCGTCGCCTCCCGTCGACGCATCGTCATCGACGTAGATCACCTTGCCCCAGGTCCCGCCCGCCGCGAGCAGACAGAGAACCGCCACAAGATTGAGTACCGCTGTTTTCGCCTTCATACTCCGCTCCTTTGGATGAATGGACAATGACCGAATGCGACAGGTTCCCCGCCGCGAGTGCGACGGGCCTGAAGCACAAGACACGTGCGTGTCGGTCGAAGGCAGGCGAGTGTGAAAGGTGCTGCGAAAACGACGATATATAATGACGGCCAAATTATGAAAGACATCCGGCCCGCCTTCGATTCTCGATCTCTATTACCGTATTGTACCACTTGGCACGACACGGCCGCAAGCGTTTTCCGCGCGACCTTCGGGTTCTGGTTGTGACGCCTACTTCAACTGGCCGCGGATCTCGCCGGCTGGGAACTGCTCGGTGTGCACGTTCACATAGGCCCGGTTCTCGTCGATTGCTGTCAGAAGGTCCGCGATGGTCATGCCCGCCAGGGGCCCGACGAGGTCGGCCGCTGTGACATCGCCCGCGCCCAGCACGCCCGTGAACTCGCCGGGGACCAGCGATGCAGGCGGGTGCGCGGGATACAGCCAAACCGCGGGCGGGCCGTCACCGCCGGGCTCGGTCGAGACGTGGATGTGCGCCTGCGTGACATTCTCGATGCCTTGCACCTTGAGCTGATATGAGACGGCCTCCTGATCGGGGTGCGGACGCAGGGTCGCGAGGCCCGTGGCGGCCGACTGCGTACCTGCTCCGGCGCCGGTGAGCACCGCGGCTGTCGGAAGCCCGGCGCCGACCGCGTTCGGTTCCGGCACGATCTTGAGGACAACGCCCGTGTCGCCTGCGGGGCCCAGAGCGGTGCTGGCCACGAGGTAGATTTCGCCCTCGTGGTCCTGGCCGAATCCTTTGACGAACAGGCCGAGCGGATCACCCGCCGTGCCTATCAGCAGCTCCTGGATCGTGCCGGCGAACAGGTCCGCCACGAACAGGCGCCCTTCCGGCACAGAGAACTGCCGCGAGAAATCGCCGCAGAGGTACTGCCCCCACAGCTCCGGCACAGCGGCCCCGTAGTACGTGTAGCCGCCGATCACGGACAGCCCGTCGTCGTGGTCGTACTGGACCACGGGGTCGGCCAGCTTCGGATCGTCGAGAGGCAGCCCGACGGCGCCGGTCGCAGGATCGAACTTGAATGTGCCTTCCTTGACATTCCAGCCATGGTTGCGGCCCTTGCGGACGAAGTTTATCTCCTCGACGCGATTCTGTCCCACGTCGGGGACGATCAACGCGCCGCTGCGGCGGTCGAAGCTGAAGCGGTAGGGATTGCGGAATCCGTACGCGAAGATCTCGTCGATTCCGTCGACGCCGACGAACGGATTGTCCGCGGGCACGCGATAGGCTCCATTGGCGCCTGCGGGATCGGGACGATCCGGTGTTATGGCAGGGTCCAAGGGGTCAATCCGGATGAGACTGCCGAGGATCGTGTTGATATTCTGGCCATTGCCCGTTGTGCCATGTCCGGCGGCGGTATCGTTGGCGCCGCCGCCATCGCCCAAACCAACGTACAAGTAGCCGCCCGGACCGAACTCCATGTGCCCGGCGTTATGGTTGGATTGCGGCTGGTCGATCCGCAGCAACTCGCGGGA
This sequence comes from Sedimentisphaerales bacterium, assembly GCA_035342095.1. Classification (GTDB taxonomy): domain Bacteria; phylum Planctomycetota; class Phycisphaerae; order Sedimentisphaerales; family Anaerobacaceae; genus PLanc-01. Next base: position 35,867 of record DAOQWL010000021.1, on the reverse strand, counting down.
AGAGTTCGGATCGATCCAGGCGCTGACGCCGTCCCACTGCCATTCACGGACCACGCTCTGGTGGTTCATCGTGGCGCCCGCAGGCAATTCGACCGTGAAGTCGGCGGGTCCAGCCAGTGGCTCGCTCGTGTACGTATAGAGCTTGCGGAAGCCCGGATTGTTCGGATCGTCGTAGCCCGGATGAAAGGCCAGTCCGAGGAAGCCGCGCTCGTCGTAATTCACGCGTACGGGCACGACAAGGCTCGTCAGGTCCAGGAATGGCTCAGGAAGAAGTTGGCCGTCGTCAACCAAGCGAATCAGGCCCACCTGGTCGACGATATGGAGCCGGCCCGACTGGATCGGATCGGGCACGACCAGGACCGGCGCCGCAAGTCCCAAGGCGACCGCTTGCAGCTCGACACGCACAGGCGACGGCGGGATCCGCGCAGCAATGGGTGCGCCGGAAACCGCGAACTCGCCGCGCATCAAGGGCGCGTGAGGCCTGCACCGGTAGCCTGGCCTGAGACCTCCCGCGATCATGGCGCGGTAAAGGCCCTCGGTCAGCGTGAACCGAACGGCGCCCTTTCCATCGTCCTGCCAGGCCACGCCGGGGTCGGACTCGAACGAGCCCTGGATCGCCATGGACAGAAGGACCACATCCCCCGACGCGGAGGGGGCCATTGCCAGGACCTCGAAAGGATGAGCCACGTAGCCGGGCACCTTAACTTGGTACCGCTTCCCCAGTTCCAGAGGCAGAGTCGGGTTCTCGGCGCCTAGTTCCGGAAACTGAAGGGTGCTGGGCTCGAAAGCGTCGAGCCGATAAAAGAACATGCCCACATTTCCGAAGGTCCAGGCGGCGTCGTACGATTGTGCGCGGGCGGTCAACGGCAAGAACGCCAATATCCCCAGGAGAGTGTACGTCGATTTCGCAGTCTGCTTCGATTCCATGATGGTTTTCCCTTGAAAGTGCTCTGAGATTAGGTCATGAATGGAGTTGTCAAGGAACGCGTACGTCCATGGTGAATGCTACCCTGCAATCCGCCAGGGGTTCGCCCACCGAGGTATTTCCTGAGTATTCCCGTGGGATTTTGTGTGATCGTTCCCGCTGGCGTTGTGGGTCGCGGACATTTGCTGTAAACGCCGATGCGGCCCGCGCCTTCTATCTATACTTGCAGAGATCTCGAATTGCATGCAATCGGGCCTGGGTCCGGCAGCGTTTGATGTGCCAAATGGTACAACAGTGTCACACATGAGTTTTGAAAACCTGGTGAGTGAGCACGGCCGGCAGGTGCTGGGCGCCGCGATGCGGGTTCTGTGCGACGCGAGCCTGGCGCACGACGTGCATCAGGAGGTCTTCCTGGCCGTCTGGCGGCGGTGGGACCGATACAACGGCAACGTGAATTGGCCGGCGTACCTGTACCGCGCGACCATCCGGAAGGCTCTGGAGATCGCCCGAAGCCGGGCTCGTAGCACAGGCATCTTGCCCGTGAGTAGCGTGGGCGTCTCGTCCCTGCACGGCCACGGGCAAGATGCCCGTGGTACTCACGGCCGGGACGGTCGTGCTACGGAAACGTCCTGCGGCGTCACCACCAGCGGGCCGGACTGTGCCTTGCAGGCCGACGAGTTGCAGCAGAAGCTGGCTGCGGCCCTGGCCAAGCTCCCGCGACGGCAGGCCGAGGCGTTCATCCTGTCGCGTCTGGAAAAGCGGTAAACCGCCGAGATCGCCCAGCTCCTGGGTTGTTCCGAGCCGACCGTGCGTCTGGACATCGCGTATCGCGACACCGGCCACGTGCGAACCGCGACAGCCGACGGCTACGTCACCGTGGTCGAATCCACGGGCAGCGGAGCCAAAGGCATCAGTCTCGTCCCGGCCACGAAGAGCTACGTGGTGTTCGAGATAGCCAATCTGGACGAGGACCCAGGCAAAGACCCGTGGGCGACCGTTGAACAGCTCAGGAACCTCCCCGCGCAGGCGGACACGGCGCTAGGGGCCAGGGAAATCGACAGGCGAGTGCTGGATGGCTTCGAGGTCCACCAAAAAGATACGACGACGAGAGTCTGGGCCGATCCGAAGACCGGGCAGCTTGTCCGGGCGGAGCTGGAGTTCGCGGGCGCGCCGGGGATGAACACGATCCTGAGCGATTTCCAGTTCGATGTCGCGCTGCCGGACTCGTTCTTCACGCTGGAGCCGCCGGAGGGATACACGCCGGTCCAAGTCGCGGCGGATGTCTCCAAAGTGACCGAGCGGGACTTCGTCGAGTTCCTTCGCCTGTGGTCGAACTGGACGGTCGACGCGACGTTCCCGCCGACTGTGAACGGGCCGGACATCGCACGCATCGCGATACAGATGGCCCAGGAGAAGAAGTTCGTCGGCCCGTACGCACCCGCCTACGGCGCCGAGCGCCAGCCGCAGGTGATGTACCAGGGCATGGTCTTCATCGGCCAACTGCCCGCAGGCACGTGGCGATACGCCGGCCAGAATGTCTCCCTCGGCGACCCCGCGACGCCGATCTTCTGGTACCAGCCGCAGGGCTCTGCGACTTGGCGGGTCATCTACGCCGACCTGCACGTCGCGGACGTGGACCCACAGAACCTGCCGAAGTGATCCTACGCGGATTGCCACAACAGGACCAAGCCGGGCCCCCGTCGCCCGGCTTCTTCATGCGCCCGCGCGGTCTGGTATTCGATGCAGAGAGCCGGTACAATCGTCGGCTGATTCAAGCGGTGCGTGGTACGCACCCTACGAATAACGCATCATCGCTGGCTGTAGGGTGTGTATCACGCACCATCTTCGTTCGAGGAATGGAACAGATGATACAACCGTTGATACTCATGACATGTGCTGCGGCGAGTCTGTGGGTCTCCCAGGCACCGGTGATCGAGACGAAGGCGTTCCATGCGTGGGCACCGAGGCCGCCGATGGGGTGGAACAGTTGGGACTGCTTCGGCGCGACCGTAACGGAGGAGCAGACCAAGGCCAACGCGGACTACATGGCCGAGCGCCTCGCGTCGCACGGGTGGCAGTATATCGTGGTCGATATCCAGTGGTACGAGCCACAATCGAGGGGTTGGGACTACGCTGCGAATCCCAAGCCCGTGCTGGACGAGTACGGCCGGTTGTGGCCGGTCGTCGCCAAGTTCCCGTCGTCCGCCGACGGCAAGGGCTTCAAACCCCTGGCCGACTACGTACACGCCAAGGGACTCAAGTTCGGCATCCACCTGATGCGCGGCATCCCGCGCGAAGCGGTGAAGCGCGACTGCCGCATCCTCGGCGCCGAGACGACCGCCTCCGCCATTGCGAACACGAGCAGCACCTGTCCCTGGAATCCCGACATGTACGGCGTCGATATGTCCAAGCCCGGCGCGCAGGCCTACTACGATTCGGTCTTCAAGCTGATCGCCGACTGGGACGTCGATTACGTGAAGGTGGACGACCTGTCGCGACCGTATACCAGCCAGAAGCCAGAGATCGAGGCCATTCGCAAGGCCATCGACCGTTGCGGCCGGCCCATCGTGCTCAGCACGTCGCCCGGCGCGACGCCCTTCGAGGTCGCGCAGCACGTCGCGACCCACGCCAACCTCTGGCGTCTCACCGACGATTTCTGGGACAGTTGGCCCCTGCTGAAACAGGAATTCGAGATCTGTGACCGCTGGTCGCCGTACATCGGGCCGGGACACTGGCCCGATCCCGATATGCTGCCCCTGGGAGCCATCCACGTCGGGCCGCGGATGAACAAGGGCTGGACGAAGTTCACACGCGACGAGCAGGTGACGCTGATGACGCTGTTCTGCATCGTCCGCGCGCCCCTGATGTTCGGCGGGCATCTCCCCTGGAACGACGACTTCACCCTGTCGCTGATCACGAACGATGAGGTCCTGGCGGTCGATCAGCACAGCGTCAACAATCGCCAGTTGTTCCGGCGGGATGACCTCGTCGCGTGGACCGCCGATGTGCCCGACTCGCAGGACAAGTACCTGGCGATGTTCAACGCTCGCGAGCCGGGCGACGGCTTCGACCACAGCAAGGCGCTCTTCACCAGCGAAGTCCTCCGAGGCAGGGAGCCCGGCCGGTCTGTGGAAGTCCCCGCGGACATCCGCGGCGCGAGCAAGCTGTTCCTCCAGGTCACGACCGCAGACGACGGGTTCGACTACGACCACGCCGACTGGATCGAGCCCAGGCTGATAGGTCCCGAGGGCGAGAAGAGACTGACGGACCTCCCGTGGGTCCGCGCCACCGCCGGCTGGGGCGAGACCCGCGTCGGCAAGAACGCCTCGGGACAAGACCTCACGCAGGGCGGGTCGCCCGTCGCGTACGGCATCGGCACGCACGCGCCGTCGCTCATCGAGTACGACCTGCCGGCCGGTTACACGACGTTCAAGGCCACCGCTGCGATGGACGTCGGCAGTCGCGGCCGCGGATCGGTGCGATTCGTGGTCTATTCGGATCAGGCCCTCGTACCCGTGCCGCACAGCGCGACGGTCGCTGTCTCGCTGACGGAGGCGGGTGTCTCCGGTCCCGCGCGGATTCGCGACTTGTATTCGCGCCAAGACCTGGGCGTCTTCGAGAAGGAGTTCACTCGCGACCTGCCTTTCCACGGCGCAGGGCTTTATCGGCTCACTCCCATTTCACACTCAACGCAGCAATAGGAATCCAAATCGCCTCGACCATGCAGGACCAGAAGAAGAGCGTCAGTATCTACACAGACGGCGGGTGCCTCGGCAATCCCGGTCCCGGCGGGTACGGCGTCGTGCTCCGCTACGGCGAGCACGAGAAGCGCCTTTCGGGCGGGTTCCGGCTCACGACCAATAACCGGATGGAGATCATGGGCGCCATCGTGGCCCTGGAGGCCCTCAAGAGCCCCTGCGCGGTGACGCTCCACAGCGACTCGAAGTACCTCGTGGACGCGATGAGCCTGGGCTGGGTCGAACGATGGAAGGCCCACGGCTGGCGGCGAAACAAGACAGACGAGGCCGTCAATCCGGACCTCTGGGAGCGACTGCTGACTGCCTGTGCGCGTCACACGGTGAAGTTCGTGTGGGTCAAGGGCCACGCCGGACACCGGTGGAACGAGATCTGCGACGAACTCTCGAAACGGGCGGCGGCGAGCAAGGACCTGCCTCCGGACGAGGGATACGAGAGATAGGCCCGGCCTTCTCGTCCTGCTGAACGAAGTGAGGCGTCCGGCCCGAGGAGGAGAGGTCACTCATGAAGCGTGTTCGTCGGCGTTCCCCTCGCGCAACTGCTCCGGCGCGTGTACACGATCATTCCCCCCTTTCGGCCAGGTTTCCTGTCGCAAAACCGGCTCGGGCTGCACTATATAACGAGAACGTGGTCCTTGAGAGTTTGCTGAGGTGTCTCATGACGGAAACAGACAAGTACTATGTCGAGCGATGTTTGGATGGCCATCCAGACGACTTTCGCCACCTGGTGCGGCGGTATCAGCCGCTCCTGCTCGCCCATCTTGCCGGCAAGTTGGGTCGCAGAGATCGGGCTGAGGAGGCCGCCCAGGAAGCTCTGGTTCGGGCGTATTTCAAGATGGACAAGCTCAAGAAGCCCGGATCGTTCCTCGCGTGGCTGCTCGGCATCGCCGACAACGTGGCGAAAGAGCAGCAGCGAGCGGAGCAAATTCGCCGCAAGCGCGAGTCCGTCCGCGCGTTCTGTGAAGAGACGCCCCAGCCGGAACTCTCTCAGGATTACGCTCTCGAAGCGGCGATTGCGGCCTTGCCCGAGGCGTATCGAACGGTGATTCTGCTGCGATATTACGGCGGACTATCGTGCAGCGGGATCGCGGAGAAGCTCGATACGCCCCTGGGCACGGTGACCAAGACGCTTTCGCGGGCCTATGCCCTGCTGCGGGATTCCCTGCACGGGCAGACTGTCAATGAGGTGCAAGCATGAACTGCGCAGAATGCAAGGAACTGTTGGTGGCGGGCCTCGAAGGGCTGCTGGACGATACGCAGAAGCAGGCCGTCAAGGAACACCTCAAGACGTGTGAAGCGTGCCGGGCGGAACTCAAGGGGCTGCAGACCCTTCGAGAACGCCTGGTCGGCAACGGCAAGGCGCTGGCCCAAAGCAGCGTCGAAGACGACGTGATGAACCGGATCATTCGAGAACAGAGCGCAAGGCTCAAGTCGGCCGCACAGGCCGGGATGGGCCTTCGCATCAGGAGACTGATTATGAGAAATCCCATGGCAAAGATAGCAGCCGCAGCGATTGTGATCGTTGCCTGTGCAATTGGCATGATGTTCTGGACAGGCACCGAGTCCATCGCGTTGGCCCAAGTCCTGGCCAGAGTCGAGCAGATTCAGGCGTACGTGTACAAGACGAAGATGACGACGGAAGACTCCATGACAGGCACGACCAAGATCGAGAGCACCGTGTTCGTGTCGAATGACTACGGGATGCGGATCGATCAGATCGGCACGCACTCGCAGGACGGCCGCGAGACGCCGATCCAACTCAGGACGTACGTGCTGCCGCAGAAGAAGATCGTAGTCACGATCAACCTGGCGGACAAACAGTATGGTCGGATGACGTTCGACGACGCGACGCTGGAAAATGCACAGACCAAGAACCGCGACCCGCGGGAGATCGTCAAGATGATGCTGGGGCACCAGTACCGGGAGCTGGGGCCCTCGGTGATCGACGGCAGGAAGGTCCAGGGATTCGAGACCACGGATCCAGGCTTCATGAGCGGCGCGTTCAAGAGTATACGCGGGACGTTGTGGGTCGATGTGGAGACCTGGCTGCCGGTCCGGTCCGAGACCGAGATGGAGGTCGGCGAAGGCATCCGGGCCAGCGCCGTCGACTATGATTACCAGTGGGACGCGCCGATCGATGCCAGCACGTTCGAGCCCGAGATCCCCGCCGGCTTCACGGCGGATCGGATGGACGGGATGCAGATGTCCTTCAGTGAGAGAGGGTTCATCGAGGCGCTGCGCGTGGTGGTGGAGTTCACGGGGCACTACCCGAAGGCGGTCGATAGCGACGGCCTGCGACAACTCTCGATGGAGATCGCCGAGGCCATGACCACGAGCGATCGTCCTGCCGCACAGCAGTGGCGCGAGGAGATCAAGCAACTCAAGGATGCAGGGGGGTCCAAGGAAGCCGCCATCCAGGCCGGCCAGGAACGAATGATGAAGCTCATGGCCCTGAACATGTTCACCATGATCCTGAGCCAGCAGCAAAAGGACCCGGTCTACCGCGGCGACGTGGTCACGCCGAACGATATCGAACTGCCGCTGATGCGTTGGAAGCTTTCGGACAACCAATACCGCGTCATCTTCGGCGACCTGCACGCGGAGACGGTCGATGCCGACGCCCTCGCCAAGCTCGAGGCGGCATTGCCCAAGTAGACCGACGATCCTGTGGCCAAATCAGCGAAGCCGGGTCAGCACAGCCCGGCTTTGCTTTTGGATCCAATCTGTTGTATGATGTTCCACGAGCGTTGGCGCATTCGGACAGGGCAAGGAGAATTCGAGGAGATCGAACATGGCCGGTACGGCTGAGCAGACAAGCGGAACGGGGAACCGACATACGATGCCCAAGGTGATTGCCGCTCTCGTGGTCGTGGCGATCGTCGTGAGCGGCGCCGTCTGGCTCACCGTGGTCCGAGGCAGTGACAAGTCGGCGCAGGACGTCGCGACCTTCCCGGCCAAGCGCGGTCCCCTGACGATCAGCGTCGTCGAGTCCGGCTCGATCAAGGCCCGCGATCAGCTCATCATCAAGAACGAGGTCGAGGGCCGGACCTCGATCATCACCCTCGTCCGCGAAGGCACCCACGTCAAGAAGGGGGATCTGCTCGTCGAGCTGGACGCCAGCACGCTCCAGGACAACAAGATCGATCAGGAAATCCGCGTCCGGAACACCGAGGCGGCGTATGTCAACGCCAGAGAGAATCTGGCTATCGTCACCAGCCAGGCCGACAGCGACGTCAATGAGGCCGAACTGGCGGTGGAGTTCGCCAGGCAAGACCTCCGCAAATACGAGGAGGGCCAGTATCCCAAAGACGTCAACGAGGTGAACAAGCGGATCACGCTGGCAAAGGAGGAACTGGGACGAGCCCAGCAAACGCTGGCCTGGTCCGTGAAGCTGTTCGAAGAGAAGTACCTGTCCGAGACGGAAAAGGCGTCCGACGAGATCGCGGTCAAGCGAAAGAAGCTCGAGGTGGAACTCGCCGAGGCGGAACTCAAACTCCTGCAGGAGTACACGCACCCACGGCAGATCCGCCAGCTTCAGAGCGACGTGCAGCAGGCGGCCTCGGCGCTGGATCGCGCCCGGCGCAAGGCCGACTCGGACAAGAGACAGGCCCAGACCGACCTGACGGCCAAGGAGGCTGAATACACTCGCCAGCAGCAGAAGCTCGAGAAGATCCTGGATCAGCTCACGAAAACGACGATCCGTGCGCCAAGCGACGGGCTGGTCGTCTACGCCACCAGCACGAAGGGCGGCCTGGCGAGCATGATGAGGGAGCCCCTGATGGAAGGCCAGCAGGTGGTCGAGAAGCAGGAGCTGATCTACCTGCCCATGGGCAATTCGACCATGGCGGAGGTCGGCGTTCACGAGGCGAGCCTGGCCAAGGTGCGGGTCGGCCAACCGGCGGTCATTACCCTCGAGACGTTGCCGGGAAAGCGGTTCCTCGGAACGGTGGGCCTGGTGGCCCCGCTGCCGGACTCGACGGGCATGTTCCTCAACCCTGATCTGAAGGTCTTCAATACGCAGATTCACCTGGACACAGACGATCCGGCCCTGCGGTCCGGGATGACCTGCAAAGCGGAGATCATCGTCGAGCAGTACGACGATGCGGTCTACATACCCATGCAGGCGGTGACGCGCGTCGGAGGGGACACGACAGTGTACCTGCTGGAGGGCAAGGAGGTCGTGCCCCGCAAGGTCGAGATCGGCCTGGACAACAATCGGATGGTCCGGATCGTCAGCGGGCTGGCGGAAGGCGAAGCGGTCGTGCTCGATCCACCGCTGAGGTCTTCTTCCGTGGAAGTCGCGGCGGCCGGCGGCGCGGAGCCGAGTGCCGCCGGTGACAAGACGGACGGGATCGACCAGCAAGTTCGCACGCGACTGGACGCCTCCCGGCAGCCAAGTCCGGGTCCGGGTCCCGCTCCCGCGGGCGCCGGCCCACAGGCGACGCCATCGGCTCCGACCCCGGCCGGCCCGTCGGCAGCAGCGCCGGCTCCCACGCCCGGGCAGGGTTTCCCCGGCATGGCCCCCGGCCAGATGCCGCCGGGCATGCCGAACCTGACTCCCCAGCAGCAGGAGCAGATGAACAAGCAGATGCAGAAGGCCATGGAGATCATGAAGAACCTCTCCGAAGAAGAGAAGGAGAAGCTCAAGAACATGTCCATGGAAGAGAGGATTGAGTTCTTCAAAGAGAGAATGGGCCCGGAGCAGGAACCATGACGTGGCACACGATCAAAATCGTCCGGAACATCCGCTCCGGCCTGGAGAACCTGCTCCTCCACAAGCTGCGGTCGTTTCTGACCATGCTGGGCGTCGTGTTCGGCGTGGGCAGCGTGGTCGCGATGCTCTCGGTCGGCGAAGGGGCTGGGAAGGAGGCCCTCGAGCAGATCCGCAAGCTCGGCAGCAACAACATCATCGTCTCGTCCATCAAGCCGGCCGAGGACCAGTCGGCGAGCATGAACCGCACGTCGGCGGGCATGAGCATCTACGGCCTGACCTACGAGGACCAACTGCGAATGGCCGAGAGCCTCAAGCACGTGGAACGGACCGCGCCGGTGAAACTGCTGCGCCAGGACGCCCGTCTCGGGGAGCAGACCCTGGAGGTCCGCGTCGTGGGGACCACGCCGGACTGGTTCGATCTGGTCAATCGCGAGGTCCTGGCCGGCAGGGTTCTGTTGCCGATCAGCGAGGCGGCGCCGGCCCCCGCCGTGGTCTTGACCGAGTACGGCGCCAGGAGACTCCTGGCCACCAGGCACAGCGTCGGCGAATGGATCCGAATCGGCGGCAACTGCTTCCAGATCGTCGGCATCGTGAAAAGCGAGGGCGGCAAGGCGGGAGACCTCCAGATGCCCGATGACCAGGTCGATGCCTATGTCCCCATCGCGATTGCGCGCCAGTACTTCGGCGACGTGTCCACGCGGTCGGCGTCGGGCTCGCGAGCGCTCGAGCGGGTCGAACTGCACCAGGCGATTGTCCAGGTGGACACAATCGGGAACGTCGAATCGACCGCCCGGGCCATCGAGCGGATGCTCGCGCAGTTCCACAAGAAGAAGGATTACAGCATCAGCGTGCCGCTCGCGCTGCTGCGCCAGGCGGAGGACGCCAAGCGCCGTTCGAGCATCGTCCTGGGCTCCATCGCTGGCATCAGTCTCTTGGTCGGCGGCATCGGGATCATGAACATCATGCTGGCCTCGGTCACCGAGCGGACCCGCGAGATCGGCATCCGAAGGGCCATCGGCGCCAAGCGACGGCAGATCATCTACCAGTTCCTCGTGGAGACCGTCGTGCTCTCCACGACGGGAGGCTTCATCGGCCTGGGGATCGGCGCCCTGATCCCAAGACTGATCACGCATTTCTCCGGCATGATCACCATCCTCACGTGGAAAGGGATCCTCCTGCCCATGCTGATCAGCATGAGCATCGGCATCCTCTTCGGCCTGTACCCGGCCATTCACGCCGCCAAGGTGGATCCGATCATCGCGCTGCGGCACGAGTAGTCGCCGGTCGCCGGAAAGCCCTCTGCGGCATTCTCGCTACACGTCGAGATTCTGCACTTCGAGGGCGTGCTCCTGGATGAACCGCCGACGTTTCTCGACGTCGTCGCCCATCAGGATGCTGAAGAGCCGGTCGGCCTCGCCCGCGTCGTCCAGGCGGACGTTCAGCAGGGTCCGCGTGTTCGGGTTCATCGTCGTTTCCCAGAGTTGCTCCGCATTCATCTCGCCCAGGCCTTTGAACCGCTTGATCTCGATGCCGGCCCCGCCGATCTGGCGGATCGCAGGACAGATCTCGCCCAAAGACGCGATCTCGTGGGTCTCCTCGCCGTGGACGAGCGCGAACTTCGTGGGGACCGCCTCCCCGGAATCGGTCTTCTCTGCCTTCAACAGGAAGTCTGTCAGGTCCAAGGCGAAGTCCGCCTTGAGCTTCTGAGCGATCTGCTCGATCCGCACGACCTCATGGAGCTCCTCACCGACAGCAGACGGTTCCTCCTCGCCATTGGTCTTTCCGCCGTTGGCGTCTTTTCCGTTCCCGTTCTTGGGGGCGCCGAGTTCGTCCAGTCGCTTGTCATACGCGGCGGCCTCGACGAAGAACTCCGGTTTCTCCTGACCCTGGCGGCGAATCAGATAGTGCGGCAGCTTGCCGTCTTCATACTGTTCAGCGATGAACTCGGCAAACGGAAGACCGCGTCGGCTGAGCACACTGGCCGTTCGCTCGATGTCCGCGAGAGCCTTGACCAGCTCGACGAGCGAGGCACCACTCACCTGGCGCGACGCGTCTTTGTCCGCCTTCTTGCCCTTGCCTTTGTCGTTCGCGCCGTCACGGATCACCAGGTGCGTCCCCTCGAGTCCGCGCCCAATCATCCGACGGCGCATCTCATGCTCGGTCAGAACGTACTCGGAGGTCTTCCTGCCCTTGATCCGGATCTCGTACAGAGGCGGTTGCGCGATGTAGACCATGCGCTTGTCGAAAAGCAGAGGCATCTGGCGGAACAGGAAGGTCAGCAACAGCGTGCGGATGTGCGCGCCGTCGACGTCGGCATCGGTCATGAGGATGATCTTGCCGTAGCGGCACTTGTCCACGTCGAACTCGTCGGTTCCGATGCCGGTGCCGAGCGAACTGATGAGGGTTCGGATTTCTTCGTGAGCCAGCATCTTTTCGATGCGGGCCTTCTCGACGTTGAGGATCTTGCCCCTCAGAGGCAGAATGGCCTGAATGTTCCGGTCGCGTCCGCCCTTGGCGGACCCGCCTGCGGAATCGCCCTCGACGATGAAGATCTCGGCCGACATTCGCTCCTTGCTGGAGCAGTCCCAGAGCTTACCGGGCAGGTTGGCGCTGCCCAGAGCGCCCTTGCGTCGCGTCAGCTCGCGGGCCTTCCTCGCCGCTTCGCGTGCGGCAGCCGCTTGGATCGCCTTGTTCAAAATGCGCTTGGCCTCCGTCGGGTGCTCCTCCAGAAAGTGGCTGAGCTGCTCGTTCACCGTCGTCTCGACGAAGCTGCCGACCTCGGGGTTCGTCAGGCGAACCTTCGTCTGCGCCTCGAAGTGCGGATTGGGCAGTTTCACCGCCACCACCGCGGTCAGGCCCTCGCGGAGATCGTCGCCCGTCGTCGCCTGGCCTTCCTTGAGCAGGTTATTGGCGCGGGCGTAGAAGTTCATCGTCCGCGTCAGCGCGGTTCGGAATCCGGACAGGTGCGTACCGCCGTCGATGTTGCGGATGTCGTTGGCGAAGACCAGCACGTTGTCCGTGTACCCGTCGTTGTACTGCAGGGCCACCTCGCAGCTCAGTTTCGACTCCGGGTCGTCCTTGGCCATGTAGACAACGCTGTCGTGCAGAACCGTCTTGCCCTCGTTCAGGTGCTTGATGAAGGCCTTGATGCCGTCCTCAAACTGGAAGAATTCTTTTTTGTCCGTCCGGTCGTCGCGGAAGGTGATTTTCAGCCCGGCGTTGAGGTAGGCCAGCTCGCGGATTCTCTTGAGCAGGGTGTCGTAGTTGAACTCCGCGTCGCCGAAGATCTCCTCGTCGGGCATGAAGGTGACCTTCGTTCCCCGTTTGGTCGAGCTTCCGACCAACTGCACAGGTCCGGTCTTCTTCCCGCGGCGGCACTCGAAATGGTGATGGGTCCCGTCCCGGTAGACGTCCACGGTGATCCACTCGCTCAGGGCGTTGACGACGCTGATGCCGACGCCGTGAAGCCCGCCGGCGACCTTGTAGCTGTCGGAATCGAACTTGCCACCCGCGTGGAGCGTGCACATGACCACTTCCAGGGCACTGACTTTGGCCTCCTTGTGGATCTCTACGGGGATGCCGCGTCCGTTGTCCTCCACGCTGCAACTGCCGTCCGGCTGGATGCGGACCGTGATGCTGTCGCAGAAACCCGCGAGCGCTTCGTCGATCGAATTGTCCAGAACCTCGTAGACCAGGTGGTGCAGGCCCGCGACCCCGCGGTCGCCGATGTACATATCGGGCCGCTTGCGAACCGCGTCCACACCCCCGAGAATCTTGATGTTACTGGCGTCGTATTTATGTGCCTCCATACCGGCCCTCAAATGTCAAACCAACTTGTAGACCCATGCATATCGAATAGCAAAACAGCAACTATGTATATTATCGGAAAAAGCCCCTCCTCGCCTGTAGGGTTCTCCACCCTGCGGCAACGTCGCAACGCAGGTTTTCACCGCATTATGCCGATGTCAATCCGGCGGATCTTTGCCGACGGGCAAGCCTTTTTCAACTCTTCCAACAACAGCCCCTGGCATAGCTGTAGCTCATACCGGTACGTCGACTCGTCCGCGACAATTCTCAAACAACCGTTGGCCAGACCGGCGACCCGGCAATGCGCGCGCAACCCGCCGGGCAGAAGGGTATCCCAGGCCTGCGTCACCGAATTGTACCGATTGTGCGCAGGCTCCAGGCGCTTGGCAAATCCAGTGAGCAGATCGCCGATTGGGCAGGCCTCAGACGTCCGAGACTCACCCCTTGGCAATGTCCGTGTCTTTGTCTGGTTGCTTTCCAACGTCCTTGTCGTCCCCTTAGCTGAGATTGATCGGCATCAGAACATACAGGAAATCATTCCCGCTCTTGAGCACGCCCGGGCGGTCCGCCTGGCCCAGTTCCATCTCGAACTGTGCTGCGCGGATCACACGAAGGGCATCAATCAGGAACTGCGGATTGAATCCGATATCGATCGGCTCGCCGTCATATTCGACCGGCATGCTCACTTCCGCCGCGCCGGCTTCGGGTGAACTCCCCGAGAAGACCAGTCCGTCCGGACGCAGCGAGAGCTTGACGCCTTTGGATTCCTCGCTCGTGAGCAGAGAAGCCCGGCGCACGCCGCTCAGCGCCGCCTCGGTCGAAAGCGTGAGCTTCTTGTCGTAGTCGGTCGGAACGATGTCCTCGTACTTCGGAAAGTTGCCCTCGACCAGGTTCGAACTGATGACGACATTGGCGCAGCTCAGGAGGATCTGATTGTCTACGAACTTCACGGCCACCACGTCCTTTTCGTGCCGTGCAAGCTTCTCGAGGAGGGCCATGGTCTTGGCCGGGACGATGACCTTGTTCGCGCTCTCCTCGGGTGGCGCCTGCTGGAGGTCCACTCGGCAACGGGCGAGGCGCCGTCCATCGGTCGCGACGAGCATCAGTTTCTTCCCCTTGCTCTCCCAGAGGACTCCGTTGATCGCATATCGACTGCTTTCCTTGGCCGTCGCGAACAAGCACTGAGCAATCCCCAACTGCAGTTCCTCCAGGCCGACGGTCATATCCGCTGGTCCGCTGCCGAACACCGGGACCTTGGGATACTGCTTGGGGTCCTGCCCATAGACGGTGAAATGGCTATCCATGCCGCGGATCTCACAGGTCGTGTCCGCGGACTCCAGAACCAGGACGTCCTCCGAACTCTCGCGGACAATCGAGGCCAACCGTTCCGCCTCGACGACGACTTCGCCCTCTACGCCGACGTCCACAGCAGAAATGACGTAGTCCAACCCGAGTTCCAGGTTGGTTGCGCAGACTCGCATTTCTTTGCCCGCGACCGCGATGCGAACGCACTTAAGAATGGGCTTGGGCGTACGACTCGGGACAATCGCCGTCATGAGCCCGAGAGCTTCAGCCAGCGCGGAACGATTAAAGGTCACCTTCATGACAAACCTCGTAAAATCGAAGGGTGAATGGACGCCCTATGATCATCGGATTGCCGCTAGTCTACCGGCCTGTGCGCCACCAGACAACCCCTTTTTCGTCCAAGAGATTCGTGAGTGTGGCTGTGTATGGCTTGCACGCCTGGGTCGGAGCACACCCCGTGTCTGGGCCTAACACAGAGCTGGGGATGTATATAAGAAAGATAGTTGTGAAAGAAAGGTAGGATGATAAGTCTTATAGGGTGTCTCTTTGTTACTTTCCGGGCACTTGTTGATATAAGTCCTTTCTGTGAATACTGATACAGTTCTTGTTATCAGACTTTCACTGTTCAGAACCTGTTACTGCTTTTGTGCGTAGGCTTGACAAAATCACAGCCTTGGACTATGTAAGAGGTTTGTGTCTTGTGTTTTCACAGGATGGTGTTTCATTACTAACAGCCATTGTTGATGGGGACAGGTACTGCCGATGAGTCCTAGAAAAGAGCCGCTACCTGCGGAGACTTCACACCTCTTTGTTGGCTTCGACATAGGCAGCAGTTTCGTCCATGTTGCGGTCCTCGGGCCCGACAAGACGGTTCTGTACTCACCTGACCCGATCATGCATTTCGCAAACCCGCTGGGTGCGATCGAGGAAGCCTGGGCGGACATCACCTCTTGCTTGCCGATCACATCCATTCGCAGCACGGCCTTCACCGGCAGTGCCGCGGAGTCGTTCCCTCGGGTAATGCACGGCGCGCTCCACGTCTATGACAGCGTAGCGATTCCCAAGGGAGCCGAGATCGTCGCACCCCGAGCGAAGTGCATCTTTCACATCGGTGCAAAGGACTCATACTTCTTCAGTCTGGGCAGCGTGGACGGAAAACAGATCATCGTCGAGTGGCGGACCGGCACGAAGTGCGGCGGCGGTTCCGGCATGCTCGTCGAAAAACAGTGTCGGCGCCTATTCCAGGGAGAGGTCCCGGCACCGGAGCTCGAGGATCCGGCCGATGCTCCTGATGATACCCACAAGCAGGCCGTCGCAACGCGAAACCGCGCGCGATTACAGGATCGCCTCGAAGAGATGCTCCGCCGAGCGGAGGAAGAGGCCGCGAGGTCGCGCGAGCCCAGCGAGTTCCTCGCTCGTTGCGGCGTAGTCGTCCAATCCGACCTCATCCACAAGCAGAACGAAGGCGCCACCCGGGTCGACAATCTGGCGGGCCTCTTTCGGACCGTCGCGCGGAACTACATGATCGATGTCCTCGGGTCGCGGGACTTCGCCTCGAGCTTCAGCTCCGGCGAGTGCATTTCCACCGGCGGCGTCTTCTCCAACGATCTGGTGCGCCAGAATCTGTCCGACCTGCTCCGTGTCGAGATCGAGCGCCCGGCCCATCATGGCAACATCGCCGCGATCGGCGCGGCCCTTAAAGCCATCGAGCAGAACAACACCTTCGTCCTGGACATCGCGCAGCTTCACCACGTTGCCGAGTACAGCCGGCAGAAACGCAAGTTCGCGCCGCCCCTCTCGCAAAGCCTGGCCCGCGTCCGCGCCAGGAACGAAAGTCTCCCATCGGAAATCCCGGCGGGCACCGAGGTCGTCCTCGGCATCGACGGCGGAAGCACCACGACCAAAGGCGCCCTCGTCGAGATCAAAACGGGCAGGCTCCTCGACAAGCTGTATATCAAGACCCACGGCAACCCGGAGGAGTCGCTCAAGCGCGTCCTGCGGTATCTCTCGCGACACAGGGACAGGGTCGTCATCAAGGGCGTCGGCGCCACCGGGTCGGCCCGCAAGCTCTACGAGAAGATCCTCATCAGCAAGAGCAAGAGCCAGCAGCTCGCCCAACAGGGCATCGCCCTCGCGGACCGCATCACCGACGAGATCACCTGTCACGCACTGGGCGTGAAGCGCAACAATCCCGACGTCGATACCATCTTTGAGGTCGGCGGGCAAGACATGAAGTTCACGAGCTTCGCGAAGGACGGGACCGTCAAAGAAGCGAAGATGAACTACAGTTGCCAGGCCGGCTCCGGCCAAACCCTCGAAAACATGGCCGATGTGATCAATCTGAACGTCGAGAACACGCTCCAGAGCGCGGCCCTGAGCGCCGAGCGGGTACCGATCATTGACTCGACGTGCGGCGTGTTCATGGAGATGGACGAGAACCGCCTGATCGCCGAAGGATTCAGCAGAAACGAGATTGCGGCCGCCATCGTCCGCGGTACCGCCGCCAGCTACTACTACAAGTTCGTCGGCGGCTCGCAGCACGCAGGCGACAAGTGTTCCGCCCAAGGCGGCCCGGCGCTCGGCGATGCCTTCCTGGCCGCCCTCGCCCAGGTCAGCGAAAGGCAGATCGAAGGCTATCCGCACCGCGAGATGTTCGGCGCCTGGGGCCAGGCCCTCGATATCATCCAGACCATCCAGCGATTCGAGCGGGAAGGCAAGGCCCACGACACCGCCTTCCGCGGCTGGCAGATCATCGACATGGCCTTCCACAAGCGCAAGGTCCTGTGCCGGGAGCTTTTCGGCGAGAAGTCCTGCGGCATCCGCGACTGCCAGCTCGAAGTCTTCAGCATCGAGGACGACGAGATCATCACCGGCGGCTTCTGCCCCCGCGGCAACTCGGAGTCCGCCAAGAAACCGAAGACCAACTACGTGGACCGCTATCACCGGATCTACGAAAAGCACTTCAAGAAGCAAGGGTGCCTCTTCCAGGAGCTGGGCACCGCGACGCACGAGGGCCCGACCGTCGGGATCAAGCGGAGCATGGCGACGCTCGGCAGCAAAGGGATCTGGAGTGCGGCGTTGTTCCGCAAGCTCGGTTTCTATCCGGTGGTCTCGCCGCGGAGCGACAAGGACATCGCCAAGATCGGCGTCGACAACTCGCGGACTGAGTTCTGCATCGCCCGCAAGCTGGCGACCGGCCACGCCGCCATCCTCAACAACAGTCCCGAATTGAAGTATCTCTTCAATCCGAGCTTCATCGAGGTCCGCCAGCAGACGCCGCCGGACCTGAAGTACTGCATCTACACCGAGTCCGAGGGTTACGTCCTCAACGACGTCCTCTCGCTCGACAAGAACCGCCAGATCAATCCCATCCTGCACTTCGGCGACCTGCCCCTGCTCGTCCGCCAGTTGCGCGTCGAGTTCGACCGCCTGGGATTCCACTACTCTAACAGGCAGATCCGCGACGCCATTGCCTTCGCGGACCAGGCGGAGGGCCAGTTCCAGAGCGAACTCTATTCCGAGGGCGACAAGTTCCTGGAACGGATCGAGCGCGAGGGCACGCCGGCCTACGTCGGCATCGGGCGCGATTACGTCATCCTGGACCCCGAGGCCAGTTCCAGCTCTGGCGCCATGTTCTCGCAGGTCCGCGGGCTCGACTACATCCCGCAGCAGTTCATCGAGCACCGCTTCGAGAAGATCCCGATCGATGGGTTCGTCGAGAACGAGTTCTGGAATCAGAGCGTCAAGATCCTCAAGGCGAATCTCTTCGTCGCGGACCATCCGAACCTCTTCGCGATCCGCATGATCAACTTCGCCTGCGGGCCCGACAGCCTGAAAATCTACCAGGAAGAGACGATCCAGCAGGCGGTGAACAAGCCCCTGCTCGTGCTCGTGACGGACGCCCAGACGAACAACGCGCCGTTCGTGACGCGGACCGAGGCCCACGAGCGAGTCGTCAGTCAGAGCCGCCCGGTCCGCCTGGACATCGGCAAGCTCAAGATCAACGCGTCGAAGACCTACGACAAACGGACCTGGCTGATCCCGTACATGGGCGATGCCAGCCACGTGGCCGCCGCGGGACTGAGATACTTCGGCATCGACGGCCAGGTCCTCCCGACCAACACGCCGCGAGGCTACGAGGTCGCCCGAAAGCACGTCTCCACCGAGGTCTGTTACCCGCTCAAAGGCGTCGTCGGCGACGCCATCGGCTTCCTGCAGGAGCAGATCGAGAAGACAAGCCGCCAGGCGGTGGAAGAGAACTATCTCGTCATGCTCCCGACCACCAGCGGCCCCTGCCGGTTCGGCAAGTACAGCGAGGTCCTGCGCCACTTCATGAAGCTCGAAGGGCTCGAAAAGGTCCCGGTGGTGGGTCCGTCCTCCGAGACGGACTACATCGACATCCCGCTGCCCGGCGGCCTGCGTCCCTCGGCCAGGATGAAGATGCAGCAGATCCTGTTCAAGGGCATCAACGGCGCCGACCTGCTCGAGGACATCCTGCGCCGGTTCCGCCCGTATGCCGAGGACAAGCCCGCGATGGACGCCCTCAAGGCCGCCCGTCTGGAAGAGCTCGGGAAGATCGTGAGCGCCGGCGCCGAGATGAGCAAGCTGCTGGCCTGGGGACGAGAGACCGTCGCCCTCTTCGAGGCCGCCAAGCTCCGCTATCACGAGCGGTTCCCGCTGGTCCTCTACATCGGCGAGATCTACATGCGCCAGCACGATCCGTACACCGACTTCGTGGTCCACCGCCTGGAGGAAAGCCGCCTGGAGATCGTCCGCGACCCGATCACCGACTGGCTGTTCTACGTGAACCAGATGAACCTCCGCAACGCGAAGCGCGACGTGGGTCTGGGCCTGGCGGACCGCAACCTCGGTCGCGTGTTCCGCTCCGCAGGCAAGGCGGGCAAGTCGATCCTCAAGGGTCGGTACATGAGTCACGTCGCGGCCAAGCTGGCGGAGCCCTTCCACGAGGTCCTCGAAGGCCGGCACGTCCTGCCGCAGCCGATGGAGATCATCGAGACGCTCGAACGAGCCCACGAGACGCACGGCAATATCGAGGGCGAGTCCCCCCTGAGCACGGGCATTGCCTACTACCTGATGCACGAGATGGTCCAGCGTGGCCCAGCCGCCCCCGACTGGGGAAAGAACATGTGGCCCAGCCGCCCCCGGCTGGGAAAAGAACACCCCCGAGGGCGGGGGTGCCACAGTGCCACACCCTACATCTCCGGCATCTTCCACGTGGGTCCCTTCACCTGCATGCAGGAAGGGGTCGCCACCGCCAAGATCGAGGGTCTCATCAAGGAGTTCCGCAAGCAGAAGCCCGACTTGGTCTTCCCGATCATCCACGCTTTTTTCGGCGATTCCGCCAGCGCGAACCTCGCCTCGGAGATCGCGGTCTTCCAGGAGCAATGCTACCAGAAGCGCGACCTGCTCCGCGCCAAGCACGGCGTCCCAGTACGCCAAGGCCAGGAGATCCGCGCTGTCCCGACGGGCCACAAGCACGCAGGCGCCGAGACCAAGGCGGATCGATAGGAACGCAGGCCGGGCAGAAGCGGGTCACGGATCACGAGCGACGACTTGCATCAGCTCGGCGTTGTCCACCCACATGACAAAGATAGGCGTTGCGCCCGCCTGTCGCTTCTTGACGCAGATCAGGAACGGCCTGTCGAATCGCAGATGCCTGGGCTTCGCCAGTTGTGCGGACGATCGGCCTCGTCCAGAAGTCATGCCCATGAACGCCTCGGACTTGATGACCACGCCGGTCCGGCTCAGTGTGAAGTCGATCCTCTGTAGTGCTTCGAAGAAGAAATGGTCTTGCCATCGCGAGTTGCTGAACCGCTTACCGAGCAGTTCCTCGAAGTGATGCGTGAGCTTGAAGAGCACGTCGGGAACGACCAGTGTGTCGATAGGACGTAGCTTGTGCAACGTCTCGTAGTCCGGGTCCTCTTTGAATCCGTCCACATTCTCCTGGAGCACTTTGGCGGTCTCATGCAGAGTGCCGCGCCGTGACATGCGAGCCAGAATCACCTGATAGGGCTCTGTGTATCTGCACAGATCGACGGCGAATTCCTCCGCTCGATTTGCATCGCCGTACTCATAGTGCAGGACCTCCAGTTGATCCCGCACATTCTGGTAGTCGCCGGCCTTTACGCTCTGTGCATCGAACGCGGAGACCCCGCTCGTATTCCGTTGGAGTCCTCGAAATCGAAGGCCCCTCCGTGCGCGTAGTACGGGTACTGGAATCCCACGTCCACGTTCAGGTAGGCATAGGCCATGGCGACGTCGGGCAGCGCTCGGTACTTTTCGCCAAAGGTGGGCACGGGCTCGGCGCGAAAGCGGCTCGCCATGTCCTTCTGAATCTGCTCGATGATCCCGTCCTTCACAAAGCCGGCATTCGCATAGTAGGACGTCTCGTTAATGTCGCCGCGGGGAAACCCGCACTGATCCAGACGAGCCGCCAGAGACTCGGCGCCGGTGATCTGGATCGGTTCGCCGATGGCTTCGGTCCTGAACTTGTCCCACGCTATTTGGAATGTAGCACACCAGATCGCGTTCTTGTGCTCCGGCACCGGACACTCCAATGTGGCGACGACCGCCGTCTGCTTGAGAGTCCTGGAGTCCACATCCCGAGCCTGGCGAGTTACCGCGGACTTGGTGACTCCAGGATCGGACAGCAGGAGAGAATCCCTGTGGTTCCAGGGGCCAGTGAAACCCAAAGTGGGTTTTGTCCCGAGCGGCGATCCTCGCTCCGTACTATCGGAGACGGTGTAGATGTTGTCGTGATCGAGCCCGCAATAGCTTCGTTCCTCAAACGACACATGGCCGTCGACGAACAGAACGTTCTGGCCATCTCCCTTGTGCGACCTGGAGTTGCCGCGTCGAGCTGTCTCGGGAGTCCCTCCCAATCCAGGGAGGTCCGGCCTGAATGCAGCGAAATCCCCAGCGGGCCCGGAGGGACTGCGAAACCAACGGCTGCGGTCAGCCGCGACCGCCATGCCTGGATCGCTGGTCGCCTTCAACGCAGACCCGTAAAACGGATGATGATAGGCATAGCTGCAGTGGTTGGACGACTCGGGTCCGAAGTCCCACGCGTCGATGAGCTTGAAACCCGTGGGCGGGGTCCGCAGCTCCGAGAGCTTGAACTCAGTAGTTCCGGCGTCGTCTGGACAGACGAAGAGCCCCGGCCGGACCTCGGCGTACTTCACGAGCAGGTAGAAGCAGGAACTGATCGCGGCCTTCCCACCGCTGCCGTCGACTGCCAAGGCAAACGCCTGGAGGCGAGTCGGAGCATCCCACTTCCAGACGTTGCCCCAGTGCGACGAGCGGCCGCCGGAAACGGGAAACTTGCCCTCGTAGTCATTCGCATAGATGAGTATCGCTTTGCCGATCCCGGCCAGATTCGCCCGGCAGGTCTCGTGGAGTGCGTCCGACCTCCCACGACGGGATAGTGGCGGGACCATCGCCACGATCAGCGCCGCCACCAGCACGACAACCAACAACTCGACCTTCGTGAAACCCTTCGTTCCATTCAGCTTCATCATGTTGTTCTCCCTTCCACCGCGTTGCAGTTCCTCAGCCTTCTGCCTGTCGTCCTGAGCGAGAGCGAAGGACCTGGCACGCGAATGCTCAACTCCCACGCCGGATGCGTCACTTCGTTCAGCATGACAAGCGCATCCCGGCTGATCTGTGCTTCCTCCCTCTGTGGGTCTCTGGGTCCTCTGTGGCCAATGCTCTTTCAATCCTGGATGGTCGTATCGTAGCGGACGCCCTCGGGGACCGGGACAGGGACTGCGACCGTCACGCCGTGATCGCCCGCGGTCACTTGGGTCGAATCGACTGCGACGAAGGCGGTGTACGCGCTCATCAGACTGTATTGCAGAGCCACCTGCTTGATCTCGGCGGGCAGGGCTTCGCTCGCGTCGTAGGTCGCCTGGGTCGCGAGGTCCTCGATCCGCTTCCTTGCCCAGACGCATGCGATACCGGCGTGCGTCGCGGACGAGTCGTCGAGTCTCACGGGGATGCTGAGGGTCTTGTCGTACTGGCCTGCCCGGCCTGCGATGCGGATCGTGGTATCCTTTTCGCCCTTGAACCGTCCGGTCAGGATGATCGGCCGGCCGACGAACAGGTCGGGAATCTGGCGCGGGTAGACCTCCGAGACTTCGAGGTCGCCCCAGTCGATCTGCATGTCCGTCAGCGCGGGATGGCTGATGCGGTCGTAGAAGACATCCACGACCTCCGTGCCGCTGTCGGCCAGGCCGATATAGGCGACGGCGCCCCTGCCCAGCTTGGCCATGCGGTCGAGCAGGTAGCGATTGACGGAGGTGCCGACGCCGAAGCTGAAGATCCGTGCGGAGCCGAGCCGCTGGTGAATTTCGCCCAGGATCTGCGTCTCATTGCCGATGTAACCGTCGGTCATGAAGGAGACCAGCCGGAACCGGCGCGGGTCGTGCGGGAAGTCCAGGGCGGCTTTGATGCCCTCGATCATCATGGTGCCGCCCTCGCCCTGGAGGTTGTCCACGTACTCGATGGCCCGCCGGACGTTGTCCGCGGTCGCAGGGATGGGGTTCGGGCCGAACTGCGAGGCGCTCATCGAGAACTGGATCACCTGGAAGGTGTCGTCGGGTTCGAGTTTTCGCAGGGCCCGCTTGATCGCGTCCTTGGCCTTGGCGATGGGTTGGCCGTTCATGCTGCCCGAGCAATCGAGGACGAAGACCATCTCCATGGGGGCCCGTTTGATTTGCTTGAGTTCGTCCGGCGGATAGAGCATCAGCGTGAAGAAGCCGCCGCGCTCGTCGCGATGCGTCACGAGAGCGGATTTGACCGTGTCCCCTGCCATTTTGAATCGCAGGACGAAATCCTTGTTCGGGATGTTGTCAAGGTCGCTGAGCTGGACGTGGACCTTCTCGGCGCCGTCCTTGTCCTTCTTGATCGCGTGGCTGGCGCAGGCGATCTCCTCGATCTTGACGCCTGCGTCGATGTCCAGAGCCAGCGAGATATCGTGTCCGCTTCGCTCGTTGGGCTTGAGGTACTGGACTTCGGTGGATTGGCCCGAGATGCCGGTCTTGCCCCGCCCGACCGCGCCCACGCCGTCGGTGGAGCCGGGCGGATTGAATCGCGGACCCACGACCATCGGGAAGACGAACTCGTACCAGCCGTCGGCGTAGGCGAGCGTGTTGAAGTACTTGATATGGACGTCGATCTGCTTGCCTGGCTCAATATTGGCGACCTTCTGCGTGAAGATGTTGGGCCACTCCTGGGTCAGAAGGGAAGCGACATAGCCCTGATTGCGGGCCTCGCGATAGATCTGCTCGGCCTCCTGTCGCTCGCGGATGATGCCGCGAATCCGCCGCTCGCCGATGACCATGATGAACTCATTCACCGCCGCGTTCTGGGGCAGCGGGAAGATGTACACCGCTTCGATCTTCTCGCTGAAGGGGTTCTGAAATTGCTGCGTGACCTCGACCGTCGCGATATACCCACAGACCCGCCCTTTCACATCGGTGTGCTTGAGCGGCAGAGGGATCTTCTCCTCGCCCTTCTCGACGAGCATCGCGCCGGACCCAGGTGTTTGGTATTCCGGCCCGACCGCCTGCGGCGTCTCGTCCTTTGCAATCACCCAGATCTCATCGGCGGTCGCGCTCGCCAACCGACTGCGAAGAAGCTCGCGTAAGCTTGAAGGACTTCGGGGCTTTTTCACTATCTCTCGCCAGTCCTTGCGATAAGTGATCTCGTCGGCATAGGGAATCGCCGCCTCATCCGTCTGTGGTGTGATGCCTCCTGATGACCTTCTTGTCGGTGCATTCTGGTCAAGCTGTGAGCGACAGTAAATCACATCGTCGACCATATCCTTCATGGTCTGTGCTTCGGCTGCCACGGTACTACGCTGAGCCTCTGTCTCGGCCTCTGGTGTCTGCGGGGCCACGGAGGTTCCCACCGCAGTCGGGGATTGACCAGAGGGCTCCGCGCGGCTTCCATCCCGAGCTGACTCCTTGCGACAACTGACGGATGTCATGCTCAAGCAGATGAGAGTCAGTATTAGGCCAATGAGGGCTATGAGTACGGTGGCACGAGTTTTCATTTGTCCTCTCCTGTTTGCAGAGTGATCTTCGCGGCCATTTCCTCGCCGTCTGCGTCGGCGGTGGTGGTCAGGATCAGGTCGTATTTCGGTTCGTCGTCGCCTGTGATTTGCAGGTGGATCGTCGCGATTCGGGTTCGGGTGGTCGGCAGGTCCGCGCCGGTGTTGAAGGCCGCGATGATGATTCGCTCGTTCATCAGGGCAGCGGGGTCGTAGTATGGCGCGTCGTTGAAGGCGGGGTGTTCGCCGCCCTCGACGCCGACGATCTTGATCTGGGGCTCGTAGGGACGCCGTGAGGCGTCGTCCGTAGCATGGGCGTCCCGCCCATGATTCGGGATCACGGGCAAGATCCCGTGCTACGATAGGAAATAGTCCCGCGTGCGGGGGTCTTCGCGGAGGATGTCCAAGGCCCGGTAAAGTCGCGATTTGACCGTATTCAGGGGCGTTTTCAGGGCCTCGGCCAGCTCGCTTCGGGATGCGTCGATGTGGCCCAGCCGCCCTCGGCTGGGATCACCCCCGAGGCTGGGATCACCCCCGAGGGCGGGGGTGCCACAAGACCTTGTCCTCCGCGCGACGCGCCCGGCCCGGCGGACATTCAGCGACAGATGCTTCACGACGGGGTACAGGAAGGTCATCATCGCGGCGGTCAGACGCAGGCTTGGGAGCTTGCGGAGCAGGTAAGCAAACGTCTCCTGGAGGACGTCGAGGGCGTCCGCTTCGTTGCCGGTGAAACGCCAGGCGAGCCGGTACACCCAGTCGCGATGCCGACGGTAGAGTGCCTCGAAGGCTGCCGCATCCCCTTTCTTCGCCTGCTCCAGCAGTTGGTCGTCCGATCTCACGGTGCGCTCCGCAATCTCCGACAGGACCTGCCTCGATCCGATCCTGCCTTCGGCATTGTACCTGCGCACCGCTTTGGCCGCCAGTGTGGCCCAGCCGCGCCCGGCTGGGGAAAAAGGCAGATCGGGCCTACTTTGGGATGGAAAAACCTGCTCCTCGGTTTTTCCATCCCAAACCTCGGACGCGTGGCACCCCCGAGGGCTGGGGTCTGGGGTGCTACAAGACCTTGTCCTCCGCGAGACGCGCCCAGGCGCCTCCCGGCAGAGGATGGGCTTTTCCTCCGGGCGGAATCTGGTATGCTGGCGGCAAGATGGCGTTGTGCCGGAAGAAGACAGATCGGGCGCAGCAGAAGGTGAGAAGTTGAGAAGGTCAGAAGGTCGGACAGCCTGGTTCTCTCCTGGACTCGCGGCGCGTTCGACCGACTCTCCGACCTTCTGACCTTCTGTTCTTTCGTGATCGATTCCCAGCCGGGGGCGGCTGGGCCACACTGGACCATCCTCGCAAAGGGATCGCGTATGTATGAACTGCTGGTAAGGATCGAGACGCTCCTGATGCCCTTGAGCACGGTCATTCTACTGGGCGTCGGCGTGACTCTGCTGCTCGTGGGTCTGGTGTTCTGGCTGGGCGGGTCGCGCTACAGCACGGTGATCGTCGGCTTGCTGGGGGCGCTGGTCGGCGCCGTCGCGGGCCTGCTGGTCAGCCAGTGGCTGGGCCTGCACCTGTGGTTGTGCATGATCGTGGGCGCCGCGGTCCTCGCGACGGCCTCCGTCATGCTGCGCAACGTCCTGATCCTCGTGCTGGCGGTTCTAGTCATCGCGGCGGTCAGTGGCGCGGGATACCTGGCGGTCCTGCTGGACCGCGTGGCGCCGGCCGATGTGGCCCAGCCGCCCTCGGCTGGGATCGGCGGGATCACCCCCGAGGGCGGGGGTGCCACCCGGACCGAGCCCGGCTTCCTGATCCAGTCCTTCACGAACATGGACCCGAACACCCGGCTGAACTACGTGGACGGCCTGATCAAGGCGAAGCAAGCGACCGAAGAGAAGAACTTCCGCGACCGCGTCCGCGCCGTGCTCGACGACACCTGGGTGACCGTCCGTCCGCACGCGTGGAAAGTGGGTCTGGCGGTCCTTGCGGGCGGGCTCGTCGCCATCTTCCTGGTCTGGCTGGTCAAGAAGGCGCTGATCGCGCTGGCCTACAGCGTGGTCGGCGCCGCGACGGTTTTCCTCGGGGTGCAGACCGCCCTGCTCGGCGCGAACGTCAAGGCGATCTCCCTGATCGGCCCGCGCCCGTGGGTGCTGCCCGGGACGTTCGTGGGCATGACCGCCCTCGGCTGGCTCTGGCAGCTCGTGATGTCGCGACCGAAGCGCGCCAGGCACGAGCACGAACACCGCCACGAGCACGAGGAGCACGCAAACTGACGGCGCCAGGCCGATGTAGCCCAGCCGGGAAAAAGGCAGATCGGGCCTACTTTGGGATGGAAAAACCTGCTCCTCGGTTTTTCCATCCCAAACCTCGGACGCGTGGCACCCCCGCCCTCGGGGGTGATCGATTCCCAGCCGGGGGCGGCTGGGCCACCATTCTTCAACGAAATCGAACCAGGAGATTTCGTTGAAGAATATAGGCCCGATCTGCCTTTTTCCCAGCCGCCCTCGGCTGGGGAATCTTCGGAGTTGCCCATGCGTGGGTAGTTCCAGGGCTCACCCCCGAGGGCGGGGGTGCCACAGGTCACGTGCCACGGGTCACGGATCGGGCCTGAAAGAACAGAAGGTTAAGAAGATCAGAAGGTGAGAAGGTCAGAGAGAGGGTGGCGCGCGACGGGGGCCCAGGAAAGAACCAGGCGATCCGACCTTCTAACCTTCTCAACTTCTCACCTTCTGCTGTGCCCTATTCGCCCGTGGTCTGCTTGAGGACGAAGGGCGTGAAGAGCCCGTAATCGACCGTGTGGTAGCTGTCGCCCGCGGGCGGGCCGGACTCGGGGCCCTGCTGGAACATGCCGGGCCAGGCACTGCCCAGGTTGGTCCCGGCGTGGTGCGGGCCGAGCGTGTTCTTCAGCGTCCCGATCACGCGGACCTCGACCGTGTTCGTCCCTCGCTGCAGGGCCTTCGTGACGTCGCACTGCCAGGGCCGCGAGACGATGCAGCCCGCGGGCGTCCCGTTCACGAGGACCTCCGCGACGCTGCCATACCACTGGTCCAGCTCGACGAGGAGCCGGCCCGCCGGGCGGGGAATCTCGAACGTGCGGCTGTACGAGACGCCGGCCGCGTAGAACGGATAGCCCTGGGCCTTCCAGCTCCCCAGCGCGATCGCGGGTTTCGACTCGCCGACGATGACGAACCCGGACTCCGCGGGTCTGAGCTTGAACGTCCCGAGGATGTATGCGGACTCCAGCTCGTGGCAGATCGTGAAGGGCGACGCCTGGATCGTCACCGCGTTCTCGCCGACCCGAGCGGCGCCGGCCAGATCGATCCTGCCGAACGACTTGTCGAGCCACCAACTGCCCTCGCGGGCCAAGACGGGCTTGCCGTTGCAGGAGATCGTGTACAGATCGGGCCGCTCGATCACAATCGCCAGTTGAGCGGGCACGCTGCCCTCGATGGGGAAGCGGTACGTGGCCTCGAACCCGCTGTCGGGGGCAAACGTCTTCGTAATCAGCTCGTCCTTGAACTGGACGGATGAGTCCCACGGATTGCGGGGCATGCCGTTCTTGGCGAAGGCGAACTGGTTGGCCTTGTAGAAGTAAAGGCCTTTCTTCGTCTCGCCGCCGGCGGTGATGTCGACGTAGTCGAGAGTCAGGACGTTCTCCTCCAGCGGTGTGATGCGCAGATCGTCTTTGGCCTCGATCACGGCGGCCTGTTGCGCCGGTCTCTTCTCGGAGGGCCGAGGCGCGTTAGACAGGAACAGCAGGAGACTGCCGCAAGGCGCCAGTTCGAAAGATGCGGTCACTCCGCCGTCGGTCTTCTCGCAGGGATAGCCCAGGACCTTCGCTGTGTGCAGGTCCCACTGCGTGATGCCTCGGGCGGTCGAAGCGATCGTGCCGGTCGAGGGGGCTTCGATGCTCGTATTGACCAGGAAGAGGAACTCGCCGTCGTCCACGACTCGGCGGTGATGGAACAGGATGCCCTTGTCGTCCTTGGCTCGCTCGATGGCAAATCCGCCCTTCGTGTCGGCCGTGATCGCCGCCGGGACTTGCGATACATCGACCGGTTTCCATCCGGACTGCTTGGGCAAGGCCTGACCGCGATCCGAAACGGAGCCATCGACTCTCGCGGGGGCCTCGCCGCAGCAGAGCACCTTGCCGCCCTGGCGGAGATATGCGGTCAGCAGGTCCATCGTGCGTTCGTTGAGGTTCTCCGTCCGCGGCGGCAGCACGACGAGATCGTAGGAGCACTTTCCGACCTTCAGGCTTGCGCCGTCGGTCGAGCCATGCCGGGCGAGGATGTCCTCGCAGCCGAGATCGTATTCGACCTGTGCGCGGTCCAGAGCCACGAGCATCTGCTGGAAGCTGTTGCCGATTTCATTGACCGCGGCGTCGCCCTGGTACATCCACGCGGTGGTCGTCGGCTCGAGGATGAGCACGCGATTCACCTGGCGGCCATGGGACAGGACCATCGAGAGCCTTGTGAAGTACTCCGCCATCACGTGGTAACTTCTCCACCAGGGCTCGTGATAGGAGAACGACTGCGGATGGTCGCGTTTACGCGCGCCGCGGATCGTGATGTACGAGAGGTGCTCGTCGAGCGTGTTGACGCCCAGGACGAAGAGCCAGTCGCCGATCCGCTTCATGTCCTCGAATCGCAGGTCCCAGCCGCCGGCGCCGTAGGCCTCGCACAGGGTCCGCTCGCGCCCGAGCTGGTTGGCGACGCTGGCCAGCTCCTTGACCGTTCGGGCATTGCCGAACTGGGCGTGTACGCCTTCGTTGTACTGGTTCATCAGGTTGTCGATCGCGGGTCTCTGGTGCCAGGCGTACATGGCCATGTTGTCGGGCGCCATGAGGCAGTTCGGCCATTCGTGCTCCCAGTAATGTCCCGTGAACTCGAGGCCGTGCTTGTCGCAGTACTCATAAACGGGCTTGGCCCACCGCTCGATGAACAGATCGAGCAGGACCTGGAGGTAGTTGTGACGGACCCGCCTCCAGTCGCCGACCGGGCGGACGAGACTGGGCAGATGGTCGATGAGGTCATAGCCCCAGCGGCTGCGAAACACGTCCGCGAGGTCGGGCGCCCAGGGCAGGCCGCCCGCGGGGGACAAGTGCGGCTCGTCGGTGAAGACGCCCGGGACACGCTGGCCGAATTGGTCCCCGATGTTCCGCGTGTATGCGTCCATCGTGATCGCAAGGAACTTCTCCGTGACGCCTTGGGTCAGCAGGTTGACGTAGAACTTGCCGCCGTACCAGCCGGAAGTGCCCGCCCAGCGGAGCGACGCGACCAGGTATTTGCCCTGAGCCAGTTCCTGACCGGCCTTTGCGTGCTCGGTGACGTTCTCGTAGCCGTCGCCCGTCGGTCGGAAGACCGCGACACAGTCCTTATCGACCTTGATCGGCGCGTCCCGCTCGTCGATGCCCAGGCCCATGCCGCGGGATTCCGGCATCGCATCGGGCACGAATCCGCCTGCGAAACCGGACGGGTACGAGTTCTCGTCGTAGATCCAGACGTTCATGTCCAGACGTTCGGCCTCTCGCAAGGCGATCTTCCAGAGCTTGAACCACTCGTCGGAGAGGTACGGCGTCATCAGGCCGGGACGCGGATGCACGAAGACCTGGCGGACTTTCTGCCCTGCGAGGTCGCGGAGCGTATCGACGATCTGCTGCTCGGTCAGCCGGTCGTTCCAGACCCACAGCGGCGCCGAAGCATACTGTCGCGGCGGTTCGGCGAACGAGTTCCGGAGTTTTACCGAGTCCAGCGCTCTCGCGGGCTCGGCGAGACCTGCGGCGCAGGCGAGTACGAAGGCACAAATGCTGGGCAGAAGCCCGCGAGACAGGATGGTTGCCATCGATGATGGGGTGCGGCGGGTCATAGCGAATTATCTCCAATCCAGGGGTAGACCAATTCCTAACAACGCGGCCATGATAAGCCAAGCGATCCGCTCGACACAAGATGCTTCGGCATTTTGCGTTTTGCCGAAGAGGCGTGTAACATACTCGCGGCATGCGCAATCCAAACGGTGCCATGGTCGCGATTATGGCAAAACCCGTTGAACAAACAGGTCATGACGATCTGGTCGTTCTGGCGAAGAGCCAGACGGCGGCCCTCGGGCGGCTCTACGACCTTTATTACGAGCGGATCTTCCGCTTTTGCGTGCATCGGCTGTTCAATCGCTCGACCGCCGAGGATGTGACGTCGTCGGTCTTCCTGACCGTCGCGCGGGGCATGTCCCGGTTCGAGGGCCGGACCGAGCAGGATTTCCGCAGTTGGGTCTACACCATCGCGACCAACCAGGCGAACGCCCATATCCGCAAGACGATCCGTCGGCAGCGGCTCCTGGGAAACGCCGTGGCGCAACGCCGGGCCCGCGAGCAGGACTCGGACGAGTGGTCCAGCCTGGACTGGCCGATCTTGTATGCGGCGATCCAGCAGCTCAAGCCGGAGCACCAGACCATCCTGACGCTGAGGTTCTTCGAGAACATGGACTACGACGACATCGCCAGGGTGGTGGGTGCGCGACCTGCGACGATTCGCGTGATGCTGCACCGGATTCTCCGCAAGCTCCAGAAGGTCCTGGGCGGGGATCCGGGTGGAGAAGAGTAGATGTTCGAGAACGAGCGTGATTTCCGAAAACTCGTTGCCGGGATCGAGACGAACGATGAGCCGAATGCCGCCCACCGAGAACGGCTTCGTCGCCAGATGCTCCAGACGTTCGAGCAGGCCGGTGTTCGTAGTGTGCCCGTGATTCTGAATCCTGGGTGGGACGCCCATGCTGCGCGGAAGCTGGCTGTCGCGGCGGCGGTTCTCCTCGGCGCCTCGGCGGCGATCTGGGTCTGGCTCGGTTCTGCCGGCGGGACGGGATTCGGCCGTGTCCGGGCGGCCACCGAGAAGGCGCCCTGGCTGCTGGCGGTCGCCAAACGGTACGCCAACGACGACGTGCAAACCGAGCAGCACTGGTGCGACCTGGCGGCCCGGAAGACCTACGTCCTCGCGGAGGACGGCGCCGTTGTCGGATACGACTATGGGACGGGCCAGATGAAGGTCAGCTACAACCCTCGTCTGAAGACAGTCGTGGTTTCCGACCTGCCAAGAACCGGCCCCTTCGGTGTTGCAGCCGCGTACAATTTCGTCCAGGCGTTTGGGGTCTTTGCGTCGAGGGAAGACGTGAAGGTGGAGAAGTCCACCGCTGAACAGGATGGTCGGACCCTGCGGGCATACGCGGTCGAGGCGACCGATCCAGCCTTTAGCATCGACGGCCAAGACGTCGCGGGATTGAGAGTGACGGTCTTCGCCGATCCAAAGACGAAGCGGATCGTCGCGGCGGGCATGGAGTACCGTGGTCCGGCGGGCGATGTGCTGGCCCGCGAGGATTGGGTCGTGAGCTATCCGCAGGCAGGTCCCGCGAGCATCTACGATGTCGGGGTTCCCAGGACGGCCCGCGTGTCCGACATGAGACAGGGGTATCGGGGCACGCCGGGCAATGAGCCCGCGCCGATCTTTACGCCCGCGCCGACGAGCGGCTTTCGGCTGGAACCGTTGAGGATCGAGTTGCCGAAGCGGATGTTCGTGGGCACGCCGCAGGATGGGCGCACGCCGCATCTGGAGAAACCGCGAGGGGCCCCGCGACCCCCCTTCCTGGCCCCGGCGGGAACGGTCAACGTCGCACGCGGCAAACCGGTGTCGTCGAGCGACACCGAGCCGCTCATCGGCAGTCTGGACCTGGTCACCGACGGCGGCAAGGACGCGACCGAGGACAACGTCGTCGAGCTGGGTCCCCGACCGCAGCATGTCACCATCGATCTGCTCGAGCGATGCGAGATTTACGCCGTCGTCCTCTGGCACCAGCACCGCTGGCCTCGCGTCTATCACGATGTGGTGGTCCAGGTGTCCGACGACCCGGCTTTCAAGACCGGTGTCCGAACGGTCTTCAACAACGATGCCGACAATTCGCTCGGGCTCGGCGCCGGTCGGGACCTGCACTACACCGAGACCTACGAAGGCAAGCTCCTCGATGGCAAGAGCACCCGCGGTCGCTACGTCCGCTGCTACAGCAACGGCAACACGCACGACGAGCTGAATCACTACATCGAAGTCGAAGTCTACGGCCGGCCCGTGAGATCGATCGAGGGCAACTGAGCCTCCGGCTCCCGCGCGAATAAGCACAGCAGGGTCACATACAGGGCGGACGCTCTGCGCCCGCACGGTCCGCAGTAGGTTTTTTGAGACCAACATTTGGAGGGCTTCATCGTGATGTCCAGACACATTACACGAGACGTGCCCATTGCGATTGTTGTGGGACTATTCATCCTGACCGTGTGGCATTGGCCGGTGCCGCAGGATACGGCTGGTACGCCGGCCAACGCGGGCATGGATTCGGCGGGCCTCGTGCCGGTCGTCGTCGAGCTGCCGACACCCGTCTTCATCGGAACGAATGAGGACTGCCGGGCCCCGAACACCAAGCCGGTGCAGATGGAACCCGGTCCCCCCTTCCTGGCCCCGAAGGGAACGACCAACGTCGCGCTGGGCAAACCGGTCTCGTCCAGCGACGCGGAGCCTGTCATCGGGGAGCTGGCGATGATCACCGACGGCGACAAGGAGGGCGCCGACGGCAGCTACGTCGAGCTGGGTCCGTGCGTGCAGCACGTCACGGTGGACTTGCAGGCCGAGCACGAGATCTACGGCGTCCGGCTCTGGCATTTCCATAAGCAGCCGCGGGCGTACTTCGATGTGGTCGTCCAGATTGGCGGTGACCCGGATTTCGTCGAGGGCCTCACGACGATCTTCAACAACGATACGGACAACTCCCTGGGCCTCGGCATCGGCGCGGACATGCACTACGTTGACACCCACTTCGGCGAGCTGTTCGACGCCCGGGCCACTCGCGGCCGCTACATTCGCCTCTACAGCAACGGCAGCACCGCCGGCGACCTGAACCACTACATCGAGGTGGAGGTCTACGGCCGCCCGGTGAATTGACGATCTGGGCCGAGGAAGATAACGCCTCACGGCGTCACTACGAACGGACTGCCTGCGCACAGGACCGATCCGGATCGGAGGACTCTAACGCCCGGAAGATCGCACAGACCCGCGGGCAGTGTCATTGCCGTCGCGGTCCCGCGTCGCTCACATCAATCGGCTCGATGCCCAGTGCCCGCGCGGGCGAATCGGGGGCGAACCGGACGTCGCCCTGCTCGTATGCAGCCAGCATGGGGTCTGTCTGGAGATTCGTATTGTCCGGCTCCAGGAGATAGGTCCCCGTCCGGCTGTACTGATCCAGCTTGCGGCATTCGACCTTGCCCTGGGCGCTGAAGAGCAGGTTGCCCACAGCCGTCGTGATCCCTTCGTAGTTGTCGATCGTGATCCTGCCTTGAGTGTGGAGGATGTTCTTCTCGAACACATAACCGGAGGAGCGCGGGAACGTGATCCGCATGTCGCCGTCGCTGACGAAGACGTTGTTGCGGATCGTATTCTCCGTCGCCATGTGGTTGTGGGAGGGACGAGCGACGTTGATCGAGAGGTTCTTTTCTACGATGCAGCCCTCGCACTGTTCGTCGAGGTAGTAGGCGGAGGCGCCGTAGCCGCCGGTATCGACGATGTCGTAGATGAAGTTGCCCCGCAGGACGAGGCCCTTGCCGCCGAAGCAGTAGATGCCTGCTCCGTCGTGCAGTTCCTGCATGGCGTGATGGATGCGGTTGCCTTCGATGACGTTATTCTGCCCGCCGCAGGTGACTGCGGAGTAGGGCGTGCGATAGACGTGATTGTGAACGACGCCGCAATCCCTGCCGCCCCCGGTCAAGGCGATCGCGCTGGGATAGGTCAGGCCGACGTCGTGGACCTCGTTGTCTGCGATCCGGATGCCGTCGCCCTGGAACCGGATGCCGCAGGCGCCGACGTGATGAGCGTGGCATCGCTCGACGCGGAGGTTCGAGCCGGAGACCTTGATCGCTTGGCCGCCGACGTTCAGGATTTCGAGGTCGGTGAACGCACAGTCCCGGGCGTTTGTGGCCGTGATGGCCCCGTCGAACAGGCCTGCTCCAAACCCTCCTGCCTTGAGCGGAGTCGTCGTTACGGAGAGCGTCAGACCCCGGATGGTGACGTTCCTTATGGGATTGTCCCGCCCCCCTGCGAGCGAAATGATGGATTCGACCGTCGGCGCGATGGCGCGGGCCCTGCCCATGTCCTCGCCGGGCAGGGGCCGATAGACGACCTTGCCCTGCGTATGGTCCAGATACCACTGGCCGGGTCGGGTCATGCCCTCCCGCACGTTCCAGACGACGTACTTCCTGACGCCGAACGCGCCCGGCGGATGGCCCGATGGCGTGGAGAACGTGAGGGTATGCGAGTTCGGGTCATTGGCCGAGACGCCCACGAGCGATTCATCCCACATGTGAAAGACCGTGATCTCGGCGTTGCGGATGTCCAGCCAGGGCCTGAGGTCCTCGGGTTTGTACTTCATCGAGGTCAGTTCCTTGCTCGTGGGTTTGCGTTTCCAGCCGCCGCCTGTCGTGGACATCCAGGGGACGTCGAAAACGCTGGTGTGCTCGAAGAATCCCGTCTCGGGAAGCCGGGCCCGTGGGCAGTACCGCCCGTTGACGATCAGAGCCCGGAAGTCCCATGTGCCCTCCTTGACACCGGGCAGCGAGACCGCGTACAGTCCGTCTCCGTCCGATTCCCAACCGGACACCTGCCGGCCGCCATACAGAAATGCCTTCTCGCCGTTCGCAGCTTCGATGGTCAGGCCGCTGTCTTGCGGAGTGAGCGCCACCGGCTCGCTGAGAAAGTAGTCGCCCGCCTGGATCAGAATCGTTCTTGCCTGGCTCGTCCCTGCCTGCCGCGCAGCCCGACAGGCGGCATGAAGCGTCGCGAAGGGGCCGTCCGCTCCGTTCGCCTCAGGCCGGGCCAGTCGGCCGGACCATGCGTCGTTGCCGTTTGGCGCGACGTGGAAGGCGGTGATATCAGCCATGTCTTCTGCCACGCCCGTTCCAACAGGAGGGAGGCTCAGGGTCAAAGCGACGAAGTGAATGACTATTGATGCTGCGGTCATGTGCTCACTCCATGAATCACAGGAATAGGAGGAGGGACTCGGTGCGAACCAAGCCCCTCCTGCCGTATAGCCACTGGGCTCGACGCTCGGGTCGCACGCCTGCGTTGCCCTATCCTTCGGCCCAGCAGACGAATGCTACAGCGTGCAAGGGGAATGTTCAAGAATCACATCATACGGATCAGAACGGATCGATTTACCTGCTGGAAGCCCGGTAAGGCAGTGTCAGGCAATAACTGCACGAATCACTTGTGGGGTTGAGGGTGGATC
>DAOQWL010000020.1:0-71395 GCA_035342095.1 Sedimentisphaerales bacterium | reverse complement strand
GGTGACCTCCTTTCAGATCACAAGACAACGACAGTTTCACTGACGCACAAAGAAACGAAAGGAAGCGAAAAGGGCATTAGCAGAGAGGTCAGTTGTGTCACGCGCCTCTTCTGCGTGCTCTTTCGTTCTTCTCGGCTTGACCGTCCTGCGTTCTTCCGGTCGGCCTGCGAAACGGCTACTCATGGCCAGATGGAACGGAGGCGGTGGACTTCGAGGGACTCGATTTTTACTGGGCCGGCAGTCGCGAGGAGTCCCAGGGTCTTGTTGCTTTCCGGCCCGATCACGCCCATCGGCATGTAGACCTGGCCGTCGTTGGCGAAGATCTCGATGGATGTGCGGGCCACTAGCATTTCCCGGAATTCAGGGGGGGGGAATTCCGGGAATCCGTCCCCACGGTGTACCCGGAATCCGTCCCCGGAATCCCCCTCGGACATCAACCCTCCGATCGTAGCGGTGGGGCAAGCCCCACCCTACGTGTCGATGCCGCGTTTCTCAGAGGAGCTTGAGGCGGTGTGGCGATTCGTCAAACCGGGTTTACGACGCCCAAGGGAGGGACTATAATTGCCCCTGTCGTGTGAAAGACCCGATCGATGCCAAGTTGTTAGTCGCAACGGGCAGGTAGTAAATAGCAAATGCCAAGTGCATGTGGGGTGTATAGACGTGCTCAAGACAAGTGAGAATCCGCCGCTCATCTGGCCCGAGGTGGAGTCCATTCGCCTGCTGGAGGGGCAATGGTGGGTGGCCCATACCAAGAGCAGGAACGAGAAGGCGCTGGCCCATGACCTGATGGCCAAGAACGTCTCCTACTTCCTGCCCATGACCTGGAAGGTCCGGCGGCAGACCCATCGGACGATCAAATCGCTGCTGCCCCTGTTCACCGGGTACCTGTTCTTTTGCGGCAACGAGAACGGTCGCATCGAGCTGCTCAAGACCAACCGCGTGGCGAACCTCATCGAGGTGACGGATCAGGCGAGCCTGATCGGCGAGCTGCTGCGATTCGAGCGGGCTCTCCTCGCGGGCGCGCCGCTGATCCCGCACAAGTACCTGGAGAAGGGCCAGTGGTGCCGGGTCATCGCAGGTCCCCTGATGGGCCTGGAGGGGATCGTCGTGCAGACCAGGAACGACACGCGTCTGGTGCTGCAAATCGACATGCTGGGCCAGGCGGCCAGCGTCGAGATCGGCGTGGACATGATCGAACCCATTGAGAAACAGACGGCGCCGGCGCCCGCCGGATCGCCTTGAGACGATCCGGCGCCCTGCATCGGGCGATGAGTTGTTCCGGCAACGGCATCTTTCGAGGATCAAACGCATGAAGACCTGTGTAGTCGGCGTGGGATACGTGGGCCTGGTTTCAGCCGCATGTCTGGCGGAGGCGGGCAACCGCGTGATCTGCGTGGACAAGGACGAGCAGAAGATCCGCCGGCTCCGGGAAGGCGAGATCCCCATCTACGAGCCAGGACTGACCGAACTGGTGATCCGCAACAGCAAGGTCGGACGATTGCGATTCACGACCCATCTGAAGGAGGGGATCGACGACTCCGAGATCATCATCCTGGCGGTGGGCACCCCCAGCGCGGAAGATGGGTCGGTGGACATGACCGCGGTCGAAAGCGTGGTCCTGGAGATCGCCAGGCACCTGACCGACTACCGCGTCCTCGTCACGAAGAGCACGGTGCCAGTGGGGACACACCAGCGGGTGTCCGACCTGATCCGATCGCACAGCCAGGTTCCGTTCGACTACGTGAGCAATCCGGAGTTTCTCAAGGAAGGGGCGGCGGTCGAGGACTTCATGAGTCCCGACCGGATCATCATCGGCACCGACAGCGAACGGGCTCGCGACGCCATGAAGCGCCTGTACGGCGCGTTCATGCGAAAGAGCAACCGGATTCTCTTCATGGATCCCGCGTCGGCGGAGATGGCCAAGTACGCGTCGAACACCATGCTCGCGGCCCGGATCTCACTGATGAACGAGGTTTCGGCCCTCTGCGAGAAGGTCGGCGCCGACATCGAGATGGTGCGGCGCGGCGTGGGCAGCGACTCGCGGATCGGTTCGGCGTTCCTGTTCCCCGGCGTGGGGTTCGGCGGCAGTTGCTTTCCCAAGGACGTCCGCGCCCTGATTCACGCGGGCGCCGCCTGCGGTCTGGACATGACGCTGGCCCGGTCGGTGCAGAGCGTCAACGCCGCCCAGCAGCAGCGTTTCGCCCAGCGCGTCGTGGACTATTTCGCATCGAGGGGACGACCGGTGCGCCTGGCCGTCTGGGGTCTGGCGTTTAAGGCCAGGACGGACGATGTCCGCGAGTCGCCCGCGATCACGTGCATCCGCAGGTTCCTGGACGAGGGCATGACGATTCGCGCCTACGACCCCGAGGCGAACGCCCCGGCGCGCCAGGTCCTCGACGGACGCATCGAAACCGTGACCGAGAGCTATGACGCCCTGGAGGGCGCCGACGCCCTGGTCATCTTCACGGACTGGCAGGAGTTCCGCAACCCGGACTTCGGGCTGATCGCCCGCAAGCTCAGGCAGGCTGTGATCTTCGACGGGCGCAATCTGTACGACCCGGCCTACCTCAAACAGCTTCGCATCGAGTACCACAGCATCGGACGCAGATAACGTCAGCCCCCGGCGCGGGTGTTCACGATCTCAAGAAGTGGGTGTCTCTGAATCCTGAACAAGGAGTCGCCGTTCAAGAGGAAGACACCGATTCCCATGTCGGCACGCCAGCAGACTCTCACCCCAACGGCTTACGCCGATTTCCCCTTGCATACGGATGAATCGGGGCGAGTGGACTTGAACCACCGACCTCTTGGTCCCGAACCAAGCGCTCTAGCCAAACTGAGCTACGCCCCGGTCAGTCGAAACATCGAGTGTACTCTCTGTTTTGCATCGCTGCAAGTTATAACAAGTTCACAGGGTCAATATCAACAGTAATTTTTGCGGCAGGACGAATTGGCCTGTCGGCGCGGAGGGTGGCGAAGAGCCGGCACATGGTTGCGGCATCGGGGGTCTGGACGATGATCTGGATTCTGTGGAACCGCTGGACCCGGCTGATCACGGCGGGCATCGGGCCGCGGATCTTGGCTTGGAGCCGCTCCCGCTGGACGACCGCGTCGATCCGCTGCCGCATCCGGTCGGCGGCGGCCGCCGCCCGTTCGTGCCTCTCGTCGCGGACCATCACGATCGCCAGTCGCCACACAGGCGGCAGGTCGCACGCCTGGCGGTGCTTCATCTCTTCCCGCACGAACCCCTCGAAGTCCTGGGCCATCGCGAACTTCACCGCCGGCTGCTCGGGGAAGTACGTCTGCACGAACACAACGCCCCTCTTCTCGGACCTTCCCGCCCGCCCGGCCACCTGCGACGTCAGTTGAAACGTCCGCTCGTTCGCCCGAAAATCCGGGATATACAGGCACGTATCCGCGCTGACCACGCCCACCAGCGTGACGTTCGGAAAGTGCAGGCCCTTGGCCAGGATCTGCGTGCCCGCCAGGATATCGATCTGCCCCTGCCCGAACTCCGCGAGCAGGCGATAGTAGTCCTGGCTCGCCATCGAGTCGCTGTCCACCCTCGCCACGCGGGCCTTCGGGAACCGCCTGGCCAGCTCCTCCTCCAGGCGTTGCGTGCCCACCCCGATCATCGTCATCTTCCGCCCGCAGATCGGGCAATCTTCCGGCACGAGCGTCTGCGCCAGGCAATAGTGGCAGATCGCGTACCCATGCGACATGTGGCTGCCCGTCGCGGTTACCGCGCTCGCCATCGGCTTTTTGAGCTTGTGGAAGGTCAGCGATGTGTCGCAGTTGCGGCACTGCAGCGTGTGCCGGCACGAGGAGCAAAAAACGAAATTGCTGTACCCCCGCCGGTTCAGAAGCAGAATCGCCTGCTCCCTCCGCTCCAGGACCTTCGCCAGCTCCTCCGCCAGCGGATTGCTCAGCAACGACAGATGGCTCTCCTTCACGCTGCTGTCCCGCATATCGACCAGCTTCATCTGGGGCATCGGCAGGTCCATGACTCGCCTGGGCAGCCGGACCAGGGAAAAACTCTCCCGCGTCTTGCAGTTGTGCAGCGTCTCCAGCGAAGGCGTCGCACTGCCCAGAATGCAGTGGGCCCCCGCCAACTGAGCCCGCTTGATCGCGACGTCCCGACCGTGGTAGCGAGGGGCCGAATCCTGCTTGTAGCTCGGCTCGTGCTCCTCATCGACCACGACCAGCCCGAGATTGGGCGCCGGCGCGAAGATCGCCGACCGAGCCCCGATGACCACGTCGGTCTCGCCCGCCCGCACCTTCTGCCACTGCTGGTTCCGCTGGCCCGCGGTCAGGCCCGAGTGCAGGACCGCCACCCGCGCAAATCGGGCTGCGAACCGCTGCACCGTCTGCGCCGTCAGCGCAATCTCAGGCAACAGGACGATCGCACCCTTGCCCTCGCGAACGACCTCCTCGATCGCGCGGATATAGAGTTCCGTTTTTCCGCTGTCGGTCACGCCGTAGAGTAATGTCACGCCGAACTTGCCGCTGCGAATCCGCCCGACGATCTGCTCCAGCCCGACCCGCTGGTCCTCGTTGAGCGTGATCGCCGCCTGACCGTTCGCGCCCGCGCCGCCGAACCCCGCCGGCACGACAGGCAGATCGACAAACCCCTTCTTCTGGATGATCCGAACGACTTGCTCGTCCACGAGTTTCTTGAGCACCGCGGACCCGCAGTCCGCAAGCTCCAGCAGATCCGCCGCCTCGACCGCGGAGTCGGTGGAAACCGCCCCCCGCTCCCGCAGAACCTCGACAATCCGCTTCTGCTTGGCCCCTTTGAGCGTCGCGAGCTTCTCCGCAGCCCCCTCGCCCAGGTACGCGCACCGTCGGCTCTTGACCCCTGCGGCCCGCTTGACCGCCCCCGGCACCATCGCCATGAGCACCTGCCCGAGCGGGCAGACGTAGTAGTCGCTGATCCACTGGGCCAGCTCCATCAGTTGCAACCCGAGCAGAGGTTCCTCGTCCACGCGCCGAAGAATGGATTTGAGCCGCCCGCCGTCCTTGCCCCCTGCGAACGACTTCTCTCGCGGCACGTCGGCGACGACGCAGAACCCGGTCTCGACCCGATTGCCCTTGCCAAACGGGACCTCGACCCGCTGCCCGACCTGGATGGGCCAAAGTTCCTCGGGCACGAGGTAGTCGAACTCAGTATCAGCCGCGGATTCCACGGCGACGCGGATGATATGACTCGTGGCGAGGGCATCCCGCCCTTGCGTCCCGCGGGCATCCTGCCCGCGATTCGACGGCCCCGCGCCTTCGGCCCCTTCCGGCGACAGCGGGAACAGACTCTTCGTTACCTCTTTGCCACTCATGGTTTAGCGATCCAATGCCCCATCCCCTCACCGCGCACACGATACCGGCGCCCGCGAGCAGCGTCAAGCCAAACTGCGATGCGAGAAAGTCAGAAGGTGGGAAGGTGAGAGACTCCCGTGGGGTGCGTACCACACAGGCTCTGGCGGCAGAAGTAACAACGTAACAGGTGCTGACGAGAAAGCAACAGAAGCAAAGAGAAGAACGACACCACGACCACACAATACCACCTTAGAGAACTGAGATTCTGGTCTTGACAACCGGGAGTACCTCACACCTCGCGCGAACCGACGGGCAGCAGCAGGAATCGGGACTTGAGAATGCCGCGGAAGGGGCTATAGTAGCATCTGTCGCCTGCGAGGACGAATCGGTGGGGGCGGATGATATCCCCGGATTGTGGCCCCGGCAATGGCCGGGAATATGAAGATATGCAAACGAAGACACTGACGAGCGACCTGCTGCTGCTCATCGCAGCATTCCTCTGGGGCACGACGTTCGTCGCCCAACGCAGGGCGATGGACCACCTCGGCCCGATGATGTACAACGCCTTGCGGTTCGCCGTGGGTGCAGCGACGCTCGTGCCGGTGCTCCTGGTGTTTCGCACCAACGGCCGATCCGACTGCCACCGGGGGAGATCGTTCCTGCTGTGGGGCGCCATCCTGGCGGGTCTGGCCCTGTTCGGCGGTGCATCAATGCAGCAGATGGGACTGGTCCACACAACCGCCGGCAAGGCCAGTTTCATCACCAGTCTCTACGTCGTGCTCGTTCCCATCGTCGGCCTGTTCCTTGGACATCGATGCGGCCCAGCGGTCTGGATCGGAGCCATGGTGACGGTGACGGGCCTGTATCTCCTGAGCGTCACGGAATCGTTCGCTATCGGGCGAGGCGACCTGTTCGTCCTCATCGGGGCGTTCTTCTGGGCCGCTCACGTCCTCTGGATCGACCATCTCGCCAAGCGGGCCAATCCCCTGCACGTCGCCTGCATCCAGTTCCTCGCGTGTTCCGCCCTGAGCCTGCTGGCCGCGATCCTGTTCGAGCGGACGACACTCGCCGGGATCAGAGCGGCTGTAGTTCCGATCCTCTACGCCGGCGTCTTCTCAGCGGGAGTCGCCTTCACGCTCCAGGTCGTCTGCCAGCGAACCTCCCCGCCCGCGCACGCAGCCATCGTGATGAGCCTCGAAACGGTCTTCGCCGCCCTGGCGGGCTACGTCATGCTGGGCGAGCGGCTGGGCCCGCGCGACCTGCTCGGCTGCACCCTGATGTTCACGGGCCTGATCGTCGTGCAATTGCCCCTGCTGCTCACACCTGGGCCAAGATCACCACGTAGTTCTTCCCGTACTTCTTCGCACACTTCGGACAGGTGGTGTAGTAGCAGAACAGCTTCTTGATCTGCTTGCCCCGCGAGGCGACGAAGCTCTTGGTCTCCTGGATCCACTTGGGCACTCGCTGGTACGGCCCCTCGAACACCTTGCTCAGGAAGGTGCCTGAGATCGTGACGTTGTCCGCGCCCTGGACTTCCTTGCCGACCGCGATGTAGACATCGGCGCCCCACAGCGAGTTCTCGTCGGAAAGCACAATGGCTTCGCTGGATTTCGCCCCCGCCGCTTCGATCTTCTGCATGTTCCGCACCATCACCGAGCCGAAGTTGAGCGGAATGTGCAGGAAGCTCCGGACCCGGTCCCTCACGAACGTGCGGTCCTTCCAGCTCAACTCCGTCCCATCCCAAGGCCCCGGCTCGAATCGCGGACAGCACTCCACAACCTCGTTACTCGTCATAACCGAATCTCTCCTATCCTATCGAACACTGGATGATTGATCGCATTCGAATCGCTCGTAATCCCGATACATCCTGCCTGTCTTCCCTCCACGATCCCGTTGTGAGGAACTCAGGGTTCGAGAATCCAGGCATTCCGGTCTGGCCAGTACGCGCAGTCGACGGGCAAGTGGGCAGGCTCGCGTCCACACCGGTTG
Source organism: Sedimentisphaerales bacterium (assembly GCA_035342095.1). GTDB lineage: Bacteria > Planctomycetota > Phycisphaerae > Sedimentisphaerales > Anaerobacaceae > PLanc-01. The sequence continues at coordinate 64,099 of DAOQWL010000020.1, read as the reverse complement.
ACGCCAATCTCAGGCTGCCTCGGAGAGGCGCTTGTTCACCACGTGCCAGAACCTGGAAAGGGCGCCGCCAACCCCATCGAAGTAGTCCTCGAAGAACCCAGCTTCATTCAATTCGGGCGGATACGAGTAGCGTTCTCCATCGTCCCCGTACTCCGTCACCCAGGCGGTCGGCTCGTGCGGATCGACCACTTCGAACAGATGGGCCGGATAGAGATAGGGCTTGCCGTGGTCGTTCAGTATTCGATAGTCGTCCGCCTCAATTCCGATCACAAAATAGGGCTGATCCATTGTCAGATCGGAGAAATCGGCACTCTCTTCTCTCAGCTTGACAATCATGAGTCAGTCACCTTCTTTCTCTTGACCTCGAATCTCCCGAGTCCATGATGCTCATACCAATGATACTCGTACTTCTGGCCCTCCGCTTCAACCACCGGACTGCTTCTCTTGGTCCACATCGAGGGTCTGCCACCGTACTCTTTGAGAAGCCGGTCCAGATCACGGATACGCCGGCCTCGCGCAATCACGCGCGATTGGGCAACAAGTTGGTTCGTCAATCCGCCGACGTTTGCCTGCCCCTTCTTCATGACACTTCCAGTATCCGTCGCGCTCGAGATTCACCACTAGCACAATGGTAGCACACCTCCATCGACGAGTCAATCCGGTCACGCCGGACAAAACTGTTGCCTTTTCGGCCTGGGTCTGGCAGGATAGAGGGGCATCCAACGAGGCTTACCGTGGATGCAGCCGATGGAACTGAACCGCCGTGCATGACATGCGTATGCACCTTGACAGCTTCAGAGAAGGGGCACATCTATGCAGAGACACCAACTCACCAGACGCCAATTCATCGAACGGACCGCGGCTATCGCCGGTGGGCTCGCCTTGTCTCCTCTGGCAGCACAGGCAGCCAGCAAGAAGACTGCGGTGGATATCGTCCCGCTGGGCAAGACCGGGCTGAAGGCCTGCCGGCTCAGCTTCGGCTGCGGCACCAGTTCCGGCCGGGTCCAGTCTCACCTGGGCCAGGACGGCTTCACCCGCCTGATCCGGTACGCATATGACCAGGGGATCACGCACATCGACATCGCCCGGTCGTACGAGACCCATGCGATGCTCGCGGAGGCCATCAAGGGCCTGCCGCGAGAGAAGCTGTTCATCCAGACCAAGATGGGCGGCGTCCCCGCGAAGCCGCTCGATGAACTCGACAACTATCGCAAGACGTACGGCGTCGAGTACATCGACAGCGTGCTCGTGCATTGCACGACTACTCCGAACTGGGAAGAGGAACGCAAGCCGGTCATGGACGCGCTCCAGGAGGCCAAGGACAAGCAGGTCATCCGCGCCCACGGCGTCTCCTGCCACAGCCTGCCGGCGTTGAAGAGAGCGGTCGAGCTGGACTGGGTCGATATCCACCTGGTCCGCGTCAATCCGCAAGGCGTCCAGATGGACACTCCGGCCCCCACATGGAACGCACCAAGCGACGAATCGCACGTGACAGCCGTCATGGAACAGATCAAGCTCATGCGGGCCAAAGGTCGGGGCATCATCGGCATGAAGATCATGGGCGAGGGTAAGTTCGTCACGCCCGAGGACCGCGAAAAGAGCATCCGCTTCGCGATGCAGTGCGGCCTGCTCGACTGCGTCACCATCGGCTTCAAGAACACCGCCGAGATCGACGAGGCCATCCAGCGGATGAACAACGCACTGGCCGAGATGGCGTGAAGGCGGAACTGGAAGCATGAAGCTCGCAGCGTCGCCAAATCGTAAATCGTAAATCGTAAATTGACAGGGGTGTCCCCGATGAAGCATCGTCCTATTGTCGCAGCCGCTCTGTGTGTCGCAGCGTTGAGTCTCGCCGGCCTTTGCGTCTACGCCGGGGAGAGCAGCAAGGTGAGTCCCGAATTCCGCAAGGAGTTCATCGAAGCCTTCAAACGGGACGGCCTGAGCACCGCCCCCGGCGACGCGATGATGCTTCGCATCCTCGTCGAAACCGCCCGCGCCAAGCGGGGCGTGGAGGTCGGCTCGGCCGCCGGGTTCGGCGCAATCAACATGGGGATCGCCTTCGAGCGGACCGGCGGGCACCTCTGGACCCTGGAAATCGATCCCGCCCGCGTCCGCCAGACCCGCGAGAACCTCGCCAAGGTCGGGCTGGAGAACGTCGTCACCTGCGTGGAGGGCGACGCCCTCAAGACGCTCGCTGAGATCGAGGGCCCCATCGACTTCGTCTTCATCGACGCCGTCAAGAGCGACTACTTCAAGTACCTCAAGATCATCGAGCCCAAGCTGTCTGCCGGCGCGGTGGTCGTCGCGGACAATGTGATCCAGTCGGCGCGGGCCATGAAGGACTACCTCGACTATGTGCAGGCCAGTCCTGACTACGACACAGTGATCATCCGCTCCTCGATGGAAAAGAACGACGGCATGTCGATCAGCTACAAGATCCGATGAACACCGGGCGGAACACGGAGTCCGACTCTCGCCTGAACAATAGACCCAGAAGACAAACATGCTCCATGAAAGCCGGATCGGAGGCTTGCCGTGCGGCAAGTCGGCGGGTAGACTCACCCGAAAATGGAAAGGGCAAGACTATGATCGGGAAGAGACTCATATTGGCGCTGGTTCTCGCGGCAACAGCGGCCACATGTAGTGCCCAGGAGAATGTCCGTGTCGTAGCTTCCGGGGCACAGGTCAAGAAGCTGGCCGGCGATTTCGCATTCACGGAGGGTCCCGTTGCGGATGCGCAAGGAAACGTCTACTTCGCAGACATCCCCAACAACCGCATCCTCAAGTGGTTCGTCGAGACCGACACGTTGAGCACATTCCTGGAGAACTCCGGCGGCGCCAACGGGCTGTACTTCGACAAGGCCGGCAACCTCCTGGCCTGCCAGGGCGGCGACCGACGGATCGTATCCATCTCGCCCAAGGGCGAAATCACCGTGCTGGCGGAGAAGTACGAGGGCAAACGATTCAACAGTCCCAACGACCTGTGGATCGATCCCAACGGCGGCGTCTACTTCACCGATCCCCGCTATGGCAACCGCGACGGAATGGAACAGGACGGTGAGCACGTGTATTATCTCACGCCGGACCGCAAGAAGGTGATCCGCGTCATCAGCGACATGGTGCGTCCGAACGGAATCATCGGCACGCCCAACGGTCGGAGGCTCTACGTCGCCGACCACGGCGCCAACAAGACCTACTCCTACCGAATCAACAACGACGGCACGCTCTCCGACAAGCAGCTCTTCGCCGAGCAGGGCTCCGACGGCGTGACGCTCGACGCACGAGGCAACCTCTACCTGACCGGTGAGGCTGTCACGGTCTACAACAGGCGAGGAGAGAAGATCGCCCAGATCGAGGTCCCCGAGGGCCCCGCCAACGTCACCTTTGGCGGCAAGGACAACCAGACCCTGTTCATCACGGCGCGGACCTCGCTCTATTCGATCCCGATGGAGGTGCGAGGAGCGCGAACACCGATCCGGCCGGGCCAGCCGCGAGGGGCCCGCGAAGGCAGGCTGCGATCACGACAACAGTAGATCGCCTCAGAAATATCTGTCCCCGACGTCACAAGGCGCGAACCTCCGCTCCGCTGCAGGACACACAGTATATGGTATGGCAGAACGAGCAGAACACGACTGGGTGGAACAGGCCAGATCCGGCGAGCCGGCGGCAATCGCTGGGCTGTATCAGCGATACTGGCGTGCAGCTCGTGCAGCGGCCTACGGCGTAACCGGCGATCTGTCGCTTCCAGAGGACGCGGCATCTGAGGACTTCTTCGCCGCGATGGAGGGACTGGCGAGCCTCCGTGATCCCGACCGCTTCGGCCCCTGGCTGCGGACGATTGTCGTTCGCACAGCACGGCGTCTGCGCAATGCAACGTGCGCCGCGGACAGCGTCAAACCCCCGGAATCGGACGATCCCGAGACCCCTGCGCCGGGCGAGCGTCTGGAGCGGCAGGAATTCGCTGCCCTGGTGCAAGAGGCCGTGCGGATACTGCCGCCCATCCTCCGCGAGGCCATTTCGCTGTTCTACTTCGAGAATTACACGATCGAGGCCGCCGCCCGATTCCTGGATGTACCCACCGGCACGCTCAAACGCAGGCTGCACGATGGGCGCAAACGACTCCAGGCCGCAGCGGAGCGGATTCTCCAAGGGAGCAGACCTATGAGCGAGAAATACGAGCAGATCCTGCAACAACTCCGCGAGGCAGCAGAAGAGGGACTGGATTCCGAGGCCTTCTACCAGGTCATCCGCAAAGCGGCGGGTTTTGGCCCAGTGCCGCGCGAGGCACTTCGCGACATCATGAAACGCCATTTCGCAGCGAAGATGCCGAAAGAAGGGCCGGCCATGACGCCCGAGAGGGAGGAGACAGTTCGACGGTCGCTTCGCGAGCACCACGACCCGTCCGAGCGAGCGCGAGACGCGAATCGTCCAGTCGGCGCGACAGCGAACGCGATTCGCGAGGCGCTTCCGGACTTCCAGTCCTGGCAGGTGGACGTATCCAAAATCGATCTCAATGTCGTCGCCCCACGACTGTTCGACGACCGGGCCCACGTGATGTCGTTTCTGCTGCCGCCGGACTTCGCTCGCGAATCGCAAGGAGCCTACATCACGGCCGAGAGGGACCTGTTGATCCGGGACGAGGACGGGTCCGTCGTCACGATGGGCGAGCTGATCGCGAGGAAAACCACGCAGGAGGCCTTCAGAAGCCAGTTGAAGACAGGTGGCTGCATGAGCGATACTCTGGGACTGCTGTGGAAGCAGGCGGAGCCGCTGGATTTGCAGGCCGTGGAGCGGTTGCTTCGGCGTCTGGCGGAACAGGTCATCGCGAAGACACCCGTGCGGTTCTATCCCTACGAGGAGCCGCGTTACCGTGCGGCCCTCCGGATGCAGCTCGGGGACAATCCCGTCCCGGCGGCCATCGGCGGCGTCCACCGCCGCTGGTCGATCTTGCCGGAGGGGGTCCAGGTCGCTTCGGTCGGAATCCACCTCGAACCCTGGGCGTCGGCCCGCACCGGCCAGGTCGTCGAGCTTGTCCGAGGCACGCCCTTTCCGTCCTTGAACCGGCAGGACAACGCGACAGCTTAGAGGAGCATGGCGACAGCGTTTGGGTCGCCTGGGAACAGGCTGTGGATGAACGCCGTCACGCCGTCGAGGATCATGGCGACGGCGCGGGCCGCCAGGAAGATGTAGAGAAGCCGAGCGATCATCATGCCGGCGTAAGGACCGACCAGACGCATCAGGCGGTCGGCATTGCGGGCGATCAGGAACACGAAGAAGAAGGTGACTACCGCGGTGATGACCATCAGGCCCTGTCCGATCGCGCCCGTCGTGATGATCGTCATCGTGATCGCGCCGGGACCCACCATGATGGGAAAGGCAATCGGAAAGACCGCCAACATGCGACTGTCTTTGGGATGCTGGTACACGGCACCCTGGGCCATCACGCCGCGAAGGGCCACGATGAACAGGAGGATGCCGCCGGCTATCGCCAGCTCTCCCACGGTCACATTGAACAGGTAGACCAGGCTCCAGTCACCGACCAGGGCGAAGATCGTCACGACGCACAGCGACGTGAGGACCGCGAGGTTCATGACGTTTCCCCGCTCGCGGATCGCCAGCTCTCGCGTCAGATCGGCGTAGACCGGGATGTTGCCGATCGGATTGACGACCGCAAACAACAGAAGGGCATGATGAACGACGAGCCCGACCGGCCCCGCCCAGTCTTCTATACCACCTCTGAGGAGCACTCCAAGAACCATACCATCACTTCCCTGGTTCACCATTCGAATTCGCGATTCACGACTTGCCCAAAGACTCTACCCACCTGGGCCGTCTTCCGCAATGGCCGTGCGCATCCTGGCGAAAAGCAGGCAGACAGTTACTTCCGGCGGCGATGGGAGGACCAGATCCGCCGGATGTCCTTCAAGAGCCTGGCGTGATCGCCCGCCCGCAGGTGCTCCGTGATGACCTTGGCGTTGGAGTCGCGATAGTACTGGAGCAGGGCCGCCTGGAGACGCTTCTCGCCGCGACCGCTGGGGACGTGGATCGAGCGGCCTTTCTCATCCTGCCCGGAGACGTACAGCGCAGTCGATCGCGTTAGCGGCACAGGCACAAAGTCCTGCACCTGGCGAGGCTGCCAGTTGCGAGAGACGAGATAGTCGGTCAGCTTGACCGCATCGTCGAGCGTGCAGCCGGGGTGGGAGCTGATGAAATACGGCACGAGGTAGTACTCCCTGCCCGCCCGCCGACAGGCGTCGTCGAATTGATCCTCGAACTCGCGAAAGACCTCGAACGAGGGCTTGCCCATCAGCCGCAGGACCTGGTCGCAGTAGTGTTCCGGGGCCACCTTCAGATGTCCGCCCACGAAGTGCCCGACAAGCAGATCGAGATACTCCCGGCTGCCCACCGCCAGGTCGTGCCGGATACCCGAGGCGACGTAGACGTGTCTCCTGCCTCGCCCCTGTCCCTTCCACCGGACGAACGCCTCCATCATCTCCAGCAATGGCCCGAAGTCCAGATGCAGGCTCGAGCAAACGGAAGGGAAGATGCAACTCGCTCGCGAACAGGCCTGCTGGGCGGCACAGCTCGTGCCGTACATGTTGGCGGTGGGACCGCCGATGTCGCTGATCGTGCCGTGGAAACGGGAATCGGCCGCGATCCGATCCGCCTCCGCCAGCAGCGATCCGACGCTGCGGGAGGTAATCTCCTTGCCCTGGTGGAAGTAGATCGAGCAGAACGAGCAGCCGCCGTAACAGCCGCGATGCGTCGTGATCGAAGAGGCGACCGGCTCCAACGCCGCGATCCCGCCCAGGCTCGTGTAGCGTGGGTGCTCCCGCCGCGTGAAAGGCAGATCGTAGAGTCCGTCCAGTTCGTCGCCGGTCAGGGCTCGGGCGGGCGGCATCACCACGATGGTGCCGGGGTCCTGGTCCTGAATCACAGGCGAACCGCCGGGCCGGGCAAGTTGCTGATACTGGGTTTGCGCCGCGAGGACTTGCTGCTTGTCCTCGCTCTGTTGCGTCAACGAGGGCAAGCGGACGGCGTCCACCGGCGCCGACACGTTCCGGACCAGGCGATAGGCCGTGCCTGCAACATCGGTCATGGAGTCAGTCGATTCGCCGCGATCCAGCCGACGGGCGATCTCGGCAATCGCCAGCTCGCCCATGCCGAAAACCAGCAGGTCCGCCTTGGCGTCCACGAGGACGGACCGCATCATCTTGTCCGAGATGTAATCGTAGTGAACGAGCCTGCGGAGGCTGGCCTCCAGGCCGCCCAGGACGATCGGGACCTGCGGACAGGCCTCGCGGGCGCGGGCAGAGTACGTCAACAAGGGCCGAGCCGGACGCATCCCGGTGGCCCCGCCGGGACTGTAGACATCCGCCTGCCTGCGGTTGCCCATCGACGCGTAGTCGTTCAGACGCGAGTCGATGCAGCCGGAGGTGATGCCCCAGAACAGCCTCGGCGCGCCAAGCGAACGGAACGGGTCCACGCTCCGCCAATCGGGCTGGGCGAGAATCGCGATGCGATACCCCAGTTTCTCCAGCCAGCGGCCAATCAACGCGGCGCCGAAGGAGGGATGGTCCACGTAGGCGTCGCCTGTGACGAGAATCACATCCGCCCGGTCCCACCCCCGGCGGTGCATCTCTTCCGGCGTCGTCGGCAGGTACTGGTTCGTATCATTCAAAGAGGTCATCGATTCACTTCAATCCGATGCGGCCTTGTCCGTCGGACGTTTCGGCTGCCAGGGCAGCGCCAGCGCCGCGAGTAGAAGGACAATGCCCGCCGCGGCATAGGACATCAGCCACAAGGCCAGCATCCCGAGCAACAGGATACTCCAGACTGCCGCCTGGAGTCCAGGGTGCGACCGGTAGAACCAGGGCAATGGCAGGTTCCCGTGTGCGGCACTCTCTCGGACGACAATGGCGACCTGGACCGGCTCGTAGTGACGCCGTAAGGCGTTATCTTCCGTACTCTGGAGAATACGCTTCTTCGGCAGGCTCAGGGCAGGCCCCTTTGGACACTGCAAGCTGCTCCATCCCAGGGTTCGATACTCACATGCGATTGCCCTGTTGTCCTGGCTCCTCGCTGTGTACACGCGCGACTGATGAGGGTAGAATGCGGTCCACCGGCAGCACGGATGATGTCGGACAATCGACCGGTTTCGCTTGGCGTTGTGTGCGCGACGAGGACTGAATGAGCGGGAGCATTCGGACGTGAAGACGAAAACGACAGACAGGATGGCCGCCAGGGCATCGGATGCGTTGAACTGGCTCCGGGCGAACATGGACCTGCTGATGCTGATCGTTCTGGCCGTCATTGCCGGCGCGGGCTGGCTGGCAATCGAGCTGGTCGACGAGGTCCTGGAAGGGACGACGCAGCAATACGACGAGTGGGTGCTCCGCCGGCTCCGCACTCCGGGCGACATGACCGACCCCATCGGCCCGAAGTGGTTCGAGGACGGGTGGCGCGACGTGACGGCCCTGGGCGGCGCCGCCGTGCTGACGCTGGTGACCCTCGCCTGTGCGGGCTATCTGTTCATCCGACGGCAATACCGCGCGCTGGTGCTGCTCGGGATCGCCACTGCCGGCGGTCTGCTCGTTTCGTTGCTGCTCAAGGGCCTGTTCGACCGGCCCCGGCCCGCCTTCTTCTCGGGCGCCGGCTACATCGCGACATCGAGCTTCCCCAGCGGGCATTCGATGCTCTCGGCCGTCGTGTACCTCACGCTCGGCGCCCTGCTGGCCCGAGTCAGCAAGCGATACCACGTCAAGCTGTACTTCGTCACGGTCGCCATGCTGGTCACGCTGCTCGTGGGGTTCAGCCGGGTTTACTTGGGCGCCCACTACCCGACGGATGTGCTCGCCGGCTGGAGCATCGGCGTGATCTGGGCCCTGCTCTGGTGGCTCGTCGCCCAGTTCCTTCAGAAACGGGGGACTATCGAACCGCCCAGAGACCTGGATTAACCCGGCAACAAGCGAATATGCGTGGGTTGGTTGCGGTCGCAGGTCAGTCGGCCGTCCTCGTATTTCAACTCCACGACCTGGATCGAGCTTCGGCGCTGTTCCGTATCGGTCTTGGGGGCGTCGGGTCGCCGACCCGGGTGCGTGAAGTGGAATAGAAACGCCCGATCTCCCGAAACGACGACATCGGCGTGGCCGCCGCGGACTTTGTCGTCCTCGCCCGTGCCAGGGGCGATCAGCAGCACGATGCAAGCTGCTCCGACGAAATGTCTCCGTTTTATGGGGTCCCTATTCTCCGACAATCGTGTACAGTCCTTGTCGGTCCCATGTCGCCATTGTATCGTCTCGCATCTCGAAAGCCAGGCCATCGTCGATCAGGGCGCCTTGCTGAGCGGCCAGGCGAACTTCTCGAACCGCCCGTACTCCGCCTGGGATTTGTCCATCGTTCCATTCGGCGCGACCTGTAGCGCGGATCGCACGGAGTCAACGTGCGCGTCCACGAACACAAGGGTGGCCGTGCCGCCGTTCCAGTCGCTCTGTTTGGCGCCGTGGAAGGTGCCGAACCAGTCCCGGCCGTCGCCGCACAACGCGTTGTCATTGAGCACATTCGAGTTGCCGGGCCGGGCCCACATATTCTCCTCTCCAAAGAAGAACACCTCCGCATGGCTCCTGGTGATGCCGGACCGCTTGAGCACGCCGGACGGACTCGTGCTGCTGTCGTGGTTGCCAAGGAAGGCGTTCATGCTGTAGCTGTAGTAGGGATCGATCGGATTGGTGGCGACATGGCTCGGGTGCCGGGCCCCCTCGGTCTTGGCCAGGACGTTGAACGTCGGGCACAAGTGGACCTTCTCCTCCTTCAGGAAGGGCCAGAACGGGCCGTCCGCTGGATACCGCGGGTCATGCCACCTGCAGTACCGCTCATACCCGGACACAGGACGCTCATTCTTGACCAGCGAGTTCCAGGCATAGGGATACCGGTCGTCGGATTCGTCAAGGTACATCGTCTGGGCGATCCCATACTGGCGCAAGTTGGCTCGGCAGGTCATCTCCTGGGCCTGCGTCTTGACCCGCTGGAGGGCAGGCATCATGATGGCCATCAGAATCGCGATGATGGAGATGACGACGAGCAATTCGATGAGTGTGAAAGCGTGCTGGCGGGATCCCATGGCGATAGCTCCTTTTCCTTTTGGGAGTTCATATGCCCGTACCGACGACCAGGCGACTTCTCCCTCGCATGGGCCTCCGCACGACCGATAATCTCGCCCGATGCCGGCAAGAAGACCGCCGTGAAACACCTCCATTATACCCTCGCTCAGGCCGAATGCAATCGAATTGCTGCCCTTCTGCGTCCATCAGACGAGATTCGAGTGCCCTGCTTATTCCGACGCACGCAATTGCCGATAGAGAAACGGGAGGCATTGGAGAAAACATCTAATCTGCGTGGTCTTTGGAGGTATGATCGATGACCAAGGCGAAAGCTGTGATGAACACTCGCGTGATCAGCGTCGGCCTGCACGAGGATATCTACGAGGCCATCCGCGTGATGGCCCTGAACAACATCACCGGCCTGCCGGTCGTGGACCGGAACGACACGCTCGTGGGCATCATCACCGAGAAGGATGTCCTCTCGCTGCTCTACAACAACGAGGACCGGCCCGGCGAGGTCAAGGACTTCATGACCTCCAACGTGGTCAGCTTCGATCAGGAAGACGACCTGCACAGCGTGGTCGAATCCCTGCGGACGAACCACTTCCGCCGAGTCCCCATCCTCGACAAGGGCCGACTCGTCGGAATCATCAGCCGAAGAGACATCATCACGTACATCCGCAACCTTCAGCGAGAAGACCAGGTTCTGAAAGACAGCCTTCTCGAGCTGGTCTTCTGAGGTCCATCCCCATGTTCGAAACCGAGACCATCATGTCGACTGATGTGGTCTGCGTCCAGCGGAGCACGCCCGTCTCCCAGGCCATCGAGCTGCTCGTGGACAAGGACATCACAGGCATCCCGGTCGTCAACGAGGATGGCACCCTCGCGGGGATTCTGACGGAGAAGGACATCCTGTCCCTGTTGACCACCCCGAAGGGCACCGATGGCCCGGCGGAGCAGTACATGACGCGGGACGTCGTCGCCTTCGACGTCGAGGACGACTTCATCGCAATCTGCGAATGCCTCATGAAGAACCACTTCCGCCGGGTGCCGATCCTGTCCGGCGGCAAACTGGTGGGCATTATCAGTCGCAGCGACGTCATCCGGTATATCGCATCGCCCCTGTGAGAGACCCGCGTCGCCCGCACGAGACTGTTCGGCTCGCTGTCCAGCGAAGGGGAGACATATGCAGGGGCACAGGACCGCACCTGCGCACATGCAGGGGGAGTTCACGGAGACCCTGGATTGTCATTCCCGCGAACGCGGGAATCCGGTTCCTGGGATGCGCCGCATATCATGTCTTGTGGATTCCTGCTTGGCTTGGAGCGGCCTTCGGCCGCAACCCAGGTGCTTGCCATGGAGGAACGGACGGACCGATCCGGAATCCGCCGCGGTGCAGCGGGAGTTCGACGCGTTGGGGCCACCAGCGATAACGGGGACCGCAACATCGTCCGTGCTGTGCGAAACCTGCAAGCGAGCGTCTCGCTCGCGTTCACGCCGGAGGCCGCAATGCGAAAAACTCCCTTCGCACGACGGCTTCGCGCGTGCCCGCCTTCGATGGGAGTGGCCGGTCCGATTCCCATGTATCGAGGGCAATGTGCGCGTCCTGTCCGAAATGCTTGTCAGGAAAGCGAAATGTCGTACCTTTGCAGTGCAGGAATGACAGCGTCACCCCATGCCCCGCCGGCCCATCTGAGGACGCAATAGGCGGTCACGCACCCTGCACGCGGCTGGCCGCTCGATTTCGCGGTGCTTCCCCCTCTCCAGCCATTATAATGGGTTCGGGCACTATCAGCCTCGGTTCCGCTTCGATGGAGGTTTCGCAATGGCCGACAAACGCAGGGCATTCACGCTGATCGAACTGCTCGTCGTGATCGCGGTCATCGCCCTGCTGATGGGAATCCTGCTGCCGTCGCTGAGTCGGGCCCGAAAGCAGGCTTGGGGAGTCTGCTGCCTGAACAACCTCAAACAGATCGGCATCGCCCTGCACGGATACGCCCAGGAGAACAACGACTATATCCCGCGGGCACTGGACAACAAGGTGAAGTGGCTGCTGGCCTTCATGCCGTTCCTGGGGGAGAAGTACCGATATGCCCAGGACTACCGCGAGGTGGACGTGTATCAGTGTCCCGCATTCCCTCGAGTCGGCGTCGGCGAGCGAAACGTGAGCAATGCCCAACAAACGGTGGACTATGTTGTAAACGCGTGGGACATGGACGATCCGGGCCTCACGACCGGCAACCGGGGCAGGCAGAAGGATGCGCCGAGCAAGCTGGGCGGCATACCCCGCCCTTCCGAGCGAATCTACCTGGCAGACAACGAGACCGGCCCCTGGCGGCCCGTCATCCTGGACCGCAAGGACCTCGATATTGCATCCGTGTTCAACCTCCTGGACGTGTGGTCGAACACACACATGCCCGGCTCCACTCAGGAAGGCGTGGGCAACAACCTGACCCGGCGGGTCGCCGCCGAGCGCCATCGGACGAGGGGCTGCAACAACCTGTTCTTCGACGGCCACGCCGATTGGCTGTCCGCGTCGGAGAACACGTCACGCTACTGGTGCGGCGTCGAGTCGCCATGATGGCACGTCCCAGCCGGCCATTCCTGCCAGACAGCAGAAACGAGGACGGCATCAGCAAACCCGCGTCTGCTGATGCCGTCCTTTGCCTCTCAGGCCGCCCGCGATACTGCAGGACGGTCCGCCGCGTCTATGGCTTGTTCGGCTCGGCCGCCGCTCTTTCCGGATGGGCCTTCATGGCATCCAGGTGTCGCTGGTAGATTTCCGCGATATCCTTGTTGCTGTCCAGCGTGCTCTGCGACTTCTCAAGGTCGGAAATAGGGGTCAGTTCCTCCGGAGTCTGCGCCACGTGGGGGGTCAGGAAGATCAGCAGTTCCGTCTTCGACTTGTTTCTGACCTGCCGTCTGAACAGGGCGCCCGCAAGGGGAATGTCGCCCAACAACGGGATCTTCTTGGTCGTTTCGCTGACCTGGTCCTCGATCAAACCGCCGATGACGATGGTCTGGCCGTCGGCGACCGCCACCTGGGTACTGGCCGAACGCGTGGCGAAGACCGCCGGATTGAGAGACTCGGAGATCTGCACCGTCTCGCCGGTCCGCGTCGTGATCTGCGGGATCACAGTCATGTTGACCAACCCCTTGCGGTTGATGGATGGCGTGACCTCCAGGACGATGCCGATGTCTTTGCGATACGTGAAGCTGGTCGTGCTGCCAATCGATCCGGACGTGGTTTCGCTCTCGGGGATCGGGACTTCCTCGGCAACCGTGATCGTCGCTGTCTGGTTGTTCCGGGTCAGCACGTAGGGTCGGGACAGGACGTTCAGCTTCTGGGTTTCCGCCAGGGCCCGCAGCGTGAGGTCCAGATCGCCTTCGAGCGTCCGCACCGCCAGACCTGTCGTGCTGGTATCCCCGGCCATCGTCGTGAGCGTATCGCCCTTGCCGAAGAGCCCGATGGTCTGCGTGGAACCGCCGCCGTTGCGCATGTTCAGCATGGAGAACTCGGTCCCGAGGTCCAGGCCGTCGCTGTGGGTTACTTCCGCGAACAGGACCTTGATGAGGACCTGGCCGACCGGCTTGTCCAGCTCCTCGATGATCGGTTTGATCTTCTCGTAGTTCTTCGTCGAGGTCATGCATAGCAGCGAGTTGGTGTTCGGATCGGCTTCGAAGTAGGTTTCGTCGGAGAGGTCGTCGTTGTCCGAGGACGAAGACGACGTGCCCCCGGTGGTTCCGCCCCGGCTTGCCTGGCCACCCTGGAACTGCTGGTTGCCGGTGCGAGAGCTGGTGCCCTGTGCCTCCAGGTTTGCCATCTCCGTGAACAGATTGTTCAGGATCGTCTTGAGGTTCTCCGCGTTGGCGTTATCGAGAGCGTAGACGAAGATCCGACGTTCCTGCTCGGGATTGACGTCCAGCTCCGTAATGACTTGGGCGACGATCGTCAGCGTTTCCGCCGGACCGCTCACGACCACCGCGTTCGTTTGCGTATCGGCCGACGCGATGACGGATACGTCCGATACGCTGCTGGTGCTGGTGCCCTGCCCACCGCCCATCGTCATGCCGCCGGGGCCGCCCATACCGCCTCTGCCGAACATCACGCCCTGGCTCTGAGTGTTCCGCGACGATCGGGACGACCGCGACGAAGTGCTGGATTGCGATCCGAACACCTCATTGATTAGCTCCGCGGTGTCGCTGGCGTCGGCGTACTGCAGGTGGAAGACCTTCACGTCGGCCACGTTCGCGATCTTGGTGTCGAGCTTCTGGATCACCGTTTCGATCACGTCGAGAATCGCGTCCGGACCCGTCACCACCACGGTATTGTTCGTGCTGTCCGCGGCAGCGACGACACCCACGGAACCCGACTGTTCCGATTGCGTCATTCCCGGCGGGCCGCCCATCGGACCACGGAATTGCATGCCGCCCATGCCGCTTGATCTCGAGGACCTCGACGAAGAGGACTGATTGCTGAAGACCTGGTTGATCACGTCGGCGACGTTCGTGGCGTCGGCATAGCGGAGTTGAAACACGCGGACATCCGCGACCTTGGCCGAGGTTTCGTCCAGGGAATCGATCACACCCTGGACGATCTCCAGCGCATCGCTGGGACCGCGGACGACAAGCGAATTCGACTGCTCGTCGGCGGCTGCGACGACCTGGACATTCATGCTGCCGCCGGCCTGTCCGGTCTGCGTTTGGCTGCCCGGCCCGCCGCGGTCGCCGCCGCGCATCTGCATCATCATCTCGAAGGGATTGCCGCCGCGGCCTCCCTGCCGGCTGCGAGTGCCGCCGCTGCTGCCCTGCGACTGCTGCTCGAACAAGTTGTTGATCAAGGTGGCCGTGGCCGTGGCGTCAGCCCTCTTCAGCGGGAAGACCCGAATCTCCGCCACGGACGACATGTGCTTGTCCAGGGCCGCAATGATCTTCATCAGACGCTTGATGTTGGCCGTCGTGTCCGTGATGATCAAAGTGTTGCTGTCCTCATTCGCCTCGATGCTCGCATATGCCGGACGCAGGGCTTCGAGGTTCTGCTTGAGAGCGGACGCGGTCACATGCGAGACGGGAATGACGTATGTCACCACGTCGTCGCCGGCAACGACCTTCTCCGGGTCGTTGCCCGTCAGCACGGGGATATTCTCCTTCACGGCGCCCGACAGGGCCACGACCTTCAGGGTCTTGGCGGTGCGGACCGTGGTCAGACCTTTCTCCTTGAGGATCGAGTTGATCAGAGTCACCGCTTCGTCCAGCGTGATGGGCTGACGGCTGATCACCGTCATCCGCGTGCTGGAGAGCGGCTCATCCGACACGATCGTCAGGCCGGCCGTCTCCGACAGGTACTCCAGGACCGTCTGAAGCAGGGTGTCCTGGAAGTTGAGCTTGATCTTCGTGTCGCCGTTGGTCTTGACCACCTCGATCGGCTCCGTCTTCACCTCGGGCGGCGACCCGGAGGATTCCTGCGCGGCGGTATCGCCGGGCGCGATGATGAGGGCTGCCGCCAGGACCAGGCCAACCAGAATGACTTTGAACGATCGCATTGCACGTACTCCTTCGCACAGGTCTATGAGGGGCCCCCAACGCAGGACGATGCGTTGGGGTCCCGGACAAGACGCATCGGATCGGGACACTACTGCCCCACTTGTTGTTTACGTTGTTCCATGAGTCGTTTGAGGATTTCGGATTCGTCCGCGCCGCTGCCCGTCGACCGGCCCGACGTCGAGGTCGAGGAAGACGGCGTCGACGCCAGTTCGAACATCTGACTGGTCGACAGGACCCCGATTCCCCCTTCGAGGTCGTACCCTACGCGGACGACCACCGGGTCCTTCCCTTCCATCTGATACTCCAGCCCGTCGAGGGTGAGGGTCTTGATCGTGCCCCTGGCCACGGGATCGCCGCGTCGTACCTGCAGGCTCGTGCCATCCTGGGAGTTCTCGATGAACGCGTAGAAATCGTCGTTCTCCTGGACCACTCCCTTGAGCACGTGGTAGGCCTCGGGATTGCGCGTCACGACGGTCGGGCGGGGCCGTTCCTCCTCCTGCCGCGGACGCCACGCGGTCCGCGTGCGGGAGAAGATGTTCCGCGTCAGAACGAGGTTGAAGCTCTCCCAGGAATTCGGCTTGGCGGCCTGATTGGGATCGACCGGCGCCACCGACGTACGGGTCCGCGAGATTCGCTGACGCGACGACCTCTGACCGTAGCCGACCGTCGGCCCCAGAACCAGGACGACCGCGACGATGGCCCATACCACCGCCAGGGCACTCGCACGGTTAGATCTCTTGTTCGTCATCGTTAGCCTCCGGTTGCTGTTGCGAGGTGGATACGGATGTCTTCTTCACACTGCCCAGGTAGATCGCGGACAGTTGGAGCTGCAGGGACAGGGTGTCGCCGGACTCGGAGCCGAGTTGCAGATTCGTGATCCTCACCGGCAGCTCGGTGGTCTCGACCCGGAAGAGGAAGGACGCCACCGCCTCGATGCCCCCCCGACCCGCCACCGAGAAGACGATCTCGTTCATTCCCTTTTCGGTGACCGAGCGGTCGGCCTTCATCGAGCTCAGGGACAATCCGGTCTGGCGGGACCACTCGTCCAGGGCCCTGGCGATGCGGTTCTCCGCGTCCGCGTCGCTCTTCATGCCCTCGGAAAGGAGTCCTCTCCACTTGCCTTCGAGGAGTCGCTTGCGACTGAACAGGTCCTGGGCCTCCTGGAGCTGGGCCTCCAGTTCGATCTTCTCGTTTTCGGTCTCCCGTCGCCAGTTGCTCAACGGTTTGATCACGGTCGCATAGAGTCCCCCGACCCCCACGACCAGCAGGGTGGCGATCGCCAGCATTCGCTCTCGTTTCGTCAGAACCATGGTTACTTCGCCCCCTTGCTGAACGTGAAGTTGACGGCGAATTCCTTCTCTCGCGAATTACGCCCGACATCTCGATAGTGGACCATCTTGACGTCGGAGAACGCCTCGATCGCGTTGATCTTGTCCCAGACTTCATAGAAGCTGGCATCGCTCGACGTCTTGCCGACCACAGACCCAGCCCCGGAGTCGTTCAAGGCCAGGCTGGTCGCCCAGACGATCCCTTCCTCCGGGAACGCCTCGGTCAGATCGCGCAGGCAACGGAGGAATCGAGGATCCGTGTCGCCCCACTTGCGGGCGTACGACAGACGTTCGACCACGTCCCTGGCCTCCGCAATGTCGGCTTTCAAAACCTCCAGTTGCTGTTTGTACTCGGCGACGTCGTTCTTGTCGGCCTGCCAGCGGGCAAACCAAAAAGCCAGGACGATCAGCGAAACCGCGGCCACCGCGATGGCCCAGACCAAGACTCGCTGGTCCGCGGCCTTCTTGCTCTTCTCGCCGATGCGCGGACTCAAGAAGTCCACGACCGCCCCATCGGGCTCCACCGCGGTCCATGCCACCGCCGTGGCGGCCACCGCGCGGGCTTCCATCGGATCGCCCGACCCGGTCCCGGCGGGCATCGCGCTCGGCCCTTTGCCGACCGTGATCTGGGGTCCCAATCGCTCGTTGAGCCGGTCGAAGACCTCCGTCGGCAGTCCGCAGGCGTCGAACGCCGCCACGTGGTGCGACGGCGATTGATCCTGACGGGGCGACAACAGGATCTGACGCTGGATCGTGGAGCCCAACACGTCCGTGCAGGCGGACGGGTTCCCATCCAGGACCATCGCGATATGCTTGAGGAATCGCGGACTGCCGTCGAACTGGCCCCAGAACTCGCAGTACGTCGGGCGGGTGTACAGACCATAGCGGTATGCGCTCCCCTTCTCGGAAGAGGCTCGACAGCAGGCGAAAGCGGAAACCGTAATGGATTCGACCTGCAGCCCCGCCGCCTGGGCCAGATCCTTGACCTGATCGATCACCTGCCGGCGGGTGGCCAGGAGGAGCACCTGGCTCTTCTGGGATGCACTGGTCCGTCCGCAGTAGTCAAAAACCAGCTCGCTGGCACTCATCGAGAACGCCCGCTCCGCCTGAATGCCGAGAATCCCCGCCAGGGCTTCCGGCGACGCCGGAGGGGCCTCGACCTCCTTCGCCAGGACCCACTTGGCCGCAAGGCCAACCACCGCACGCTTCGCGGTGAACCCATGCTCCCGCAGGAACTTGTGCAGACGCTGTCCCTGGTCTTTGGCGTTCTCGGCGGTCCATTCCCCTTCCCAGGAGAACTCGCCGCAGTGCCGCACCTCGGGGCGACCCGCCCGGATGTGCAGTTCCGTTGCGAAGATGCCGCCGTCGTCGATAGCCAGTCCAACTATGTGGCGTGTGCCGACCATGTTCATGTCCCGTCAATGCATACTCAAGGCAACACTGGTGAGTGGCTGCCCCTTCTTGAGGGCATCCAGAATCTCCGGCTGCAAGGGCCAGCCGAAATGGGTGAGACTTCGCCAATATACGACCCGCGGCGAATCCCCCTGCGTGTCGATGACCGCCCGATACCGCTTGTACGCCCGCCCGTTGGCGGACACACAGACGACGTCCGCTGAGTACTGATACGAACGCACGGTGATGTAGCTGGCGATCCCGACCGCCTTCTCCTGATCCAGGACCTGCGTCACCCAGGCGATGGAGCCGAGCTTGTCACTGTGTGATTCGCGATACGCGACCAGCGACTCCGCGTCGCTGTTCTCCAGGTTGGGCAGGCACGCCAGCACCTCCTTCGGCGCGGTGTTCACATTCACCAGGCCGGTCAGCGTCACCTCGCTGCTGGTCGTCAGCTTGTCGGCGATCTGCGAGAACTCGTCGAGCGTCATGCCCGACCGGTAGTAGAAGTCCAGGATGTTCTCGTAGCTCGGGTTCGAGCTGATGCCGCTGGTCATTACGATCTCCAGGGCCCGATCCTGCTTGAACGTCTCCTCCAACAGCGTCTGGAGATCCGAGACGGCGCTGGCGTCGTTGACGTCGATACGGTCCTCGCCATCGGCGTCCACGTTCTTCTCCGCACTGTAGACCGTAACGTAGTCGTAGAACCCGGCGTCGAGATTGCCGTTGTGGTTGTCGTCCGGCTCGCTCTCATCGCCGTCGTTCTCGTGGTCGTCCAGGTAGCCATTGAGGTTGGTGTCCTCGCCGTAGAGCAGCTCTTCCGTGGCCCCCTTGATCAGGAGAATCTCGTCCACCGTCTCCAGGGGGGCGTTCTTGCACTGGTATCCGTTGGCCCGGAGCAGGTAGTACTCGCTTTCGGCCCCGCTGGTGGTGACGTCGGTGTCCGAGTCCCGCCAGTCGACGATCGACGCGGCCAGCTCGGCGGTCATCCCAGGCAGTTTCTGGAGCATCTCGACCGACGCGGAGTTGAGGTTGATCTTGCCCGCCTCGTCGGTCAGGCCATAGGCGAATTCGCGGTCGCTCTCGAGGTTCGAACGCAAGACCCAGAAGTACCCCCCCTCGCCCACGTGCTGTTCCTCGTAGTCGTCGCTGTCGTCGGAGCCGGCATCGTTCTCTTCCGCCTCCGCGGCCGCGGTGATCTTGGCGATGACGTACTGCAGCGCGCCGCCGGCCAGGCACTCCGCCTGCAGGGAGGCTACATGGTTGGCCGCCACGCTGGCGGAGACCCGCATCGAACGGGCAAACACCAGAGCCAGACCCGCCAGGACCAGGACGACCCAGATGGTGACGATCAGGACCGTCCCCCGGGCTCGCCGGTCGTGAGTTGGGCCGAATCCTGAATGCGATCCGAATTGTCCAGCCATCTTTTGTCGCATCATCGTGCTGCCCCCGACGTCGAACCGCTCGACATGGAACCACTCGTAGTCGTTGTGCTCGATCCTGTCTCGGTGTCGGTCGTCTCCTCGGCGGCCTTGCACGGCACGGCGAAGCTCTGCACGAGCCGGCGCGTCTCGGGTTTCTCCTGGCTGTTCTTGTCGCGCCGGCCGCTCCTGCGGTGATAGGCGATCTCGATGTCCACTTCCACCGCCAGCGGCAGACTGTTGGCGTCGTCCGAGGAATCCCAGTCGTCCACCCAGTCTTCGCCGTCGTAGTAGCGGAAGTTCAGGGACACAACGTCGCGGCACAGGACCTGTTGGACAGGCTCCTGCTCCTTGCGAGCCAGCAGATTCGTCGTCACATCGCGCACGAGCTTGTAGGTCGTATAGGTGCGCTGCCGGTCCTGGGCGTCTTCCTCTTCCAGGAGCAGTGCGATCTTGCCAATTCCGCCGCTGATCTCGTCGTCCCCGGCATACACGTGGGTCGTGTAGAACTCGAGCGAATCGGCGTCCACCCCTTTGACCCCGCCGGAATTCTCGCCGACGAAGGCGCCCGCCAGACTGTTGCTGTCGCCCGGCGGCAGAACGCCCAGAATGTCTTCCTTGAGCAGCGCGATCGCGTTGAGCGCCTGCAGGGTCGGCTCCACCGCCTGCAAGGCGCTGCGCTGCGCCCGAAAACCCGTGTACAGCGCCGTGTACAGACACGAGGCCACCGCGACCATCAGCACCATGGCCACCAACAGCTCCATCAAGGTGAACCCCTCGGATTGTCGGGTCCAAGACGTCATCTCAGCTCTCCTCCGGGTACATCAACGTGCTGAGCGTGACCCCTCGCTGGCGTCCCATGGACAGCCAGGTGACCGTCAGTTCCACCAGGCGAACCGAGGTGTCCGTCCAGTTGGTCACCGTCACCGACCATTTGTAGTCGGCCCAGTCGTCCCGGGCGAACGCACCCTGCTGGTTGCCGTTCTCCCAGTCGCCGGTGACGATCAGTTCGCTGAGCTTGGTCTTGGCCAGGGAGGCCGCTTCCATCTGCCTGCGGGATTCGCCCCCGAGGCGGGTGCAGATCCCGATCGTCCGCATCGCCACCGGCATGATGATGCCGAGCAGCGCGATCGTGACGAGCAGCTCGATGAAGGTGAAGCCGCCGCGTCCGTCCCTCACGGCACGCACGGACCAGGTTGTCGCCTCACTTGGATACATATCTCTTGTAGGTCTCTTCACACTCGGTGATCGAGAACGATTCCGTCGCGGTCGGACAGGCGATTTCGAGGGCCCGCCCCTGCCGGTCGATCAATCGGATCGTCGCGGCGGTCACCGTCCCGTATGGCGAGAACTCCAGGAAAGCCTCCCGACCCTCCTTCACAACGTCCTTCACCTCCAGGACAAGGTCCTTGGAGATGGCGAAGGTCCTGCCGAACTCGGTTCCCAGCCGCTCATGTTCGCCCGACTTCTGGGCCGTCAGCCAGTACGTCCGCCGCTGGACGTCGAAGTTCAGGCGGTAGATGACTCCCTCGCTGACGGCCTGCGAACGAGCGTATTGAGTCATCGCGAGGATCTGGGCGGCCGCGTCGTCGCCCCGCCGGGAGATGAAGAACCCGCGAAGAGACGGCGCCGCCATCGCCAGGACGGTCGACAGGATCATCATGACCAGGATCAGCTCCAGGAGCGTCATCCCCTGGTTGCCATCGTGTTGTCTCGGATTCGCGATCATGTGCCTGTCCCGGAAGAGATGTCGTCTCTTCGGTTGCCAGGTGTTTCTTTCATCGGGTCGTCGAGTTGTGGGCTGCGTCGGCGTGCCTGCCACCTGAAGACGGCGAGGCTCTCGGGTCCTCGTCGGCTACTTCTCATCCGACCAGTTCTTGATGTCGTCGTCGCCGCCCTGCCTGCCGTCCGGGCCGTAGGAGTACAGGTCGTAGCCATCCCGGTTGTACTGGCCGGGATAACGGTAGACATACTCGTTCTTCCACGGATCGAGGGGAACCGCCTGCTTCAGGTAAGGCTGCGTCCAGTTCTCGGAGTCCGAGGGCGGCTTCTCGACCAGCGCCCGCAGCCCCTCGGCCGTCGTCGGATAGCGACCCATGTCGATCTCGAAGGCGTCCAGGGCCACCTCGAACTGCGAGATCTGCGTGCGGGCCGCGGTCTTCTTGGCCTTCTGAGACTGGCCGGTGAGCTTCGGCGCCACGATCGTCGCCAACGTCGCCAGGATCACCAGCACCAGCATCAACTCGATCAGGGTGAAGCCCTGCATCCGCCTGGCGTACCGCCCGCGACTGGTCCAACTCGTTCGGTGTTTCACTACTGATTTCATAGTCCATCCCAATCCTAGAATTCGTAACCGGCAGTGGCTTGTTCCAACCCTTCGTTCGACCGTCTCAGCGGCGGTTCTCTGCCTTCTCACCGAATCAACTCTTGCAGGCTGAAGATCGGCAGAATCATGCCGATCACGATAGTCCCGACGACCGCCGCCATGATGAACAACAGTGCCGGCTCGGCCATGGCCACCAACATCTTCAGGTAGCGATCCAGCTCCTGCTCGTAGGCGGTGGCCAGACGGGTCAGCTCCTTGTCCAGACGCCCGCTCTCCTCCGCGACGGACACCATCTCGATGACCGACGCGGGGAACAGCTCCCGGCATCCCTCCAGACTGCGGGCCAGCGAGGTCCCTCGTTGCACGTCCTCGATGGCGCTGTCTACCGTGTCGGCCAGGACCTGGTTGCCGATGGCCTCTTTGGCGACGCGAAGCGCCGCGACGAGGGGCACGCCCGCACCGACGAGGGTCCCCAACATCCGGCAGAACCGGACGAGGGCAAACCTCGCGGCCGCCCGCCCGAACAGGGGCAAGCGGAGCACAATGCGCTGCACGAGCCGACGGCCCTCGTCACTGGCCGTCGCGCGCCGCACGCCGAAGACGACCAGGGCCGCCGCAAGCACGAGGGCAAACCAGTAGCGAGCGACCAACTCGCTGGCCGATACGATGGCCTTCGTCAGAGTCGGCAGCGACCCGCCATACTCCGCGAACATCGTCGAGAATTTCGGGATGAAGTACACCAGCAGAAACACCAGGATGCCCGTAGCCAGCACCGAGAGGATCAGCGGGTACAACATCGCGGAGGTGACTTTGTTCTTCAACTCCTGCTCCTGGGCGCGGAACGTGGCGATCTGTTCGAGGACCACGTCGAGGAACCCGCCGGTCTCGCCCGCTCGCACCATAGCCACATAGACGGGCGGGAACGCTCGGGGGTGCTGGCCGAGCGAATCGGCCAGGGACATGCCCCCGGAGACCTGGTCGTGCACGGTGGCCCAGAGCTTGCCGGCCGCCGGCTTGGCGGATTCGCGACTGAGAATGCTCAACGCCCGGCTCAGCGGCACGCCGGCCGCCAGGAGGTTGGCCAACTGGCGGGTGAAGGCCTCGACCTCGCCCTTGGAGATCCGTCCGCCGCGGGAGAACAGCCCCTCTGCGGGCCGCTCTTCCTGCCGGTCTACGGAGATCGGGCTCAGACTCAGGCCGAAGAGCTGGTCGATCGCCGCCGCCCGGTCGGGCGCCACCAGCTTGTCGGCCACCTGACGGCCCTGCGTGTCAATCGCCTTGTAGAGAAAGGTTGCCATAGGATCTCAGTCTGAACCTGGAAGGTTGATTGTCGATTGGACAAATCGCAGATCAGGCGTCAACAATCACTCGCGTTCCTTCGGCGGCTCCGCGCCCAGCAGCCCGTTCATCTCGAACACCTCGTCTTTCGTCACGCGGAGGATCTCCTCGACTGTGGACCGCCCGTCGGACAGGTGGCGGAACCCATCGTCGCGGAGGCTGGTCATGCCGTGTTTCACCGCCATCTTCCGCAGCTCGGGGGCCGAAGCGTTCTCGATGATCAGAGAGCGGACATCGTCGGTGACCACCATCATCTCGAAGATGCCGATCCGCCCGCGATACCCCGTCCCCTGGCACTCCCGGCAGCCTCGTCCCTTGTACAGAACGTCGGGCAGCCGGTCGCCGAACCGTCGTTTCAGGGGCGCCGCTTCGCTCGCGCTCAATGGCTCCCTGCAGTGCTTGCAGATCGTGCGGATGAGCCGCTGGGCCAGGACCGCCTCCAGCGAGGAGGCCACCAGGTACGGCTCGATCTCCATATCGACGAGCCGCGTCAGGGCGCTCGGCGCGTCGTTCGTGTGCAGGGTCGAGAAGACCAGGTGCCCGGTCAGGGACGCCTGGATCGCGATCTCCGCAGTCTCCGAGTCGCGAATCTCACCGACCAGCACCACGTCGGGGTCGTGACGCAGGATGGAGCGAAGACCGCTGGCGAACGTCAGTCCGGCCTTGCGCGAGACTTGGATCTGGTTGATCCCGTGGAGCTGGTACTCGATGGGGTCCTCGATCGTGATGATCTTGCGCTGCACGTCGTTGATGTGCGAGAGGGCCGCGTAGAGCGAGGTCGTCTTGCCGCTTCCGGTCGGTCCGGTCACCAGGATGATCCCGTGCGGCCTCTCCAGGATCATCTCCATGATCTTCAGGTCGCGGGCGGACATCCCCAGCTTGTCCAGGCCCAGCAGGACGTTGGATCGGTCCAGCAAACGGAGCACGACCGCTTCGCCGTAGATCATCGGGATCACCGAGACGCGAACGTCGATCTCGCGACCGGAGATGATGATCTTGATCCGCCCGTCCTGCGGCACACGTTTCTCCGCGATGTCCAGCTTGGCGAGAATCTTCAGACGCGAGACGATGGCCGCCTGGAACTGCTTGACCTCGGCGGCAAGGGATGCTTCCTGGAGGACGCCGTCGATTCGATAGCGGACCCGCAGGCTCTCCTCGAACGGCTCGATGTGCACATCCGTCGCTCGCAGCTCGATCGCTTCGGTCAGGATCTGATTGACGAACCGGATGATGGAGGCCCCTTCCGCAGCCTCCGTCAGATCCATATCGTCGTCGGATTCAGAATCGATGACCTGCAGGCCGTTGTCGCCGGCCTCCGAGATCATCGACTGGACCGTGTCGGCGCCGACGCCCAGGTACTTCTTGATGCACCGGTCGATCTCCGCCAGGGGAGCCAGCGCGACCTGATAGTCGCGTCCCGTCGCCAGGCGCAGCTCATCGACACTCGACGTGTCGAAGGGATCGCTCGTGACCGCGAGCAGATCGCCGTTGTCGCCCTGAACGGGCATGATGTGCTTGTCCAAGAGGATTCGGGCGGGGAACTGGGCGAGGAACTCCCGGGTGAACGTCCGCCCTTCGAGTTCCACGTAGGCCAGTCCGAGATCGCGGGCCAGGAACCGCAGCAACGGCTCGCTGGCCACGCCGCAGGCCGCGAAGGCCCGGGTCGGCGGCTCGCCCTCGGCGAGCAAGCCGCTGATTCCCCGGGCCGCGGATTCGTCAATCACACCCTGATCGAGCATTCTGTGTACGATAGGATTCATCAGTTCTGCCGTCGCCTTAGTTCAACATTCCACTGAGAACCAGGAGGGCTTCCTGCCGGACAGTGAGGATCTCCCGCAGGCTCTGCTGGGCAGCCGCCAGTTCCTGCTTAGCCTTCTCGCGGGCCTGACGCAGCGCCGTGAGCTGCTGCTTGATGGTGTCGGCCGAGGCGGACTCGTTGTCCAGCGTGGTTTCCAGAGCCTCCTGGGCCTTCTCCACAGCCGAGGGCTCGCGGTTCTCATCGCCGGGGAAGCGAGGCCTGTCGCCCTGCGGACCACCCCGACCCTGGCCCTGCTGGCCGCCGGGACCGCCCTGGCCACGCTGGCCTCGCATGCCTCTCATGCCGAACATGCCGCCCATGCCGCCGGCCATCGTCTGGCGATTGAGTTCCATGACCTTCGTGAACCGAGGCTCGATCACCTTCCAGGCGTCATTATCGGCGCCGAGCTGTTCCTTCCAGCGTTCCATCATTCGCTGGCGCATCTGAGCCGGATCGAAATTCCCGCCGGGACCGCCGAAACCGGGTCCCCCCTGTCCACCGCCCTGCGGCGGCTGAGCCAGGCACAATCCGCCGGCGACCAAGGCCAGAACACCAGCCACAATACCCATCACGATCACTTTCTTCTGCATCGTACTTCTCCTTTCAAAACCTCAGTTAAACCGTGCTCACGAGCACATACGCATCGGGCGCAGGCCCGAGTCCTTCCTCCGTCAGCACAACGAGTGCAGGGACGCGAACATGCCTGCCAGCCTGTCGGGAACCGCCAGGGCATTCGACTCGCCGAGCCAGGACTGCACCGAGGCTGGCGACCATTCTCCGCTGAACCGCTTGGATATGCAAGAGTCAACCTTCAGCGGCCAGCCGGTCCAGCCTTCCTCAAGCCCCGCGTTGACGAACCGTTCGAGCTCCATCCTCATTCTCTCTTCAGGACCCATCGTTGCGACTCCTTCGGTGATCCGTCCGTTCGTGTTCCTGTGGGATCCGCTGTGCTGTGATGTCCCATTCATCACCCGATAAGTGGTCGGTTCCTCACGGCGGTTACAGAAATCCGTAACCGCAAGGGGCAACGCGCGTGAGCATGAAGAGACATCGGCGATCCGCGCCCGCGGGCTTCAACCCGTTCCACACGACCGACCGGCAGCCCGTGATCCGCACCCGACACAATGAAGACGCCGATCTGGCAGCCAACATTGCCAGGATCGTCAAATACTGTGATTCTGGCAGCCTTGACCGGAGGTTGCCTCCCTGGATGCCTGGAAGCTCGCACAGCCATCCAAAAGGCCTGGCAGCATTCTCGGACGTTGGACCCGGGTCGCCCCTGTTCGCGGCGCGTCGTATTCCTACTTCGTCATGGGTATATCCTGAACAACGAGGTCCCGATGATGGGCCGGTAGAATCCGACAATTGGCATCATTCAGTGGTTTTCCTGTCACCAGTGGTCGGCCGATGCCACTATAATGGTGACTGGACGATGCACGGAAAGGATGTAGAATAGACGTGTGGAAAACGCAGACTGGTCCGATGTAGTCGCTTCGCTCACTGGTGATGACGCCGCGTATAGTCGCATTGTCCGACGGTACGAGAAGGCCATCACCGGCCTGCTCTGGCGTTTCACTCGCGACCCGGCGCAGTGTGAGGAACTCGTGCAACAGGTATTCGTCGACGCCTACTTCAGTTTGAGGACCTATCGCGGCGACGCCCCGTTGCTGCACTGGCTGCGGAAGATCGCCACACGCACAGGCTATCACTACTGGCGCGACAAGGCCAGGGTATCGGTGGAAACCCCGCTGCCGGACTCGGACATTCTGGAGCAGATCGAAGCGGCACAAGAGGAGGAAATCGATCCGGCGGAGGCCGCCGCGGTCCTGCAATCGCTGCTCGCCCGCCTGCCGGCCGACGACCGCCTGGTCCTGACGTTGCTGTACTTCGAGGAGTGCGGCACGCAGGAAATCGCCGAGCGGATGGGCTGGAGCCGGGCCAAAGTCAAGACCCAGGCCCTCCGTGCCCGAAGAAAGATCAAGGAAATCGCCGAAAGAGAACACCTTTTGGAGAAACTCGGATGGACACTTTAGAGGCCCTGGCTCGACTGGCTCACAAGGCACGCGAGGAATCGATCCCGGTCTTCAACGTGGCCGACGCAGTGCGTCTGCGGATCGGATCGCAGAAGCCGGACGCGGTTACTCTGATCCCGCTGGGCCTGTTTGGGGGCTTGTCCGCTGTGGCGGCCTCGATCACCCTGTTCCTGGCCATCGAGTTCTGGAAGTACATGAGCAGTCCCGTTATGGAGCTGTTGGCTCCCCTGCCGGAGATGAGGCTATGGTAGAGCCGGCGAAACCCGAGCATCCGACGATGCCCCACCATCGTCCGCCTCTCACGCGCCGCCAGGTCTTCGCGCAAATCTGTGTGGCCGCGGTGATTCTCGTCAGCGGCATTGGCATCGGTTCCG
Source organism: Sedimentisphaerales bacterium (assembly GCA_035342095.1). GTDB lineage: Bacteria > Planctomycetota > Phycisphaerae > Sedimentisphaerales > Anaerobacaceae > PLanc-01. The sequence goes on along the minus strand of DAOQWL010000020.1, from coordinate 36,445 downwards.
GCGGCGCCATCCTGGCCCTCAAAGATCGAATCATCCCGCGGTTCAAACTGATGCCTCCGGACCCGGGACCGGGACCGGAACCCAATTTCCTCGTGGAGCGATGGACGGAAGACTACGGCCTGTCCGATGAGCAGGCCAAACGCGTGAAGGAGACACTCACCGAACAGTGGGCGAGCACGCGAGAGCTCTGGCAGAAGTTCATGCAGGCGGAACAGACGCAGCGTCAGAAGTTCGCCGAGGCCATGAAGAAGACCCTGACTCCCGAACAGTACGAGAAATGGGAAGGCGACATCAAGAAGAGGTTCGAGCATTTCCGGGGCATGCGTCCCTATGAAGGCCGCCCGGGCGGTCGTGGCGGGCCACGAGGCGACAGGCCGCGTGACCGACGAATGGACCCGAATGACTGGCGCGAGAACTGGGGACCCGGCGGCCCGCTGAGAGATCCGAACGGTCCTCGTGGAGGTCGAGGGCCGGAAGGTTTCATGGGACCGGGCGGCCAACGACGCGATGGCAGGCCGCCGGACCGATGGATGGGCGATCCCAACGGTCCTCACGGCAACAGACCGCCGCGCGGGTTCATGGACTTCGAAGGAGGCCCGCCGCCCATGCCGCCGGCCGATCCGAATGGCCGTCCCGACCAGCCGCAATAGGACCCTCGCACCTCGGCATCACTCGAAGACCAGCGTGCCGAACTTCTGGTACTCGTGGAAGCTCGGTCCCACCCGCGCCCAGTCCCAGGCAACGCCTTTGCCGTCGTCATAATCCACGCGATATAGATTGGCCCGCCATTTCGTCCCCGGCTGCGGGGGCACATTCCGCAGCGGCTTGAGCAGATCGTACGGGACGAACACCTCCGCCCGCCAGCCGGTGATGGCCGCACCGGATTGCTTGGGACCGCCGATGGTGGTCGTCACCTTGGCCGTCTTGCGAGCGCCCTCGTAGTGCCAGGGCCGCCAGCCGAGGAACTGGCCGTCCAGGTTCGGGATCAGGATGGGCAGTTCATAGCCCAGGGGCGAGATCTCATACTCGAAGTAGACCGGGTGCCGCTCGTCCGGCCAGAGGAAGAACTCGAACACGTCCTCGTTCCACAGGTCCAGGAAATCCTCGTTCATCGTCGCGGTGATCCTGCGGTCTTCGGCCTCCATGAAGACGTACAGCCCGGTCTGCGAGTAGAGCATCTTCACACGGGTCTGCTGAGGACTTCCACCGGCGCCACGAGCGCTCAGCGGCTCCCAGGCGGCCTTCGCCCAGGCAGGCGAATCCCCCAGGCCGGTGACGGTGAAGTCCTCCGTCCGCACGACCTTCAGCGTCCTGCGTGCGGCCTGCTCGCCTGACATCTGTTGCGTGTACGCCCAGGAACCCGCGCCGACCAGGACAATGAGACCGACGGCCGCCAACCTGCGAATGTTCATAGCGATTCCTCCTATCTGGCCTTCGCGGCGGTGATCGCCAAGAGGGCCGGGACGCCCAGTTCCTTGTCGATGTAGACCATGTCCACGGATGCAATCTCCACATCCGGGTGCGGATTGTTCCACTGCCTGGCGTAGGCGACCGCCTTGTCCTCGCTGTTCTCGTAGGACCCGACCCAGGCAACCTGGGCGCCGGGCAACGCGCGAGGAGACTTCTGCACGTAGTGGTCGATGTCGATCTCCGAGTAGATGGGCACCTCCTCGCTCTTGCCGTCAACGTACCGCACGACGTACTTGAAGATCGCGAGCTTCCTGTGTTCGCGCCTGTCCTCGTCGTTCATTCGGCGACCCAGTCTGGCGGTGTGCAGGAAGAACAACGCATCGGCCCTGGCGCGGATCGGAATGCCGGTGATCTCGCTGGGCAGATCCTTGGGCAGACCCTCCCCTGCGAGCATGAGCACCTGCGGCACGGGCGAGGTCGGCATCTCGTAGACGTCGTAGTCCACGCCCATGAAACGCTGTCGGCCAGCCGGGAGCCCTTTGAACGTCCGGCTCCTGTCGCCGAAGAAACCTCGCTCATCTTTGTAGGTGGTCGCCTTCGTGTGGATGTCGATGGGCATGTAGTCCACATCCGCTCCCGCGATGACGGTCTTGCCCGCGAACGGCGCCTTGAGGTTCCGCAGCACGGTCGCCAGGATCGTCCGTTTCTTCGTCTGGTTGACGGGAACGGTCTCGTTGTCCTGGAGGCTCAGGTTGCACAGGACGACCCCACCCGAGCCCTTGGCGTATTGCACCATGGCGCCGACGTTCAGCATGGGCTTGACGGCCTGCGTGAACTGGGCGGGACGCTGGACCTTGATCTGGATGTTGTCCATGCCGATGTTCTTGGCCTTGCCGGGCGCAAACTCGTAGTCGCCGAGCCGGACGGTGAGCACCTTGGCCTTGCGAGGCGGATTGATGGGACAACTCACCGCTTCGCCGTCGGGCGTGAGGTCGAACTTCACCGGGTCCTTGCCGTCGAACAGCAGGGTCACGCTGCCGGTCGGGTTGTAGTTGACCGATTGATCGTGGATGTACTCAGTGATCGTCTCCTCGCGGGGTAGCGTGATCGCGAACTCGTAGGGCTTGCCGTCCGCGGGCGCCTCGAAGTCCATGATCAGGGGCCAGCCGTCCGAGCCGACGAAGCCGTTGGTCATGTTGTCCCATCCGAAGAAGGTGCTCGTCGCGAACGGCGCAATTTCGTCGATGTCAACGATGTAGGTGAACACGTCGGAGGCGACGTACTCGTCGGCGGTCCAGCCGAAGATCCGCTTGCCGGAGAGCAGGGTGACGTCGCCGGTGGTCAGGCCGCTGGTCAGCGGATTGCGGACAGGCGGGAAAGTCACTCGCTCACGTTTGAACTTGCGGACGACATGCTCGAAGCCGACGAGCTTGTTGTAGTCTGCGAGGCCCTCGGGCGTCAGGCCGTGCAGGAGGACGTAGCCGCCGCGATTCCAGAAGGCCTCGACCTTGCCTGTGTTGCTTGCCAGGACCTTGAGACTGGCGGGCGTCGCGGAGATCACCGCGATCTTCTTGTCTGCATCGCCGATCGCAGAGAGCGCGTCCGCCGCTCGGCTGTACTGCACGCCGATGGCGTCCATCGCCTTGCCGAGCTGCTCATCGGCAATCACCGCGGCGACGTTGGCGGTCTGGAGCTTGTAGGCCCGCCCATACTCGAGCAGGTTCACGAGGAGCCTCTGCGCCACGACGGACTGATCGAGCTTGGCGCCGATGGCGAGTTGGCACAAGCACATCACGCCGTTGCCGACCGGGACTTCGACCAGGGCGCTGTTGAGCAACCTGGGCCCAACCTGGATCAGGCTCTTGCCGCCCCGGACGGGCTTCACGTAGGCGTTGCGGTACACCCAGTGGTCGCCCGGCCAGGTGAAGAAGTCCTTGTCCTTCAGGCCGTCGAGCGCGGGGTGGGAGGCGTCCTCGATGAACGCGGTCTTGCCGTCGGCTGCGGGGATTTCCATGCCGAAGTCATTCCGACGGGTTCGTTCCGCAGGCTCCATCTCCGCGGGCAGCGCCTGGTACTTCAAGACGTTCGCCTGATCGAGTACGATCACCGCCCGACCCGTGGAGGCAAAGGCCGCCAACGCAGTCGATGTCGCGTCGGTCTCGCTCAGGGCGTCGGGTCCGACGATCAGGACCTTCACCTGCGGCAGGCTCTCCAGACTCGCGACCTGGACGCACTTGATGCCGGCGGGATCGAGGAACGCCTTGAGCTTGCCTTTGGGGTCGTACACACCGACCGGAGCCCCGCTGGCGACCGTAGCCGCAGGCAGAACGGAGACGGCCTTCGTGTCGCGGAAGATCTCCTTGCCCTGAACCGAGAGCGTCATGAGCAGCTCGCCCTCCTGCCGGCTGTCCACTCTGGGCATCGGGATCGTCTCGTCGAACTTCTCAGCGGTACCGGGCTTCACGTCGTGCTGCGAAGTCTTGCGATAGGCCTCTTTGCCGCCCATCGTCAGCACGCGGGTGAACGCGATGGAGTCCGCGTACTGCGTGTCGTTGAATACGCCGAACGTGCGAAGGGCCTTCTCGCCCGACGCGAAAGTCCAATCCCACTGTCGCACGAGGACCGCACGCGGCGCATTGGCGACGCGGGACCGTTCGCCCCCCTCGCCACCGACCCAGAAGTGCCAGCCCGCGTAGAGACCGCTCCAGCGGTAGCCCTCCTGCAACATGCGATAGCACGTCGCGACAGCGTCCTTCGTCGCGGCCTTGCCTGTGAACGCGACCTCGCCGCCCCACATGGCATAGTCGGCCGGGTTGATGCCGTTGGCGTAGAAATCCTCGCCGATGTAGCGAGGCCGGGTCATGTCCCACTTCCAGCGGCCCCGCCCGCCGCCCTCGGCGAATGGCTCATACGCCTGGTCGGGGTAGCGGACGTCCAGGGTGGCGACGTAGTGATCGCCATGCACAGCGAGCGTGTTGTCCTTCATCGCGCCGCCGCCGTCGGTCATAACGCTTCGCGTCGGATCGACCGCCATGACCACGTCGTGGCACTTGGCGATCTGTGCCTCGTACTCATCCATGAGAGGACTGTTGCCCAGCAGGTTGATCAGGTTGATGAAAGCGAACTCATTCTCGATGGACCAGATCTGGATCGAAGGGTGGTTGCGCTCGCCTTTGACCTGGGCGACGCACTGGTCCCGCCAGTTCTGCATGAGCTTGACCTTCATCTTCGAGCCGCCCTGCTTCTTGCAGATCTCTGCATCATTCTCGGAGAAGTTCGAGCCGATGGCCTCGCCGTCGAGCGAGGTGTTTCGTCGGACGACCAGCCCGTTGCGGTCCATGAAGTCCAACGCCTCGGGGGGCTCCATCCCATACCAGAGCGTGTTGTCGCCACCCTGTCCGGCGGTCATATATCGCATCAGGCGGACGTTGGCCTGCCGATAGGCGGTCACGAAGCTCTCCGCGGTCGGACCCCGTTCCCCGATCAGGTCTGCCCACAGGTGCCAGACAACGCCGTTGAGGGTGAACTTGTGTCCTTCGATCTTCCACTGGCGATAGCCGAAGGTGGTCTCGCTCGTATCGAGCGTCTTGCCACCAACCACGACGAGGGTGCGAAGCCGATACAAGTTCGGCGTGTCGGGCCACCAGAGCTTCGGATTCGTCCACGCGTCGTTGAGCGTGAGTGTCTGCGCCCGGCCTGCAGGAACCGTGAAGGGCCTGGCGACAAACACCTTCTCGACCTGCCCGGTCGCGTCGTTGACCGCCTCCCAGCGGATCTGGCCGGAGGCGTCCTTCGTGGTGCTGTTGCTCAGCGTGACCTCGGCTTCAAGCTGCTTGCGATCCACGAGCGGCTTGACGAAGACGTCGGACGCATAGATTCCACCGGCCGCGACGAACATCGGCGTGCACAGGATGCCCGACTGCGGCGAGTTCCAGATCGGGTAGTCCAGATCCTGGAAGCCGTCGTGGAAGAACTTGATGGGCGTGTTGAAGGTCCGGCGGAGCTTGAACGGGCGATCCGGGTCCGCGGTCCGACCGTACCAGGCGTCGCGGATGCCGACCCAGACCTCGTTGGTCTGTCCCGGCCTGACGCCCTTCGTCACGTCGATCTGGAACCGGCAGAACGGGTTCTTCTCGAAGCCACAGTAGACGCCGTTAACGTAGACCGTCGTGTTCAGGCTGTTCTGGGGGAACTCGATGAAGAACGCCCGACCGGCCAGACTCGCAGGCACGTGGACCCGCGTGCGGTACCAGAGCCGGTGGGCAAACAGCAGGTCCGGCCGGCTGACGTTCTTGTCCGACGGCACTTCGATGGCCTTGAAGAACGTCGTCTGAGGCAGCGACTTGATCGGCTCGGCCACTTCGCCGGGCGTCTGCTCGTCGTCGCGGGTCACTTCCCACACCCCCTTGAGAGAGACGCTGGACCGCGCCCCCGTGGGTGCTTCGGGAAGCTGGAAGACATGCTTCAATGCTGCTTCGTCCTTTTCGTCGCGCCCGGTCTCGTCGGGCTTGTACCTGGAATTCGGATGGAACGGACCGTCCGTCAGGCAGATCGCGTCACAGGCATAGAGGATGCGCTGGGTCTTGCCATCCTTGTCCTTGGTCTTGGGGATGCGGATCTCCAGGACATGCCCACCCGCGCCGAGCTGGGCGTCCCCCATGTGAATCCAGGCAACTTCGCAGAAGAAGGCAATCTCCATCAAGTCGGTCGTCAGATCGTCGGGACGGATCGCCTTCCAGGGGCCCTCGTCGATGCGGTACTCGAACATCGAGCGTGCGAACTCGAACCCGATCCGGCTCCAGACCTCGTGCCGGGCGGCCTTTTTCACGTCGAAGCGGTACTGGATGAGGACCGCTTCGGCCTTCACCTCGGCATCGACCTTCTCCGCGTCGATGGAAACGTGCATCCACTTGCCTTCGGACAGGAAGTGGGTGTTGCCCCAGCCGCTGTTGTTGACCGCAACATTCGCCTGGCCCGCTTCGCCCTCCAGCCATATGAACTGAGCCCCGCGACAGACCGTCCCTGCCGCCATCGCCGCAACCACAGCGGCTATCACTACCTTCGCCCGATGCACCATCACAACGCCCTTTCCATTGACGACCGCCATGGTACCATGATGCCATGCTTGACGCCAGGGACTACAGGGGTCGGCGCACAGGATCGCTTGCTTTCGCGCCGGCAATGGATATCATGGTGCGATGTGCTATGCGATGCGTCTTTCGGGCATCGGACAGCGACAAGAGAATGTGCTTTCAAGGGAGACACATATGAGGATCAGAGTTGTTGCAGTGCTGCTGGCGATCTGTGCCGGCACAGCACTCGCAGGGACACTGAATGTGCAGGTGCGCAACGCCAAGGTCCGAGCGACCCCCTCTCAACTGGGCAAAGTCGTCGCCGACGTCGCATACGGCGCATCGGTTCAGACGGGAACGCTGCAGAACGGCTGGTATCCGGTGACCCTGCCCAACGGCGTCACCGGCTGGCTGCACGAGTCAACGCTCACCAAGAAGAAGATCGCCATGAGCGCAGGGACCGGCGATGCCGCCACGGGCGTTTCCTCCGATGAAACCTCCCTGGCGGGCTTCGGCTTCAACGAACAGGTCGAGAACAAAATGAAGGCGGACGGGAAGCTGGACTACACCTGGGTGGACCGCATGTCGAAGTTCGTGGTCGACCCCGCCCAGATCGAGGCATTCCGGGCGCAGGGCAGCCTGCAGGGAGGTGCCCAATGAACGGGAGATACTGGTTGGCAATGAGCATTCTGGCGAGCCTGCCGATCACACTGCTGTTCTGCGGGTGCGAGACGGTGGGCGATGTGGGCGCGGAAGTGGGCAGAGCAACGGGCGTGCTGACCGACAGCGAAGCGGAATCCGTCAAACGCGGCGCCCAGGCGGTCGACAAGACGTTTCAGGACCTGACGCCGGAACAGGAGTACTACATCGGGCGAGCAGTAGCGGCCACGGTGTTCCAGAGCTACCCCCCGCTGGACCGGCCCGAGGCCAACGCCTACCTGAATCTGCTGGGCCAGTCGCTCGCGATCTTCTCCAACCGCCCCGAGACCTTCGGCGGCTATCATTTCGTCCTGCTGGACTCGGATGAGATCAACGCCTTTGCGGCGCCCGGCGGGCTGATCCTCGTCACGCGAGGCATGATCCGATGCTGCCAGAACGAGGACGAGCTGGCCGCGGTGCTGGCGCATGAGATCTGCCACGTCACCATGAAGCACGGACTCGGCGCGATCAAACAGGGTCGTCTGACGGAGGCCTTCACGATCATCGGCGCCGAGACCGCCAAGCAACTGGGTGGCGAAGAATTGGCCGCGCTGACTGAGGAATTCGAAGGATCGGTAGGCGACGTGGTCAAGACCTTGACGGTCGGCGGCTACTCGCGAAAACAGGAACTCCGTGCGGATGCCGGAGCAGTGGAAATCCTGCGCCGCGCCGGCTATCCGGAAACCGCGATTGTCACCATGCTCCAGCGGATGGACGAACGGCTGAGCCACTCGGGCGGACTCGGGTTCGCCAAGACGCATCCTTCCGCGTCGAGTCGGCTGGAATCGCTTCGTGGGGATGTGGTCGATACCGGGTTGCCCCTCAATACGGTTCGCCAGCAGCGGTTCGCCGCAGCCATGCAGTCCATCATAGCAGGACAGTAGAATCCCGCAGGCACCGTTCATAGTGTGCCCGTGAGGGCGTAGAAAACGCCTCACGGCGTCACTACGAACGACTGGCACCGGTCGGTAGGAAGAACAGCATGTTCAAGCTCGACGGCAAGTGTCTGCGAGGAACCGGAATCGGCTTGGTTGCCGGGACCATAGCGTTATCGCTGTGGTGGGCCGGTTGGCTCGATTCCTGGGAAGCCCCCTCGTGGACCTGGCGAGCGAAGTACTTCTCGCAGCGAGAGACTCCCTCGTCCAGAGTGAAGCTGATCCTGCTGGACCGGGCCAGTCTCGACTGGGCGCAGCAGGAGAATCCGGATTGGGGCTGGCCCTGGCCGCGCGAGGTGTACAGCGTGATCCCTGCGTTCTGTGCGAGGGCCGGCGCCAGGGCCCTCGCCATTGACGTGCTCTTCACCGAACCGTCCGCACGGGGAGTGCCCGACGACGAGGCGCTGGGACAGGGTCTGCGAGCCGGTACGCCGACGGTCATGGCGGCCATGTCGGGAGGGATGCGAAAGGCGTGGCCGGACTACGTGCCGCGTCCGGATCTCCAGGTTGACCTGCCCGCCATGGCCCAGGACGTCAACTTGTCGTTCCCGGTTCCGGAGATAGCCGCTGGTACGGCGGCAATGGGCCATGTCAGCGGCTCGGCCGATCCCGATGGCGTCTTCCGTCGGATCGAGACCTTCCGCCGATTCGACAGGGTCGCCATCCCGACGCTCGGACTGGCAGCTTGGCTGTGCCCTCCTTCCTCCTGGACCGATCCCAACGCCTTGCAGGACCCCAATGCCCGCGCAACCGCCGCGGCAGCCCCGCCAAGGGTCACTGTGTCGGGCCGGCAACTGCGCGTGGGCGACAAGGTCGTTCCTCTCGACCGGCAAGGCAGAACGATTCTGCGATTCCGCGGTCGAGAGGGCTTGCCGGAGGCGTTCTCGCTCGCCGCGGTTATCCAATCGGAGCTGCGTCTGCAATCGGGCGAGGCTCCCGTGTTGTCGCCGGAGGTATTCAAGGACTGCTACGTCTTCGTGGGATACAGCGCGCCGGGTCTGCTGGACCTGCGGCCCACCCCGGTCAATCCGAAGTGTCCCGGCGTCGTTCTGCACGCGACGTTCGTCGACAACCTGCTCACCGACTCTTTCATTGCCGAGTCGCCGGCATCCATGGTCATTCCCGGCGTCCTGCTCGCTGCCCTGGCCGCCGCGATCTCCCTGACTTACGGCGGCAAATGGTGGCAGGCGGGACCGCTGGCCATCCTCTGGCTCGCAGCGCCGCTGGCGATCGGATTTGCTGCCTATGCCAGAGGCTTGTGGTGGCCGGTCGTCGCCCAGACTGGCGGATCGGCGATGGGCATGGTCGGCGCGCTGGCCGCGAACTACTGGACGGAGGGACGACAGAAGGCCTTCATCAAACAGGCGTTCCGTCACTACCTCAGCGGCGATGTGATCGAGAGGATCATCCGCGACCCCAAGCACCTCCAACTCGGCGGCGAGAAACGCGAGCTGACGATCATGTTCACCGACCTGGCGGGTTTCTCGACCTTCTCCGAGAAGCTGGGCCCGGTCGAGCTGACCACCCTGCTGAACGACTACCTCACCGAGATGACCGACATCATCATGGAGGAAGGCGGCACGCTCGACAAGTACGAGGGCGACGCGATCATCGCGTTCTGGAACGCTCCGCTGGGCCAGGCGGACCACGCGGTCCGAGCCTGCCGCGCCGCGATGCGATGTCAGCGCCGGCTCACCGAGCTGCGAGACGGTTTTCTGCAGCGGACCGGGGCCACGCTGAGAATGAGGATCGGCCTCAATACAGGCGACGTCGTCGTCGGCAACATGGGTTCCCGCAAACGGTTCAACTACACGATCCTGGGCGACGCCGCGAACCTGGCCTCCCGTCTGGAGGGCGCCAACAAGGCTTTCGGCACGGAGACCATGGTCTCCGGCAGCACCTGGCGACAGGCGTCGTCCGAGTTCCGCGGACGCAAGCTGGCGGACCTTCGCGTGGTCGGTCGCAAAACCGCGGTCGAGGTCTATGAGCTGACGGGATTCGCGTCGGACCCGGCGCCCACCGGCTGGGAGACGTTTGCCGCCGGACTGGCTCGCTTCCGCGAAGGGGACTTCGCAGGGGCCAAGGCAATCTTCGAGCAACTGCCGGACGATCCTGCTGCGAGGAGTTACGCTCAACGTTGTGCCAACCTGGCCACCCATCCTCCGGCTTCCTGGGACGGGGTCTGGGGGCTTACGGAGAAATGACCATGCGTCTATTCATCGGCGGAATGCGGGGAAGCCAGCCCGCCCTCGGGGCCGGCTTCGATGAATTCGGCGGCGACACGACCTCCCTGCTGCTCGTCGGCTCGGGCGGCGAACGACTGGTCCTCGACGCGGGCACCGGGATGCGAGCGGTCGCGGCGCAACTGGCCCAGACACAGCCTGGCGAAGTGACCGTGTTGTTCTCGCACTATCACTTGGACCATCTGGCCGGCCTGACGATGAATCCGCTGCTCTATCAGAGACCATGGTCTTTCCTATTCACCGGTCCGACCTTCGCCGATGGCGGCGTCCGCAGCGCCGTGACGGGACTGCTGGCCCAGCCGTACTGGCCGATCTCGTGGAAGCAAATGAGCGCGCGGCTTGAGTTCGCCGAATTTCCCATGGCGGGAATCCGGGTCGGAGGTCTGCGAATCCAGGGGTGCCCGGTACCCCATCCCGGCGGGTGTCTGGCCTATCGCATTGACGACGCCGCCGGCAAGGCGTCAGTGGTCTTCGCCACCGACATCGAATGGCAAAAACGGACGCCAGCCGACGAGATGGCATTCATGGCGATGTGCTCGACCCCGAGGCCCGCGGACATGCTCATCATCGACGCCCACTTCGGCGAGGCACAGAAGGACGCCTTCGCCGGGTGGGGGCACAGTTGCCGAGAGGACGACCTGGCAATCGCCGAGGCCGCGGGCATTCCCCGCGTGCTCCTCGGCCACCATGCGCCCAATGCCGACGACAAGACGTTGCTGGCCGTGGAGGAGCAGGTGCAGAGACTCTCGCCCGGCGCCCTGCTCGCGCGGGCCGGACAATGGTTGACGATCTGTGACTGAGGAATCGCTATGCTCGAACATCTCTCATCGCTGACCACGCACGTTCAGACCCTCCTGCTGGCGACGGCAGCCGCTCCCAAACCTCTGAGGGAGACGTTGCCCTATGTTCGCGACGTCGTGACCGGCCTGATGGTGTTGCTTCTGGCATATATCCTGGCAACGCCGCTTCGCCGTCGCTATACCCCCTCGGATGGCCTGGATGCGAAGCAACACACAGGACGGCAGTTCGTGGGCGTGCTCGCGAACTACGTCGTGGTCCCCATCCTCGTGCTGGCGATCTCGATTCCGCTGGTCTACGCGATCAACCGCGGCCAGCCAAAATGGTCGGAGTTCCATCATCCCTGGCTGTTGTTCTGGGGTCTGTACGGCATCGTCAGGTTGGGTGAAGGGCTCTTCGTCGAGGGGTTCGCACAGATGGGACGCCGGTGCCCGTTGAGCCGGCTGACCCGAGGCATGCTCCGCCTGGCGATCATCGTCGGCATCGTGTTCATACTCCTGAAATACCAGATGGGACGCCAGATCGGCGTGCTGCTGACCTCGACGGCCATCGTCACGGGCGTCATCGGTTTCGCCATGCAGGGGGTCCTCGGCAATCTCCTGGCCGGCATGTCCCTGCACGCGTGTCGATCCATGTCGGTGGGCGATTGGATCGAGGTGGATGACACCATCGGGCAGGTGATCCTGGTGAGCTGGCGGGAGACGCGTCTTCGCACCACAGGAGGGCACATCGTAATCGTCCCCAACGGCAAGCTCGCCGATACGACGATCCGCAACTTTTCCTCGCCCACGAAGCTGCGCCGGCATGTGGTCCCCATCTCAGCCAGCTACGGCGACGCGCCGGGCGATGTTATCGAAGCGTTGCTCGAGGCCGCTGACTGTGTGCCCAAGATCGAAAAGCACCCGGCCCCGGATGCCTACGTGACCGGATTCAAGGATTTTTGCATCGACTACGTGCTGCGTTTCTGGACGAAACAATACGAACTGCGCACGCCGATCGAGGGCGACGTGATGCGGATGATCTGGTACAAGTTCACCCGGCGCGGGATCGAGATCCCCTTCCCCATGAGCGGCCGACTGCTGGACAGCTTCATGGAGACGGCCCGCGCGCTGAAGATCGAAACGCCGCTGGCGTCCGAGATCGAGGCCATCGTGGACGATCTGGTCCGCAGCGACTTCGGACGCAAGCTCGTGGCGGACGCCCAAGGCGTCTGCATGCTCAGTCGCGACGACATGAAGGCGGTGGCTCGCGATGTGAAACGCATCCTGTTCACACATGGGGAAACCCTGATGCACCAGAACGACGAGGGCGAATCGTTCTATGTGCTGGTGAAGGGCACCGTGCAAGGGACCATCACGAACTCCGACACGGCCAAACCCATCGAGTTCGAGCTGCGTCCCGGCGCCCTCTTCGGTGAAATGAGTCTACTGACGGGCCTGCCGCGAGCCGCGACCATGACGGCAGCCACCGATTGCGAACTGCTGGAGTTCAACCGGGCGGCCTTTTCTCGCCTGCTGTCGTTGCGGGAGGAAATCCCCCAGGTCCTCTCGGACCTGGCGGCGACCCGTGCGGCTCAGAACGCCGCATCCCTGGAGAAGCTGCGAGCCACGTCCACCACACCGGTCGAACTGGCCAAAGACGGCATCCTACGCCGTCTCAAACGTATCCTGGGCGAATGGCGAGGTCGATAGAGGGCAGGAACGCACGCCCCGAACAGCGGTTCGCACGGGAGGATACGCACAGAATGAGACTCTGCCGGTTCATCCCGGAACTGGAGGAGATCCATGAGCACATCGACCCCAAGCAGTTTCCGACCCGTCTCGGAATTCGTCTCGAACCGAGGGCCCGACAGGCAGTAGTTACAGTCAGGATTACTCGGGGCCAACAGGGAGAGAAATGGACTTTATGCAGAAAACGCACATACGCTTGAACACTGTTTGGACCAGCAGCATTCGTCGGCTGATTTCCTTGGTTGTCGCGATGGCGGCTTCTACCATCGATCCAGGCACTCTCCACGGCGAGTCCTGGCCCTGCTGGCGCGGCCCGCGAGGCGACGGGACGTGCATAGAGGAGAACATCCCGACGAACTGGGATCCCGCGACCGCGACATGGAAGGTCGAGATGCCCGGCTACGGACACGCCTCCGCCATCGTCTGGGGCAACCGCGTCTGCACCGTCACTGCCCTGCCGGAGACGCAGGAACGAGTGCTCCTGTGCCTGGACCGCGCAACCGGAGCGATTCTCTGGCAGAAGACCGTCGTCCAGGGGCCGCTGGAGAAACTGCACAAGGAGAACAGCTACGCCTCCGGCACGCCTGCCACGGACGGCCAGCGGGTCTACGCCGCATTCCGCGTCGGCGACGATATCGTCGTGGCCGCCCATGACTTGGCCGGCGGGGAGCAGCTCTGGCTGGTCCGCCCTGGGACCCACGCCGGCGAGTGGGGATTCAGCAACGAGCCCGTCCTCTACAAAGACAAGGTCATCCTGGACGGCGACAGCAAGGGCGATTCCTTCCTCGTGGCTCTCGACCGTGAGAGAGGAAAGACCGTCTGGCGTGTCCCACGCACGAACAAAGGGATCAGCTACAGCGCTCCTCTGATCCGCGAACTGGCCGGCCGGATGCAGTTGATCCAGTGCGGCGATCGGCGGGTCACCAGCTTCGATCCCGACACGGGCGAAGAGATCTGGACCGTGGACGGGCCTTCTCAGGAATCCGTCGCCACCCCCGTCTACAGCGAAAGAGCCGGCCTGCTGTTCATCAACAGCAGTTGGCCCAAGCAGGTCATCTACGCAATCCGACCCAACGGCGCCGGCAACGTCACGGAAACACACCTCGTCTGGCAGGACGCAAAGGGCGCCCCTTATGTCCCCTCCATGATCGTCGTGGGCGACTACCTGCTCAGCGTCAACAACGCAGGCGTCGCGTTCTGCTACGAAGCCGCCACAGGGAAGGTGTACTGGCAGGAGAAGCTGGGCAAGCACCACGCCTCCCCCGTCCTCATCGAGGGACTGGTCTATCTCATCAACGACGATGGACAGATCAATGTCATCAAGCCCGGCCCACGATTCGAACGGGTCGCGCAATTCGAACTAGGCGAGCAGTGCTATGCGTCGCCGGCAATCAGCGACGGCCAGGTCTTCCTGCGAGGCTTCAAACACCTCTTCTGCTTCGGCCGGCAAGTCAAGTGAGAGCCTGTGCGCGACACCGCACGTCCCGAACACCCGATTGTCATTCCCGCGAGAAAGAGACTCCAGAGTCGATGTCACGGTCCCTCAACGACCACGACCTCGTGGATGTCCACGCGAGGGACGGTCAGGTGGATCTCGCCGTCACGGTGCTCGAAAGGCAGCGAGACTCCAGCAGGTTCCAGCATGATCTTCGTCGGTTTCGCAGCCTGACGAATGGTCACGTCGAGCGGGCCGACGGGCGGGATAGACTCCACAATCGGCTCGGTCCGGTGCGGCCCGGCGGCATTAACCAGGTTCACCATCAGCTTGCCACCGAGGCGATTGACCACTACATCCACTTCGTGCGAGCCCTTCACCTCCACCATCGGCTTCGGGAACAGCTCGCGCACCAGATCATTCAGGAACTGCAGAGCCAGGTCGGTCCTCGCATCGACGTAGCCTTGGCCGAACGTGAAGTAGATCGCCGCGATCTTGCCCTGCCCGAACTCGGTGACGGACGCGGCTGGCTGCGAAGGCGAATCGGCTCCATCGCCCATTTGAATCCGGCCGAACGTCTTGCACTTCGGTCCCACCTTCACCGACTGCACCTGGCCGCAGATGGCAGCCACCTGGCCGGCGTAGGCAAGCCGGCAGTCTTTCGCCGACTGTGGCTCGCCCTCCAACGTAACATCGAGTTCCGCCTGGAACAGGGCCGCGGTCCCGGGTCCGCTGAGCAGCAGATTGCCGCCGGCTTTCGCGTATACGATCAGTTCGTCCTTGAACTGCGGTTCGAGATAGTCCCACTCGGGCACGACGATGAGCGGATAGTCCGCCATGTGACCGGTCAGATGATGCTCGCCCACGAGGTCCACGGATTGCCCGTCTTCCAAAAGGGCCTGCAGTGTGCCGCTCATTCGGCCCAGGTCGCGGTGGAACAGTCCATTGTTCCGACGGTAATGCGCAGCGGTCGAGTACAGCATCGCCACCTGGGGCACCTGCGTCGCATGGTGGCAGAGGGCCTGTCGGGCCCGGCAGAACCTCGCCACCTCCGCCATCACGGGCACGGTCTCCTCACGGATCGAGCCATCCCGCTTCTGGGTAAAGTACGCCTGGAAGCCGCCGCCGAGCGCGAGGACCACCGCGGCCTCCCGCTGCAACTGGACTACGCTCTTCTGGTTCTTCCCGTCCTTGCCGGGCGTGCGGGAGAAGCTCCACGCCATCAGGTCCCAGGGCACTCCCTGGTGGGCGAGATATCGTCCCGACAGACGGGCGGAGTTGACGCTGTCGTCCGGCGAATAGTCGCCAGAAAGGAAGTCCACCGGCGTGCAGACCCGCTCCGGCATATGGTCGGAGAACGCCCAGTTGCTGCATATCTGAAACTCGGGATTCGTCTTCTTCACTTCCGCGATGTAGTAGCGTACGTACTGGCGGAAGGCCTCGCGATGGAATTGGAGGAACTCGAACCAGTGCGGGTCCCCCGGCTTGCGAGGGACATCCTTGATGCCGGTCGCCTCGCGGAAGGCTTTCAGCGCCAGCTCGCTGTGGTCCGGCACCGACGCCCAGCAATCGCCATCCACCCAGACCCCGTCCACGCCGTAGTCACCCGCCAGCTCACGCAACTGCGGGATCATCAGAATGTCAACGTAGGGGCCGAAACGCGAAGTGGCGTTGCCGTTCGTCTTGCCGTCGGCGTCGACGACGCCCCAGTCGGGATGAAGACGAATGGCTTCGGAGTCCCACACCCCGGAATAGTGCATGTAGAGTGCGACGCCTCGTTCGGCCGTCACCTGGCGCCACAGACGCAGCGGGTCGCCGACGAAGCCCGGCGCCCGATTGCCGACATTCGTCGGGTAACTCGACAGCCCGGGATGGCCTTTGCAGTCGGTCTGGATGTAGTCGGGATGGACCTGGTCGATGATGTTCTCGATCATCGCCCGGGTGGTGTTCTTGCCAATCGCGTTGCAGTCCGGCCCGGCGTGGAAATCATAGTGGATACCGAGGAAGCTCTGTGCCCGGGTGAGGCGTTTCGGGAGGTTCGCGGCGCCATCGGGCTTCAATTCCCCGTCGATCAACAGCGCCCCGGCGTACCATCGCAACGGCGCATAACGCGCGGGATCGTCGATCTTGTTTTTATTGCGACTGAGGATTTCGGCCTTGTCGAAGGAGTTGCCGGTCAGACGCACCGTCACGGTATGGTCCGCCGCCTGCGTCTGCGACAGCAGCGAGGTCGTGCCCAGGCGGTGATACGTGCAGTAAGCGTCGAACCGTCGGACCGGCCTGGCGGGCTGGTCGTCCACGAGCACTTCCAGTTCGCCCCCATCGGGGCCGAGCAGGTCGTAGATTGCCGCCGCACGCCCGTGGAACGCGAAGCTCAGCGTTGCGCCGGGTTTGTCCGCACACCACAAGGCGGGCAGCCGCTGTGAGAAACTCCGTGCAATCTGATCCCCCTGAGGGTCGAGCGTCCGCCAGCCTTCACTCAGCATGGCGTCAGTCAGCGGAATGAGTCTGGCGGCCTCGTGGTTATCCGGCGTGAACGACGCCGGCAGAGAATGCGCCCCGGCGGTTCCGAGACTCTCCATCGCTTCGAAGGAGCGGGCAATCGCCTCGGTGTAGAGCCGATGCCCGGTCTCGGCGTATGGATGACAACTGTCCGACGAAAAGGCCGGACGCGCGGGCGTTCCCTTGCTCGGATCGGCGGGAACTTCGGGCTTCGGCGCCGTGAAGACCCATTCGCCGGCGTTGATCCGTCGGGCGGCTTCCTGTGCAAGAAGGATGGACGGAACTCCATAGTGATCTGCGATCAGCTCCATCGCGGACGCAGAACGAGGCAACCGGCCGGCCGCGAGATCCTTGAGCATCCCGTCGTGCATCGCGTAGACGAAGCAGATGTCGGTAGCCATGTCGGCCCGGCGAATCTGGCGGACGATGCCCTCCATGCAGCGGTAGATCTGCTCGGGCGGGGCACCGCCGTCGTTGACCGCGAACTCGACGAACACCAGGTCCGGCTGGTGCGCGAGCACATCGCGCCCAAGGCGATAGACGCCAAGATCGGAACCCGTGCCGCCGATGGCGGCGTTGATCTCCGTGAACTGGGCCTTCGGGTATCGCTGTTGCAGCCAGGCGGTCGTCTGGGGCCGCCAGCCATTGGCGGCGGTGATGCTGCCGCCGAGATAGGCGACGGTCACTTTCCCGCCGGCCTTCGCCTTGGCGAAGAAACTCGCCAGCCCGTCGCGGGCCCGCAGCTCCACCGCCAGACGGGAGGGATTCTCGCGAGCTCCGGAATCGGGAAGAACAAGCGTCGCCTTCACCGCGGCCTGAATGGCCTGGACCTGCTCCAACTGTGCCAGTGCGAGCGAACCGATCGGTCCGGCCTGCGGGTCCCAGTTCGGACCCATGTCGAGCGTGACGACGCCGCCCTTGGACACAGCCGTGCTGACCCATTTCGCCCACTGCTCCGCGGGATGCCGCGTGTCCCGTGCGGACCACTGCGAACCGAGATAGGTCAAAGCATGCCACTGGGAACCGTCCACCCAACGCGATGTGGGGAGCACGTCGAACGGCTCGTTCAACTCCCCCGCCGTGTAGTCCTCCGCCTGCGTGTGGCGGATCAGACTGACGCCGGGATTGAAGGTCACGATGGCGTTCGGATTGCCATGCTTGACCGCAGCGGCGTAGACCTGTGCGATCTCTTCACTGAAGTGGATCCATTTGTAGCCGCCGTCGAACCACCAGCCGGCCACCTTGTCTCCGTAGCGGTCGGACCACTCCTGGATCACTTCCGCCCACTTCTTCGCGAATTCCAGGTTGATCGGCTGGTCGCGCTGGCCTTCGGGCAGTCCGAAGGCCTTCTGTGCACGTTTGTCGGCGTTCGGGGTCTGACAAGGCAGATAGAGCATCAGGCGGATGCCCTTAGGGTTCAGAACTCGATACAGATCCAGCGGCAGATCGCGTGTGGAACACCGCTCGCCCGCTGCGTAGCCTGTCCATCGGTCGTAGGCAACGTTCGGCGAGTTGAAGAAGCCGGAGTTCTGTCCCAGCGTCAGGACGAAGTACCTCGCCCCTGCGGATTCCAACTGGCGAGCCAGGTGCTCCACGTCGAACTCGCGCACGCGAGCCAAGCCCGCCGCGTCGCCTGGCAGGAAATGCATGAAGACGCCGTACTTCGCGTCGCGGAACCAGTCGGTGTCACTATGATGCGTCGCCGCCTGCCCGGACAAAGACACCAATGCCAGAAGACACGCCGCAAGTCTCGATGGATTCGCCTTCATCGCCGATTCACCTCTGAATCCCTTGCCTTTTCCGCCGAACCGGACGACCCGGGCGACCAAGGCAAGAAACCGATCGCACGAGCCGTCAGACCCCACACTTGAACAGTCACTGTAGACGAACACACGAAGACCGTCAAGGAATCGTTGAGCGGGAGTCCCGGCAGGTGTTTCAGGGTGATTCATACGGCCTGGATCGGCTCGTGCGCCATCCGCGTGGGCGACGAGCCGATCCAGGCGACATCGCATGAAGGCAATGCGTTTGCAGTGAAGAACTTCACATCAGGGTCTGGCCCGATATCTATTGAGCAACTTCGATCTTGACCTTTCGCGGCTTGGCCCGCTCGGCCTTGCCGATCTGCACGGTCAAGACGCCATGGTTCATCTTCGCGGTGATATTGCCGGGATCGAGGTCCGCGGTCAGACTGAATTGGCGCTGATAATCGCCGACGTGCGTCTCCCGATAGACGGCCTCGCCTGCCTGTTCCGGATCAGCCCTCCCAACGATGGTCAGCATGTCCTTATCAATCGTCAGGTCGACGTTCTCCTTGGCGACACCCGGCATATCGAGATTCAAGAGGACGGCGTCCGCTGTCTCGATGACGTCGGCGGCAGGCTGGAAATAACGAGCGTGCCCATCCCGACGGGTCGCTTCGGACTGCTCTGCTCCTGTCGTTTTCTGTTCCACAGCCATAGAAAAACCTCCTATTCATCCCCTGCTTTTTTGCAGCGTGGCATCAGGACTTGATGGCAATCTTCCTGACCTTGGCCTCCTCGGCCTTGGTCATCCGGACGGTCAGGACGCCGTTGCGATACTCGGCCTTGACGGAATCCGGGTTGACCTTCTCCGGAAGAGCGACCGTGCGACTGAAGGGTCCGCTGGGACGCTCCCTTCGGTAGAAGCGGTTGTCCTGTGGGCGATCCGCCTCCTGGCGGCGGCCCGCAAGGGTCACCGATTCGGTCAGCACGGTGAGTTCCAGATCCTCGGGCTGAAGGCCCGGGGCCTCGGCTGTCAGGACGATGGCGTCATCCTGCTGATAGATGTTGATCGCGGGAAATGTGCCTCTCGGAACGCTGCGCAGACCAAGCGGCCTGCCCATCCGCCCGAGAACCCGGTCCATCTCCTCCAGGGTCTTGCCCATGTCAAAAAATGGAAACCACTGATCCATGAACATAGCTCATAACCTCCCTTTCTGATCACTCACAGACTCATCTTCTTGGCGCCAATCGTACGTCGATACCTATTTGCAAATGGCGTGCCAGACCGCCCGTTCAGTCGTAAAGGCCCTTTTGGGAATGACTTAGGGTTGTCTGCTGCCGGTTCTTTTCGCGGCAAACTGTCGTTTGTGCGCGGAGACGCGATCGACTCGTGCCAAATTGACAGACCCCTTTCGGCGTAGAAGGCCTGGGCCGGACAAGGGGCGTCGGTTATCAGACTTGGCTCGAGCAGACGGACGTTCCGGGGAAAAAAGAGCTTCCGCGGCCCGGAAGGTTGACAAGCGTGTCGCAAGGCACGATAATCATCACCGTCAGCAAACAACCAGCGTTGAATTCCATGGGCAGCCAGGCGGCGGGTATTCAAGCTCCCGGCGGGTCGTTTTGTGCTTGTGTGGTGCGCAGATTCTGCGATGTGTTGTTCAGCAGGACATCCAGTCCAGCAACGTCCCGGCCATCAGAAGCCCTTGTTCGTCTCTATTCTCGGACCGGCAATGGGCTCGCGGTCACTTCTGCGCCGGCAGCGAACCTGCGTACGCCGTCCGTCCGTCCCGAAAGAGAAAGTTTGTGGAATTCGCGTTATGAATCCGCGCGCACATGGCACTTATGATGAAAAGGCATCGGTCCGACATTGAGAGCAGGAATCATGGAACCTGTACGAACCCTTGGTAGAGAGGAGTACACAATGAACAGTTTGAACACAAGAAGCGCTAAAAGCCTCGCGGTTCTGGTCGCAGTGCTGGGTATGTTCGCTTCGGTGGTTCACGCCCAGACCAACCTCACAAACGGCGTGGCGGTCACTGGGATCTCCGGAGCAGCCGGCAGTGAGAAGTTCTACATGATCACGGTCCCCTCCGGGCAGGACGAACTGGTCATCAGCACCTCCGGCGGCACCGGCGACGTCGATCTGTACGTCCGACGCGGGTCGTTGCCTACGACCACCAGCTACGACTACCGACCCTACAAGATCGGCAATGAGGAGACGGTCACCGTCTCCAATCCGCTGGCCGGCACCTGGTACATCATGCTGAGGGGCTACAACGCCTATGCGAACGTGACCCTTCTGGCCCAGTACTCGGCCGCAATGACCATCACGACGCTGACCAACAGCGTGCCGGTCACCGGGCTGAGCGGGGCCGCCAGCGCCGAGCTGTATTTCAGCATCGTCGTTCCGGCGTCCCAGACGAAGCTGGAGATCAGCATCTCCGGCGGCACCGGCGACGCCGACCTGTACATCAAACAGGGCGCCCTGCCCACGACAAGCAGCTACGACTACCGCCCGTACCTGTCCGGCAACAACGAGTCGGTAACCATCAACAATCCCGCCGCGGCAACGTGGTACATCATGGTTCGCGGATTCAACGCGTTTTCGGGCGTCACCCTGCTGGCCAGCTACGGCGGCGGCGGCGCTGGCACGCTCCTGGAGAACGGCGTCTCTGTAACCGGCATTGCCGGCGCGAAAGCCAGCGAAACGCTCTTTCGCATCGAGGTGCCCAGCGGCCAAACGAGCCTGTCCATCGTCATCACGGGCGGCACAGGCGACGCTGATCTGTACGTCAAGTACGGAGCGAGCCCGACGGTGAGCAGCTATGACTATCGCCCGTACCTGGCCGGCAATGAGGAGACGGTCACTGCCCCCTCGCCGACCGGTGGGACGTGGTACATCATGATTCGGGGCTACAGCGCGTACACCGGCCTGACGCTGACCGCCTCCTACGGCGGCGTGATCATCCTTCAGGACGGCGTGGCCGTCACCGGCATCGCCGGCGCCCTGAACAGCATCACGTACTACCGCATCGACGTGCCCGAAGGGTACGACTCCATGCTGTTCATCATGTCCGGCGGCACCGGCAATGCGGACATGTACATCAAACAGGGAAGCAAGCCGACCACCTCCAGCTACGATTATGCCTCCATCAACTCGACCAACAACGAGAACGTCAGCATCGGCAGCACGGCCTTGGCAGGCTCCTGGTACATCATGCTCAGGGGGACGGCGGCATACAGCGGCGTGACGCTCAAGGCGGACTACCAGGCGCTCGCCAGCGTAACAACGCTCACGAACGGCACCCCCGTCGATGGAATCTCCGGCAGCCTGGGCACCGCGAAATACTACAAGATCACAGTCCCGAGCGGCCAGAGCAAGCTGGAAATCCAGATGTCCGGCGGCACCGGCGACGCCGATCTCTACGTCCGACTCGGCGAACTGCCGACCACAACGACCTATGACTATCGTCCGTACCTGACGGGCAACAACGAATCCGTCACCGTGAACAATCCGACCGCGGGCATCTGGTACATCATGATCCGCGGGCGCGCCGCCTTCGCCAATGTCACCCTGTTGGCGACCTACGGCGGCACCATACCGGACACGGTCACCGAACTGACGAACGGCGTGCCCGTCAGCGGGATCGCCGGCGCGGCCAGCAGTGAGACCTTCTACAAGATCGTCGTCCCGTCCGGCCAGACCAGTCTCGTCATCTTCACCTCCGGCGGCACCGGCGACGTGGATCTGTACGTCCGACTGGGCGCCAAGCCCACGACCAGCACCTGGGATTACCGACCGTATCTGATCGGCAACGAGGAAACGGTCACAATCAACACGCCGACGGCCGGAACGTACTACATCATGCTCCGCGGGTTCCAGGCGTACACCGGCGTAACGTTGAAGGCCACGTACACCGGGGTCTCCGACGACGCAATCGAACTCGACAACGGCGTGCCCGTCAGCGGGATCGCCGGCGCGGCCGGCAGTGAGAAGTTCTACAAGATCGTCGTGCCCGCGGGCCAGGACTCGCTGACGATCGAAATGTCCGGCGGCACCGGCGACGCGGACCTGTATGTCCGCAGGGGTTCCAAGCCCACGCTGACGAGCTACGACTATCGGCCCTACCTGATCGGAAATGCGGAGACCGTGGAAATCACGGACCCCGCCGCCGCGACATGGTACATCATGCTGCGAGGCTACCAGGCCTATACCGGCGTGACCCTGGTAGCCACCTACGGCACCCCCTTCACGGGCAATGACTTCACCGTGGATCCCAACGCCGTCGCCTGGTGGCGATTCGAAACCGGCAAATTGGGGGCCGACACGGTCGGCACCAACATCCTGACGAACCACGGCGTGACAGCCAACACGACGGACGTGAAGGAAGGCGTGAGTTCCGGCGACTTCGAGGCCAGCGAGAAGGATTATCTCTGGATCCCGGACGCGAACCTCTCCGCGGACTTCCCGCTGAGCAGCACGACGGCGCCCAAGAGGATCTCCGTAGCCTACTGGATGAAGCTGGAATCGCTTCCGATCACGAACTACACCTACGATTCGTTCTCGAAGGCCACTTCCACCGCGGCTCTGAACAGTATCGCCCTCATGGTCCACGCGAACGGAACCGTCGGGTTCTTCACCGGGTACAACAACGGCATGTCGTATGAGTCGAAGTGGACCGATCAGGCGGTCTCCATCGGCAAGTGGTATCACGTCGTCGTCACGTATCAGGACAGCAACCGGACCTTCCGCATCAACGTCTATGACGCAGACGCAGGGACGACCTTGTCCAATAGGACGGGCACGATGACTTACAACATCAGCGTAACCGACGCAGGCGTATACATCGGCGCCCGCAGCGATCTGTCGGCAAACCGGTACTTCGACGGTCTGCTGGATGAGATGGTCGTGTTCAACGACATCCTCACGACGGCGGAAATCGCACAGATCCGCGCAGGAACATACGGCAAGCCGTAAGAGTCGGATTGCCGAACTCTCGACGCAGGCCATGTCGTCCTGCGAAGAACGCGATGACAACCCCGGTTGGCCCGGGTCACCCCGGGCCAGCCGGGAAACCGTTTGCGAGATCTCTATGAAAGCCACCCATCCCAAGAAAGGCAGCCAGCCAGCAGATGTCGCTCCGACCCCCGCTTCCAGGCATGGTATGAAGCTGGACTGGGCGATTCTCCTGTATCCGGCATCCATTTTGGCGGCATTGGCCCTTCTGTACGTCGTAAACCGCTCGATCGAGCAGGAACCGCTCGTGCCGCTCGATCATCGAGGGAGCATCCAGCAAACAGCTTCGACATCCGATGGCTCTTCGTCCTCCGCGTCCGCGACGGGCGCCGGGTCGGCGATGTCTGTCGAACCAACACGCATTCCGGACGGGACGGCGTCCGTCGTAGCACGGGATGGCGCCGCGCCCGGTATCGCTCCGGCCGCAACCGCCGGAGGAGTCCGGACCATCGACCTCGATGGCCTGGAAGGATCTGCGAGAATCGCAGCCATGCTCCGAAATGCCGTTGTGCAGAACGACCAGGCGATGATCAAACAGTGCCTCGAAGAACTGGTCGCGATGGGCGACGACGCGGTGGCTTCCCTCGTGGACATGGTCAACGGCCAGGACGAGACCGGACTGTGGGCCGCGGAAGCCCTCGCCAGGATCGGCACCCCGTCGGCAACCGTCGCTCTGCTCGACACCCTGGGGCAGACCGAGGAGGGCCAGTTCAAGGAAGATCTCGCCGGTCGCGTTGCGGGCATCACAAATCACGAGAGCTGGCCTGTTCTGCTCGACGCCATGCTCCAGACGGAGGACGCCTCGGTCGCCCGGGCCGCCGGCGATTCCCTGGCCCGGATGGCGGACACACCGGTGATGGACGAGATCATCGCTCGGTACGAAGCCGCCACGAGCGAGGCCGAGATCGGGCGTCTCGCCCAATTGGTCAGCAATATCCAATCTCCGGCGGCCACGACCTCACTGCTGTCGCTGGCGGGAGGAGTCAGCGACGCGGTCCAGGACTGCCTCCAACAGGCGGCCATCGACGCCCTCTCGAACATCGGCGACGCCCAGTGCGTCAGCTACCTGCTGCGACGGCTGGAGGCAACGGCGCCGGGCGAAGGAACGAGCGTCTACAACGCCATCACCCAGATCGACAGCCAGGAGGGTTACGCCCAGCTTCTCTATGCGGCCGCCGGCAACAAAGAGGTTTCGGCTGAATACGGCCAAACCGCCGCCATCGAAGCCTTGGCGAATTACCCCTGCGAGCAGACGAGCGCCCTGTTGGAGCGTCTCGTCGCGGAAGGGTCGAACGAGAAGGTGGTTACGGCGGCCAGCCGGACACTCGACACCATTCAGAAGCGTCCCTATGCCGTCACAGCCAGCGCGGAGTCTCTCGACAAGTCCGCACAGATGCTGCCCATCGCCTCCACCTCGAAATAGCACGGCCGTGCGAGGTTTGCCGTTTTTTTGTTGATGTCACAAACCGCCGCGCGGTCTAATATGGGTGTTCCGGCATGGAGCGTCCTTGCCGAGCGTGGTTTCGTTCCTGCTCTGAAGCGAAATGGGAGGCTGAGGATGAGCACAGGAATTCCACAAGCGACCGTCCGAAACACGTGGGTATGGGTGGGTGTGATAGTCCTGCTGCCGGCCATGGCGTATGCCGGCGCCCCGAACACTCCGTCCGACCCCAATGCCAAACCCGTCACGAAAACCAGCACACCGCAGGCATTGCAGCAGTCGCCCAAGCCGCAGGCGTCCAGGCCGGTGCTGAAGCCCGGTGTTCGCACGCCCGCCTCGTTCACGCGGGACATGCCGCTCAGCGAGGCAATCGACATTCTGCGCACGTGCACGACGCCGCCATTGCCCATCATCGTGCTCTGGCGAGACCTCGACAGTGCGGGCATCTACCAGGACACCGCCATCGGCATCGATGGCATCCCCGGCCTTCGACTGCGCCAGTACCTCGACACGCTGGTGTCCTCGCTGTCGGCAGGCGCGTCGGCGAAAGTGGGTTACACAGTCCACCAAGGCCTGATCACCATCGCTACCACCTCGGCGCTGCCCGGGAGCAGGATGATCGCACGTGTCTATGACATCAGCGACCTGACGTCGCCGCCCTCAATGCCCTTCGGGCCGATGGGCTTCGGCAACATGGGGTACGGCAACTACGGCGGCGGCCCAGGCATGGGTTACGGCATGGGATCATCCTACATGCCCGGCGGATACTACGGCACAGGCGGCCCTGGCGGGCTTCCCGGAAGCACGGGGACCACACAGAGCACGTTCCGCCGCAGGTAACCCCTACCACATCGGGTCCCAGACCGGCAGCTTCTCGGCAGGCTGCTCCAAGATCTCGAGAATCTCCTCGGGCACAGAGTCGCGGTGCACGATGATCTTGTAGACGTTGTCCTCGAACCAGTCGTCGTACATGGTCCACAGGCCGCCTTTGCCGCGATCGGAGCCCCAACTGTTCTCCACGAGCCACTTGACCGGCTTGCCGTCCTGGAGGTCCACGCCGATGAAGACCATGCCGTGATTGATGGTGCCGTCGCGAAACAGGAGCCGTTGGGTCTTGGCCAGGCCCAGATCGAGATCGTAGACCGATTCGTAGTCGTACAGATTGCGGGCCATGATGCCCTTGCCGCTGTCCTGGTCCGGCGACACGTCCGCGTCGAAGCAGACCGCTTTGTTGTCCAGAAGCACCTTGATCACCAACTCTTTGAGGGTCTGGATCTCGACATTCGCATAGTTCAGGTTGCGCCCGTCATAGAGGCTCTTCGTCAGATCGATCTCGTAGTGCTTGCCCTTGGCGTGCATCGGGTCGTCGCCGATATTGACGAATTCGCGAAGATTGAGCCCGACGCATTCGCGGTAGAACGACTGCGGCGTGTAGACCCGGGACTTGCTCCACTTCTGCTGCACCTTGTAGTCATCCTTGGGCTTGTCCTCGTCCTCTTCGTCTTCGTCATCCCCTTCTTCGTCGTCATCCTCGTCGTCGCCTTCCTCTTCCGCATCGGACTCGTCCTTCAGTTCGGCGCCCTTGCCTGTGTGTCGCCACGTAAATTCGACCGGGGGTTCGCCGAGATTCAGGACGAGCATGCGATAGACCTCGGCCATCATCCGCTCCTTGGCCACGCGCATCTGCTTGACCGACCCGGTGTCCTTGTAGATCTCCCGCAGCTCGACCGCATGGTTTCGCAGGAGCCGGCCGAGAAGACGGTTCATCATGGCGGTCCCTTCGGAACTGGCGGTCTCGAACATGGCTTCCCGGGGGACCACGCCGTACTTGCCCACGAGGTCCGCGAAGTTCTCGAAATACCCCCCGTCCGGGCACGGGTCCTGGAGCAGGAACACTACGTCGCGATCCAGCAGGTCGCGGTCGCGGAACTCGATCATGCACTCGAGGAACTTGTTCGCCTTCTCCATCTTGTCCCAGAACTGCAGGTAGATCTGCGAGAACTCGAAGTCGTCCAGTTCGAGCTTGTTCATCAGGACCGGCTTGATCATGTTGAAGCCTGCGAACATCCAGCACCGTCCGCTGCCCTTCTGGTTGCTGATGCCCCTGGTCTTGATCTTATGGCTGAACTTGGTGTCATGATCGGCGAGAATCTCGCGGTTTTGCGAGATGTCCTTGATCCCGGCGTTCGTCAGGGCGTTCCGCGTCGCCCGGGCGTGGGCGTCCATCTTGAATTCGCTGCGGATTCTCGCAACCTTCTCCTGCGTCAGAGCCCCCTCCTGCGCGAAGACGCCGACCGCCGACACCATCAGAACCAGACACAACACTGCGGACCACTTCATGCCCTGCTTCATATCGGACCTCCACAAAAGACATATCGTTTGCGGCCATCGTAGTGGCGATGCCGCCGGTGTCAAGGACGATCTCAAGACTTGCGGCGTTTCGGGCCGCGGCGTATCATTTCCGGTTCGTGGTATTCGAGGTCTCAGGTGATGCAGGATCGACATATGGCAGATGCACGGGAGTTCTGGGGACCGAGCGGACCTATCGCGGCGGCCATGACGGGCTTCGAGGCCCGCCCGCAGCAGATCGAGATGGCTGCCGCAATCGAACAGGCGTTCGCGGACGGGCGGCACTTGGCCGTCGAGGCCGGCACCGGCGTCGGCAAGAGCTTCGCCTATCTGGTCCCGGTCATCCGTCGAATCTGCGAGAGCAAGCTCAAGGCGGTCGTCAGCACGTTCACGATCACCCTCCAGGAACAGCTCAGCCACAAGGACATCCCCTTCCTGAAAGGGTGCCTGCCCCAGTCGTTCGAGGCGGTCCTGGCCAAAGGACGCGGCAACTACCTGTGCAAGCGGAGGCTTGATTTCGCCTATCGGATGCAGCAGTCGCTGTTCGGACCCGCCTCGCACGAGCTGGACGCCATCCGCCAGTGGGCCCAGACGACCGAAGACGGCTCGCTCAGCGATCTGTCGTTCCTGCCCAGCCGCTCGACGTGGGACAAGGTCCGCAGTGAGCACGGGAACTGTCGGGGACGCAAGTGCCCCCATTATCGCGGCTGCTTCTACACCCTCGCGAGGAAGAAATGGGACCAGGCGGACCTCGTCGTCGCCAATCACGCCCTGCTGTTGAGCGACCTGACGCTCAAGGAGCAAGGCGTCGGCCTGCTGCCCGACTACAAGATCGTCGTCCTCGACGAGGCCCACAACCTCGAACGGGTCGCGGAGGAGCACTTCGGCATCGACATCACGAACCATCGGGCGAAGTACCTCCTGGACGAGCTGTACAATCCCCGCACGCACCGCGGTCTGCTGGCCCATAGCGACGGAGACGAGGTCATCAAGCTGGTCGGCGAGACCGGCACCGCCGCAGGCGACTTCTTCCGGAAGGTCCAGGCCTGGTATGATACCGAAAAGGACAAGACCAATGGCCGGTGCCCCGCCCGCTTCGTCAACGACACGCTCTCGTCGAACCTCAAGGACCTGCGAAAGGCACTGGGCAAACTGGGCAAGGAGACCGACGATCCGGACAAGCAGTTCGAGATCGCCCGGTCCGCTGACCATTGCACCGCCTTGATCGACGACATCGACAATTTTCTGTCGCAGGAGCAGACCGACCGCATCTACTGGGTCGAGGCCGAGGGCAAGGCCGGGCGGACCATCCGCCTGCGAGCGGCGCCGCTGAACGTCGGACCCGACGTCCGGCGGTGTCTCTTCAGCAAGTACAGTCCCGCGATCCTTACCAGCGCGACCCTCAGCACGGGCGCCGACGGGGCATTCGATTTCTTCGCCGGCCGAATCGGTCTGACCGACTTTCGCGGCCTGCGCCTCGACTCCCCGTTCGACTACGAGAAACAGGTCTCGCTGTACATCGAAAGAGACATGCCAAACCCAAACGAACCGGGATTCCTCACCGCCGCGGCGGACGCCATCAGGAAGTACGTGCGAAAGACCGCCGGACGGGCCTTCGTCCTGTTCACCAGCTATCAGATGCTCGATAACATGGCCGAGCAGCTCGAAGACTGGCTGACGGAAAACGGCTTTGCTCTGCTCCGACAAGGGGCCGAAATGGACCGCAGCGAGATGATCGCTCGGTTCAAGCGGACCGGCAACAGCGTTCTCTTCGGCACGGACAGTTTCTGGCAAGGCGTTGATGTCCCCGGCGAGGCGCTCTCGAACGTGATTATCGTCCGCCTGCCGTTCGCGGTGCCCGATCAGCCGCTGTTGGCGGGCCGGCTCGAACAGATCCGCCAGCAAGGGGGCAACCCGTTCAACGACTACCAGCTTCCGTCGGCCATCATCAAATTCAAGCAGGGTTTCGGACGCCTGATCCGCAGCAAGACCGACACCGGGATCGTGGTCGTGCTGGACAGTCGGATCGTGAACAAGCGCTACGGCGGCCAGTTCCTCGCCGCCATCCCCAGGTGCAAGATCGAGGTCGTCGATGGTCGGTTTCCCGAGGATCCATGACGCGCGGCGAACGAAGAAGTTCGCGGCCCTCTGCCTTCTACTCCTGTCCACCTGCGCCATCCCGGCCAGGGCAACCGCTGAGGGCCCGATCGCATCGCCCGAGCCTGGCTGGCCGCAGTGGCGGGGTCCGCGGCGCGACGGCGTCTGCGATGAGAAAGGCCTGCTCGCAAGTTGGCCGCAAGACGGTCCCACGCTGCTCTGGAAGATCGACGGTCTCGGCAAAGGCTGGTCCTCGCCGATCGTCGTGGGCGAACGGATCTACATCACCGGCGACGTCGGCGACGATCTGATCGCGTACGCCCTCGACTTGGACGGCGCTATCCAGTGGCAGGTCAAAAACGGACGCTCATGGAAGACCCCTTACGGCGGAGCGAGAGCCTGTTGCGCCTACTCAGAGGATCGGGTGTACAATCTGAACGCCCACGGGCGACTGGCGTGCCTGGATGCCGCTTCGGGTCGGGAACAGTGGGCGGTTCATATCCTCGAACGTTTCCAGGGCAAGAACATCACCTGGGCTCTCAGCGAGTGCCTGCTCGTCGATGGCGAGCGGGTCATCGTCACGCCTGGCGGAAGACGAGCCCTCATGGCCGCCTTGGACAAACACACAGGCGAGACACTCTGGACGACCGAGCCGCTCGAAGACGATCTCGCGTCGCACTCCTCGCCCATCCTGTTCCTGTGGGGTGGCAGGCGGATCATCGCCAATTGCTCCTCGGCGCACGGCTTCGGCGTCGATGCCGACACCGGCAAGCTGCTCTGGACGGTGCCGCTGAAGAATCCGCACGGCGTCAATACCTCGACCCCGATCTACGGCTCAGGCAGCGTGTTCTTCGTGACCCCCTATTCCGAGTACGGGCGACTCTACCGGCTCGCATCGAACGACCAGGGCATGGCCGCCGCACATGTGTGGACCTCGCCCATCGACACGGTGACCGGCTGCGGCGTGCTGGTCGACGGCATCCTCTTCGCCTCGGGCTACCGCGACGCGAAATGGTGGCTGGGCATCGACTGGCAAACAGGCCGGACAAAGTGCGAACTAAGGGACCTGACCACAGGCGCCGCGATCTGGGCCGACCAGCGGCTCTACGTCCTCGACGAGCGAGGCATGGTCGCCCTGCTGAAGCCCGGTCCCGACAGCATGGAAATCGCCGGCCAGTTCCGACTAACCAATGACGAGGTCCGAGACGCCTGGGCCCATCCCGTCCTCCTCAACGGTCGGCTCTACCTCCGCTATCACGACACCCTCTGGTGCTACGACGTGAAACAGCGGCCATAGCAGCGTGGGTACATGGATCTGGATATTCCCTGCTTCGCCGGCTATAATGCATAGAGTGCCCCGAGCGGCACGAAAGGCAGGTTGATTCAGATGTACAAGAACAAGATCGAGCATCTCATCCCGGCGATGGCGTGCCTCGCGATACTGATGGCAGGCACGGCCTCGGCAGACGTCCATATCGGCATCGGCTTCGGGCCGGTCTTCGGCCCCCACCATCCGTATCACCACCACGGGTGGTACGGCGGTTGGTGTGCCTGGCCGGACTACTATTGGTGCGATCCCTGGTGGGATCCCTGGCCGGTCGTGGTCGTTCCCCCGGTTGTCGTACACCGACAGAAGGTCGTCGTCGAAGAGGACAAGCCCGCCCCGCCGCGGCCGAAGGTCGAGAGGATCGAGCCGCTCACCGAGCAGCAGTTGCTCCAGAGAAACGAACTCGTCGAAACGCTCAAGATCGGCGACGTGGACCATCGAGCCCAGGCGGTGCGAGATCTCGAGCAATTCGCCCGCGACGAGAAAGCCCGGACCGCACTGGAACGGGCCCTGTCGAAGGACTGCGATGTGCAGGTCCGCAAGGCGGTGGCCGAGTTGTTCAGCCGTGTGAGAGACCCCAAGACGGTGCCCGCCCTGAGGCGGGCCTACGCCCAGGACGAAGACCGCAGCGTTCAGCAGGCCGCCTACAGGGCCCTCATCATGATCGAAGGCTACGACGGCCTGTAGATCGGCTCGCGCATGACCGCCCCGCCGGCGTGGTGCCCAACGCCGACGGAAAACGGCAGATCTTGATCGCCCTGTGACGAATCATCGGAAAGGGTGCATTGTGCAGCCAGAACCGTCGATCAGACAAGCACTCACGATGATGTCTTGTGTGGCGCTGACTGTGATGGCTGTAAGGAAATCCTCTGGAAGCAGACGCGCTGGGTGGACTACTCCAGGCCAATTGAGACCGGAGCGATCGAGGGCATCACGCTCTTCGACCACCCGCACAACCCGAATCATCCGTCCTGTTTCCACGTCCGTGACAACGGCTGGATGGGGGCTTCGTTGACCTTCGATGGTCCACGAGAGATCACAGCAGACAAGCCGCTGCATGTCCGCTACGGCCTATACGTCCACAGCGACCAGCCCCCCGCCGGTGACATCGAGAGGTAGTGGAAGAAGTGCGTCGCCCTGCTGTGATCCTCCGGGCGGGTCGAACAGTCAGATTTTCCGCTTTTCCTGATTGCCCCTGTGCTTCGGGCACGGTAGAATCCCCCCCTTAGTGTTCTTTAACGGATTGTGTTGGTTTTGTTGGAGGTTTCGCCATGAAAAAGGCAATGTTGTGTTTGGCGATGGTAGCCATCATTTTCAGTCAGGGATGCTGCACGATATTCCGCGACGGCACAGAAACTCTCAACATCAAGTCGAACCCGGCGGGGGCCAAGGTGGAAGTCGGCCCGTATCAAGGCGTAGCACCCTGCACGCTGGCGATCCCAAGGGGCAAGAGCTTCCCCGTTCAGGCAAGCTACATGGGCAGGACCAAGACGCAGGCCTTGGACAAGGGAGTTGACGTGCTCTACTTCGTCAACATCCTGGTCTGGCCGGGCTTGATCGTCGATCTGGCCACCGGCAAGATGTGGCAGTACGAGCAGACAGATTACACCTTTGATTTCACCGTGAACTGACAGGAACCCAGAGACACGCGGTTTCACATCCTGTCACACGAAAGACAAAGGGGCCGCCAACGCAGACTGTCGCGTTGGCGACCCCTTCTTTCTTCTGATGGGATGCGCACCCTGCTGTGCGGTCACGCCTTGGGATAGCCGCCCAGGTACTCGGTCTTCGGCAGTTGCCCGGCCAACGGCGCGGCGTACTCC
The DNA here is from genome assembly GCA_035342095.1 of Sedimentisphaerales bacterium. Classification (GTDB taxonomy): domain Bacteria; phylum Planctomycetota; class Phycisphaerae; order Sedimentisphaerales; family Anaerobacaceae; genus PLanc-01. The sequence goes on along the minus strand of DAOQWL010000020.1, from coordinate 3,822 downwards.
ACAAAGGCCTGTGTGACGCCGTTGCCCTCGTCGTTGAGGTACTCGGCGGGCATCGACTTGGTCTTCTCCGCGACGTTCTTGAGTTCCGTGCGGAACAACTCGACGCCGTAGTTCTTGCCGTTGCCGGTCCGCTTCATGGCAACTGAGCCGTTGTCTTCCACCATCGCGTACTTGACCGCCTCGCGGCCGCAACGACGGGCCTCGTCTACGTCCGTCGCGGATTGGAGACCCGGGAAGCTCCGCTGCAGATAGCCGAAGGTGTCCGCCCGGACTCGCTTGATCTTGAGATTGTTCTTCACCTGCGCCGCCAGGAAGTCGGCGAGCGCCCCGGTGCCGGAGAGCTGGATGTTGCCGTGCGGGTCCTTCTCGGCATCCTGGGCGATCTTCTTGACCCAGGTCTCACCGTCGGCGTCGCACATGCCCTCGCTGACCGCGATCACGCAGCGATTGAGTCTCTTGTAGACAGACTCCACGTCGCTGAGGAACTTGCCGATCGAGACCGGACGCTCCGGGAAGTACAGCAAGTGCGGACCGTCATCGTCTCGCGTCTTGCCGAGGGCGGCAGCCGCGGTCAGGAAGCCCGCGTGCCGGCCCATGATGACGTCGATCTTCACGCCCGGCAGGGCCCGGTTGTCCAAGTCGTCCCCCATCACGGCACAGGCGACGAACTTGGCCGCGGTGCCATAGCCGGGGCAGTGGTCGGTGACGAGCAGGTCGTTGTCCACCGTCTTGGGGACGTGGAAGGCCCGGATGTCGAAATTGCCCTCGTCGGCAACGGTGTTGAGGATGTACGCGGTGTTGGCGGAGTCGTTGCCGCCGATGTAGAAGAAGTAGCGGATGTTGCGTTTCTTGAAGACCTCCAGGATGCGGCGGCAATACTCAGCGTCCGGCTTGTCCCGGCTGGTCCCCAGCGCCGACGATGGCGTCGTCGCCACGGTCTCCAGCGTCGAGGCCGAGAGCTTGCTCAGGTCTACGAACTCGTCTTTGACCATACCCGCGACGGCATGGACCGCCCCATAGATGGTTTGAATTTCCGGGTGCTTCTTGGCCTCTTCAATGACGCCGACCAACGAGGCGTTGATCACCCCGGTCGGCCCGCCGGACTGCCCTACTACCGCATTTGCCTTCGGTGCACTTGTCATATTCGATTCTCCATACCCTAGTAGACGGACGCCGGTACAATGGGTCGCCCATCAGCCTGAACCATACCTCTCTCCGTACAGACGGGTTATTATACAGGCAATCGGTGACGACTCAAGGGGTAACGGAAGAAACAATGGACCGGGCCTTTTGGACCGCGGTCCGCAGTTCTTCGATCCAGATGCGGTTACCGTCGCTATTGGGGTGGACACCGTCGCCGTCCTGGAGAGGGGCCGCGAGATTGCCGTCGGCATCCACCAGTCGGCTGGTGGGGTCCGCGAACACCCAGCGCGGGTTCTCCGAGCACAAGTCTCTCAACGAAGCGTTGAACTCGCGAATCCTGGCGTTGACGCCCTCCTCAGGAGGCAACGTCCGTCGCTCATTCACAGGCAGAATCGCGCAGCACACCACCGGCACAGCCGGCGGAACGGCCTCCAGAATCCGCCGGTAGTTCTCGATGATCTGCCCGTTGTCCCGGCGGTTCATGTCGTTCGGGCCAATCTCCAGAACCAGCGCCGAGGCGCGAAGCAGCGACCGGTAATGGGGCAACCTCGTGAGCACGCCGACGGTTGTATCGCTGCCGATCCCGTAGTTCACCGACGGACACGCCACCGCGTCGGTGCAGAGCCCCTGGGTCAGGCTGTCCCCGATAAACACGACGGCCCCGTCGGGCACGTTCCCGTCCATGCGGAGGTGGTAGCGGAGCATCCTGTGGAAGTGTTCCGTCATCTCGGGACGCTGAGATGTCCCCTCGCCAGGGCTTCGCGGCACCTGGGAAAACAGGGCAGACTGCCACAATACGACCGCGAGGACTCCGCAAATGACGGCAGGACAAGCTATAACCGCACTTCGCCGCATGATTCAACTCCAACATCCAATAACGGGCCCATGCCGAGTGTCTCACGTCGTTCAGCATGACAACTCGGGCGCGCCAGCCGGAAGACCAGTCACACCCCAGGACAACTCCCCCGCCGGCTATTCGAGGGTCCTCAGGGTAGTCGTGACCTCGACGGAGACAGGTATGGAAACACCCTGAGACTGTTCTCCTGTCGTTGGCATCTGGACCTCACCCTGGAAATGGGCCTTCAATTCCCTGGCGAGCAGCCAGCCGGTCTGACGTTCGATCCGCAAGATGGCGTTGGAAGAGCCGCCCAGCTTGGTGGTCATCGTCGTCTGCCCGGTTCCCTCGACCAGCGGCTCCTCGTCCAGACTTCTCTGACCGGCCACTTGGATCGTACAGACGTCCGGCTCGACCGACGTGACCGTGTACGTACCGGCCATCGGTATCCGCGAGCCTATACCGACTGCGGACGAGTCCTGCCAAGTATCGCCTCTTCGCAGAGGCTTGTCCGGCAGGGCAACGACCATGCTGCTCAGCAGTTCACCGATCTTCTCCCTGCCGAGAACAGGGAACTTCTCCAGTTTGCTCTTCATATCGAGCACGCGGTTCTCGCGCGAGCCGAACTGTTCGTCGCTCTTCCGGATGGCCTCGTCGGCTCTGTCCTTGAGTCGCTCTCGCATCGCGGCGTCCTCATCCTGCACGCGCCGTTCTGCGGCGGCCTGAAACAGGGCGTCCAGGTTGAGGTCTGCGATCTCGCCGCCTGGCGACACGTGGATCGTGAACCGGCTGCCAAGGAACGGGGCGCAGAGCTCCGCCATCATGTTCCTCTCACCGGGAGGCTGGGCGGAATCGTACTCGCCGGCAGTCTGGCCCGCTGCCTCCGACTTCAAACGTACCGCAGCCAGACTGACAGCGACCGCGACGGTCCCGTCGGCAGGCGGTTCCAGCACTTCCAGGTCGAAATCCATGGACTCGGTAGCCGTCATGCCCTGCTGTTGCCCCTCCTCTTCTGCGGCCTGGGTTACCTTCGTCGTGAGCTGCACCTTCCGCTTCGTCCCAGGGGCAGGACGGAACCGCAGGCGAATCGCCCCCGCGGCCTTGGCGGACGAGGCCGCAGAAGCAGCCGGTTGCGCCGGCTGATCCGTGGTCGCTGCTTCCCGTTGGGCCCGAGCCGCTCCCATCAGGTCTTCCACCTGGCGGGAACCCCTGGACCGCAGGACAACGACCAGAATCACGCCCACGATGACCACGACCGCCGCGATGCCGGCGACAATGGCAATGAGCCGGCGATCCCGTTCCTTCGGCCGACCGGCCGCGTAGGCGGGTTCCTCGTCCGAGTCTTCATCCACCTCAGACGGCAACGAATCGTCGGACTCCACCGACGCGGCCTCCGACAAGGCTTCGAGATCCGCCTGTTCGACCGGTTCTTCCTCGACCGCGGGCACCACGACGACGTGCTTGCACTGGGGGCACTTGCCCTTCTTGCCGGCGTGTCGATCATCCACACTGATGAGCCGGCCGCAGTGTCCGCACGCGAACTTGATCATGGTTGAATCTCCCCACAATGATTCCGCATTCTCAGGACGGCCCAGGTGACACCAGGCACCGCAGTCATCTTATTGTAACAACGACAGGCCGGCAATGCACAGGTAAATCCCGCCGGGGCACGGACCACGGAGCGGCGTGCGACTCATTCTTCTGGCAGCCGAATGAGACTTGTCATGCTCAGGCAAAACCGAAGCATCTGGGCGCCGAACGAGACGTTTCGCCATTCTCTGGCCAGATTCTTCGCTGCGCTCCTAAGAAACTAACTCCCCGGAGTCTATATTGACCATGGCATA
>DAOQWL010000019.1:0-77765 GCA_035342095.1 Sedimentisphaerales bacterium | reverse complement strand
CACGACCGCTTCGGGCGTGCCTGGATCACGAAAGTACGCAAGAACCGGATGAGCCCAAAAAGGACGCGGTCCCGTCGGCAACGCCCCCCCTGGATCTCCGCACTCAGAGAACGCCGGTCTCGCCGCCAGCGTTGAGGTTCCTCCGATCGAGGAAGGTCTGTAAGATGTCGGCGGCGGCCAAGGCGTCCAGCCGCTCGCGTTTCTTGCCTCTCGTCAGGCCGATCTCGTCCAGTTTCTGCTCCGCCTCGAAGCTGCTGAGACGCTCGTCCTGGAGGTGTATCGGGACGAGAACCTGCCGGCCAAGCTCCCTGGCGAAAGCAAGCACCAGCTTGGCTTGGGGGCCTTCCGTACCATCCATGTTCAGGGGCAGGCCCACCACGACCGCGCCGATCTCCTCGGCCGCCACGATCTGCCTGATCCTCCCGATCAAGTCCTTGCATCCCTGGACCACGGTCAAGGGGGAGGCAATGGTCTCGCGAGCATCGCACACGGCCAGTCCCGTCCTCTTCGTCCCGTAGTCAACAGCCAGGTACCTCATCGTGCCCTCGAACTACAGGAATCTGGTGCGACCATGCTGCTCGATCCGGTCGAGCAGGCTCTTGATCTGCTCGGTCCGACCGACATGGCAGATGAGCGTCGCATCCGGCGTATGGGCGATGACAACGTTCTCCAGTCCAATGGCGGCGATGAGGTGGTTCTTGTCCTCCGTTACAATGATGTTGTCCCGGCAGTCCACCAACTCGCTGGTCTCGGCGATAACGATATTGTTGTTCTCGTCCGATTCGACGATATCCGCGAGGGCGGCGAAGGAACCCATGTCGAGCCATTTGCAGTCGAGCTGAATGGCGTGGACATGCTCGGCCTTCTCCATGACCGCATAGTCAATGCTGATCTTGGGCAGCTTGGGGAACCACTCCATGAGGGCCTTGTCCTGTGCCGGCGTGTCCCAGGCAGCCGCGATCCGACGCAACGGCTCGACCGACGCGGGAAGGAATCGCTCCAGATTCGCCAGAATGGTCCTGGCCCTCCAGACGAACATGCCCGAGTTCCAGGAGTACTCCCCGCTCTCGACGTACCGGGCCGCGGTCTCCGCGTCGGGTTTCTCTTTGAAGGCCTCCACCGAGTAGATGGTGTTCCTGCACCGCGGACACTCCCGCGGATCGGAGCATTTGATATACCCCAGTTGGGTGCTGGCAAAGGCGGGCTTGATTCCGAACGTGATCAGGGCATCGGGCTTTGCTGCGAGAAACTCGAAGGCATCGGTCATCGCCTGTTGGAGTTGTTCGGGCGGCTCCAGGAGCTGGTCGGCGGTCACGACCGCCATTGTCGCTTGCGGATCGTACTTGGCCAGCACCGCGGCCGCCAGACCGATCGCACTGGCCGTGTCGCGGACCACCGGTTCGGCGATCACGTTGTTGCCGGGCAGGCCGTGCAGATTCTCGCGGACCACATCGACGTACCCGGCATTCGTCAGCACGAGGATGTTGCGCGTATCGAAGAGCGGGCAGAGCCGCTCGAAGCACCGGCTCAGGAGCGTCTGCCCATCCAACAGCTTCAGAACCTGCTTCGGACGTTTCTGGCGACTCAAAGGCCAGAGCCGCTTGCCGGTCCCCCCTGCCATGATCACGGCGTAGTTCATTGTCGATTCCCTTATCAAGCCAAACGTACATCTATGGTCGTCTCGGGCCCTCTGTCAAGGACGAACCTGCCGGCGAGCCGCCGGGCCGCCAGGCTGGCTTGGACCTCGTAGTGTCCCAGGAATCCCTGGAATCGGAGCGCCGCCTGTTCTCCCGTCCGGACCTCGACATCCGTCCACCACTTGCCTTTGATCAGTTCGCGAAGCCGTTCGTAGGCGGGTTTCGGGCTCATATCGCTGCGGACCAGACCCGCTGGCGCCTGCTGCCACGCATCCTGGTCGGTGAAATCCCACCACGTGATGGCCTCGACCGCCGGGTGGGAGAACAGCACCGTGTAGAACTCGGCCGCCTGCTGCGCCTGCTGCTGCTCGCCCTCGGGGGTCGTCGGCCAGTCAGAACCTCTCTTCTGCCCTGAAAGGACGGTGGTCTCGGTGAAATGGAGCGGCTTGCCGAACCGGGCGAAACGCTCGCAGATGCTCCACGCTTTCGCAGCGCCCCAATACCCGCCGTGCATGTGGGACTGAATACCGATGATGTCGTAGAGCGGCTTGCCCTCGGTGTCCACGAGCTGCGAGATCACGTTGTCTGCGAACGCGGCGTCCGTGCGGTAGTCGTTGATGATGAGCCGAGCCTTGGGGTTGGCTTGGCGGGCCGTTCTGAAAGCGGTGCGGACGTACTCGCCCACACCCATCCGGGCGATGGCTTCGGTCAGCTTCGGCGCATCCCGTTTGAGCTGCTCGCGGTCGTAGTGGGTCGCCTCGTTGACCACGTCCCAGATCGCGATGTCGCCTTCGAATCGCTCCACACAGCGGGCGATGCGCTCGATCTGGAGTCGCATGACTTCCTCGGGCGTCCCGTTCAGCCATGGCGGATCGACATAATTCCAGGCCAGCGGGTGTCCCTTCGTCGTCACATCGTGGTCCTTGCACCAGCGGACGATCTCTTCCGTGCGGTCGTCCATCGGGCGACCTTTTTGACGCTCGTAGGACCACCAGTAGAACGGAAGCGTCGCGAAATTCAGCAGCCTGGCGAATCCCCCCGCATACGCGCCGCTGTCCGCCGGCGTGCGGCACCGGCCCAGCTTGAAGATGTTGCAGCCGAAGAGGAACTGGTGTTTGGTCTGGCGAATCCGCAGATCCACCCCGGCCGGCAGCGCTTGCCCGTCGGGAACAAGCAGCCGCAGCAAGGTCGTGCCCTTTCTGTGCTTCTCGATCCGCTCTTCGGCCCGCCCCAGAACGTCGTCGCTGCCTGGCGTTAAGGGAGGCCACTGGGCAAACGCGACATCGGGAGCGCTCACCGCCCACGCCGCTCCGACGACCGCGGTCTTGAGGAGACTCCGTCTGTTCACGTCCATGTTTCCTCCTTCGCAATCGCGAGCCTGTTCGTAGCGAGCCCATGAGGGCAGGCTTTCAAAGACCTGGAAGAGAACGCCTCACGGCGTCACTACAAACCGTCCACAAAGGGGCACTCAGGCCTGCGCCGGGGCCGCCTCGTCGATCAGCTTGATCCCGGTATACCGGCAGAACTGGCCCAGTTCCTTGCGGATATCGCCATAGACAGTCTGGCGGTGCAGACCCTGCGACCAGTTCTTCCAGAGCGTGGTGATATCGCCATCCACCTTTACGGTGATCTTGGTCCGACAGCCTCTGTCATGCTCAACCCCGACCGGGGCATCGATGATCTGACCGGTGAAGCAAAGCATCGTATCGGCGCCGACGAGAATCGCCTGGGTGACCGGCTGTCCGACCCGCATCTCGATCTGCGGCGTGACCCCCTCCTGACGCTCCATCACCGTGCGGATCTTGTACGGCGCCTGCGGGCCGTTGGGCCCGTCCATCCTGCTCGAACCCAGGCAGTGCGCCAGGATGATGCTGCCCTTCGATTCATCGACCGTCGGATCGCTGATGAAGCCGGGCCGGCCCGTCAGACCTTGCAGAATGATGTGCGTCATGGCCGATCGCAGGTCCGATTCGCAGATTCCGCCCAGGCCCATGTCGTTGAGCCGGCAGAACCCAATGCACGGATAGGCCGGCAGCTTGATCGTCTTGTCCCACATCGTGCCGTAACAATCGACCGTCAACACCGTGGCGTTCTCCTCCGCCAGCATGTTCTCGAAGGCCAGCGCCAGCTTGCACGACTTGAACACCTCCTTGCGAGACGGCTCGACCACCTCCCGGGCGCCCTTCATCCACCGCTCGGTCTCCGCTTCCGCGTCCGTGTTGTCGATGGCCTCGTACGCTCTGACCACGGTGTCCAGATCGACCTGTTTCATTTCCGTGCCGAACTTGGCCTTCATCAGGTCCGCGTAGTCCTGGAAGGACCGGGTCGTCACGTTGAGGATCTTGGCCTCCCGAGCGTGGTGAATCGCCCGGAAAGGACGGATCGCGGCGGCAAGCTGGGAGTAGTCGCTCGTCAGGAAGCACTCCAGCTTCGCTCCAATCGGCTGCTTCTGAAGGCCTCCGAAGCCCACCCACTCATGCCCGGAATAGGGCAGCGCAAACACCGCGGTCGGCTTGCCGACGCCCAGGATCTCGCTGAGGATGGCGCCGGTCCCCATGCTCAGGTGAATGACGAGAATCCCGTCCACATCCTGAAGTCTCGCCTTGATCCGACCGACCGCCTCCGCGGAGGTCACGATCTCATCGACGACGAAATCGACGTCCGCCATCTCGGCGCCCAACTTGGCGAACTGGGCCTCATAGACGCGGATCTCGTCCTGGAAGCTTAGCTTGGGCGTGGGCCACAGTCCCTGGCTCGTGCCCATGTAGACCCGGGCGACCTTGACTTTGCTTCTCCTGCAGCCGGGGCTGACGAGCGGGGACCCGGCCGCTCGCGCGCCCGTCGCAAAAGCGCCTGCGCCCGCGAGATACGCCACGCCGCCTGTTGTGATCTGCAAGAATTCCCTGCGATTGACCTGTCCGGACATGACCATCCCCTTCAATAGTGGCCCAGATATAGACCTCGATCTACATCTTCGTGAGGTCGGCGTATTGTAGCAGCAGCGACTTCGTCTGTCCACTATTGAAATTGATCGTCACCACACTGTTGGCGCCCATATCCACAAACTTCTTGACACGACCGAGGCCGAAGGTCTTGTGCTTGACGAGCTCGCCCGGCACATAGGGGGCCGGCTTGCTCTCGCTCCGCAACGCGGGCGCGGCGCGGCGGACCGGCTCCGGCTGCCGTTGGGGGAGCGGGTCATCCAGGTCGAGCGGCTCGGGAATCAGGCCGGCGCCCAACTCATAGAGGAACTTGGAGGGGATCGTCCGGAGGTACTGGCCTCGGAACGTTCGGTACTGGGCGTAGCTGACGTAGAGATTCGTCTTGGCCCGGGTCATGCCCACGAAGAAGAGCCGGCGCTCCTCCTCCAGGTCCTCGTGGCTGCCGTTGGCCCGCTCGTGGGGGAGGATGCCGTGTTCGAGGGCGATGATGAAGACGTGCTCGAATTCCAGCCCCTTGGCCGCGTGCATGGTCATCAGGGCGACCCGTTCGCCGGAACTGTCGTAGGCGTCGGCGTCGCTGAAAAGCGCGATCTGCTGGAGGTAGTCCACCAGCGAGGGGCTCTCCGTCTGCTTGTCGTAGACCGCGGCGGTGCTGATCAGCTCCTCGATGTTCTCGATTTCCGTTTGGCCGTCCGGGCCGGCGGCCTTGCACGACCGCTCCAGGCCCGACTTGTCGAACACCGCCTCCATCAGCGGAGCCACCTTGCCCTCCACCTGCGCCGCCAAGCCTTCCATCATCCGCACGAAATCGAGCAGCTTGGTCTTGACGGCATCGCCCAGGCCCTCGATCCCGCCGGCGTTTCTGAGGGCGTCGAACAGCGGGATTCCGTTGCGAACCGCGTAGTCCTGTGCCTTCTCGACGGTGACCTTGCCGATCCCGCGGGCGGGCGTATTGATGATCCGCAGCAGCGAGATCTCGTCGGCCGGGTTCACCAGGACCTTCAGGTAGGCGAGCACGTCGCGGATTTCCTTGCGATTGTAGAACTCGACACCCCGGACGACCTGGTACGGCGTCTTATGACGGATGAACGCCTCCTCCAGGGCCCGGCTCAGCGAGTTGACTCGGTAGAAAACCGCAATGTCGCGTCCGGAGACGCCGGAGGCGAGAAGCTGCCGGACCTTGCGTCCCACCGCGTCCGCCTCGGCCGCTTCGTCCGGATGACACTGGACGGAGAACTCGCCCTTGTGCGTGCGAGTCGGGATCAGGCTCTTCTGTTTGCGGTTCCTGTTGCAGGCGATGAGTCGGTCGGCAGCCTGCAGAATGCACGCCGCACTGCGGAAGTTCTCCTCCAGACGGATGGTCACCGCCTCGGGCCAGTCCTTCTCGAACGCGAGGATGTTGCGGATGTCCGCGCCCCGCCAGCGATAGATCGACTGGTCCGGATCTCCGGTGGCGCAGATATTCCGATGGTGTACGGCAATCGCCTTGGCGAGCCGATACTGGGCATGGTTCGTGTCCTGATACTCGTCGATCAACAGGTACCGGAAGCGGTCCGCCAGTTCCCCGCAGACCGTCGCATCCCTCTCCAGCAGCAGGGCCACCTTCATCAGCAGGTCGTCGAAATCGAGTCCGTTGCGGTCCGCCAGCAGCTTCTGATACCGGGTATACACCTTCAGCAGCGCTTGCGTGAAGTAATCGACCGCCTGCTCCTTGAAGGTCTCGGGATCGACGAGCTTGTTCTTGAGCGTCGAGATCGCTTCGAGCATCCGCCCGGCGGGGAACGCGGCCGTATCGAGACTGCAGTCGGCGAGGGCCTGCTTCACGCAGCGAGTCTGGTCGGCGTCGTCGTAGATGCTGAAGTTGCGTCCGATGCCCGCCGCATCGGCATAGCGATGCAGAATCCGCACGCACAGGGAGTGGAACGTGCTGATGCAGGCCCCGCCGGAAGCGCCGAGCGAAACGGCCCGCTGGCGCATCTCCTCGGCCGCCTTGTTCGTGAAGGTGATCGCGCAGATGTTGTACGGCTTGACGCCCGAGTCGATCAGGGCCGCGATCCGATGGGTAATGACGCGGGTCTTGCCGCTGCCGGGACCCGCGAGAACCAACAGGGGTCCCTCCCGATGGCATACGGCCTGCCTCTGCGACGGCGTTAAACGCTGTAGAAGTGCCTCATCCATGCTCGAAAAAGCTCAAAACTCGAATATCGAAATATGAAACAAGCACGAACAGCCGAACCGGGCGAATCCGAAACCACCCTGCTCCACGATGCCTCGACCGACTCGGATTCTCGAATGGGCTTCGAGCTTCGGTGTTCGTGCTTACTTTCCCGTCTTTGTCTTCTGCTGTTGTTCCAGTTCCTGCTGCAACTGCTTCGCGGCCTGCTCCAGTTGCCGGACAAGATCCGGCTGTTCCCTCTGGATGCGTTCCCAGAGGGCCTCGCGGATGTACAACGGATACGCATTGCTCTGAAGGAACTGGCCCAGCGCGAGGTATCTTAACCTCTCCATGGCCGGCAACGCAATCCTGTCCGTGTCGCCGAACTCTTTGTAATACATCTGCCAGACCCCTTCGGCCAGTTGCTCATTGCCTGCGGCCCCGTTGTCATCGTGCAGGGCCAACAGACGGTAGGCATTGACCAGAAGCGTCATGATCTGCTCGGTCGCGTCGTGGACGCCAATGCTTTCGAGTTCCTCTCTGATCCGATTCATGGCAAACTCATCGAGCGGGACCTGGAATTCCGGGTAGTCGGGGTAACCCGCCCTCAGTTGCTCCAGGATGTTCTCGGCTTTGGCCCTCAGACCCGCTTGATAGAAGGACAACGCGGCGTTCTTGAGCATGTTCCGATGGCCGTTCCTCCGTGCTTCGAGCCGCCCGCGGTCATCCGTGTACTTGTCCAGCACCGCCAGGGTCGTTCTATTGTAGGAATCGAAGAACCTCAGGTCTGGACTCACGAAGAGATCCCTGCCGCCCGGGGCCCCCGTGTTCGGGTCTGGCGGACGCTGCGTAATCACAATCCTGCCATAGCGAAAGAGGTTCTGGAGACTGTGCAGCACGATCATGTCCGTATTGGCCTCGTGCGTCGAGATTTCGCGGTCTTTTTCCTGGATCGCCACGTCCAGCGCCTTAACGGCCCAGTAGATGGCATGACTGTCCGGATGGCGCCAATCCATGGGAAGACGCACGTTCGAATCGCTGTAGTCGACGGGGCCGTGCAGGAGGCCGACCCGGAGCATCAGCGCCGGGTCCATCTTCCACACGTGCCGCAACTGGTAGGCCTTGGCGAACAGATCGAACTTTCTGAGAGCGATGGTGTCGCGATACGCTTCGATGACCTCCCCGGCCGCCAGCTTGAACCGCGATGGATTCTGACGCAAGGAGAGGTAGCTCGACACGAAGGTCGCCTCGCTGACAAAACCCTCATCGGCCGCCTGCAACGCCTGGAGGAACGACGCCAGGTTCGGATCGCTGCGGATCTTAGACCACTCTTTCGGCGCCGCGATCAAGGCTTCCAGATACTTGTTGTCGTTCGCGCCCAGACCATTGTCCGCGGAGTCCAGCAGAGGCCCGATTTCCTCGGCGAACTGAAGCTTGTAGTACTCGTGCGCATCGTCGGAGATGCCGCCGAGCTTGTGCTGGAAGATCCGACCCAACTCGCGGTACAGTCGAATGGACTTGGGATTGAGCGGGATGCCCTCGTCCCGTAACAGCTCATACCCGTTCTTGACCCACCGCCACCGCTGTTCGGGCTGCGTCGCCGGGATCGTCACGGAGATGTTGTAGGCCATGTTCCAGGCGTGGAACTCCCACACGGCCCCGAATCGCGGCTGTAGCGTCGTGATCCATTTGGCGAGCTGCAGGGCATCGAAGAACTGCCCTTCCTCCTTGAGTTTGTCGGCCCGCATCCAGAGGATGTCCACGATCAGGCCGCGGAAGGCCCCCATCGCCACCGTGGCGAACGCCAGGGACGGCGGCGCATTCTCCAGCGCGGGATTGATGGTGAGCTTCATCTTCTCCCGCTGGCCGTTGATGAAGTCGAGCTGCGACCCCGCCGCAAACAGCGAAGCCGCCGCTACCAGGGCACAAACCAACAAGATGAGGAGATCACGCGTACGCATTATCCATTGTCGAGCCCCGCCAGAGGCCGGGCTCCCATCCATCGTTCTTATATCACGACCTTCGCCAATTCCCGGAAGCTGAATATGATCAGACCCAGAACCAGCACGAGGGCCGCCCTTAGACACAGCAGTCCTAGCGCCACCCGCCCGAGGAGCCCCCACGAGATCAGACGCGCGGGCACCAGGAACTGCGCCGGGTTCATCTTGTCAAACTGTGGCAGAAGCTGAATCACAGCCTGGATCGTGTACTGGTAGACCAGCCCGACGTTCCTGCTCATGTACCCGAAGGACTCGATGATTCCTCCGCTCGCGGCGCCCGTGACGAAGACCGCCAGACAAAATAGAATCGCCACGGGAAACGACAGGAAGCTCGCCGCCATCACGCCCAAGCATGCCAGGAACACGAGTCGAAACAAGATCAACAAGACCGCCCGGACATAGTTGGCCAGGAAGGAGTCGGCCTTGTACAGCACCTCCAGGCCGTCATCGACGGGGAACAGGACCACCGTGTTGTTCAGAGTCGGGTTCATGAAGCCGACCGCCAGATACCCGTCCTTGGCAACGGCGGTGGCGGGGACTTCGATCTCGCGGAACTTCCGCACAGGGTCCTTGCGCAGCACCGGCCAAACCGGCGTGTCGACCGACGTGCCGGTCTGCCAGCCGCGCAGATCTCCGATGCGCCAGCTCCCGTACACCTGCTCATCCGGCGGAGTGACCGACACATCGTACTTGAAGCGAATGAACAGACTCTGATTGTTCGGATCGCTCGGGCGGACGTTCTTGAATTCCCAGATCAACACCTGCCCGATCGTCGCAGCTCGTCTTTCGAGGCGGAGCCGCTGCGTCAGGTACTTCAGGATCTCCTCCCGACTGCTCCTGGGATACGCAGCCTCCAGTTGATCGTTGGCCTCGAGCTTCGCGTACAGTTCCCTCACTTCCTTACTCACATCGATCTGGGGCGGCACGAGACTCGCCCGCGCGGTGAAGAACTCGTTGTCGATCTGGACCCGTTCCTCCGCGGACGCCCCGGCGAATCGCGGAAGGAGGACGACGACGCCATAGATGATCCCCGAGAAAAGCGTCAACAAGGCGACGTTGAGCACGATCACGCCCAGGAGCTTGCCCAGAATCAACTGGTATCGACGGATCGGTTTGGTCACGACGGTGTAGATCTGACGGTGCTCGATGTCGCTCGTGACCGAGTAGATCGACGCAATGATGGTCAGCAGGCTCAACAGCAGGCCCGTGAGCGACAGGCCATAACTGATGAAAGTCTGGAGCCGGCCCTTGAGCGTGCCGTCGCCCGAGGCGGTATACCCCATGACCGGCAGCAGCACCAGCAGCAGCACGATGAAGATGGCGGCCACCTTCATGCGCAACGCCTGCCGGATCGTGTTGGTCGCAACGGCCCAGACCCTACGCATGGCCGCCGTCCTCCCCGGGCCCCTCGGACGGTTTGACGGTCGAGCCGTCGGGGTGTTTCTTGCCGGTCAGCTCGTCGAGGATGTTCTTCCTGACCTGTTCCTGATGGACCGTCGTTTCGGGCGTCGGCACGGCCGGCTGCGTCCTGCCCGGCCCAACGGGCTCGACTTTGGAACTTGATGCCGATCGCGTCAGCTTCGCGAGCAGATCCTTGTTGGGTTCGGGCACGACGGCTTCATGCGGCTGCGGCCTCTCCGTCCGAACCGGACCGGCCTCCGCCCTCTCCACCACCGGGGCCGCGACCAGCTTGTCCAGAATGTCGCCCTGCCGCGCCCCTGCAGTGAGAAATTCGCCGATCTGCGTCGTGCTGACCGCGCCGCTCGTGGGCGTCGCCTGCTGTTGCGCCTCCACGACCGTGTTGATGAAGAACGTCTCGAGCCTCTCCATGGGCGAGGAGATCTCACAGTCCGCGTGCTCCTCCTGGAGGATCCTGCGGATGCGGTCGGCGGTTCCGTCGCTGATGGCGCTGGTGAGGATCTGTCGCTTGTTCGTCTTCTGGAGGAGGTCCTTGACGCGACCGTGCGCCTGGACCTTGCCGCCGTAGAGGATCGCGATCCGGTCGCAGACGTCCTCGACGTCGGCCAGCAGGTGGCTGCACAGCAGGACGGTCTTGCCCCGCTCGGCCAGCTTCATAATCAGGTCCTTGATCTGCCGCGTGCCGATGGGGTCGAGACCCGTCGTCGGCTCGTCGAGGATCAGCAGGTCCGGATCGTTGATGAGCGCCTGGGCCAGCCCGATCCGGCGGGCCATGCCCTTGGAATACGTCCCGACGGGCCGGCTCGCCACCGCCTTGAGACCGACCATCTCCAGCAGGGCCTCCGTCCGCATTTCCCGCGTCCTGGAATCGAGGCCGAAGAGCCGGCCGTAGAAGTCCAGCGTCTCGCGGGCGTTCAGAAAGCGGTACAGATACGACTCCTCGGGCAGAAACCCGACGCGGGCGCTGATCTTCGGATGAGTCCCGTCGCCGCCCAGGATCAGGGCGTGCCCCCTCGTCGGGTGCAGCAGGCCCAGGAGCATCTTGATCGTGGTGGTCTTGCCGGAGCCATTCGGGCCGAGCAGGCCGAAGACCTCATTGGGACGGATCTGCAGATTAAGGTCGTCCACTGCATAGACCTTGGCCCGTCCCCACCAGTCGGAGAAGACTTTCGTCAGTGCAACGGTCTCTATGGCGTAATCCATGTCACAACCTTATGCCATCTGCGGTTCGTATTGCGGTTCCCCTTCGCGATGCGCCGCGACCGGCGGCCCGTCCAGTTGTTCACCCTGGCGGAAGAGACGCGCGCTGTTGAACACGACGACCAGCGAACTGGCGAAGTGCAGGAAGGCCGCCACCGCCGGCGGCACGAACTTCGAGAGGGAAATGCCCAGGACGATGAACACAATCCCGAAAACCAGATTCTGGGCGATCACCCGACGGGTCTTGCGGGACACATCGACGAGGAACGGAATCCGCCGCAGATCGTTGTTCATCAGGGCGATGGACGCGGAGTTGATCGCGACGTCGCTGCCGGCGGCCCCCATCGCGATGCCCAGATCGCCGGCCGCCAGAGCCGGAGCGTCGTTGATCCCGTCGCCGACCACGACGACGGTATGTCCCTCCTTCTTGATCTGCTCGACGACGGCCAGCTTGTCCTGCGGCAGGCACTGGGCCTTGTAGTCCGTGCAGCCGAGTTCGCCCGCGACGCGGTTGGCGACCTCGCTGCGGTCGCCGGTGAGCATGGTGACGCGTTTGACGCCCATGTCGACCAGCTCCGCGATGGCTCGCTGCGCCTCGGGTCGGGTCTTGTCCTGCAGGCCGATCCAGCCGATGCATCGGTTGTCCTTGGCGACGTACAGCGTGCTGAACCCCTGCTCCTCGTGCAGCCGGGGGTCCGCCACCCCCTTCGTGTCGATCCCGTTCTCAGCCAGGAACGTATCGCGCCCCACCAGAATGCGGGCCGAGTTGATCTTCGCGGAGACGCCCTTACCCGGTGTTTCCCTGAAACCCTCGGATGCAGGCAAGGTCAGACCCGCTTCTTTGGCCACTTCCTGCAGGGCCCGGGCCGCGGGGTGCTTGCTCATCTGCTCAGCGGCCGCCGCCTCCGCGAGCAGATCACCCGGCTCGACCCCCTCAGCGGGCGTCAGCTTCGTCACGTAGAGCCGTCCGGTCGTCACGGTGCCTGTCTTGTCGAACACCAGGGCTGTCATCTTCCCGGCTACTTCGAGATAGGCGACGTTCTTCACCAGGATGCCCAGACGGGCCGCCGCCGAAATGGCGGCCACCATGGCCGTCGGGGTCGCCAGAATGATCGCACAGGGACAGGAAATGACGAGGATCGTAATCGCCTGGTTGATGTTCCGCGTGAAGACCCAGGCAATGAACGCGATCATCAGAATCGTCGGCACGTACCAGGAGATATAGCGGTCGATGATCCGCATAGCCGGGATCTTGGTGTGTTCCGCCTGCATGATCAGGGTCTGGACCTTCCCCAGCGTCGTGTCCTTGCCCGCCTTGGTCACACGGATGTCGAGAACACCTGTGAGATTGTTCGTGCCGGCGAAGACCTGCATGCCCGGCACCTTGTCCACCGGCAGGGACTCGCCGGTGATCGTCGCTTCGTTCACGGAGCTCAAGCCGTCGTAGACCTCGCCGTCGGCCGGGACGTTGTCGCCCGGGCGCACGCGAATCCGGTCGCCCGGGCGCAACTCGCTGACTTTGACCTCCCGCTCCTTACCGTCCTGTTCGAGCAGGTTGGCCTTCGTGGGCGTCAGACGGATGAGTGATTCAATCGAGGCCCGCGCCCCGAGGGCGGTCCGCGTCTCGACCAGCTCGCTGAGCAGCATGAAGAAGCCGATCAGACCGGCGGCCACATACTCGCTGACGGCGAACGCCGCGACGATGCCCAATGCCGCCAGCTCGTCCATGTGCGACTCGCCGTGGATCAGGCTCACGATCGCGTGGATGACGATCGGGGCCCCGAGCAGCAGCGCGCCAAGCATCGCGAACAACTGCGTATTGAAGCTCTCGGGTGCGTAGAAGGCCTTCCCGATCCAACTGTTGATGAGCAGAACGCCGCCCGCCAGTGTGCCCAGCAGGGCCAGGCTCACGCGGAACTGTTTCTCGCGGGTCTGCTCGGTTCCGAACTGATCTTTCAAGTGCAGATGTTCATGCGCCATAGTGCGGTTCTCTCAGCGAATCGTGACGGCGGACCTCGGTCTCGTCGCCCGGCCTGTCAACTCCCGATGCGTTTTACGGATTGCTCTTGGGTTTCAACCGCGTGTCCCGGTTCAACAGAATCCGGAATTCACGATCCCCGGCCTTCTCCGAGGCGTCGAAGATGAACTTCTCGTCGGCATTCGTCAAGACTTCCTGGATGGCCGCAAGGTACAGCTCGCGTGCGACCAGCGCAGGACGCTTGCGGTACTCGGGCAGGATGCTCATCAGGTAATTGGCGCTGGCCCGGGCGCCCTCAACGACCTTGGTCTGATAGGCCTGGGCCTCGGAGATCGCCGCCTGGGCATCGCCGGTGACCTGGGCCCACAGCAACTCCCGCTGCTGCCGGTCGCTGTTGGGGTCCAACAGGGCCTTGCACAGCGGTTCCGCCACATGGCCGGCGGTCTTGTTTAAGGTCGTCTCCGCATACGTCCTGGCCTGCGTGACCGTCTGCGAACTCTTCTGACTAGCCTCGACAAACGCCTGGAACGCCTCGTCCACCTGCATGGGCCACGTGGTGCTGACCAACTGCATCTGCACGACGCGAATCCCGCTTTCCAAGGCGTCCAGCTTCTCCTGGACAAGCTGCTGAACCCGGCGGGGGATCGTATCGACGCTCTGGATCGCCTCGTCAATCGTGTAGTGGACCATCGTCGTCACGATCGCATCGTCCACCACGCTGCGAAGCAGCGGCGTGATGCTCGCGACCATGATGTCCGAGTAGACCTCGCCCGGCTTGACATCCCGCACGTGGACGTTGCGGAAGAACTGATCCACGTTGTTGATCTGGTAGTTGATCTGCCACTTCGTGTGGACGATGTTGTAGTCGCTGCCCTCGGTGTCCCTGGCGAGCTGCGCCTCGGGGGTCTGCGCTGAGCCGGCGGCCGCCTGGTTCCGCGTCAGGCAATACCCTTCGACCAGCGGATCGAGCTTCTCCGCCCGGACATTCCGCGGCTTGACACCCTGTCCCATGACGTCCTCTCGCGTCTCCTTGAACCAGAACGTGTTCACGGGCAGGTTGATGTTCTTCCCGGCGGGGATCTTCACCATCTCGTCGATCGGATAGGGGAAGACCCAGTGCGCCCCGGGCCCGAGGATCGCTTCGTCGCCGATCCCGCGGATCTTTCCGAACCGCAGGACCAGCGCCCGCTCGTCCGGACCGACCGTCCGAAAACCCGACGCCAGGAACGCCACGACCAGCACGATCATGATGATCTTCAGAATCGTGAAGCTGATCCGCAGCGCGTCCGAAAGCGATTTGCCCGCCGCGTCGAGCTGCTCGATGGGTGCCCCTTGCCCCTGCTCGGCGGCATGGTCGTGTCCGTGATCATGTCCGTGCTGATGTCCGTGTCCCATGGCTGTTTGCCCAGTCTATTCGTATCTTGCGACTATTTTGCCGACCCTTCCGTCCCCAGCGACGGCATCTCCTTCAGCAGCCTGTAGGGGTCCGAATCCATCGGGATAACGACCGTGGAACGGGGGGAGATGACTTTGAGCGTTTCCAGATTCGCCAGGAAGATCGCCAGGCTCGGATCCGCCTCGAGCATCTCATAGTACCTGGCGGCATCGGCATCGCCCTGTCCGCGAATCTCCTTGGCCCGGCCCTCTGCGGCGTTCAGCAGCACGTCTCGCATCCGGTTGGCGTCCGCCCTGATCTGAATGGCCATTCCCTCGCCCTCCGACGTGATGGCGTCCGTACGACCCTGCCGCTCGGCTTTCATCCGCTCGAACACCTTCTTGGTGACGTCCTCGCTGACCTTGAGCTGCTTGATGCCCAGGGTCTTGATCTCGATGCCGTACTCCGCCTGGACCGGCCCCTTGAGGTCATCGAGCATCTCCTGCTGGATCTTGTCGAATTGGATCTTCGTCGGATCGCTGTTGACGAACTCGCCGAACGAGTGCTGCCCGATGATCCGGTTCTGCGTGTCGTTGATGTGGTTGCGGAGCTTGCTCTGCGCGTTATCTTCCGTCTTGACCGCGTTGAGGAATTTCAAGGGCTCGGCCACCCGCCAGACCACATAGGTGTTGACGATGATCGGGACATTGCCCCGCGTGGTGGTCTCCGCCAGTTGCGCAGCCTCCAGGACCCTCAGACGCGAATCGAACTTGTGGACCTGCTCGATCGGCGTGGGCCATTTGAGGTACAGGCCGGGCTTCGTGACCTCACGGACCGGCTTGCCGAACAGCGTCACAAAGCCTGACTCGGTCTCGCGGACCTGGAAGGTCACGAGATACACGATCATCACGATGGCAATTATGGCAATCAGTATCGGAATCGCTACGTTCTTCATTGTCCACTGCTCTCCTGTCCACTGGAAAGGCGCCTCAACAGATCTGTATCGAGCTTCTCCTGCAGGTCCATGATAATGACTTGACGATCGTTCGCGTCGGTGGCCATGATGTACTTGCGGATACCCTTCAGGGCCTCCTCCATGGCCACGGCGCGTTGCTCGCACTTGTAGATCTCGGGCGCCGCCCGGTAGGCCTGAAGCTGGCCGGCAAACTGCCTGCCCGTAGCTTCCGCCAGGGTGGCTTTCCCGAACCGGTAACTCTGGGCCTCGCTCAGACGGCGGAAAATGTCGCCCCGGGCCTCGTTGAGCAACGCGGTGTCGAACTGCTCGCCCAGTTGCTTGATCTCGTCCGAGGCCCCTCTTCGCTGCGCCTCCTGATACCGGGTGGCCAGTTCAGCGAGCTTCGACGCTCGCGATACGGAACCCGCCAGCGTGCTGAGGGTCCTGTTGCGCTCCGCCTCGGCATCCAGCACCTTGGCCTGCTTGGCCTGGACGGCCCCAACGACCGCCTGGTAGTCCGGGGCCACCTCCGGCGGCGGATGGATGCCCTGCAATCCGACGAACACCACCTCGATGCCCAGGCCTTGCTCATCGGCAGCCTGCTGAATCCGGCGCGTGAGTATGTCCTTGGCCGTGGCCCGCCCGGCGCCGAAGAGGTTGTCGGCACTGTCGCCGTGGGCGCCCCCGACCTCCACGTTGGCGCTGGAGGCCAAGCGGACCAGTTCGCGATAGCAGATGTCCTCCAGGAGCTTGGGCGGATCGCTGTGGTTGTATATGTAGGCGCGGAGGTCCTTGATCCGGTACTGCACCGGCATGTTCGTCTTGACCAAACTGACCGGCACGGCCCCTTCCGCCAGGGTCTCGCCGACATCCGCAGGCGTGTAGTCGGCGGCCACCAGCAGATCGTGCTCCTTCTCGTAGTGCGTCTGCCCCCACAGGAGTCTCATCTCCTGGATAACCGTGCCGTTGGGATCGACCCTGGGCACGTATCCGATATGCAGATCCATGACCTGCTTCGTCGGATGCATATAGGCGATGTCCATGGGCCAGGGCAGCTTGAGGTGCAGGCCGGGACCGATGTGACGAACCTGCCCATCCACCGTCGTCGGCTTGCCGAATCGCTCGACGATCCCTTCTTCATTGGGACCGACCACCACGATGGAACTGGCCAGGTAGAGGGTCGCAGCGGAAAAGAGAATCAACGGCACGATCGCCTTCTCCAGAAGCTTGTAGAACCAGGTCTGCGAGATCTGGAACCCGAACTGGTAATCCACGGCGGCTGCAACGCTGCGGAAGATCCCGCCGGGCTCGTTGATGATGCCCAGCAGCCGGCTGTCGAATGCCGCCCGGCTGTACTGGCCCTGAAGCCGCGGCCGATAGACATCCAGGACGATGTTCAGGGCCGTCTCGATGCCCTGCACGACCAGAAGGATGGGAATCACGTAATTGATGACCGTCACCAACGACCAGATGTGAAAATGCACCACGGCCAGCGCGATCGCCAGGGCGAAGCACATCACGGCCACGCTGAGGAAGAAGCTCCCCCCCGCCCGCAGCGGCTTCCACCGAGGTTCGGCGGACATCCCCGTTGCATACCGCGACAGGAGGAAACTGACGAAGGCAATCCCTGTCGCGACGATGGCGCAAACCAGGGGTTGCTGGGTCTGCACATTCGCGCCGGACGGAATACTCTTGAACAGGTAGATCCCTATCCCGACTTCATAAACTGCGATCAGGGCGGCGAAGATGGGGATGAACCACTTCTCGAGGACGTCCACGCGTCGCTGGGCGGCCGCCAGCAGCGCCGCGGTCTCCCCCTTCTGAAAGATCGTTGCGGTGCTCTTCTCCCTGGCCAACTGCGCCATGTCGAGCTTTTCCTGCTCGGCCAGACTCCGCTGATGGAACTGGATGGCCAGGACCAGCCAGATGAACCCCGCGGCGAGCGATTGCCAGCCCACGGCGGACACGGCGTGGAACCCGCTCCAGCGCCCCAGGAAGAACGCGATGCCGAAGAAGACCAAGCTCAGAACCAAGGCCACCCAGGCGACCTGCTCGGGGCGTTTCGACGATACTGTCATTGGTGATCAAGCTCCAAGCTGCGAACTAAAAACCCGCACATCCAGTATTAACCACTACGGGCCCAGATCCTTTACAAACAGGAAGCCCGGCACTATAACACCCAACAGGACTTTCGTGTAGTGACAATCGTGAAAAATCCGTCCATCGCAGTCTTGCGTCAGCGGCAACGGTCCAGAGGCCGGCAGAATCTCGGGTGAATGATGTACAAACTGATGACAATCGCGAAAAACACCTTCGTAGAAACCCTGCGACAACCCGTATACGCCGTCATCCTGGCAGCCGCTGTGCTGTTGTTCGTCATCAGCCCGTCGCTGGCCATGTACACAATGGACGATGACAACAAACTGCTGCGTGAAATCGGGCTTTCTACGCTCTTTCTGACAAGCTTGTTCGTAGCAATCTTCTCGGCCTCAGGGGCTGTCTCCATCGAGATGGAGAACAAGACCATCCTGACGGTGCTGACCAAACCCGTCCAACGTCCGATCTTCGTCCTGGCCAAGTTCCTGGGTGTGATCGGAGCTGTCGCACTGGCACACTACCTGTGTACGATCGCCTTGCTGATGACGATCCGACACGGCGTCCTGGAGACCGCCTCGGACACTCACGACTGGACCGTGATCGCATCGGCGGGCATCGTGGCGGTCGTGACCATCCTGCTCAGTGCATTCTTCAACTACGCCTACGACTGGAAGTTCTCCTCCACCGCCGTGGTGGTCGCGGCGATCCTCGCTTCGCTGGCCATGGTGTTCCTGGCTCTCATCGACAGGGACTGGCAGTTCGACCCGGCCAAAAACGGCATCCAGCGATTCGATATCTACGCTGCCATCCTGCTGTTCCTGGCCGCCGTGGTCATCGCGGCGATCGCCGTGGCCATCTCCGCCCGGTTCAACGCCATCGTGACCCTCTCCGCCTGCATCGGCGTGTTCCTGCTGGGCCTGATCAGCGACTACGCATTCGGGCGGTTCGCCGATACCCATCTGTGGGCACAAGCGGGCCGGTTCCTCATTCCCAACCTCCAGGTGTTCTGGATCAGCGACGCCATCTACGAAGGCAATGCAGTGCCCTTCCGATATCTTCTGATCGGCGCATCGTATGCCCTGTGCTACACGGTCGGGATTCTCGCTGTGGCCGTGGCGCTGTTCCAGCGCAGACAAATCGCCTGAGCGGGGACCGCAGGATCTCACTGCCTGTCTGTTAGATCTCCCCAGGGGACGCAGGGACATTCAAGTCCTGGACCATGGCGATCTCGTCACACTCATCCTGTTTTGGACACCGTGCGCAGTCGCTCCAGACCTTCATGGGCAGTTCCTCCTTCTTCACGACGCGGAACCCCACTCGCTCGAAGAACTTCGGCTCCAAGGTCAGCGCAAAGGCCCTGGGCACCCCAAGTTGACGCGCCTGCTCGACAGCCGCAGAGACCAGCGCCGTACCGACGCCCGAGCCTCGACTCTCGGGCCCGACCGCGAGCGACTTGACTTCAGCCAGGTCCGACCAGACCACCTCCAGGGCGCAACAGCCGACCAGCTTGCCACCCTTCTCGGCCACAAGAAAGGTCTGGAGGTTCTCATAGACCTCCGCCAGAGAGCGAAAGAGCATCTTGTCATGCTCGGCATAGTAGTTGATGAGCGAGCAAATGGCCTTGGCATCCGGGATTCGTGCACTGCGGATCTTCATGGGCGTCAGTATAGCGGCCAGAGGCCCGTTTTCAACCGCGTGCGCTCCCCGGAGACGGTCGCACCGTGCAAAAAACGAAAAAACAGTGGAAAAACAGTTCGGAGCCACTACAATGACCCCCGTTTACATAGGATGGCTCCGGCATACATGAAGTTCATACTGATAGACAAGATCGTTTCGCTGGAAGAAGGCAAGACGCTGACTGCAGTGAAGTGCGTATCGCTGGCCGAGGAGTACCTGGGGGATCATTTCCCCACGTTCCCCGTGCTGCCAGGCGTGCTCCTGTTGCAGGGACTCGTGGAATCGGCAAGCTGGCTGGTTCGCACGACGGAGAAGTTCGCCCACAGCATGATCCTGTTGCAGGAGGCGCGGAACATCAAGTACAAGAGCTTCCTGGCGCCGGGATCGCGAATCGAGTACACCGTGCAGGCCCGGACCATCGAGGAGAACGTGAGCAGTTTCAGCGGGTGCGGCGTCGCCGACGGCGAGAAGATCGTCGAGGGACGCTTCGGCCTGAGGCACTTCAATCTGTCGGATCGGCATCCCACGCTGGCCGCCACGGACGCGCAGGTGATCCAGGCAATGAAGAATCGATACGGTCTGTTGGCGCAACAGACCTGAACGAAGAGTTTCCAAGGAGGTAGCAGCAACCATGGCCATGAGTCGGGATGTGATATTCCAGAAGGTGCAGGAGGTTCTCGTCGACGCCCTCGGGGCGGACGAAGAAGAAGTTACAGCGGATGCGACGCTGATGGGCGATCTCGGCGCCGAGAGCATCGACTTCCTGGACATCGTGTTTCGCCTGGAGAAGGCATTCGGCATCAAGGTGCCGCGAGAGGAGCTGTTTCCGGTCGAGAGCCTGTTGAACAATCCGGAACTGGTCAGCAACGGGAAGTTGACGGCGCAAGGACTGGCCGAGCTCCGGGCGAAAGTGCCGCACACGGACCTGACCGAGTTCGAGAAGAATCCCGACATCAACAAGCTGGCGGACCTGTTCACGGTCAACGCCATCGTCAACTACGTGGACGGCCGTCTGAACCCGGCGTAACCCCAGGCACAGACCGCCGATGCCGCGAGGCAGGATCGTGTCTGTCCTGCCATTGACCTTCATGCGAATTCCCATGCGTTGGATCTGGATCGACAAGTTCGTTGAATTCGAAAGCGGTCGGCGGGCGGTGTCCGTCAAGAACGTTTCCCTGGCGGAAGAACACCTGCACGACCATTTCCCCGGCCACCCTGTCATGCCGGAGTGCCTGATGATCGAAGCGATGGCGCAGACCGCAGGCATCCTCGTGGGGCAGGCCCGCAACTTCCAGGAGAAGGTCGTCCTGGCGAAGATCAGCAAGGCGGTCTTCCATGACTGCGTCCTGCCCGGCGACAGCATCCGCATCGAGGCGCGGATGGAGACCATCGCTCCGGAAGCGGCCGGCACGACGGGACGGATCACGCGGTCGGAGCAACTGATCGCCGAGATCGACCTGATGTTCAGCCACGTGGATCAGAACCTGGCCGGCAAGAAGTTCCCCAAGGACAACTTCGTATTCACCGGGCTGTTCACCGCGCTGCTCCAGGATGTGGCGTCGAATCACGCCAGCACCGAACCGCGGCCCACGGAGTCCGGAGCATGACCGCAGCGCGCGTTGTCATCACGGGGCTCGGAACGGTCGGTCCCCTGGGACTGACCGTCGAGGAGATGTGGGCCGGGCTGTCGACAGGACGGTGCGGCATCGCTCGAATCAAAGCCATCGACCCGACAGGGTTCGCGTGTCAGATCGCCGGCGAGGTTCCCCCCTACCGTGTCCAGGACCATGTCCCCAAGGCCATCCGAAAGGCCGTCAAGCTCATGTGCCGGGACATCGAGCTGGCCGTCGTGGCCGCCCGGGAGGCAGTCGCCTCCAGCGGACTGGTCACCAAGGGGATCGACCCGGAACGCGTGAACGTCGATCCCACCCGGGTCGCGATCACTCTGGGCGCCGGGATGATCAGTTGCGACCTCGCGGAGCTGGGACCGGCCATCGCTGTCAGTACGACCGACGGGCGTTTCGATGTCCGCAAGTGGGGCAAGGACGGACTCTCGCACATCACTC
Organism: Sedimentisphaerales bacterium; assembly: GCA_035342095.1. GTDB lineage: Bacteria > Planctomycetota > Phycisphaerae > Sedimentisphaerales > Anaerobacaceae > PLanc-01. The sequence continues at coordinate 56,264 of DAOQWL010000019.1, read as the reverse complement.
CGCTGTGGCTGCTCAAGTATCTGCCCAACATGCTCGCCTGCCACATCGGGATCATCCACGACATTCAGGGTCCGAGCAATACGATCACCTGCGCGGAGGCCGCGGCCGCCCTGGCCATCGGAGAGGCCGCCCAGATCCTCGCTCGCGGCGGCGCCGACATCGCCCTGGCGGGCGCTGCGGAGGCCAAGGTCAACCTTATGATGCTCGTCCGCCAGGAACTGCTCAAACGAGCGGTGACCAACAGCAACGACGCGCCGGAGCGGGCGTGCCGGCCTTTCGACGCCGACGCCGCCGGCCTGGTTGTCGGTGAAGGGGCGGGAATCCTCGTCCTGGAGACGCTTGACCATGCCCGTGCGCGAGGCACCAAGGTCCTGGGCGAGATCGCAGGCATCGGTCAGAGCCACAGTCTCCATCCGGAGTACAAGAGCCTGGAGCCGGACGGCCAAGGGATTCGCGTCGCGGTCGAGAAGGCCATGGCCGACGCAGGCATCGGCCCGAACGATCTGGACCTGATCGTTCCCCACGGAACGGGCGTCCTGCACGACGATCTGGCCGAAGCCAGGGGGCTCGATGCGGCCCTGGGATCGGCGATCCATCGCATCCCGGCCTGGCCCACGAAGAGCATGATGGGCACCGCCGGGGCTGCGGCGGGCGCCCTGGACATCATCGCGGCGGTCCGGGCCATGGAGTGCGGCATCGTCCCGCCGGCAAGGAACTTCACAAAACCCGCGACCGGCTGCCATCTGAACATTTCGACACAACGACGGGAAGGCAGACTTCGCAACGTCCTGTGTTGCAGCTACACGCCCGGTGGGCAGACAGCCGCGGTCGTGCTCACGGCTGTCCAGGGAGACGCGACGAGCTGAATGAAGACCATGGAGACACAAGAACGCGTCGTCATTACGGGAATGGGCATCGTTTGCCCGCTGGGGAACGATGTGGACGCCATGTGGGCCGGCGTTCTGACCGGACGCAGCGGCGCCGGCAAGACGACGATCTTCGACGCTTCGACGTTCCCCACGACGTTCGACGCGGAAGTCCGAGGTTACGATCTCCGCGACTGCCTCCGCCATCCGGAACCGCACGCCGGGTGCAGTCGAGGCTCGGGATTCGCCGTCGGCGCCGCGGTGCAGGCATGCAGGCAGGCGGGCATCGACGTCGAGACCTCCCAGCCTGCCGATGGCATCGACCGCACCCGCCTGGGGGTCTATCTCGGCGCAGGCGAAGGCTCATTCGACAACGATGCGTTCTTCGGGTGCATCGTCGCCGGGTGGGACGCGGAGCGACAGCAGATCGAGTGGCCGCAGACGGCGCGATTCGCCCTCGCCAACATGAGCGCCACGCGGGAACTCGAACAGGAACCCAATATGGCGGTTTCCCACGTCGCCGTGCTCACGGGGGCTCGCGGGCCGGTCCGAAGCTGTCTGACCGCCTGCGCCGCCAGTACCCAGGCAGTCGGCGAAGCCATGATGCTCATTCGCCATGGCGGCGCGGACATCGTGATCGCCGGTGGCGCTCATTCGATGATTCACCCGCTCGGGCTGGCCGGGTTCAATTTGTTGACCGCCCTGTCGCGTCGAAACGACAGTCCCGAGACCGCGTCGCGTCCCTTCACCGCCAGCCGGGACGGATTCGTCATTGGCGAAGGCGCCGCCATCTTGATCCTCGAGTCGCTCGCCAGCGCCCGGAAACGCGGAATCCCGATTCTCGCGGAGCTGGTCGGCTATGGCAGTAGTTCCGACGCCTTCCGCGTCACCGACATGCACGAAGAGGGTCGTGGCGCGGTCCAGGCGATGCGTGCGGCACTGGTGGATGCCAAGCTAACGCCTGGGGACATCGACTACATCAGCACCCACGGGACCAGCACGTCGGAGAACGACGCCATCGAGACACTGGCCATCAAGACGGTGTTCCAGGAGCGGGCCAGGCAGGTCCCCGCCAGCAGCGTCAAGAGCATGATGGGCCACCTGATCGGGGCCGCGGGCGCCGCGGAGCTGATTACGTGCGTCCTGGCGATCCGGGACGGAATCGTGCCGGCAACGATCAACCTGCACGATCCTGATCCCAAGCTGGACCTGGATTACGTGCCCAACACGCCGCGGAAGATGCCCGTCAACGTCGTGATGAAGGAATCCTTCGGCTTCGGCGGGCAGAACAACGTCGTGATCCTGAAACGATACACTGAGGGTTCGAGATAGCGTCCGCAGGTCCAGTCGGTCCTGCGCGTCCTTCCTTTGCGAGGCAGCGGTTATGATCGACATCAAGCAAATCCGAGACAACCCCGATCTCTACATCCAGGCAGCCAGGAACAAGCGAATCGACGCCGACATCCCCAGGCTTCTCGAAATCGACGGCCGGCTCAGGGACATCAAGACCCGTCTGCAGGACATCGCGACCGAGAAGAACCGGGTGGGCAAATCGATCGCGAAGCTGTCGGGCTCGGAGAAGGAGGCCGCCCTGGGGCTTCTGGCGGGTCTGAAACCACAAGAGGATCAACTGGAACAGGAAGTCAAGACGCTGCAGCCTCAGTTTGACGCCTTGCTGCTGGAGGTGCCTCAGCCGGCCGATCCCGACGTCCCCGTCGGCAAGGACGACACCGAGAACGTCGAGGTCCGCCGGGAAGGCGAGGTCCGATCCTTTGGCTTCGAGCCCAAGGACCATGTCCAACTGGGCGCCGCGTTGAACATGATCGACATTGAGCGAGGCGTCCGCCTGGCGGGCACTCGCAACTACTTCCTCAAGGGCGACGGCGCCCTGCTGCACTGGGCCGTCCTGCGGTTCGCGGTCGATTTCATGGTCCAGCGAGGGTACACCCCCATGGCGGTCCCGCTCCTGATGCGAGACGAAGCCATGCGAGGCACCGGTTACTACCCCGGTTCCGAAGAGCAGACCTACCGCATGGAACGGGACGAGCTGAACCTGGTCGGGACCGCGGAGGTCCCGCTGACCGCCTACCGGATGGGCGAGATCCTCCAGGAGGAGGAGCTGCCGCTGAAGACCGTGGGCCTGTCGAGCTGCTTCCGGCGGGAGGCCGGAGCCGCCGGCAAGGACACCTACGGACTGTATCGCATTCACCAGTTCGACAAGGTCGAGCAGGTCGTGGTTTGCCGCAACGACGTCGAAGAGAGCAACAAGTACCACGCGGAGATCCTGGCCAACTCGGAGGGCGTGATGAAGGCCCTCGGGCTGCCCTACCGCGTCGTGGTCGTCTGCACGGGCGACCTCGGTCGCGGCCAAGCCAAGAAGTACGACATCGAAGCCTGGATGCCCTCGCGAAAGAGCTACTCGGAGACGCACAGCGCCAGCAAGTTCCACGAGTTCCAGGCCCGGCGGATGAACCTCCGCTACAAGGACGCCAAGACCAAGAAGAACCTCTACTGCCACACGCTGAACAACACGGTGATCGCCTCGCCGCGGGTCCTGATCCCCCTGATGGAGATGTACCAGAACGCCGACGGCTCAATCACGATCCCGCAGGTCCTGCGACCCTACATGGGCGGACGGGAGATAATCGGTTCGCGGTCATAACGTGCTCGGTGTCTTCGCCGTCGAGAACAAGGGCTACACCGACGCAGACAAGGTGCGGGACTCTGTGTATTGGCACGAGTTCTTCCGCGGTCTCAGTAGGATTGACTGATTGCGTCCATACACCCCTTGAGTCTGTGCCTCTTGATAACCAAGGCAGACAGGAGTATACTGATGATTTGCGATGGCAGCGCGAGTAAGTGTGCATCGGCGTATGCGTGAACACGAGGAGAAACGATGACCGAATCTGTTTGCGGTCAATCTGTGCGTGACGAGATTCAAGGCTATCTTGAAGGCAGGCACTGTCGGCCTCTCTTTCTCTGCGGCGATGCGATCCACGTTCTCCGCGAGTTCCCGTCGTCCTGTATTGACTGCTGTATGACGAGCCCGCCTTATTGGAGGCAACGGCAATATGCGGTGACGGGGATTGGTCTGGAGGATGACTTCCGAGAGTATGTGACAAACCTAGCGACGATCTGTGCAGAGGTGCAACGTGTCCTGAAGAACACTGGCTCCTTCTGGCTGAACATCGGCGACACTTATGAAGAGAAACGTTTGTTGGGTATACCGTGGCGCGTGGCCCTGGAACTCGCCGACCGTCAAGGATGGCTCATCCGCAACGATGTGATCTGGAACAAGGTGAAAGGCGCGCCGGACAACAGCAAGGACAAACTGCGGAATGTCCACGAGTACGTGTTTCACCTCGTCAAACAGCGGGAGTACTTCTACAACGCAGACGCCGTTCGATCGAATCCGAAGACCAGCAAGATTGTCAATGGGGCGGTCGTTTCGGCCACTGGCGTCAGTGGCGTCCGCTACAAGCGCCAGATTGAGCTTTCGACCCACCTGTCAGACGACGAAAAACAACGCGCATTTGTGGCATTGGAGGCCATGCTTCAGGAGGTCGTTGAAGGAAGACTGGCAGACTTCCGCATGATTATTCGAGGCCAGCAGCGAACAACGCATTCCGACTCCGAGCGTGTATCCGGCAGAGCCAAGGAACTGCGAGATCGAGGCTTCTATTTCCTTAAGTACCATCCGAATGGGAGTAAGCCAAGTGATGTCTGGGACATCCTCCCGGAAGACACCCAGAACCGGGAGTCTCACTTTGCACCGTATCCTGAAGACCTCTGCAAGATTCCGCTGCACACTACGTGTCCAGAGCGAGGGATCGTCCTCGATCCGTTCTGCGGGACCGGCACTACAAACCTCGTGGCATTCCACGCCGGACGCAAATCCATAGGCATTGACGTCGCCGAGGAGTACATCAAGACAGCAGAGGAACGCTGCGCCAACTTCCTTCTGTAACCCCAGGGATCAGACGCATGATAGACATCGAGACCAACAAAGTCCTTGAACTCTTTGGCAGATCCGTACGTGTGCGCCATGACTGGAGAGACATTGTCACCCATCAGCGGTATCCGTTCTCGGACAGGAAGTGCTTCAAGGTTCGAAAAAGCAGGCCGGGCGTGTCGATTGGGACATGCTCCGTTCGGTATGGCACAGACAATTGGAACATCATAATATGCCCCAATCGGCTGCTTGAACGCCGCCAAGTCTTCACGGATTGCCTCCACCTCCTGACCCTGCACGATCCCGGGAACGAGCTACATGTCATCCCCGAGGTCTCGATTCCCGGCGGCAGTGTCGATTACTTTCTCGTGTCCGCCAAGAGGGGAAAAGTGAAGGACTTCGCAGCGATCGAGTTCCAGACGTTGGATACCACCGGAACAGTGTGGCCGGAACGCCAGCGGCTCCTGGACATATTGGGTCTTTCGGTATCTCCGAGGGACAAGACCTCCTCGAAATCGTTTGGCATGAATTGGAAGATGACAGCCAAGACAATCCTCGTTCAACTGCACCACAAAGTAGATACGCTTGAACACCTCGGCAAACGGTGTGTCCTGGTGATTCAGGATTGCCTACTGGACTACCTTCGCGACCAGTTCGATTTCGGCCACATCAAGGACGTGTGGATCGGTGACTCGATGCACATCCATTCGTACACGATGGAGGAGTCCGGACCAGAGTTCACGCTTCACCTTCACACGCGTCTGAGCACAGATGCCGCGGGCGTGGCGAGATGTCTGGGGCTCCAAGCGAATACGAAGGTGGAACTGGAGACCATCGTCACGGAACTGGAAAGGAAACTGTCTCGCGAGACATTGTTGACAGTGCACGTCCCGATAGGCGTAGTCGGGGATGCTCGAACTGAGTAGGACGAAGAGGGGAACCTCTCACGCGGACGGGCAAAGGCACTGGGCCCGGGGCAGGCCCTCCAGCCGGTGGAAAGACGCGCTTCCCGCCGGCACTACAGACAATTGCCCCTTGTCGTAGTCTGTCTATCGGACGTCGGCACATCGCCACGGATGCTCGTAGGGTCCCACTTCATCGAGCGGGAGGGGCGATGCGAGAATCGCACTCATCTGCGGATCGCCGCGAGGATCGATGGACCGGTCCGTCACTGTGTTGAGAACCGACTTCTGGACGCCGCCGTCGCGCAGGAAGATCGCGTCACAATGGGCAAACACGTTGCGGCTGATGAAGTTCACGTCGGCATCGGTCTTGAGGTTGGCGAGGGCCGGATAACGGGTCGAATAGGGAGGCTCGCCCGCCTGCTGCAGGAATCGCTCGATGGATTCGAGCCAGCGTTTCTCGCCCCAGCGGGAGAAGCTGATCCCCGCGTGACAATCGACGAAGACGTTGCCGTCCACGAGATTCTCCTTGCCGCCGTGGATTTGGACGCCGCCGAAGAGCGCCGCGCCGCAGCATTCGAAGAAATTGCCGTGCAGAACGATGCCCGAGATCATGTCGTCCAGGCGGATGCCTGCGGCGCCGCAGTGCGTCCCGCCGACGATGTCGCTCCATCGGTTCCAGCGAATCAAGACGCCGCGATAGAGCGGATTGCCGAACATGTCGATGCCGCCCTGGTCGTCGGATTCCTGGACCACGTTGCGGATGACGTTCAGCTCGATGAGGTGATCGTTGCCCTCGATCCGCATGGCGGAAGACGGCATTCGCTCGAAGAGGTTGTGGGCGATCCGATTGCCGCACCCGTCGAAATGGACGGCGGGCGTGTACGTCCGCTTGATGCGAGAGATGTCGAAGACCGTGCAGTTCTCGACGAAGTTCTCCCCTCGCGTCAGGGTCTTGCGGTCGCCGCCGGCGACCTGGGCCCCGCCGCATCCGAGGGTGTGCATCGTGCAGCCGAAGATACCGTGACGCTGCCCGCCTTCGACGACGATCGCGTCGCCGCCGAATCGCCGCATCATGCAGCCCGCCACCAGGCAATCGGACCCGCCGCGAATGTGGATCGCATCGCCCCGCCCATCCTGGAACGTCAATCCGAGCAGCGTCACATGCTCGACGTTGTCCATCGTCACGAAGGGCCGGTCGAACACACTCAGAACCGTGTCGGCCTTCGACAGATCGACACCTTCCGGCGGCAGCCAGTAGACCTTGCTCGTGGCGCGGTCCAGATACCACTCGCCCGGCGCGTCGATCTCGCGGAACACGTTGACCGCATGGTATCGCTGGTCCTTGCGATACCCGTAGTTCGAGTACGGAGGGGACAACGTGAAGACCTTCTGGTTCGCATCGATCGAAGCCACCTTCTGGTACTCCTCGTACCAGTCCCAGAACCAATAGCCGTACAGGCGAACGTCCTGCTCGTCCAGCCAGCGACTGGGCCGGTCTTCGACATAGTGGAACTTGCCGTCCTTGCAGCCCTGGATCGAGCCCCACTGGGTGAAGGTGTCCGTGCCCAGGATCTCGCCGGTCTTGACGAAGCCCTCGTTCGGCCAGCGGGCGAGTGTCTGCGGGACGCCACCGACGAACAGTTCCGGCCGACGACGCAGCGCCGTCGCGTCGCCAAGATCTGTAACGCCGAGTGCCTTCAGATCGGCCTCCAGAACGCGGCCGCGAACGGAGGGATCGAGCCTGTCCCGCTGTTTCGAGTCGGCGACAGGTTTCCAGCCGGTGACTCGCACGGCGCCATGGAAGACGGGCGTCTGGCCGGTTTCGGCCATGTAGACTACAGGCGAGTCCTTCGTCCCCGAGTCTCCGGAAGCAAGCGCCAGCGGACGCTCGACAAGATAGGAGCCGCCGGCAATCACGATCTTCACACCGCCTCTGGGAAGTTTGCCTCCCTGGGATTCCCTCAACGCCCGCACGGCGTCCCGTGCCTTCTCGACACTGCCGAATGGCCTGGTCTTGGAGCCGTCCCCGTCATCGGTGCCCGCCGGGGCGACATGGAACACGACCGCAGGCTCCGGTAGCATCGGCAACTGCACGCGGTAGGCGGCAGGATCTCGACCGGGCAAGCCCCGTTTTCGACGCTCCGCTTCCGCGAGGCACCTCTGGGCGGTGTCCCGGAAGAACGGGGGCACTGTCGCGTCGGCGGCAGCGCGTCGCCACGCCGCGACAGCGCCGGCGGAATCCCTCCGAGCAACAGCGGTGTCGGCCAGACCGAGCAGAGCCAGACCCCGCACGAAGGGCAGGACCGCCGCGTCTTTCGCAACGGTCTCGAAGCTATTGGCAGCCGCGTCGAATTGCCCGTCAGCAAGGGCTTTCGCCGCAGCGTCGAGCGTGGGGGAACACGTCGCAGGCGGTTCGGTCGCAGCGTCCACGCGGGCGGCAAGAACCATCAAGAGACCCAATACGAGGATAGACTTTGATTGCTGTGGCTTCATAGACGATAGTCCTTTCCAGTCGCTCTCGATCATCTGGCAAACAGACGGTGCGTGGTACGCACCCTAGGCCAGCTTGTCGCGGTTCTCGTAGATCTTGGCGATCGCGTTGGCGATGTCGTCCATGTCCTGCTTGCCCGTCAGGAGCATGTTTTGGCCGATCCACACCGCTTCCTTGCAGAGCTGGTCGTTGCCTGGATAGTGCAGTTCGTCGCGGTAACGGTCGAGCCGGGCTTTGGAGAAAGCCCGCTTGAAGTTCTTCGAGTTCAGGGCGGCCTCGATCAGGCCGTCGTTGTACTGGGGACCGTATCCGCCGCTGCACGGAATGCCTTCGGCGCTGAGAGCCGCGAGGAACTTCTCCCGTGGCGCGTTGTTGAAGTGCTCCTTCAGGTAGCGGAACGGATACAGGTGGTACACGGCCCTTGTCACGCCCTCATAGAGCTTGTGCGGGACGACGCCGGGGATGTCCTTGATCTTCGAGGTCAGGTACTGCCCATTCGCCCATCGCAGCTCAGTGTCGGCCTCCAGGCGTTTCATCTGGTTGAGCAGAATCGCCGCCTGGTATTCGGTCATGCGACGGTTCGTCCCAATCATCGAGTTGGGGCCCGTCTTCGGCATATTGCCAAAGGCCCGGCCACAGTTGTGGTACGCGTGGACCCTGTCCATCAGTTCCTCGTCGTTGCCCACCACGGCGCCGCCCTCGCCGCACGGCAGGTGCTTGGAGTTCTGGAAGCTGAAGCAGCCCAGGTCGCCGAGCGTGCCGCAGCTCTTGCCCCGCCACTGGGCGAGCCACGCCTGGCAGGCGTCCTCGATCACCCTGAGGTTGTGCTTCTTGGCGATCTCGTTGATCCGGTCCATGTTCGCGGGAATACCCAGGATGTGCACGGGCAGAATGGCCCGCGTGTTCTCGGTGATTCGCTTCTCGATCGTGTCCGGATTGATCTGGAACGTCTCGGGATCCGTGTCCGCGAACACGGGCAGCGCACAGGAATTGATGACCACGTTGTACGTCGCAATGAACGTGTACGGCGAGACGATCACTTCGTCCCCCACGCCGATGTCGAGCATGAACAGGGCCGTCAGCAGGGAGTTCGTCCCGTTCACCATAGCCACGCAACGTTTGACGCCCAGCAGGTCGGCGTATGCCTTCTCGAACTGCGTGACGGTCGTGCCCTGGCCGCGGAACCAGTTCCCGCTGCGAAGGATCTCCACGACCGATTCCTCGGCGGATCGGTCCCAGACCGGCCAGGCGGGCCACGGTTTCGCTCGGACGGGGGTGCCGCCCAGGATGGCCAGCTTGCCGGCGCTTCTTCCGGCATTGGCGAAGGCGGGAATGCCTCGCGAGGCAAACGCGGCAAAAGTCCCGGCCGAAGCAGCACCCACAAATTGTCGTCTACTCATGCGATGTGTATTCATGTTCCGCCCTTTCAGTAATCTGAGACCCGATGCGTTTGAAGATGCATTCTAACCCCGAGTCCAGGTCAAATCACGCGAAATTGCTTGAAATCTGGCTTCCTGTCTCGGAGAATGGTATTCCAAGATTCGGGACGGTGGAGAGTCGGTATGAGTGAAGTCACTCGCATTCTGAACGCCATCGAACGGGGGGACGCGCGAGCCACAGACGAGCTGCTGCCGTTGGTCTATGAAGAACTCCGGCTTCTGGCGGCGCAGAGACTCTCCCACGAGCCACCGGGCCAGACCCTCCAGGCGACGGCTCTGGTGCATGAAGCATACCTCCGCCTGGTCGGAGGTGAACCGCGAAGCTGGCAGAACCGCGGGCATTTCTTCGCCGCTGCCGCGGAGGCCATGCGCCGGATTCTCGTCGAGCGGGCACGCGCCAGACTCCGTCTCAAGCGAGGCGGCAACCTCCGGCGGGTGGCCATGGAGGGCAGTGACCTGGCCCAGGAAGAGCCGCCTGAAACCCTCCTGACGCTTGACGAAGCTCTGACGCGATTCGCCCAGGAGGATCCGGCAAAGGCCGAGTTGGTCAAACTGCGGTACTTTGCGGGTCTGACCATCCCGCAAACGGCTGAAGCCCTGGGCATCTCGAAGGCCACCGCGGAGCGATATTGGTCGTACGCACGGGCCTGGCTATTCCACGAAATCAACAAGTCGTAACCACCGCGCGAGTCTCTTCTCGGAATTTCGTCTCCCGTGTGAGGCGTTTCGCCTCGAAACGGCGCATTGTATTGCAGAATCGATGGTTCAGGGGCAGACCCGTGGTCGAAGGAAACAGCCAAGTCGAAGAACTCTACTACGAGGCCCTGCGACGGCAAGCCGGGCCGGAACGTGCATCCTACCTGGACACGGCCTGTGGGCAGGATTCGGACCTTCGCACACGGATCGAAAGTCTCCTCAAGGCGGATGAGGAGGCCGGCGATTTCCTGGAGTCTCCCGCCTTCGAGGGGGAGGCGACGCTCGGCCGCTCTCTGGTGACAGAAGGTCCGGGGTCCATGATCGGTCCCTACAAGCTGCTGGAGAGGATCGGCGAGGGGGGCATGGCGGTCGTCTATATGGCCGAGCCGGCGCCGAGCACGCGGTCCGCGCTGTTCGGGCCTGCGAGCACAGGCGTCCTGAGCGATAGCGAAGGAACCATCCGCCGCAAGGTCGCCCTCAAGATCATCAAGCTGGGGATGGATACGCACCAGGTGATCGCCCGTTTCGAAGCCGAGAGGCAGGCTCTGGCTCTCATGGACCACCCCAGCATTGCCAAGGTCCTCGACGCCGGGGCCACCGAGACCGGGCGGCCGTACTTCGTCATGGAACTCGTCCAGGGCGCCTCGATAACCGAGTGCTGCGATAGGAATAGCCTGAGCACCAAGGACCGATTGGCTTTGTTTGTTCAGGTCTGTAACGCTGTGCAACACGCCCATCAGAAGGGCATCATCCATCGGGATATCAAGCCCTCCAACGTCATGGTCACACACCACGACGGCAAGCCGATCCCCAAGGTGATCGATTTCGGCATCGCCAAGGCCACCAACCAGCGTCTGACCGAAAAGACCCTCTTCACCCGTTACGCTCATCTCATCGGCACGCCCGCCTATATGAGTCCCGAGCAGGCGGAGCTGAGCGATCTCGACATCGACACCCGAACCGACATCTACTCGCTGGGGGTCCTGCTCTATGAACTCCTAACGGGCACGACGCCCTTCAGCGAGGAGGAGCTTCGCAAGGCGGGCTATATCGAGATGCAGCGGGTGATCCGGGAACAGCAACCGGTGAAACCGTCCACCCGGATTCGGACCGGTTATGTAGCCCAGCCGCCCTCGGCTGGGGGGACTGGGACCACCCCCGAGGGCGGGGGTGCCACACGTGTGCATAGCATACCCTACCAGCAGGTCCGGGGCGACCTCGATTGGATCGTCATGAAGGCCCTGGAGAAGGACCGCGCCCGGCGGTACGAGACGCCGAACAGCCTGGCCTCAGACATCCTGCGTCATCTCGAACATGAGCCCGTCCTGGCCCGAGGCCCGAGCGTCACGTATCGCGCGGAGAGATTCCTTCGCAGGCACCGTTCGCAGGTTGTTCTGGCCTTGGTCATAGCGATTGTCGCAGTTGCGGCCGCCGTCGTCTTCTCCCTGTGGAACCGGGACCGGGCCCACTTGGCCGAGGCGGAAGGCTTCAAACACCGGGGCATCCTGTCGCAGGCCCGCGAGCAATATGCCAAGGCCGAACGCGAAGCGGCTTTGGAGACGATCAAGCCCGTGCTCGGTAGCAAGCACGTGGGACCCGACGCCCGACTCCTGCAGGCCACCATCCTCGGGGATAATCGGCGGTCAGATGAGGCGGTGGCTATCCTGAACAATCTGCTCGACAAACGGCCTGAGGTCGCCGGGGCGGCCCATTCGCTCCTGGCTCGTATCCTCTGGGAGAGCGGCTCGCCGGACGCGGAGAAACTCCAGGAGATCGAAGAACACCGCAAGCAGGCCGAAGCGCTGTTGTTCGGAGTTCCGCCTTCAGGCGGGAAAGACCAGTCCGACCCGCGTGAACGCGGGACTCCAAACGCCGAAGCGTATTTCCTGCGAGCCATGACTGCGCTCACCGTCAAAGAGCAACTGGCTTCCCTCGACAAGGCCTTGGAGCTTGATTCGGGCCATTACGAATCCCGACGCCTCCGCGCCTATACATATTACGCCTCGCGGAAGTACGACCGCTTGCGGGATGACGCCCTGGTCATGACGATCCTGCGGCCGCGTGATCCGCTGGGATACTCGCTGCGGGCCGTTGCCGGACGGGAGTTGGGACGCTACCCAGAGGCGATTGCGGACTACGAACTGGCGCTGGCGCTCACGCCGCGTGCGGATTCGCAGTACATCGATCTGATCGTCCAACGAAGCGCGGTCTTCCTGCGAATGGGCGAATATGAACGCGTCATTGCAGAGGCGACGGCGGAAGGGCAAGCTGTTCCCCGTGTCGCGGGCATCTTGCCCGCGATTCGAGGGCGGGACGCCCTCGACACAGAAGATCGTTCGCCCCTGCAGTATCACGAATTCGCCGCCCTGACCGCATTGGGCGAGTACGACAGCGCAACGACTCTCTTCCGCGAGATCATCAGTCGTGGTCCTGAGGCACGCCGACCGTTTCGCGACTGGTGCGCCAAATATGTCTTCGATACGCTGGAGGCGGGACAGCCTTGGCATCCACCCGACCGCGAACCTGCGGGTGCGGCCTTCCTGCCAATGATAGAGGCCGAAGAGACCTATCGCAGCCTCTCAGCCAAGGGCCACCGCCTAACCACAGATGGTTTCACCGCGAGTTGGTCACCAGACGGAAGGAGGCTGGCCTTCAGCGTGGGCATTCACGGCTACAGCGGCGTCGCGGTCTTTGATCCCGCTACAAAGGAAATCGACCTGTTGATTGTCCCCGGCAAGGACCCACGGTGGTCGCCGGATGGCCATTACATCGCCTTTGTCCGGGATTGCCAGTTCCTGCGTGTCGCGGAATTCACCGGCGCAGAACGCAGGAATCAACATCGTGTGTTAGTCGATGAAGAGGTCTGGGTCATGGAATCCGATGGCACGGAGCCCAGATGTCTGGCCAAGGGCGGATGGCCTTCCTGGGGGCGCGATTCGACGACCGTCTACTATCATTCGCGTGCGGACAAGACTCTGTGCTCGATCTCAGTCAAGAACTGGGATGCCAAGCCCAACCCGATCATGGCGTGTTCCGATTCGTTCCCATTGGTGTCGCCCGACAACCAGCATGTGGCGTGCCTCCGAGGAACATCCACGAAGATGCTCGACCCGGGGTCACAGATGCGCGTTCTGGAATGCCCTGCAGCAACCATGACCTGGGGTGTGACGGGCTGGTCCCCGAGCGGCCGTGAACTCTGCTTGGGTACCAGCACCCCCGAGGGCGAGAACACCGGCCTGTGGATATACGATCTCGACGGGAAAGAGCTTGCGAGCGTCCTCAACGGCCAGATCGCGAACGCCTCCTGGTCTCCTGTGGGAACGGACTTGGCCTTCTGCCTGGGACCGCCATACTACGAGATTTGGACTTGCCCTCTGGATCCCAGAGCCCGGACCAGCAAAACGCTGGGCCCCGCCCGAACGCCGGAGGAACACATCCGAGAGATGGTTGCGTTCTACACACGACGCGTGAAGACCGATCCCGAGGACGCATTCTCCTACGCCAGTCGCGCGACGTACTACGAGCGTCTGCATGATCGGGAGAGGATGGAAGCAGATATGGAGCGGTCTTCCGCCATTCTCGGCAGGGACAAGTCATCAGGTTCTCCGTTGGGCGCGACTGCAAGACTCAGGGGCATCATCAATGGCCCGTTTGGATATCAACTCGCTTTCTCTGTTGGAGAGCGGGAGCATGGGATTGCTGTCTTCACTGTTGTTTCTGGACAGAAAGGAAGGTGTGAGATGAAAGTGCTTCAGGTTCCGCTGTTCGCAGCATCGCTTCTTGGGCTTGGCCTGCTATCAGGCATCGATGCGACGTCCTCGCAAGCGGAGTTCGGGTTTGGTGATCCCGTGAACCTCGGCCCGGCGGTCAATTCCGTCAATACAGAGTTCGCCTCGTGCGTTTCGGCCGATGAGTTGTCCCTGTTTCTCTCGTCCAACCGTCCTCCGGGCGGATACCAGGTCTTTCATCTCTGGCTGGCCACCAGGCAGACGAAGGGCGAGAATTGGGGGACTCCCGTGCCCTTGGAACTGGGCGGTGACTTCAATCCAGGGCAAAACGAATGGACGCCCAGCCTTTCGGCCGATGGCCTGTCTCTCTACTTCAGCAAGGGCTGGTGGAATGGCGACCTCTGGGTCGTTCGACGGAATGGGCTCACCGAGCCCTGGGGTGTGCCGGAAAGCCTGGGTTCAGTAGTCAACAGCGCAGGCTGGGAAGCGGGACCGAGCATCTCGACGGATGAGTTGGAGCTCTTCTTCTGCTCGACGCGATCGGGTGGCTATGGTGGGATGGACCTATATGTGACAACACGTGCGTCCAAGTCCGATCCCTGGGGTGCCCCGGTGAACCTGGGCCCGACAATCAACACGTCCTATGGGGACGCTCTTTACGGAGAGTGGGGTCCGAATACCTCTGCGGATGGGCTGGCCCTGTTCTTCGCTTCGGCGCGACCGCCGGGTTCAGCGGGCAATCTGGATCTCTGGATGACAAGACGTACAACACGAGACAATCCGTGGAGACCACCTACCCATCTTGGGTATCCCGTCAACAGCACATCCCACGATTCGGGACCGTGCATTTCGGCGGATGGTCGCACCCTCTATTTCATCTCCAGTCGGCCTGGAGGCTTTGGCGGCGACGGAGATCTCTGGCAGGTCCCAGTCTTCCCGGTCGTTGACTTCAACACCGACGGCAAGGTGGACCTCTTGGATCTGGTAATGCTGATCGAGAAGTGGGGTATGAGCGACACGGTGTGTGACATCGGTCCGATGCCCTGGGGCGACGGTGTGGTGGACATCGAGGATTTGAAGGTCTTCACCGCCGAGTGGGAGAAAGAGATCGCAGCGCCGGAGCCATAACGGCAGATCTCAAACCCGACCCTGTCGCGCTATGTAGTACACCGTCCATCCCAAAGTAGTGGGCAAGAGTCGCGGAGACCGTTTGGAGTTCCGCCTTCAGGCGGGTGAAGACCGCGTAAACGCGGAACTCCGAACAGGCCATACGCCGATAGGCTGCCCACCGAATGAACGTGGACGGCGTACTACATGTCTATCATCCGCGCCGGGACGCGACAGTCTTCATTGCGGGACGCGGATGCTGATCAGATCGGTCTTCGGGGGCTTGGTCTCTGTGACCCTGGCCAGGCAGTAAACCGTGCCGTCCTTGCCGACCGCCATCGAGTTGACGTAGTAGGGTCGCCGGCCATCTTCGTAGAAGATCGGGCCGTGGTCGGTGTATCTGCGAGCGGGAATGTCGTAGGTGATCAGGTGGAGGTTCTCGAGCCCCTTGGACTCGCCCATCGCGGTCTTCGACTTGCCCGCGAGCCGCTTGCCATCGACGTAGATCGGCCCGCCGGCCAGGTAGTACAGGGTCTTGCCGTCGGGTCCGAGGGTGAAGCCGAGATAGCCGTAACTGAACTGGTCGAACATCCCGCTTCGCTGCGAGGGCAGCGACGTGATCCGATCCACGATCTGCACCTCGGGCACCTTGGGATCGAAGCGGAACAGGTAGCCCGAGTTGCCGTGCACGCCGTAGACTGCCCTCTCCGGCTCGTACCAGACCGTCTGACGCCAGTTGTACGCCATGTGCCCCGCTGAGGTCGGGTCGTACAGGCCGAGATAGTCCTTGCGCATGTCGTCGCCGGTCACGACCTCGATGGCGTCGCGGTCGTAGAGGTACCGGAAGATCTCGCCGTCGCCGACGGTGTAGTAGACGCTGCCGTCATGCGGATCGACGACGAACGAGCGGCACAGGGTGCGGTACTGCTCGCCTTTGCCGTTCTCGCCCTCGCGGGAGATCGGGCCGAGGTCCTTGAGTTCCTTCTTCGCCAAGTCGTAGCGCAGGAAATGGCCGGCCGGCCAGGTCAGGCCGTAGAGCCGCCCGCGCCGGGTGTCCATCGTCATGGTCAGGATGCCCTCGCCTCGCGGGGCCTTGCCGAGATCCTCGAACTTCTTCGTCGCCATGTCATAGGCGAGGAAGTGGCCGCCGGGATAGGGTTTCCAGCCTTCCGGCGGGATGCCGATCTTCTCCATCCCGTCGATGATGCTGTACCAGCCCACGTGCGTCGCGAAGTACAGCTTGCCCTCTCGCTCGGCGAAGGTCACGTGGGACTTGCCCTGGACGACGGTCTTGGCGCCCTTCTCGCCGCAGGCTTCCGTGACGTCGCCGATGTGCTCAATCTTGTCGGTCTTCGGGTCGTAGCAGTACATCTGCGCGCCGATGTCGAAACGCTCGGAGGACAGGACGTAGAAGATGCGGCCGTCGCTGGCGGCGCCCATCCCGTTGTACGTGTCGTGCGCCTCAGCGAAACCCGAATCGTGGATTCGCGCGACCAATCCCGCTTCGGCCGGAGCGACAACAAACAGAAGGCAAAGGGCAAGAGACAAAAGGCAACGCACTCGTTTCATGTTGCGACACTCCCATCCCAAAGGAGACGGTGCGTAATACGCACCCTACTTTTCAGTTCTCACCTGGCTCACCAGTTCGTGTACCTTGCTCACGATGGATTCCTCGACCGACGGCGCGAAGGGCGTCATCGTCGTGCCGTAGTAGAGGACGGCGCCTCGAGCCTCGTAGCCCCCCTCCTGCAAGACCCGGGCGGAGGGGACGTAGCCGAAGACGTCGTTGCTGTACCCGGCCACCCAGACCGGCGAGTCCGGCAGTTCTTTCTTCAGACGAAGCGAGTAATCCACCAGGACCTCGCCCGCCAGGGCGATCAGCGTCAGGTCCTTGCCGAACTGGACGACCTGGACGAGATAGGGGTACGTATTGGATCGCCGGCCTGGACCTTCGATCTCGCGGAGCATCTCCTCCGCATAGCGTTTCTGGTACTTGTCCTTCGATTGGGTCTGCTGTTTGAGTTCCTCCACGCTCGCGGGAGGCTCCAGTTCGAGCGTCGCTTCGCTCACGGCCAGCCGCATCGGCCCGCGCACCAGGCGGGATCTCGCCGCCAGGGCCGCTTCCACAGCGACCGCGAGCGTTCGCCCGTGCTGGCGCGCCAGGTCCATCGTCCGACGAGGCGTGGGATTCTGGTCCCCGCCGCACCCCTCGACGAACATCGCGACGGTCCCTGGGTGCGACTCTTCCACGTACTGCTGGGCGAATCCGGCGTAGTCGCCGCAGAACTCGTAGTCGCTCAGCGTCGTGTTGTGGCACGCGTAGCCGAAGACGATGGCTCGCGACTTTCCGTCCGCCCCGCTCACGAGCAGGACAGGGACATCGTGATCGACCGGGCCATCCGCGTTCGGCGAGATCACGTAGCCGCTGTCCGTCCGCGCCCGGCGATTCATCGCGACGCTCGCTCGACCGTGGGTATACGACAACTGGGCCGGCGCAAGATCGGCCAACGAGGCGCCCACGAGATCCACGAGCTTGCCGAAAAGGACATCCGAGTATTGCTTGCCCAACTCGATCTGCTCGGGCGGCAAGTCCCAGGCCTGCGTGCCTCGCCAGTCGCGGAGTTCCGGCCCGGAGTGCGTGTGAGAGACATTGAGCAGCAGGCTGGAGGGGGCCAGCTTGTATCGCTCGCCGACCTCCTTGACCATGCGATCTCGAAACTCGCGGGGAATACCGATCAGGTCCATCGTCACAAGCACCAGGCGGGTCCCTTCGGCATCTTCCAGGGCCAACGCTTTGGCGTACAGATCGTGGACCTTCCCTTCGGAGGGCTTGTTGCGGGCGGCGTACCCCGCCATCCACATGTTCTGTTCCGGCGTGATGACCGCCCTCGCGACGCCCGCCTTCCAGACGCCGGACGCCCTCCCTGCGACTGCGACAAAAGCGAGAGATGCCACAAGAACCACGCCGACGGCGGTGATTCCCAGCCGCCGCACGTGCAATGAGAGACCGTTCATGCCATTCACCTCCAACAGCAGCAGTCATCCTGGTCACTTCGCAGGCTTCAAGACAACCGAACGAAGGTTGATCGCCTGCCAGCCGTCGCGCAGCGGCTTGACGCTCAGCTCGCACGGACCCGATTTGAGCTCGATGGTCCCAAGCTCGAACGTCTTGAAGGTCTGGTAGCTGCCGGTGCTGGCGACCTGGGCGGAGAGCTTCTGATCTCCGGCGACAACGTCGAACTTGCTCGCGGAGGGTGTCGCGATGACCGCGGTGACGTTGAACCGTCCGCCTTTGTCCACCTTGAATCCCCACGCGACCGAATCGCGAGGGTTGGTCCACCAACCGATATTCGACTCGCCTTCGATGGATTCGACCTGGGCCTGACTCCCGCGAATGTCGGCGGCCTCGGCCAGGAGGGTGAATATCCCGTCCGCGGCCTGGCCGGGCAGGACCTTCTCGATGTCCAGCTCGCCTTTGACCTCCACGACAATCACCGTGTCGATCGGGTCCAGCGCCGCGGCAGGCACGTCGATCGTCACGCCGGCCTCGCCGGCAGTCGCCATGAGCGTCTTGTCCGTAGCCAGCAGCCAGGCGCTGCGGACCTCGTTGCGAAGACCTGGAACAAGGAGCTTGCCCTCCTCGGGCCAGTTGAAGACGTGCAGATAGAGCGTCGCGCCGGAGGCGTTCAGCTTCTTGGTGCAGCGTCCCCACGTCAGACGGGAGAACGGGCTGGCGGTGGTCGCGTAGATCGACTCGCCGTTGACCTTCATCCACTTGCCGACCTCCTTGAGGCGCTCGATGCTGGGCTCGGGGATCTCGCCCAGCGATGTCGGACCCACGTTCAGCAGGTAGTTGCCCCCCTTGCTGGCGATGTCCACCAGGTTGCGGAGCAAGGTCTGGGTGGACTTCCAATTGTGGTCGTAGCTCTTGAAGCCCCACGTGTCGTTCATGGTCATGCAGGTCTCCCAGTCGCGGCCCGGGGTGCCGGTGGCCGGGATGTGCTGCTCGGGCGTGCTCAGATCGCCGCCGTAGCCGCCGCCGAGACGGTTGTTCGTGATAATGTCCGGCTGGATCTTCACCAGAGGCAGCAGCATGTCGGCACGCCCTTTGGTCATATCGACCGGGGTATCCCACCACAGGACGCCCAGCTTGCCGTAGTTCGAGAGGATCTCTTGCACCTGGGGGGCCGCGATCTTGCGGATGTACTCGTCCATGCTCCCGTCCTGGGCTCGGTCCCAGTGCCCGCCTGCGGCGGCACCGCCGGGATGATTCCAGTCCTGGGCCTGCGAGTAGTAGAAACCCAGGACGATGCCATGCTTGGCGCAGGCATCCGCGAGGGGCTTGAGCAGGTCCTTGCCGTACGGCGTGGCGTCCACCACGTCCCAGTCCGTCACCTTGGAGTCGAACAGAGCGAAGCCGTCATGGTGCTTAGACGTGATGACGATGTACTTCATGCCCGCCTCTTTGGCCAGGCGGACCCAGGCATCCGGGTCGTAGCGCACCGGGTTGAACTGCTTGGCATACGCCTTGTATTCCACGACCGGGATCTTGGCGTTGTGCATGATCCACTCGCCGATGCCACCAATCTGCTTGTCCTTGTAGGTGCCGGCGGGAACCGAATACACCCCCCAATGAACGAACATGCCGAAGCGGGCATCGCGCCACCACTTCATGCGGGCATCCCGCTGCTCGGGCGCCTCGCCCGGCCGGCCGATGATCTCCTGCGACCACACGGTCCCGCAAAGACCCGCGAGCAGCGTGCTCGCGAGCACAACGATCCGCCCAGCCTTATTCCAGTCACAACGTGCCATATCAAAACCTCCACGAATTGACGGTTCAATCGAGCCGAATGCCCTTCTCATGAAGCCAGTTCTTGAGGTCTCCCATCTCGCTGAAGACCTCGTTGTCGTAGTCTTGTTCGAGCTTCGTGACGCTCTCCGCCAGTTCCGGCTGCTCCTGCACCACCTCGGTGAGACGACGCTCGAACTCGTCGGCGCTCGCCTGCAAGTCGTCCATGTCCAGGCGTATCCCGAGGATGCCGGCAACCCTCTTGGTCACGACCGCTACACACTTGGGATTGGCGCCCTGCACGTAAGCGGGAACAGTCGCCACGAGAGCCACCATCTCGATCCCCTCTTCCTTGGCCCGCGAGGTGAGGTAGGTCACGATACTGGCCGGGCCCTCATAGTCATTCAACTTGATGCCATAGTTCTCGATCCGCGGTTTGGCCCGCTCATCCGACACGGAGCAGAAGAACTGCGGGTCCCGCGTATGCGGCACCAGGCCCGCCACGCTGCCGACGAAGCTGATCGACTGCACGCCGAAGTGCTTGCACAGGCGAAAGACGCAGTCGCCATACTCGACCCACCGCATGTTCGGCTCCTTGCCGGAGAACAGGATCAGGTCCTGCTCCTCCGACACGAAGAAGGCATTCTCCGGGAACACGAGTCTGCGAATGACGCCCTCGCGAATCTGACAGTGCGGGCGAAACAGGCTGGTCACCTCCATCGCCCCCGGGAAACTGTAGAGGTAGAACCCCGTGTGGTCGATTTCCGCAATCCGACGGGCATAGAGCTTGTCCACCAGCACTCTGACGGTCCCGGTCGAGACGTCGCCACCATCCATCCACCCCGAGAAGCCCATCAAGAGCCGGGGGGTCCGCAGATTCGCCTCTCCCAGAATCCGCAATCGGTCCACCGTCATGAGGCATTCCTTCCAAGCGAAGTCACAGTCACCCAACACAACCGCTTATCGAGATAGTAAGCCACCCCCGGCATGGCCGCAAGGGGAAAAAACGGCGACGATTCGTCCAAGACGCGCCGGCCCCCTTGAACGACCGGCATCCGCCGCGTAGCATGGGAAACGGTGGTTCCGCGCGTCCTGTGTCGGAACAGCCGGCAACGCAAACCGCAATGACAGGAGACCCTGAAATGGCACGGCTGCAATCGCGTCGAACGTTCCTGCGGTCCGCAGGGCTGATGGCCCTGGCAACCGCGATCCCCCTCCCAGCATGGGGTGCCCGGACACGCCGGACGAATGTGGTTCTGATCTACGCCGACGACCTCGGCTACGGCGATGTGGGCTGCTATGGCGCGACCCGCGTCGCCACGCCAAACATCGACCGACTCGCCAAGGAAGGGGTCCGCTTCACCAACGCCCACTCCGCGTCCGCGACGTGTACGCCTTCGCGATACGCTCTGCTCACGGGGGAGTACGCCTGGCGCCGCAAGGGCACCGGCGTTCTTCCCGGCGACGCGAGACTCATCGTCGAGCCCGGTCGGACGACGCTACCCACGCTCATGCAGCGGGCGGGCTACAGAACCGCCGCCATCGGCAAGTGGCACCTCGGCCTCGGCGCCGGCGACCTCGACTGGAACGGAGACATCAAACCCGGTCCCCTCGACATCGGATTCGACCACTGCTTCCTCATCCCGGCTACAGGCGACCGCGTGCCGTGCGTCTATGTGGAGGATCGGCGGGTCGTGGGCCTGGACCCAAGCGATCCGATCCATGTGAGCTACAGGGAACCTGTCGGCGACGAACCCACCGGGCGGGAGCACCCGGAACTGCTGAAGATGCACCCCAGCCACGGCCACGACCAGACCATCGTCAATGGCATCAGTCGGATCGGGTACATGACCGGGGGCAAGACCGCCCGCTGGGTCGATGAGGACATGGCCGACACGATCACCGCCAAGGCCGTCCAGTTCATCGAGCGAAACAAGACAGAGCCCTTCTTCCTGTACTTCTCCACGCACGACATTCACGTTCCGCGCGTGCCGCATCCCCGCTTCGCAGGCGTCAGCGGCCTGGGTCCGCGAGGCGACGTGATCGTCCAGCTCGACTGGTGCGTGGGCGAGATCCTGGGCGTCCTCGACAGGCTGGGCCTCGCGCAAGACACGATGGTCATCTTCACGAGCGATAACGGTCCCGTCGTGGACGACGGCTACCGGGATCAGGCGGTGGAGCTGCTCGACGGGCACAAACCCTCCGGCTGGCTTCGCGGTGGCAAGTACAGCGCCTTCGACGCCGGCACGCGAGTCCCGTTCATCGTTCGCCAGCCTGGCAGGATCACGCCGGGCACGTCGGACGCGCTGCTCTGCCAGATCGACCTGCCGGCATCCTTCGCAGCTATGACGGGACAGACGCTGGGCAGCAACGATGCGCCGGACAGTCTCGATGTCTCAGCCGCCCTGCTCGGCCATTCGCGGATCGCACGGGACCATCTCGTCGAGCACGCAGGCACCCTCAGTCTGATCCAGGGCGACTGGAAGTACATCGAGGCCAGCAAGGGGGCACGGTTCAGTAGGAGCACGAATACGGAACTCGGCAACGATCCCCAACCACAGCTATACGACCTCAAGGCGGATATCGGCGAGAAGACGAATCTCGCGGATCGATACCCTGAGAAGGTGAGGGAAATGGCCGACCGCCTTCAGAAGATCCGCGAGCAGGGTCGTTCTCGGCCGTAACGACCGCCACCGCCGTCCTTCCTACGGCTTAGGCAATCGCGACTTCTCCGCATCGGTCGGAGGGTAGTACTGGAAGACGGACCACATGCCCGGCGTGCGTGCATTCCAGACGACCTGCGACCAGACCTTGTCCTTCTTCATATACTCGACGTGCCCGTCATAGAACGCGAGGTTGACCCCCTCGCTGTGACGGTACAGGACTGGGCCGTCGCAACCGACGTTCTTATATGGCATGATCGTGTCCTGACCGAGGGCATCCCACCCAATCGTGTAGTTCGCCCCCTTCCAGTGGAGCCACCAGTCGTTGCTCTCGGTGAAGACCAGCTCCGCAGCCGGTGCAGCGACCGACGTCGTATTGTGCCCTGCGTACTTGACCCCGAACCAGTCCGTGCCGTAGTACCAGTCCGTCACATTGCAGCCGTAACTGATCCAGGATGTATACTGCGAGTCCTCCCGCTCCTGACTACACACCAGATCGCTCGGACACTGGTACTCTTTTGGCGCATCCCAGGTGCTGTCGGCGGGTCCCTGCTTGTCCTTGTAGCCCAGCAGCTTGCGAAAGAGCTGGTTGGCCGGCCAGTACCAGTCCTTGCCTTGTGTGCGGTCCATGATGGGGACGTACCAGCCGTTGTTGTCGTCCGCGTAGAGCGCGTTGGCCATCCCCATGCTCCGCACATGACTGCTGCAGACGATCCGCTTCGCTGTCTCCTTCGCTCGCATCAGGGCAGGCATGAGAATAGCCATCAGCACCGCGATCACCGCGATGACAACCAGCAGTTCAATCAGCGTGAACGCCCTTCGGATTCGCATGGCAAACCACTCCTGAAACGCGGTTCCACCGACCCACTCGCGATTCGCCCCCGCAGCCATATATGTTTGGATTATATCACCCCGCCCCTGCAATGGCAAGGCGGCGCGCCCCCACAGGGACCCTGAATCACCCCCCTTGTTGCAGGGCTTCACGGCAGAGATCCCGATGCTTGTTTTGGTCGTCGGAACCCTCGACGCCGGCAGCACCTTCGCGCCAGGCTCTCTTGGCGTCCTCCAGTCGCCCGAGGGATTGCAGCGCGCGACCTCTCCAGTACTGGGCGGCCGCCTCCTGCGGCTGATTCGAACGGCCTACGCCGATGTTCTCGGGATAGCTCAGCGCCGCTTCGAAATCCTGCAACGCGCCGGCGAAGTCCTTCCCATCATACCGGATTCGTCCGCGTGCCATGTGCGCCCGATGGAAGAGATCCCACGTGATGGTCTGGCCTTCCCAGTTGACGAAATACGGCGCCGATTCGAGCAGATGGATCGTGTCATCGTAGCATTGCTCGTCGAGGTAGGCCTGCGCCAACAGGATGATCACGTCGGCCCGCCGGAGCTTGTCGGGCGGCGTCGACTCCAGCAGCGTGATGGCCTCGGGACGCTTGGCCTGTGCGATGAGGATCTCCGCAAGGTCCCTGTACAGCGTCTGGTCCTTCGGCCGGGCTTCGATCGCCTTGCGGTAGCATCCCGCGGCCTTCTCCAGGTCGCTCTCCTCGGCCCAGGCATAGAGGCCGAGGTTGCGCCATGCGACGCTGAGCGATGAGTTCAACTCGACCGCCTTCTTCCAGTGGCCCACCGCCTCGACAGGCCGGCCCAGATGGGCATAGAGATTCCCGATGTGCAGGTGCGTCCAGGCATCGCTCGGATTGGCCTGGAGGGCATAGCCCAGCACCTCCAACTCCTCGGGACGCGAAGGGAATACAAAGTCCCCGGTTGTCGAAGCCGCCTGCCTCAGCCAAAGCCCTGCCAACGGGGCGCCTTTCTCGAGCCAGGCCAGATAGTACATCGGCAACGGGCTGCGCCGGCCCGGCAGGACCGCGTTCACGCAGACCGCAGCGACGATCCTGACCGCCTCCTTCGCAAGGCCTGCTTCGGCGAACCGCAGGCTCGTTTCCAGCATCTCGAAGTCGTCCTCGCCGACGAAGCCTCGGACCTGTGCCACGAAAGCATCCATTTCCTTGGGACCCCGCAGAGCCAGGATCGCCCGCGGTGCCAGATCGGTGGGGTATTTGGCGACGGCCTCCTGAGCGTGCTTGAACGCCGCGATGCTGTCTCCGGCGGCGTACATCGCCAGCAGCCAGTGGTCCCTCGCGACGCAGTCCGCCGGATTCAGATCCACCGCCTTCCGGAAGGCCTCCACCGCAGCCTGTTTCTCGCCGAGAGCTGCGTGTGCCCGTCCCGCCAAATCGAAGGCCAAGGCCCTTGAGCCCGAGCCGAGTGCCGCCTTGCGGGCGCAACGAAGGGCTTCCTCGGCGTCACGGCTCCTCAGGCAGGCGACACCGCGAAAGTACCAGGCGAGCCCGTCGTCGGGATCACGCTGGAGAACCTTCGTGAGCCGCCCCTTCGCATCGTCGTACAGACCGGCCTCCAGATCGAGAATGGCCAGCGACCGCAGGGCGGGGGCATGACCGGGGTCCTCGGCCAGGACCTTCTCATACGCCGCCCGGGCCCCTTTGCGATTCGTCGCCAGGTCGAGCTTGCGGGCCTGGAGGAACTTCTCCTCGATAGTCAACTGTTCCTCGGGCTTCTCCTCCCAAGCGGGACGAGTCGGCGCGTTCGTCTTCGGAATTGGCAGCGGAGTCGTGAATGAAGCCAGCACAACTCCCCGCTTGGTCCGGATCATCACATCGACCGGCCCTTCCGGACGGGGCGACAACACCACTGTCTGCGGATCGCTCGGCGACAGATCCAACCGTTTCGAGACAAGCTCCCTGCCCTGGTGGGAGAGAACACAGGATGCTTGGGGGAACTTGCCCGTGGTGAGTATCCGCAATTGAAGCTCGTCGCCGCCGCGGGCGGTCTGGACTGCGATATCCTTCGTGGCGAACTCGAAGCCGTCGCCCAGGCCGTGTACGGGATACCACCACTCGCGCCACGCGACCTCCTGTCTCGGTATGAGCATCCCGTAGTCGGACTGCGTCGGCAGCGGCCCGCTCTGGATCTCGATGTATGGCCCGTCGTCGTCGGTCAGGTTCTTCTGGCTGACCAGGCCGAAATCCCACTGGCCCCACGTCCAGGCCTTCTTGCCGCTCAATTCGTAGTGGTTCGCCACCTGCACGACGCCGCGATCCGCGTCCACGTCGTAGCCGCCGAAGAAATCAAACACGCAGTCCACAGAGAAAATCGACGCCCATGTCTCATAGTTCTTCAGCCAGGACAGGTCCTTGCCCTCGTGGATGGGCCAGGAAAAGGCCTTGACGCCGTAATGGTCCGTCCCGAGCGTCATGGGGTAGATGAACCGCGTCCCCTGACGGCACGGAAATGCAGTGCAGTTCCAGAAGTAGTAGGGATTGATCGTATCCACAGGGTTGGCGATGCGGATCTGTTCGTCGAGATACGCTTTGCCGGGATGGAGAGTCACGCGAACGGTCCAGCGGGTCCGCAGCGTCTTCTCCAGGTTGCTGACTTCCAGATACGCAGAGCCATCCGCGTTCGTCCCGACCAGGGCATCCACCGGCGAGAGGATCGTGACCGTGTGGACCTGGGGTCCGGCGTTCCACTCGACGCCGCCGCTGATGAAGGCGCCTCGCATGGCGATCATGCTCGGCTTGATCACGTTGTTCAGATGGAAGGTCTCCTGGCCCTGCGTCTTGTCGAGGACCGAGTGCAGCCGGCCGCCGAGTTCCGGCAGACAGGTCACCTTCAGATACTCGTTTTCGAGGAACAGC
This sequence comes from Sedimentisphaerales bacterium, assembly GCA_035342095.1. Taxonomy (GTDB): domain Bacteria; phylum Planctomycetota; class Phycisphaerae; order Sedimentisphaerales; family Anaerobacaceae; genus PLanc-01. The sequence continues at coordinate 29,909 of DAOQWL010000019.1, read as the reverse complement.
GCCTTGTACGTGCGGTCCTCCTTCACCCGGTAGAGATGATCCTGCATCGGATACGGGTAGACGATCGCCCCTTTAACCGTCGTGGACAGCTTGATCCGGTCCTCCAGGGCCCAGAACTTCGGGTTCACGTCCTCGGACCAGCCGTAGGTGGGGATCGTCAAGGCCCCCTCCCAGGCACGCACCTTCGCCCAGCCGGGGGACGAAATGCACAGCCCGAACACAATCCCCGCGATCCCCATTCTGAGGTCTCGTCGTACGCCGCTCATATCGCACCTTTCGAGTTGGAAATGCCAAGATCAGAACCTGCCCACGTCGATTCAGGCACTCATCTGGAAAATCCTATCTCGAATCAGAATCGGTGCAACCATGAAATGTCGAGGTCTCCAGAGGACCTCCGCCTCCAAGTCGTCGTGCCATGCCTGGCAGGTTCAAAAAAAAGGACCGGCTTCTTCGTGAGCCGGTCCAGGAAGTAAAGGGTCCTTTCGGTTGTCAGATCGCGCGCTGGCCCGTGGGCTCGGCGGGAGTGGATTTCTTCGTGTCTTGCTCCTGTTGTTTCTCCTCGTTTCTCTTCTCGAGCAGCCGATTCAGAACCTCTCGATTGTGCTCCTCCAGCGACTGCATCCGTTGCTGCATGCGCTCCATCTGCTCCTGGAGATCCCTCAGGACGCGGTCCTTGCGCACGGCCAGGTTCTGCATGTCCAGGTCGGGCGTCACATCGAGGAGTTTCCGGTACATCTCGGGCCAGTCCGCATCGGGCAGAGCAAACCGCTTGTCGATCTTCACGTCCATGTGCACGTTCTTGCGGGCGCTCTCGATAGCGTCACGAGCCGGGCCGCGGTACTTCTCCGGGATGGCATCCAGCTTGCCGACCGTGGAGCGATGCTCTTCTGTGCCGGCCTGCACGATCACGTCCGAGTTCTCATCCTTCGGATCGCCCTGGATGGTGATCGTGTAGTCGCCGTCGTCCGCCGTATGATGGAACGTGTAGCTCTGCTTGAAGAACCGGTCCACGTCCACATCGAATTTCGGCACTTGGTCGAACGGGATCTCCGCCCACTTGCGACCGTCGGGACCGAATCTGAAGATCTTTCCCGGTCGCCACGTCGTCATGGCCTCGGGCTCCGGCGGGTACTTCAGCTTCGCGTCTTCCTGGGCGGCCTCGAGTTTCAGTTGCACGCTCTTGTTCTGGCCCAGGTGAACGATCTCCAGCGAAACCTCATCGCCGATCTTCGCGGCCCGCACGGTCTCGACGATCTGCTCGAAACCCGTGACCTTCTTGCCCTGCAGAACAATGACCAGGTCGTCCCGCTCCAGCCCGGCCCGTTCCGCCGGACTGCCGACAGTAACGTTGCGAACCCGGACGCCCTGCCCAGGTTCCAGACCGAGGTGCTTGGTCAACAGATCGGGCAACGGCGATGGGTCCAGCTCCATACCCATGTACCCTCGCTCGCCTTGGGCGTAGGACACACAGGCAAGGAAGGACATTACTAGACAACCGAACATCAATGCGCTTCTTCTCATGGCATATCCTTTCCTAGACTTCAGCATTCATCACAAACCGCCACGATAGGAAACGGGCGTGGCCACCCCCTCACGGAATCCCTCGACGAGCCACTGATTGCCCGCCTGATCCGTGAAACCATACCATTCGACCTCGCGGGTAACCCGAGGCGAGTCCGGCCGCTCGAGCACTGGCTGGACCTGATTCGGATTGCCCGCGTCAGCAATTGTCATTTCTCCTGCATTGTCTATCGGAGCCTTCGAGCCCCCGACGGGCACGAAGTGGAGAATCAACCCCAGAATGAACCCCGCCGCCAGGCCGGCGGCAAAGCGAGGCAGTCCACCAATGCAGACCACGCGCCCCCAGGCGGACCCCTTGCTTTGCCGCCAAGCCCGCTCGAACACATCCTGAGGGTCCGCCCCCCCCGAGCGGACCTCTCGTGCGACGACCTGGCCGCTGCACTCGTGCAGCACACGCATCTGCTCCAGGAGCGCCCTGGCCCGAGCATCCTGCTCCAACTGGCGGTCGAGCAGACGCTGCTCGAGCGGCGAGATCTCGCCATCCAACAGCTTGCCGATCAGCACTTCCACCTTGTCGTCCGTCGCACTCATATCTCATGCACCTTCTGTTCGCTGTAACTGGGTCTTGTTCCTGCAACCTGGTCGCGGACCATCTGTCGGGCTCGGACCAGTCGAATTTGCATCGTCGTTATCGGGACGTTCAACACCTCGGCCATCTGGGCGTATGTCAGTTCGCCCGAGTGGGCCAGTACGAAGACCTCGCGGTATTTCGGGGGCAATCCTCGGACCGCCTCCAGCACCCGCCCGTACAACTCCCTTCTTTCGAGGTCGTCCGATGGATCGCCGCCGTGAACAGGCTCTTCCATCGCGACCACGTCCGGCCTGGATCGACGGTGGTGCTGGATCGCCGTCCGCTTGGCCAGGATGGCCAGCCAAGCTCGGAATCGCTCCGGCTCGCGGACCGTGTGGACCTTCGTTATCACCCGCACGCAGACCTCCTGCATCACGTCATCCACGTCCTGGGCGTTGCCCAGCACACTGTAGACTACCCCCTTGAGCCAGCCCCAATTCTGCTTCAGCAGCGTCTGCAGGGCCCCTTTGTCGCCCTGCCGAGCGGCACACACCAGCGTCAACTCGTTGTGTTGTCCGTCACCCATGTCGTTCTACCCAATATAGATACGTCCGGCAGGTCGCTCATACATGAGTCGTCCGGTTTTTCTTTGAGATTCTGGGATAGGATCGACGGGTCTCGCGTGGTAGGATACGGCGATTCGTCAGTTTTTTCCGCGCGTTTATGCTTGACGCGCCGAGAGACTTCGGCTTAACTGAGTCACTGAGTAGGCCGGGGGACCGCCGAGAAGTTCACGCGGCGGAGGCAGAAACTATCCGTACAGGGTTCCGGCCCGGTAAGAAACGCATTGCCAGTGCTTAAGGAGGCATCAGGATGACAAGGATTGTTACAACCGCGGCTGCGATTCTCATAGTGACGATCGCCATGGGGTGCCAAAGCGATACCGGGCGCAGCCGGAGGCTGCCGCCGCGAACCGGTTCCTCTTCTCAGACCACCCAGACGTCGACACCCGCTTCCGCGAACGAGATCGACCTCGTGGAGCAGTTGACCACGCATCGTGAAGCCTATCGGCGCAGTTTGCAGTCGCTCGAACAGTATTATGACTCCACGGGAAACCATCAGAAGACCGTGTGGGCCCAGCAGGAACGCAAAGCCCTGGACCAAATCCCGATGTACCGTTACATCGCAGTGGCGGATGTATTCCCTGCTACGTTGAAGGCCACGGAATCCATCCCGGCGGCTGACCAGTTGTTTGCGGAGGCCGAGCAGACGCGCAGGCAGGCCGGAACCATGGTCCCGGATCTCCTGAAGAACGAGGATGTCCTGCGGAAAGCCTTGGGCAAGTACACCGACATGATCCGCCAGTATCAGACGAGCGACAAGATCGACGACGCCGCGTTCAGGATGGCCGATATTCACGAGGTCTTCAATGACTTCCAGCTCGCGTTGCAGTACTACCAGCGAGCGTACCAGTGGGACCCCGCCACGCCGTATCCCGCCCGGTTCAAGGCGGCCAACATCCTCGACCGGAAGTTGTATCGTCGCGCCGAAGCCCTGGAACTCTACCAGGAAGCGATCGTCAAAGAGGCTCAGTTCGGTGATTGGCGACGCCGCGCGGAACAGCGAATCAAGGACCTGAGCACGTCGAGTCCCAAGTAAGGGTGGAGATGTCATTCAATATCCAACGGGTCTGACGCGTTGTCAGACCCGTTTGCATTTGGGCCCCGCGTCACATGTCGGACAGCATGGAAGAGAAGGTGGCGGGTTTTCTGGGCCTGCACGGGATCTTCGCAGGAGCGGCCCGGATTCTGGTCGCGGTCTCCGGGGGCGCCGACTCAGTCTGCCTAGTGCACCTCCTCGCGAAGCTCCGCAACAGGGGAACCATCCAGGCCAGCTTGGTCTGTGCTCACGTCAATCACTGCCTGCGCGGGCCATCGAGCGACGCGGACGAGCGGTTCGTCGTCGAGTTCGCAGGCAGTCTGGGTGTTCCCGTCGTCACCAGGGCGGTCGATGTCCGCAGGCACGCCAGCGAACACAGGCTGTCTGTCGAGACCGCGGCGCGTCAGTTGCGTCTGGCGGCTCTTGCGGAGATCGCGAGGGAACACGACTGCTCCTGGGTGGCTGCAGGCCACCAGAAGGACGACAACGCTGAGACGCTCCTCCATCGGCTGCGCCGGGGCACGGGCTTTCGCGGCCTGGCCGGCATTCGTCCTGTTCGCCCATTCGGCGACGGTCTATGGCTGGCCAGACCTCTGTTGTGCGCGACGCGCGACGAGATCGTCCGCTACCTTCGCGACCAAGGCTTGGCATGGCGAGAGGACCTCACGAACGCCGACACCGTCTACACGCGGAACTACATTCGACACAGGCTGCTTCCCTCGCTGCAGCGGGAATCGTCGAGTTCCCTCGTCGAGGAACTGTCGGAGCTGGCGTTCTCCGCGGCAAGGCTCTACGACCGGATCGAGCGGGAAGCCACGACAGCATCGTCCGCCATGGCGAGGGCGGGAGATCACTCGGTCCGCCTCGACGCATCGAGGTTGGCGTTGCTCCCCCAGCAGGTGGCAATCGAGCTGATCCGCCGGGCGTTGGTGAGCCTGGGGTCGGGTGAGCGGGACCTCACCGAACACCACTATGGGAACATCCTGGGACTGGCGAAGCAGCGTGCGGTCCACGGACGGATCACCCTGCCCGGCGGCTTCGCTGTCCGATACGAGTCGGGCACACTCCTCGTCGCACGTCACCGACTGGCGAGCGGAGACGGGAGTGCCCACATGCATGGTGCGCCCACCGCACTGAACATTCCGGGAACGACCCGCTTCTGCGACTGGGAAATCACGGCGAGAATCATCGAGCAAGACGAGATCGACATACGGCAAGTTACAAAGGACAAGAGTCCCTTCACCGAGTGCCTCGATTGGGACCGGGTGAAACCTCCGATCGTCGTTCGTCCTCGGCAGACGGGCGACCGATTCGAGCCGCTCGGCCTGGGGGCAACCAAGAAGGTCGGTAAGTTCCTCACGACGGCGAAGGTGCCCCTCGAGCAGCGAGAGCGAACGTTCGTCTTCGCCGATCAAGAGCGAATCCTGTGGGTGTGCCCCGTTCGCATCGCCGAGTCTGTCCGGATAACATGCGGGACACAACGTGTACTGGAGTTGACCCTTGTAGGAGAGCACATATGAGAACCGATCTTCGTACTCGTCGGGAGTTCCTGAGAGCCGTGGGCCTGGGTGGGATCGGCATGGCGTTGGCCGGATCATCCGGACTTCCAGCTCAAGCAGTGAGAACCGAGCGGCCCAACATCCTGTTCTGCATCGCAGACGACTGGTCCTGGCCTCATGCGAGCATTGCGGGCGACAGAGTGGTCAAGACGCCCACGTTCGACGCGGTCGCTCGCGAGGGTGTGCTGTTCTCGAATGCCTTTGTCACGGCGCCGTCGTGCACGCCGTCGCGTGGCTCGATTGTCACCGGGCAATGGCACTGGCGTCTGGAGGAAGGCGGAAACCTCTGGAGCACCCTGCCTGCCAAGTTCCCCGTCTACCCCGATCTGCTCGAGCGTGCGGGCTACTGCGTGGGCTGCACCCGCAAGGGCTGGGGTCCAGGCCAGCACCAGCCTGGAGGCCGAACGCGGAACCCCGCGGGACCCTCGTTCAAGGACTTCAAGACCTTCTTGCAGGCCCGCCCAGAGAGGACCCCCTTCTGCTTCTGGTTCGGCAGTCACGACCCGCATCGCGACTACGACTGGGAGTCCGGCGCCAAGAGCGGCATGAGACTCGAGGATGTCGTGGTCCCGCCGTATCTGCCGGACAACGAGATCGTGCGAAAGGACCTCTGCGACTACTACTTCGAGGTGCAGCGATTCGATCGCGAAGTCGGCGAGTTGCTTGACCTGCTGCGGGAGGCAGGCGAACTCGACCGCACGCTGGTCGTCATCACAGGCGACAACGGCCTGCCCTTCCCCCGCTGCAAGAGCACTCTCTGCGATGGCGGGACGAGGGTGCCGCTGGCGATGCGATGGCCCGCTCTCGCCAAGGGAGGACGCGTTATCCAGGACTTCGTCAGTCTGCAGGACCTCGCGTCGACCTTCCTGGAGGCGGCCGGTCTGACGCCCCCCGCCGCCATGACAGGTCGCAGTCTGCTGGCAACGCTCGTCTCCGACAGATCGGGCTGGATCGATCCCGCGAGAGACCACGTCCTCACGGGCAAGGAGCGCCATGCCTGGGTCCGTAAGGATGGACTCGGCTATCCCTGCCGGGCCATCCGCACTCGCGACTTCCTCTACATCTGCAACTTCGAGCCACAGCGGTGGCCGGCGGGCGACCCAGTGGATGGCGGGGAACCGTACTATCGCAATCGCGCCTACGGCGACATCGATGACTCCCCGACGAAGACCTATATGATGGAACACCGGGACGATGCCCAGGTGAAGCCGTTGTTTGATCTGGCCTTCGAGAAGCGGCCTGCAGAAGAGTTATACGATCTGCGAAGCGACCCCCATCAGCTTCAGAATGTCGCGTCCGATCCGGCGTATGCGGATACGAGGAAGAAGCTGGAGTCATCGCTTCTGGCAGAACTGAGAGCCACAGGCGATCCTCGCGTGCTTGGCGGCGCCAAGTTCGACGACTATCCGTATTACGGGGGTCAGCAGCCGAAGAGAAGGTGACCATGCCTCATCCAGGTCAGAACTCGCAGACGCCGCTGGGACAGACGCCGGAATAGTCGAGATCGGCCCGGATGAAGTCGGGGGCCTCGCTGGGCGATGCCTCCGTGTCCTCTCCAACCGAGAGGACCTGGTCGGCCTTGGAGCCGTATCGGTAGACCGTGATGCCCTTGCAGCGGAGTCGATGCGCCGCCAGGTAGATCTCGCGGACATCCTCGACCGTCGCATCGGCGGGCAGGTTGATCGTCTTGGACACCGCGTTGTCCGTGTGCCTCTGGAAGGCCGCCTGGATCTCCAGGTGCTGGCGAGGTGTGACATCGAACGCGGTGGCGAACAAACGCTTCACGTCGCGAGGGACGCCCCGGACCTTCGCCAGCGACGGACGCCGGGCCACCTCGGCCGCAAGGTCGCGTCGATAGAAGCCCCGCTCCCTGGCGACCTTCTCGAAGAGCGGGTGACTCTCGAACAACCGCGTTCCTGACAGAACATTGCGGACGAAACTGACCGCGAACAACGGCTCGATCCCGCTGGAGCAGCCCGCGATGATGCTGATCGTTCCCGTCGGCGCGATCGTGTTGACGGTGGCGTTGCGAAGCCTTCGCCCGGTTCCGGCGTAGATCGACCGGCGGAAATGGGGAAAGACGCCCCGCCGCCTGGCGAGACTCTCGGATGCAGCAAGGGACTCCCGGCGAATGAAACGCATCAGCTTGTCGGCAAAGGCCACCGCCTCCGGGGCGCCATAAGGGATGCCGAGACGGATGAGCATGTCGGCAAAGCCCATGACGCCCAGGCCGATCTTGCGGTTGGCCCGCGTCGCGAGGGCAATGGATTCGAGCGGGTAACAGTTCACGTCGATTACGTCATCGAGAAAACGGACTCCCCAGTGGACCCGGTCGCGAAGGCGGGCCCAATCGACGCCGGCGTTGCCCGTGCATCCGGCGGTGTCGTCGTCCGTGGTCATCCTGTCGAGGTTGATCGACGCCAGGATGCAGCTCTCGTGCGGCAGCAACGGGACCTCGCCGCACGGATTGGTCGCTTCGATCCGCCCGAGACCCGGCGTCGGGTTGCGCCGGTTGACCTGATCGAGGAACAGCACGCCGGGGTCTCCCGTCCTCCACGCCGCGTTGACAATCAGATCGAACAGCGAGCGGGCCCCCACGCGGGCGACACTCTTGCCCGTTCGAGGATTCACCAGATCGAACGGCCGATTCCTTGCGACCGCCCGCATGAACGGGTCCGTCACGCCGACCGACAGGTTGAAGTTCCGCAGGGCGTTGGAACCGACCTTGGCCTCGATGAAATCCACGATGTCGGGATGATCGCAGCGGAGAACCCCCATGTTCGCTCCGCGGCGCCGGCCCCCCTGGACGATCACCTCCGTCGCCTTGTCGAAGATGCCGAGGAACGAGATCGGGCCGGAGGCGCGTCCCATCGTCGAACCGACCAGGTCGCCGCGCGGGCGGAGGCGCGAGAAGCTGAAGCCCGTGCCCCCGCCGGTCTGGTGAATCCTCGCCATGTCGGCCAGGGCCTTGAAGATCCCCTCGACCGAGTCCTCCACCGGCAGGACGAAACAGGCGCAGAGCTGCCCCAGCGGCGTCCCCGCGTTCATCAGGGTCGGCGAGTTGGGCAGGAACTCGCGGCTTCGCATCATGCGGTAGAATACCTCCTCCGCCTCCTGCACGCGGGAACCCGAGCCGTAGCCGGCCTCCGCCTGGGCGACGTGGTGCGCCACGCGACGGAACATCTCGCTGGGCGTCTCGACGATCCGCCGGGACTCGTCCTTGAGCAGGTACCGTCGTCGCAGCACCTCGATGGCGTTCACCGGCAGCTTGAGGTCGTCCTTCAACCCAAGGGCGGACTTGGCGAACCGGACCTGCGAGCGGGTCTCCCGATAGAGGATGTAGCCCCGGGCGATACCGCTGTATCCCTCGGCCATCAGCGCCGCTTCGATGAGGTCCTGGATGTCCTCGACGCCAGGGATTCGGCCCGCGTATCGCCCTGCGAGATCGTTCGTCACGAGGCGTGTCACGCGCCGGGCGACGGCTGCCGCCTGCTCGCGGTCCTGCAGCGTCTCCATCGCGGCCCGTTGGACCGCTCGCTCGATCTTCGACGCGTCGAACTCAACGATCAATCCGTCCCGTTTCCTGACTGTCTCGACCGCCATCCTCGTCATTCTCATGGCCGCCCCTGCGCTGTGCGGATCACGATACCCGGACTTCGCTCGGACACCGGCATACGTACACGAACGCCGGCGGGAAGTTCAACGGCACGAACTGGAGCCGCACGTCGGAGAAATATCGCCTCAGATCCCGCGTGATGGCCGTGGTGTACTGGAGTTGGACGAACCGCCCGGCCCGTCTGGCAATGGCGAGGATCGCCTCTCGCGCCTGCCCGTCGAACAACGTCAGGGGCAACCCCGAAACGATGCAATCGGGCTGATCCACGTATCGATCGCAGCGCAGAGCGTCGTCGTTGACAACCTCCAGACGGGGATCGTCGATCTCCTCCAGACATCGGCAGAAATCCCGATTGATCTCGAAGGACGTCAGCGTGGCGTTTGCCGGCAGGCGCCGCAGGATCTCTCGCGTCACCGGCCCGGTTCCCGCTCCAAACTCGACCACGTGGACACTGGGACCCACCTCGTCGGCCATTCTGCTCGCCAACGCCCGGCCGCTCTGGACGACCGTTCCCAGTTGTTTCGGATGTAGCAAAAACTGCCGCGCAAAGCGCAGATTGTTCATATCGCCGCCTCCAACGAACAAGCGACAACAGGGCGCATCTACCATACGATGCCCTGGCGGCAATCGTCAAGGGATTTCGCAGATTTTGCGCGAAAGGGAACCGGACGGGACCTCGCGGGTCACACTCATGTCCTCCAGTGCATCCATCGCCGTGACGGACGACAAACGGGGACTACTCCTCCAGCATGGCGAGCCAACTGTCCACGAACGCTTCGAGATCGCGAATGTCGATCACCTCGTCCAGGTAGAAGTCGCACAGCCTGTTCCACTCGGGATCGGACGGGGTCGAGCCCCATGCGGATGCGAGGATCGCGAAATCCGCGACGTCGACGACATCATCGAAGTTCAGATCGATGTACGCGTAGGGCACGGGATCGGACACGTGCAGATAGCCCGAGCCGGTCGTGATCGGCTCCAGGACCACGTTGCGGTTCCAGAAGAAGTTCGTGCCCAGGATGCCGTCGAGCGAACCGCCTTCGCTGGACTCCATGTCCACAACCACAAACGGGACATGCGAGAACTCGAGCGCTCCGCCCAAGGCATTGATCCGGACATAGTCCACATAGTAGCCGGGCACGGTGCTGGTGCCGCCGATGCCGCAGACCTCCGCGGTGAAATCGGGCTTCAACGGCAGATTCAGTTTCGCGGCGATGCTCGAGCTGATGATCGAGCTCTGCGCTCCGGTATCCACGAGCATTCTGGCCGTCTGCAGCGAATTGAGCGGTCCGGCCTCGCCCTGCAACACGCCCACATCGGCGAAGAACGAGCCGCCCGTGGGCAACGACAGGCTGGACAGCGACAGCAGGGTCGGCGTCAACGGCAGCCACTCGCCCAGGATACTCTCGATGTCCGTCAGGTCGGGAAACGCATAGTAACTGGCCGTCGCGACGGGCGACAGCCCGCCGAGCTCCATCGGGATCCTGCGGGTATACGCAGAGGTTGGGACATCGTACGAGTCGGCGATCTGGATATCCGGCCCGATGAACGTCCGGTCACGAACGGTGACCCTCCGCGGCCGATCCACGTTGATGGCTGTCGTGAAGAAGGCCAGGAGCGGCGTGCCCACGATCGCCGTGACGCTCTCGCCGGTGTCGCACTCGATTGCCGGCGACGCAAGGGCACACGTGTTCGTGTGACCAATCACCTTCGTCAGATCGAGTCGCCCGTCCGACCGGACCGCCTCCAGACCTGCTACGAAGACCCCGAGCGGCTTGGTGATCGTCGTGTCCATGGTTCCACTGACGCCGCCGATGGGAAACAGGCTCGTCGTCAAGTGAGAACCTTTGAAACCCAGGATCTCGGCGCTCTCGCCCGCGGCCAGATCGACCACCGAGCCGGTGTCCAGAATGCCGATGACGAAGTTCTCGTCCGCCGGCGCATTCAACGGGCTGCCCACATACGAGTTCTGGAGCTTGTGCTCCCAGTCGAAGTCGTCCGAGCTGGCACGATTTGACGTGGTGATCGCCACCAGCGGTGAGAACCCGGCAATCGGCGGCACCGGGTGTTCCCACGTCGTCTCGCCTGCGATCGAGATCCGCCCGGCCTTCTCGATGTCCTCGGCCGACGGTGTGACCGAGACGATCCTCAGCCCGCTCGACAAGCGGTATCCCGTTTCAGGGGTGAACGCCCACACTTGAGCGGCCCCTCCGATATGCGCACACAGCACAACAACACACGCTGCGGTCCATAGTCTGCGAATCATGGCCACGATCCTCCCAACTGCCGACACGCCCCTTCTCCCCCATTCCAACTTCATTATACCGATTGGGGGGTCGCGAGGCAAATGGAAGAATGCCGGTCAGTCGCCGACATGGACGGATTGGATGCTTGCCCGCGGGATATCGACGATCTTCTTGTTGCCCGAGGTCGGGTAGGTTGCGAGGATCTTGAGGCTGTCAGGGGAGACCTCATGGACGCGGGCCGTGTAGATCGTCACCGGGCCCATCCTGTGAACCATCCCCAACGGCGGCGGCGGCGGAGAATCGTCGTACGGCCCACCGACCACCACGACGCAGCGACGACCCACATAGGCGGCAGTCATCTTGTCCAACGGGACGGCGGTCATTCCTCGCGTCATGGCGTCTCGAGCCGCGGCAATCTCCGTTTCGCTTATCGTCTGCACCGGTGTTTGGCCGGCGTCGGGGTCCTCGCGCTTGCATCCACCCATCGCCAAAGCCGCCAGGACTGCCAGGAAGACCCATCGCCGATAGCTCACGTCCGTGATCCTTTCCCCCGTCATCCGGGCTCGCTACAGCGTCCCTTTGCCCGTGTACCAGCGACGGGGAACGTCCTCGCCGGTGCTCTGCTTGATGCCGCTGACGTGCCCATCCAGCCAGCAGGTCATGGACGTGCCCTTGTGACGGAAGCACTCGCCCACCGTGTCGTAACCCTGCCAGTAGGTGTTCACGAGACTGCTGCCGGGACGCCACTGCGAGAGATTGATCCCGCCGGACCCGACACAGAACATGTCGGAGTCGGCGCTGTCCAGCTTCTGCTCGATGTGGTCCTGAAAGACGATCACCTCGTCATGCTTCTTGAATTCGCGGTCGACCCGGGTCCACTCGACTTGGCCGTCGCCATTGGTATCCCTGCTGGCGACATAAGAGTTGATGCCGTAGGAGCAGTACCGGAAGTACTCCTGGTACTTCAGGCCCCACCCGTTCTCCGGCCAATCGTCCACCCGCCGGGTGCTGGGGCATCGGAACACCTTCTTGTTCGGGGCATACGGGTGGTAGGCAATCCCCCAATAGGCGTTGCCATCGTTGGGTTTGTACTTGATGACGACGCTGCCCCCCTCGAAGGTATTGTCCCAGAGCCCCTGGTTGGGCGAATTGTGTGTCCTGCCGTCGGAGTCGTCCACGTACATCCGAATCGCGACGCCCAGGCCCTTCATATGGCCCGAGCAGACGACTTTCTTGGCCTGGTCCCTCGCTTTGCCCAGCGCCGGCGTCAGAATGGCCATCAGGATCGCGATCACCGCGATGACCACCAGCAGCTCGATCAGCGTAAATGCCCGCCTGCGTTTCATGACTCCTGCCCTCAACGTTGAATGACGTGAACTGGAGTTCCACGACAGACCTCTTCTCATGTTACCCTACCGGGGCTCCATCGTCAACAGTCCGCCGCCGGAAATAGAGCACCGATGTCGCAGAATCGCCGCGCGGTGAATTAGAGCTTGACACGCCGAACATCTGATGCTACCTTATTATAATTGCTTCAGTCATCATTTCGTTGGCGCATCGAAGGGAATTTCCTGTACGGGAAAGCGGACCTCCTGGGGTGCGAAAGCAGAAACGACGCGATGAGAAAGGACGATATCCGTCCGGATTGAGATAGAGAGGCTGGGAATGACAGAACAGTGCAAAGATTGCCCGTGGCTCGATGAAGGCAAGAGACAATGCCGTCGAAAGGCGCCGCGGTTCTGTTTGCTGGATACCTCCGAGATCGCGGGCCCGTCCAAAGAACTGCTGGGGGTGGTCCAGTCAGGCGCGCAGCACGAGGCCCCATTGCGGTAGTCACCGCCGCACGATTGGAACTCCTTGTCCTATTCCACTTCCTGTGCGACGACCCGCAGGATCTCTTTCTCCCGTCGCTGGAGGACTTCGCCGAGGGCGGAGAGGCTCAGGCCGTAGATTGTGACAATCAAGGCTGATTCGACGGTGGAGAGAATCACATATGCCAGTCTCGCCGCCAACACGCCGGTCTCCGACCGCAGCGTCGCCACAACCGCCTCCTCCTGAAGACACACCCCTGTGGGCAGGCTCTACACACGTCCGATAAGGCGAATTGCTGTCGAATCGCTTGCAACGCTGGCCTTTCTGGGTCCTTGTGGCCGATAAACAGAGAGGATATGACGAACTGGCAATTGAGAACCCATTCGGATGACAAGACCACGTCGCAGCAGGTCGATTCCGTGCCTGTGCCCAGGTCGCCTGGGACCCGGCACCGAACGAAGGCGTGTCCGTTTTGCGCCGAGACGATCCGCTTTCAGGCGATCAAATGCCGTTACTGCGGCGAGTTCCTGACTCCCGAACTCCGCAAGGCAGCCGCGGCGGGCCAGGAGGACCCGGCGGAAGAGCAGTCTGAGGAGCAGGCCGCCGAGGGAACGGAGGGACAGCCCGAAAGCGATGTCCTCTGGTTTGGCAGGCCCAGTCTGCTCGCGGTGGCCGGCGCCGCTCTCAAGGTCGCCTGCCTCGTCGCACTCTGTTGGGCGGTCTATCACTATCCGGTTGCCAGGGTGCTCTCGTATATCCCGAAGGTCAACGTTCCGCCAGCACGACTCATGCAGGTCGAACGCTGGATCGACCTCGGGGCTCTCGGACTGACGGTCGTCGCGATGATGGTTCTCGCCTGGAAGATCGCGGTGATCAAGAGCATCGCCTACGAGGTGACGCCGGACCGCATCGAGTGGTCGCGAGGCATCTTCGACCGCCACGTGGACAATATCGACATGTTCCGCGTCATCGACCTGAAGCTCCGCCGCTCGCTGCTCGAGTGCATCCTGGGGATCGGGACGGTCGTGCTGATCACCAAGGACGACTCGGACCCCGAGTTCGAGTTCGTCAAGGTCCGCCAATGCCGGTACTTGTATGACACGCTGAAGGAAGCAGGTCTCAAGGCCGACAAAAAACGCGGCGTCATCCACCTGGAGTAGCCCCTTCGCTCCGGACGCCCACGCGGATTCTCCCAGGAATTCGCAACCGCTGATTCCTCACAAGCCACTATCAGGGTATCATGACGACAGGTGCTATGGGCGCATCGGAGAATCCATTGCCTGGGCCGGCTCTCGGGGACGATCGCGGACTGGACAGACCGGGGTCGGCGCCTCTGCCATTGCTCGCGGTTCTGTTCGTCGGCAGCGGGTGCTCCGCTCTGATCTACGAGATCGTCTGGCTCCAGTCGCTGCAGTTGGTCATCGGGTCGTCCGCAGCGTCTCTGGGCGTCCTGCTGGGCACCTTCATGGGCGGCATGTGCCTGGGCAGCCTGCTGTTCCCCCGGCTCGTCTCTCCCCGACGGCACCCCTTGCGGGTCTACGCCCTGATCGAGCTGGGCATCGGTGCTTTCGGCCTGATCCTGCTCGTCGGGCTTCCTCACATCCATCGGCTCTACGCGGCGCATATCGGCCACGGCCTGGGCAGCATCGTCGTGCGGGCCGGGGTCTGTGCCTTGTGCCTGCTGACACCCACCATGCTGATGGGCGCGACGTTGCCCGCCATTGCCCGCAGGGTGCAGGCCACGCCGCGAGGAATCGCCTGGCTCGGCTTCTTCTATGCGAGCAATATCGCCGGCGCGGTCCTGGGCTGTCTGCTCGCAGGCTTCTACCTGCTCAGGGTCTACGACATGGTGGTCGCGACCTGCGTCGCAGGGGCCTTGAATCTGGCCGTGGCGTCCATCGCGCTGCTCCTGGCGGGACGCTCGGCCTATCAGCCGCCGACAGGCTCTCTCGAATGGGCCCGCCCGCTCGAATCCCAGGCGTTGGGTTCCCGCCATGGTGCGGCTTACGTCGTCATCGGGCTTTCCGGCTTGTGTGCCCTCGGCGCCGAGGTCGTCTGGACCCACGTCCTGTCCCTGCTCCTGGGCGGCACGGTCTACACGTTCTCCCTCATCCTCGCGGCCTTTCTCGTCGGACTGGGCATCGGCAGCAGCGTGGGGTCGGCAATCGCGAGGGAGAGCCGTCGGCCGCGACGCGCCCTGGGCGTCTGCCAACTGCTCCTGACGCTCGCGGTCGCCTGGGCCGCCTACGCTCTGGGCGAATCGGTCCCCTACTGGCCAATCGATCCGTCGCTGGCGAAGAGCCCCTGGCTCAACTTCCAGATCGACCTGGTCCGCTGCCTCTGGGTGGTCCTGCCCGGCGCGATCCTCTGGGGCGCGAGTTTCCCGCTGGCACTGGCCTGGGCGGGATCGCGAGGCCAAGATCCCGGGCGGATCGTCGCAAGCATCTACGCAGCCAATACGGTCGGCGCCATCGTCGGCTCGCTCGCCTTCAGCATGGTCCTGATCCCCTGCCTCGGAACACAGAACAGCGAGCGGATTATGATCGCCCTGGCGGCGCTGGCGGCGGCACTGACGCTGGTCCCCTGGGACAAGCTGAGCGTGGAGCAAGGCCGGACTGTCCGACCTTCTGACCTTCGTACCTTCTCACCTTCTATCCTCGTGGCAGCAGTCGCAGTCGTGGCCGGCATCTCGGCCCTCGCGACGGTCCTGATCTGGCGGACTGCACCGATCCCGCCCGCGCTGGTCGCTTGCGGCCGTTACCTCCCGACGCGGACGGGAACCGCCGAGGTCCTCTACGTCGGTGAAGGGAGGAACTCCGCGGTCGCGGTGACCCGTCTCGACGGGGACGTCACGAGCTTCCACGTCTGCGGCAAGGTGGAGGCCTCGACCGAGCCCACGGACATGCGACTCCAGCGGATGCTCGGGCACCTGTCCGCCCTGCTGCACCCGAAGCCGCGGAAGGTCCTGGTCGTCGGCTGCGGCGCGGGAGTCACCGCGGGATGCTTCGTGCTGCACCCCGAGGTTGAGCGGATCGTCCTGTGCGAGATCGAGCCGCTGATCCCGAAGGTCGCGTCGCGGTACTTCGCGAAAGAGAATCACGGCGTGGTGGACGACCCGCGCGTCGAGATCGTCTACGACGATGCCCGCCACTACATCCTCACGACCTCGCAGAAGTTCGACGTGATCACCTCGGATCCGATCCATCCGTGGGTGAAAGGCTCCGCCGCCCTTTACACGCGCGAGTACTTCGACCTCTGCAAGCGTCACCTGAACCCCGGCGGGCTCGTCACGCAGTGGGTGCCCCTCTACGAGAGCGCCGAGGACGTGGTCCAGAGCGAGATCGCCACCTTCTTCACCGTCTTTCCGGAAGGGACACTCTGGAGCAACGACATCCACGGAGAAGGTTACGACGTCGTCCTGCTCGGACGGGTCGAGCCCCTGCGGATCGACGTGCCCGCCCTGCAGGACCGCCTAGACCGCGAGGACCACGCCCGGGTGGTCGAGTCCCTGCGCGAGGTGGAGTTCCACACCGCGATGGACCTGCTCGCGACCTACGCGGGCCGGGGTCCCGACCTCGCGCCCTGGCTCGCGGACGCCCAGATCAACACGGATCGCAACCTGCGTCTCCAGTACCTGGCGGGCCTGGGATTGAACGTCTCCGAAGGCCAGCGGATCTACGACGACCTGATCGCCCGCCGGAAGTTCCCCGAGCGTCTCTTCATCGCGCCGCCCATCGAGAAGCTCGAACTCCGCGACGCCATCGGGAACTGACGGACTTCCGCTGACCGCGCGACCGAGAGACTGGATTCCCGCTTTCGCCGGAATGACTGCGTCGGGCATGCGTTCACCAGAGGTTTCAATGCCGTGGTTCGCGACTCGTGGCCGGGGAGGCATTCGGGTTTGAAATCCTCCGCCAGGTGCATTATCCTGATGCGCACGCCGGTGGGCAACGCGAGCCGGGAGTTATGAAATGGACAGGGTCTGTGGAAGGAACGAGCCATGCGAAAGGTCAAGCTGGTCGCCATCGTCGTGCTGCTGGTCTTCACGATCATCATTTTCCTGCAGAACAGCGAGCCGGCGGAGGCCCGAATTCTCCTCTTGCACGTGCAGATGTCCAGGGCCCTGCTGCTGATGCTGACCTTCGCCCTGGGCTTGGTGACCGGGATCCTCGTTACGACCGTCCTGCTGAGGAAAAAGAAAGCGAAGACGTGAAACCATTGATGATGGATGAAGGAGCGTTGATTTCGCATGGTTCGCCTCTTTCGCGGTGGGGAAATCGCCGCTCGTGACTCGATCCCTTCGTCTTCGCGGCGTTCGGGCGGCACTCGACCATCCCGCACGCGGGTTCTACGTCGCGGCCGAGAGTGGCGGCTGTACCCGAGGCAACCGTCTCAGGACTCGTCGTTTCCCAGGCCCACGTGCCCCCCCCCCCACTCTGCCTGCTGCCCCCCCGCGCGTCGCAGTCGCTTCTTCATGGACGTGCCTTTCCAAGTGTATGATGGACTCTCAACTACACACAGCTATGGTACATCCACCAGTATTTGCTGTCAATGGAATGGACCACAATATCTCCGGAGTTGTGCATTTCGTAAACCCCTGCCCGGCAAGGACTAACGAAGCCGCCCGAAGGGAAATCCTACCACGAAGCGCAGGACGGACACAGCGAAGCCTTGCTTCGCTCGGCGCAACCAGAGTGTATGCTCAACCAGTTCCTTACCGACCAGTATCTTTGTCGGGGGCGCCGCCCACCCTGCCAATTGGTATTCCGATTTGGCATTACAGACAACCGGACGTCCCGCGAAGTGACGGGAATGGTCGCCTGTGAGGGCGTCAAGGGGGGGGGGCACCACTGCTCGTATGCGTACGGCTATACTCGTCGCACAGTGTCTTCGCAAAACACGGCGCGCGCTGTGTCAGCAGCTCCGGCCGAATCGGGATAGAGCGTTCCTCTCCAGATACCATGTTTCTCGCGAAGGAAATCCCGCAGTATGGGCTTGAGCACGGCATCAACGATATAGAGTTGGTAACGCGAAGGTTCTCTCAGAAGCCCCGCGATTGCAGATCTGTGGTCACATCCGAAACGTGCCGTCATGCTGTAAACACCGTGTTGGGCATTCTGCCGAGGAAAGCCGACGTCATAGAAGCCACAGACGAACCAGTCCGGCGGCTCACTGAGTGAAAATGCAGTCAACCGTGGATCCCATTTCGCCCCGTTTCCACTACCATCAGCGGTTGTTTCCGGCCACTGTTTCCATTGCTTCCCTCCCTCCAATTCATAGTGATGCTCGTCGAAACTCCATATCTCGCCGTCCTCACCATCGTGATGGCAAATGGCAAAGTATGCTGCGACCCAAGGAGACATAGACCAGTCCAGAAGACGTGTTGGTACACCATAGTGGCGCAGTACCATCAAGGCGGTGATATCGTTGGTCAAAGCGCCTTGTTCGCCGGTGTCGGTGAAGAACCTCGCCGTGGACCGGAACAGATCTACACTCTGACGCTCCAAACTGAGCTTCTCAAGACGCGACAAGTTCTGCCGAGGTTCCCGGTCGATCGAAGGCACGAGTCCCCCATAACGTCTCGATTGACCACGGCACAACCACCCTCCCTTGCAGTTCAGTGAACACTCGGAGGGCCTCTATTATTGAGGTTAGTCTAACGGGATTCCCGTCGTCTGCCATGCAAATACCTCACATCGCATCTTCTTACGGACAGGTTATGGCGTGTTAAGGTCTCGATTCCTGTGTCCACGTCATGCGAGGCACTGCAGTGCACTCAGCAGCAGAAGCGCAAGCAGGACGCCCATACCCATGAGGACATAGGCGACCTTGTAGAGGCTCGCGCACCCTCGGGACATCAAGGCAGGACCGAAGGAGAGCCAGGTTCCCTGCCTGTATAGCGAGATCTTCGCAGCCGTCAAACAGGCGAGACCGCTCAGGAGCAGGACGACCGATAGCCACCCTGTCAACACCGGATGCACGATCAGTCCCATGCCGACGACCACGGCTGCGAATGCCAGCGCGCCTATCACCGCAAAAGGGTCGGTATCGATCTGCCACAGATGGCCTTTGCCGCCTTTGCCTCGCGTATCCAGCCAGAATGACATGCTTCCTCGACCTCCCGTGCGTTTTCTATCTCTACGCTCTATGTACTCCCGATATCCGGTTTCCTTTTCGCCCGTCAGGATCATGATGGCATGCCGTATCGGATAGTGCAAGATGGTGAGTGATGAACAGGCCGTTCGTAGTCTGCCCATGAGAGCCTGCCTGAGCCTGCCGAAGGGGCATAGCTGGCTTGCGGCTCGTGTCCTGTGCTTCGTGGCTCGGGCCACCAGTCACGGGGCACGGATCACCGGAAGATAACACCTCACGGCGTCACTACGAACGGACAAGACCGTGTGGGGGACAACCGCTACTGTTGCTTGGCGAATGGTAGCCGCCGCAATAAGGTGAGTGTCGCCGTGACGGCAAGAACGGCGGCCAAGAGCAACACTATCCATCGCTTCACCACATGCCTCACGGACCCGCCTCCATAGTAGCTTCTCCAGGGTGCTAAGGTGTTCCACGTGTTCAGATCATCGCGGTCGTTGCCGTTGGAGATCGTCTTGCCATCCTCGCCACAGGAGTAGATGCCAAAACCATGCGGCAGATTCGCATCCAGGACATACACGAACTCACGCATCCACCCATCGCACGGCAGGTCAGAGGTCTCCAGAAAGGCAGCCCAGAAAAGACCACCGGGCCAATCCGCGGGCTTCATGACGAGGACGCTCAGCCCTTCCTCAGCCGTGGGTAGTCGCCCCGACGCTTCCACGAAAGCTCTTACCCCCGTCGCCATGAGTCGCATATTCGCCTCTGTCCTGACGTGCTTCTCGCTGTCCAAGGGCATCCAACACATCACCAACGACAGAGACATAGCTGCCATTCTCATCGAAGTCCGCTCCAAGACAATCCTGGCTTTCATCATCCTGGCTTGCACGCGATCAGCGAAGATCGAGGCGTGCCTATTCTGATAGACACCGGCGCGGACCGGGAGTTCCATTTCCTCTGCGATCTCGACGTCCCCGCCTGAGCCGATTCGTTTCCCTTCGTGTGCTTCGTGGTTTCACGGATTCGGTCAGTCACGTTTCGGCGTGAATAGGGCGTAGCCAAGGATCGCCAGCAGGATGATGGCGGAGGCGTGCTGGATCCAGCCCGTTCCCATGTCGTGGACGTGCGTTCCGGCGGCGATATCGACCTGTTCGACGAGGGCGTCGAGGATGAGGCCCCCTGCCAGGGCGCACGAGGCCACGGTGACGAGGTAGAGGATCGCGGTGCGCCGGCCCAGGGTGTTCCAGATTGTCGTCAGGCCCGCTGCGTTCGTCGCCGGGCCTGTCATGAGAAAGACGAAGGCGGCGCCCGGACTCAGTCCGGCGGCAATCAGCGCTGCGGCCACCGGAACGGATGCCGAGGCGCACACGTAGATCGGGATGCCGATCAGCATCATCACCAGCATCGCGGGCAGACCCTTGCCCAGGCGGTCGGCGAAGAAGTTGGCGGGCACAAGGGCCGAGATGACCCCTGCCACGACCAGACCGATCAGCAGTGGTTTGCCGATATTCCGAGGCAGGGTCACGAAGCCATGCTTGAGACCGTCGCGGATTCTCCGGGCGAGCGTCACGACGGGCTCGGGCTCCCGAGGCGCGTCCGCAGCGGCCTGCGCCGGCGATCCGTTCTTCTGTCCGAAGAGATTCACGAGGACCCCGCCGACCAGGCCGGTTACCAGAGCTGCGACAGGTCGGAAGATCGCGAAGACCGGTCCCAGGAGGCTGTAGGTCACGAGGATGCTGTCCGCCCCCGTCTGCGGCGTGGAGAGCAGGAAGGCGACCGTCGCCCCCCGACCGGCGCCGTGTTTGTGCAGGGACATGGCGACCGGGATCACGCCGCACGAACACAGAGGCAGCGGGACGCCAAAAAGCGATGCCTTGAAGATCGGCATCACGCCGGCGCCGCCCAGGTGCCGCTCGACCATCCGCCGGGACACGAACATGGCCATCACGCCCGCGACAAAGAAGCCGAACAGCAAGTACGGCGACATTTCCGCCAACGTCGCCCAGAACCCCACAACGATCTGTCGCAGAAAATCAAGCATTGTCTATGGTCCAACATCCGCTGTCTGCCCGACTGTCAGGCGTTCGCTTCGCAGGACCTCGCCGCGCAGCGAGATCGTGACATCGTCGAAGCACATCGGGCGGCCGCTCAGGGCAATCGCCTCGCGTGCGGTGCGGGTCAGGCCGGAGCAGCACGGGACCTCCATATGCACTACGGTCAGGCTGCGAATCTCGTTCGATTGCAGGATCTGGGCCAGCTTCTCGACGTAGTAACGACCATCATCCAGCTTGGGGCAACCCACCGCGACGCTGCGACCCTTAAGGAACCGCTGGTGGAAGTCCCCCATCGCGAAGGGCACGCAGTCCGCAGCCAGCAACACGTCCGCATTCGCAAAGTACGGCGCGGTCGGCGAGACCAGCTTCAACTGGACCGGCCAATGGCCCAGTTGCGAAGGGACGGCCTGCACGTCGCTCTGCGGAGCTGCGGGCTCGGGTCGGAACTGGTGCGCCGCCAGGCCGGGACAGGCGAACACCGGCTCAGGCTTCTTCGCTTCGTGGCCCAGATGGGCCTTGACCGCCTGTTCGTCGAACTCGGAGGCCTCCCGCGGCTCGATCGTGATGGCGCCCTGGGGGCAGTGGCCCAGACAGGCGCCAAGACCGTCGCAATAGGAGTCGCTGACGAGCTTCGCCTTGCCATCGATGATCCGGATCGCCCCCTCGGCACAGGCGACCGCGCAGAGCCCGCACCCGTTGCACTTGCTCTCATCGATCTTGACGATGTTTCGCACTACCATAGATCATCCCCAACGATTCTGTTGATAGTGGCATCGTGGGGTGGGTTCTCAACCCACGCGTTCACCCGGTCGGCGTTTTGGCGCGTGGGTCAAGGACCTACCCTGCGAGTACCGCGAGCCTGTACCGTCCCGCATTACGCAGCCAGGGTCGCCGCGAGATCCTCTTGGACCGTGCTGATCGGTTTGATGCCGAACTTCTCAACGAGGATCGCGAGGACGTCCGGCGTAATGAACGCCGGCAGGCTCGGTCCCAGGCGGATGTTCTTGATGCCCAGGTGCAGCAGGGTCAGCAGGATCGCCACCGCCTTCTGCTCGAACCAGGACAGGATCAGCGACAGCGGCAGGTCATTGACTCCACAGTTGAAGGCGCCGGCCAGGGCCACCGCGATCTGGACCGCGGAGTAGGCGTCGTTGCACTGTCCGACGTCCAGCAGGCGCGGGATGCCGTCGATCGTGCCAAAGTCGAGCTTGTTGAAGCGGTACTTGCCGCAGGCGAGAGTCAGGATCACGCAGTCGTTCGGGACCTGCTCGGCGAACTCGGTGTAGTAGTTGCGGCCGGCCTTGGCACCGTCACACCCGCCGATCAGGTAGAAGTGACGGATCTTGCCTTGCTTGACGAGGTCGATCACCTTGCCTGCGACGCTCATAACCGTATTATGGCCGAAACCGACGGTGAGGTACTTGGCGGGCTCGTCCACGGCGAATCCCGACGCCGCCAGCGCCGCTTCGATAACCGGCGTGAAGTCCCCGTTGGCGATGTGCGTCACGCCGGGCCAGCCCACAAGACCCGATGTGAAGATCCGGCCCTTGTAACTGTCCTTGGGCATCTGGATGCAGTTCGTGGTCATCAGGATGGCGCCGGGGAAGGCATCAAACTCGGTCCGCTGAACCTGCCAGGCGCCGCCGTAGTTGCCGACAAGGTGTTTGTGCTTCTTGAGGGCGGGATACGCGTTGCAGGGCAGCATCTCGCCGTGCGTGTAGACGTTGATGCCCTTGCCTTCCGTCTGCTTGAGCAGCAAATCGAGGTCCTTCAGGTCGTGGCCCGAGACGAGGATGCACTTGCCCTTGATCGGGGTGATGCGGACCTGCGTCGGCTCGGGATGCCCGTAGGCGCCGGTATTGGCAGCGTCGAGCAGTTCCATGGCCTTGAGGTTGATCTCGCCGGTTTTGAGGGCCCGGCCCAGCAGTTCGTTGGCGTCGGTCGGCTTGCGGGTCAGGTAGTCGAGCATCTCATGGATCGCCGCATAGAGCGGTTCGTCCACCTTGCCCAGGATTTCGGCGTGGTCGGCATAGGCCGCGACTCCCTTGAGACCGTACACGATCAACTCCTGCACGCCCGCGACGGTGGCGCCCAACTTCGCGATCCGCTTGTCGATGGAGACCTCGGCCCCCTTGCGAATCAGCCCGGCCAGGTCGTTCGTGCCCTCCCACCAGGCGACGGGACAGTCTAGCTTCTCCGCGGTCCTGCCGGCCTTCTTCGCCGCGGACTCGTACAGCCCCTTGGCCTTGCTCCGCACCGCCGCGGCTTGCCCGAGATACCCCTGGAACCGCTGCGGATCGAAATTGACGTTCGTCAGCGTGGTGAAGAGCGCCTTGACGACGAACACATCCACATCGCGATCGCGAGCTCCCAGTTCGCCCGCCCGGTGGGCATACCGGGCGATGTCCTTCACCGCGTACACCAGCAGGTCCTGCAGCGCCGCGGTCTCCGCGTCCTTCCCACACACGCCCCGCGCCGTACACCCCGTTCCCTTGGCGGTCTGTTCACACTGGATGCAGTACATCTCCATACCAGAATCTCCATTCCCATTCAGTCGACGTTCATTTTTCTTTGGCCGGCCACATCGATCCCGCGACCCGCGGGGCGCGACGCCGCCAACTATGCCCGAATCATGGTCAACAACATTTTGAATCGCTCCTCGGCGGCCACCGCATGCGGGACATTGCCCGGCATGATGACGATCTGGCCCGCCGACACGGTCACCGGCGCACCGCCGATGGTGAGCCGGCCGTGGCCGTCGATGACCTGCACGACCGCATCATAGGGGGCCGTGTGCTCGCTGAGCTTCTGGCCGGCATCGAACGCAAACAGCGTAATCGTGCCCACAGGCTTGTCTATGATCGTTTTGCTCACAATGGAGTCCGCGGCATAGTCGATCAGACCGTCCAGCCCTTGCGGACGGGCAACACACGCATCGAGGACACCTGTCTTTGTTTGTTTCTCGGTCATTCCATTCTCCCGACAGATTCGTCTTTCTTTCCATCGCGGCCCTCGTGCGTCCGGACTAGGTCGGCCAGCGTAACACTGCCCAGATACTCTTCCATCCGGCTCTGCAACTCGCCCATGCGAGCCCGCACGGGACATACGTCCCTGCGAGAACAACAGGCATCATTGAGCAGACATCGATTGAGGCTCAGCGGCCCCTGGACAGCCCCGACCACATCGAGAAGACTGATGCTGTCGGCGGCCTGCTCGAGTCGGAATCCGCCCTTGGGCCCCATGCGGCTGCTCACCAGTTTGGCCGCACGGAGTTGCTGCATCAGCTTGCAGGCAAGCTGGTATGGGACATCCTGCTCGCCGGCCAAGACCCGCGTCGCGACCGCGACCTCGTCGCCCCGCGAGGCCAGACCGACCATCAGCCGCAAGGCATGATCCGTATTACGCCTCAAGATGTCCATGACTCACTCGGTAACTCACTCCACCGGCCCAAGCCACACGCAACCGGGCCTGAGCACGTCTTATATAGGAGTATTACAGTCCTACTCATGGACCGGTTCAGGAAAAATCAAAAAGAGAATCGTGAAAACCGCGTGGGTTCACAGCCTCGTCCGCTTCTTGACACACGAGTCCACCGCATTCGAATGACTGGCTTGGCCTGTTACGTCCGAAAAATCTTGCCGATCTGTGATTTTTGCCTTGACATGAGAGGTCCAGGGGCAGAAAATGCGTCCCCAATGGCGGTCCCTCAATGGAGGAGGGCCAGCCGAAAGCCACCAGGGAATGGTGTGCTTCCCAAGGATGATGGCGCGAAGGGTAATGCGCCAAAGGACGGTTGTCCGCGTACAAGAAGTACGGGCACTGTGGCAAGGAGGCATGGAGTGATACGGTTCGGGGGAACGTCTCTGCCGACCGGCAGGAGACCGCTGTTTTGCAGGTTGCCGGCTTGGCGTTGGTTGTATGCGGCGGGGGCCGCTTCACGCAGGTTATTTATCCAGCCCTCTCATCGTTCACTGTCCGCAGCGGGCACTTTCTGGTATCTCGCCAAACGAACCCTCGGAAGGCAGCGCCCCCATTATCGCGAGTATCTTGAGCCCGGTCCGATCGCACCTGCGAGGAGACCCGGTCTCATCATGAAATACCCAAGAGCGACAGAAGGCAGAGTTCCTGGATCTGCATGGATGCGACCTTGGGACGTGCGAGCCAGAGACTGGAGAGACTGCAAGCACGATGAGCCCGTGCTTGCCTGCGACTGCGACCTGCGATTTTCATTCCCCTAAGGCAGCCGGTGTCTTCTACGCTCCGAATCGCTCGCATTGTCGTGGGTCGATGGGTCAGGGAGGACCCATCGATCCGCAGGATTGTCGCCAGGGGACCCCGCTCCCCTGGCGGCAACTCGTCATCGAACGCCCAGGACAGGGAAGGAGACATTCAACTCACTGAGCAGACGACTGGTACTGGCAAACACAGACATCGGTAATCCGCGTTGCCATGGAGGCACGCGACTGTCGGGGTCGCCGGTCCGACCGACGGGGCCCTCACGGGTTCCCGGCAAGATATCAGGGATGCGGCCAGAGCCGGCCTCGGCCGCGCCGGGGCCCACAGGATGGGCCTTGGAACAGGAAAGGAGTGACTATGTCAAGGAGGATCGTATTCATCGCGGGATTGCTCGCCGTCTTGTGGGCCGCCGCAGTGCCCGCAGGGGAAATCAAGACCCACTGCTGGCCGTGCGAGCTCGTACCCCTGGAAATCGCGTCGATCCCTGTCCTCATGGACGTCGGCTACTGGATCGAAATCACCAACCAGGACGCCTTCATCAAACTCCAGCAGAAGACCATCAACACATATGAAGGATGCACGAATCTGAAGGTCCGATGCAACGCCGCCCTGACACTGAGTTCCACGATCCGGTCCACCGGGGCGGTGCCGGGCACGTATTCGACTTTCATCACCAAGGGCGCCAACCTCGACATGCCCGGCGGGACCGTCACAGTCTGCGCCAAGCTGAAAGACCCGAATCTGACCAAGCAGCCCGGCGGGCTGACGAACGTGCAGGTCGCGACAGTCACCCTGTGGGTTGTGCCGCGGGCGCTGTAGACTCCGTCATCGGCAGTGCTCAGGAACAGGGGGCGTCGGCCCCCGACAAGCGAACCACAGCCGGCGAAGGGTGGGTGCCTGCCATCCACCCTTCTACTCCGGCCTTGGGCTGCGCCCTGAGTTCCCTATCGAGTCCGGGCATGATGGCGGCGTGTTCGCCTCTTCAGGGGTCTGCTCGTCCGCCAAGGGTTCCTGCCGCGCGTGCGACGTCGTGATATAGTAGTGCCCATCCTCGAACACGACGTCGGTGATCTGAACGCCGCGGACCTGACGCTGCAATAGGGTGTTCACGTCGATGTGGAGCCTCGGGTATTCCCAGCGGGCACAGTGGTCCGCCAAGGGAAACGAGGCCAGCATCTTGTCGATCAGCCAGTCGAAGCGGTCCAGGAGCCGGTTCGTCGCGATCTGCAAGACCGCTTCTCCCCGCTCGAAGCCGGCGAACCGCATTCCCACCCGAATCGACTTGAGAACCGGCCAGGGCGTTCTGACACGGACCTTGATCTCCTCGCCCTCGGTGTGGAGATCCATCACCTCATCGGGCACCACGCCGTTGGCCTTCAGAATGCATATCAGCTCCTCGCCCGACAGAATGACCCGTGCCATATTCACACACCTCGTCCGGCCTGCCATCGAGGCGACCGGTTATTCACAGAAGAGGAACCGCGTCGCCCTAGCTGACCAGGCGCCGTCGGAGCCGTCGGATAGCCATCGCGCCGAAGATCGCCGTGAAAAGGACGATATAGGCGACGCTCAGCAGAAGCGCGGGCGTATAGTCGCTCGCGCAGACCGCCCGCGAGAGGCGAACCGCGTGCGTCAAGGGCACGATCTCCGCGACGAACCGGACGTATGACGGCAGATCGCTCACCGGGAAGACCACGCCGGAAAAGAAGAACATCGGCGAGATAATCCCGGTCAGATAGAAATTGAAGTGGTTGATCGTCTTGACGAACGACGTCACCCAGAGCGACAGGGTCGCGAACATCATGCCCGTGAGGAAACCGACCAGCGGCGTCAGCAGACCCGCCGGAAGCTCGATGATCCCGAACGCCATCAGTACGCATAGCACGGCGAACGTGAAGAACAGTCCCTTCGTGCCGGCCCAGATAATCTCGCCCACGATCAAATCGTGGACGGTGATCGGGGCTGCCAGCATCCCGTCGTAGACCTTCTCGAACTCCAGGCGGATGAAGGTGCCGAACGTACACTCGTAGGCGGCAGTGAACATCGCGGCGGTGACCAGCAGGCCCGTCCCCAGAAAGTCGATATACGGCATGCCGTCCATGGTTCCCATGACCCGCTTGCCCAGGCCCAGGCCCACGCCCATCAGGAACAGCAACGGCTCCAGGAACGGCGGCAAACCGTTGCTCAGCAGGTTCTTCGTGTACACTCGCATGTGGCGATACCACACGCTGAACAGTCGCTGCGAGAGCGACGGGTACGCCATGCGACTACTGTTTCTCATTGAGGGCCCTCCCGGTCGCCTTGAGGAACACGTCTTCGAGGGTCGATTGCCGGATGTAGTACTGCTTGCCGGAGAGCCTCTCGACCACGCTTTTGAGCAGATCGATTTGTTCCGCATAGAACCGCAGCGTGCCGTCGGCGCGGTCCAGACGCACGCCCGCGGGCAAGTCGGCTTCATGGATTTGCGGCGTACCGTTGGCGATCGGCACCTCGAGCACATACGCCTCGATGTTCTCCCGCAGCAGACTGCGAGGATCGTCCTGGAGGAGCCGCCGCCCTTTGTCCATGATCAGAACGGTGTCGCAGATCTGGAAGGCCTCGTCCATATAGTGCGTGGTCAGCAGGATCGTGGTGCCCTGGGCCTTGAGCCGGCGAAGCTTGTCCCAGATCAGGTGGCGGACCTGGGGGTCCAGGCCTGTGGTGGGCTCATCGAGAATCAGCAAACGGGGGTTGTTCAGGAGCGCCCGGGCGATCACCAGGCGACGCTGCATGCCGCCGGACAACTCCCGAATCCTCGCGCGGGCTTTCTCCGACAGTTCGAGGAAATCCAGCAAACCCTTGATCCGCTCCCGGGCCACGCTCCCGGGCAGTCCATAGAACTTCGAGTAGATCATCAGGTTCTGGATGACGTTGAGCTCATCGTCGAGGTTGTTCTCCTGCGGCACGACCCCGGACAGGTACTTGATGGCCAGCTCGTCCCGCGCGGGATCGTAGTCGAAGACGCGGATCATCCCGCCGTCGCCGGCCCCCCTGCTGCTCCGACCGTAGATCATCTTCATCATCGTGGTCTTGCCGGCCCCGTTGGGGCCCAGCAGGCCGAAGCACGTGCCCTCCTCGACCTCGAAGCTCAGATCGCAGACAGCACAGACCTTGCCGAAGCTCTTGTTGACATTCCGAACGCTTATGATGCTCATAGCCGCCGTTGTGGCTGTCCTTCGTTCAATTCATCGTGACCTCGATCCACTGCGTCCCCGACGCGAGGGCCACTCCAGGGGATCGGATTTCTTGTTTCTGCTCCATTGTACACATCTCGCGGTCAAACGCCACCACTTGCATCGGCAGGTGGCGTGGCGAGGAGACCCGGCGAATTCACATGGTAAGCGCAACAGGAATATGGAAGGGACCTCGCCTCGGACCGACAGGCCTTTGGGCGGGCGCCCTGTCGGTCGTCGTTTGCAGCGTTTTTTGCACGGGATGACTGGCGACCCTGCGTCACAAGGGATATCATGGTTCCCCGGCTGCGGCACCTGTGGTCCCGACCAGCCGAGTACCATCATGTTCTGACAAGGAGAATAAGAATGCAAGGTTCCCACCCCACGGATGAATCGGTCAGCCGGCGACGGTTCCTGGGCGCCACGATGACGGCAGCAACCGCAAGCCTGGCCACCGTTTCGGCGCTGTCCTCTTCCGGTTGCTCGCACGTGACGAAACGGTCCTCAGCCGGGGCAACCGCCAGGCTCATCGGCAACGGCGATGTCGTTCTGCTCCAGGGCGATTCGATCACCGATGCCGGGCGAGACCGCGGACGCGAGGGCAATGCCAACGACGGCCGGGCCCTCGGCGGCGGCTACGCCTATCTTATCGCGTCGCGTCTGCTGGCGGAGCGGGCCGACGCCAATCTGAAGATCTACAACCGCGGCATCAGCGGCCACAAGGTCTTCCAACTCGCCGAGCGGTGGGACAAGGACTGCATCGCCTTGAAACCCAACGTCCTGAGCATCCTCATCGGCGTCAACGATATCTGGCACAAGCTCAACGGCCAGTACGACGGCACGGTCGAAGTCTACGAAAGAGACTATCGAGCCCTCCTGGAACGGACAAAACGGGAGTTGCCCGCCGTGAAGCTGGTGGTGTGCGAGCCCTTCGTCCTTCGCTGTGGAGCGGTAAACGAGAAGTGGTTCCCGGAATTTGACGGCTTCCGAGCCGCCGCCAAGAAGGTGGCGACGAGTCTCGGGGCCGTCTTCGTCCCGTTCCAGTCGGCATTCGACGAGGCGGTCAAGAAGGCTCCGCCTGCCCATTGGGCCGGCGACGGCGTCCATCCCACGATGGCCGGGGCCGCCTTGATGGCCCAGACCTGGCTGGCCGCCGTGTCGAAGACCGCATGAGCGAGGACACGGTGGCGGTCCCTTCGGGCCGTGGGTTGTCATTCCCGCGGAAGCGGGAATCCACATCAGGGTACGTGCCTAGTCCGGCGGTTCCTGGATTCCTGCTTGACTTGGAGCGGCCTTCGGCCGCAACCAAAAGTGGGAACCCGGCGACGTGCGC
>DAOQWL010000018.1:0-78177 GCA_035342095.1 Sedimentisphaerales bacterium | reverse complement strand
TGAGTGTCGGTTTTCATATCCCGCAATCATACCAACTCCCGGTTCGACTTGCTACTTTTATTGATTACCGACGCCTAACGGTCGAGCGACGCACAAACGGACATGTACTCAACAGCGCCTGCATGCCTGCATCCGATTTGATTCTTTGGCGCGGATGCCCTATCCTGTGGGTGCTATGGAGCATCGTGCCGTACATATCAAGAGCTTCGGCTGTCAGATGAACAAGCTGGACACCGGACTCGTTGCGTCCGCGCTGCGGGACGCGGGGTTCCGTCTGACCGAGGGCGTCAAGGACGCCGACGCGGTCGTCATCAACACGTGCTCCGTCCGCCAGCACGCGGAGGATCGGGTTCTGTCGAACCTGGGCCATCTGAAGCATCTGAAGCAGCATCGACCCGGCCTGGTCGTCGCGGTCATCGGCTGCATGGCCCAACGGCTGGGCGACAAGCTGCTCGAACACGACGCGGTGGACATTGTGTGCGGCCCGGCCCAGATCCCGCAGCTTTCCGCTCTGATTGCCGACGCGATTGTCCACAAGGAGAAGCGACTGGCCGTCACGGAAGAGATTCGCTCTCCGGCGGTGCAAGGGGATCCCGTCCTGGATGACTTCGAATCGACGTACAGCGTCCTCGACCGGCAGATTCCTGGCCAGGCGTTCGTCCGCGTGATGCGCGGGTGCAATTACTTCTGTACGTACTGCGTCGTGCCCTATGTCCGCGGCCCGGAGGCGTGCCGGTCGCCCCATGCGATCCTCGAGCAGGTGCGAAGGCTGGCGGATGCCGGCGTCCGACAGGTGACGTTCCTCGGCCAGACGGTGAACTCCTACGAGTACCGCGACGGCGAGAAGACCTACAGCCTGGCGGACCTGCTCGACATGGCCTGCGAGGTCTCCGGAATCGAGTGGATCAAGTTCGTGACGAGCTACCCGCGCGATGAGCACTATGAAGACATCCTTCGCGTGATGGCGGATTCTCTGAAGGTCTGCCGGTATTTGCACATGCCCGCCCAGAGCGGGTCGGACCGCATCCTGCGCGCGATGAATCGCCACTATACCGCAGGACACTACCTGGACATGCTCGACAAGGCGAGGGACATCGTGCCGGACATCGCACTGGCGGGCGACTTCATCGTCGGCTTCCCCGACGAGACGGAGGAGGATTTCCAGGCGACTGTGGACCTCGTCCGCAGGGCCCGGTACAAGAACTGCTTCGTGTTCAAGTACTCGCCGCGTCCGGGTACGACCGCCGACCGTCGCCTGGCCGATACGATTCCGGAAGAGGTCAAGCAGCGACGAAACGTCGAGCTGCTGGCGGTGCAGGAAGAGATCTGCGACGAGCTGAGCCGGGACTTC
Source organism: Sedimentisphaerales bacterium (assembly GCA_035342095.1). GTDB lineage: Bacteria > Planctomycetota > Phycisphaerae > Sedimentisphaerales > Anaerobacaceae > PLanc-01. The sequence goes on along the minus strand of DAOQWL010000018.1, from coordinate 76,826 downwards.
CTGGGCCTGGATGTCACGGTCCTGGTCGAAGGCCTGAGCAAGAAATCGCACGTCAATCCCGTGGACGGCCAGGACCATCCGCAGTTGATGGGTCGGACCTCGAAGGATTGCATCGTGGTCTTCAACGGGCCTGCCTCGCTGGCGGGCCGGTTCGCCCAGGTCCGGATCATGCGGACCTCGCCTTTGACGCTGTTCGGGGAGATTTCGAGCGATTCTCCATGGGCTGGGGAATAGGGCCTATGGGACGAATCGGACGGATGGGATTCTACCGTTGGATTGCCGATCGGATTCGATTGGCGTAGTCCTCGTGCAGAGAGGGCAGATTCTCGGCAGGCATCGTCAAAGACGGCGTGAAGTTGAAAGCGGGCAGCTTCGGCGTTGGCTGGGGCAGCGTGGTCAGTTGCGACGCATAGGCTTTGAACCGTTCGCCCCACGGCTTGATCGTCAGATCGGATCGGACGAGTCCGCCGAACTGGCTCATATCGGTGGACTCCGGCGTGTCCGCAAAGGGCCAGGAGAGCCAGCCAGTCGCCCAACGCCGCGACGCCTCGATCTCCGCGGCGATCCAGCGCACCTGCTGATCTTCAGTCAGAGGCGGTTGCCCGCGCACCGCGCCGCCGCCGTACCAGCCGAACTCGCCGAGAACCACCGGCTTGCCGACGTGACAATAGGCGAGAACTGTCTGCAAGTAGGCAAGGTTCCTGTCCCATGCCTCCTGCGATTCGAAGGGCCGACCCAGCAGCGGGTAGAAGTGCATGCAGACGAAGTCCAGCCACCGGACCTGCCGCCTGGGATTGAAGGCGGCGTACAGGCTCGGATTGCCCGTCCGCACGAGCGGATAGGACCACTGGATATAGCCGACAGTCACCATGTGCGTCGAATCGGCCTTGCGGATCGCCTCGACCTGCCGGCGGACCCATTCATCCGCCAGATGCTCGCGGAAGAGCTGCCAGTCGAGCAGACGCGGATCGCCTTGTGCTGCCTTGTCCTGGGGCACAGCGACGTCTCCCCATGATTCTCCGTCTCCGAGCGCGCCTATCCATGCGGATTTCAGACCCTCGCGGTCCTTGTACTTGGCCGCGAGCCACGCGTTCCATCTTGGCCGCCACGTCTCGACGGACCAGGGCAGGTGCGGCTCGTTCAGCAGGTCCCAGGCGAAGATGGCGGGCTCGCCGCGATATCGCTGGCCGAGAGTTCGCCAGAAAGCATCCAGGGCTTGGAGGGCCTGCTCGCCCGCGAATCGGTCAGGCTTCCAGTAGGGGGGACTACCTTCCCAGTGATCGGGGCCGGTGAGGATCAGGCGGACGCCGGCGCGTCGGGCGATGGCGATCATCGCGTCGAGCTTTTTCAATGCCCCTTCGTCCATCGTGTTCGCGTCCGGCTGGAACGTGGCGGCCGTCAGGAAGATCCTCGCGCAGTTGACGCCCAACTCGCTCATGATCTCGAAGTGACGGGCGACGTGATTCGGATCGAACTGCCGCCAGATCTTGGGGGCCCAGCCTGTGTGGGGGTCGTAGTAGTTCGTGCCGAACGGGACGTATCGCTCGTATGAAGACTGGTCGATGAAGCCCTGGCCATCCGGGCTGACGGCGATCAGGCCCAGGGCGGGACGTGCCACGGATTCAGCACCTGCTGTGTCGCGGGTCAGCCCGGCAACCAGGGCCAATGCGAGAAGAATGCATCCCGCGACGTGTGAGCAGCAGTGCTCTGTGCATCTCATATGTCGTACTCCATCCGAAGCGTGGACCCCCGCCTTCGCGGGGGTGACATGCACTGGATACGGATCTCTGCTCGGGTGCTCAGTAAGCGTTCCACAGATACAGCACCTGCGGCGTACACAGCTCGAACAGCTTGGCGCGGTCCAGGGGCAGGATGCTCGTCTTCTTGCCCTGAGCCATCAGAAGGTCCATGAACGACAAGGGCTTGCGATACTCGATGACCTGGGCGTTCTTGATCCCCGCCTGGTTCTTGACCATCGTGATCGCGTCGTCCAGGTACCCGATCTCGTCGATGAGCTCGACCGCTCGGGCCTGGTCGGCGACGTAGATGCTCCCGTCGGCCAGTTTCGAGACCTCCTGTGCAGAGAGCACCTGTTTGCGTCCCTCTCGGACGACATTGATGAACCGCTGGTAGGCGGGTTCGAGCAGGCGGTTGTCGATGTACGCCAGCTCTTCCGCGGACGGTTTTCGGAACGAGCTGGGCCAGTCTTTCTTCTGTCCTTTCGTCAAGAACACCGGCTGGACTCCCAGCTTGTTCTCGAGCAGGTCCTGAAAGACGAAATGGCTCATGACGACGCCGATGGAGCCGGTGATGGCGGTCGGTTCCGCGACGATCTGCTCACACGCGACGCAGGCGTAGTACCCGCCGGAGGCCGCGAGTCCCTGCATGAAGGCCACCGCGGGCCGGCCCTGTTGTGTGCGATACTCGACGATCTCGCGGTAGATGCGGTCGCTGGCGGCGATCGTGCCGCCCGGCGAGTTCACGCGGACGATGATGCCCTTGATCGCGGAATCCTTCCCGGCGGTTTCGAGCTGGCGATGGACGTTCTCGGCCTGCGACTCGTCGATGATGCCTTCGATGTCGATCACCGCGATCCGGCTGTTCCGCGGGCCCTCGCGCAGGACGTTCGTTCCGTATCCCCCGCCGGTGCCTGCCAGGACGATCATGGCGCCGAGCAGGAGGAGAAACAGGCCGATGTTCGCCAGGACGGACAGGCCGAACAGAATGCCCCAGAGAACCCGCCAGCCGCTGAACCTGCGGCGTCGCTCCGGGGCGGGCGGATACGGTGGATACGGCGGGATGCTGCGAGGGGGTTCGACGGCGCCCGGCATCGGGCCTTGAGGTCTGGAATCGGAGGGAACACCGCCTTGCAGATAGTCGTTGTCTTTCAAATCCATTTCGCGACTCCTTGAAAAGAACATTTGCATTATAGTGGATCGCAGGCCGCCCGGTCAACGCGGAACGTCCCGGGGCTGACCTCTTGGGCATTGAAGCCCGTCATCGGATGTGGCAGGATAGACACACGTCTACGATAGGAGTTGTGCGTCTATGATCGCGAAATACCCGGACTACTCTCGCCTGGCTCTGGACCAGAGGGCGGAATTGCACCCTCGCTTTCAACAACGGCCCGAGGGCATGTCCGAACTGACCTTTGCGGGCATCTACCTGTTCCGTGAGGCGCACCAGTACCGGATCTCAAGCCTTGGAGAGGGACTGTATGTGATTGCGGGGAGAGACGCTGAGCCGTTCTTCATGTTGCCTTTCGGCCTGCCGGGAGAAGACATCCTGGGCGGCCTCTTCACGCAGCACCGTGCGATGAAGGCTGTTTCCGCGGCCCAGGCCGAACAGCTCGCGAGGATGGGTTACCAGGTCTGGGAGGATCGGGACAACTTCGACTATCTCTATCCGCGGGACAGGATGGTCGATCTCTCCGGACGCCAGCTTCACAAGAAGAAGAACCTCGTCAACCTGTTCCTTCGCAACAACTCGTGCGTCGCCAAGCCGCTGCTGGAGGGGTACGTGGGCGACGCCATGCAGATCCTGGAGCGGTGGCGTGAGCAGCAGGAGACGCCGGGGGATTATGCTGCGGCGAAGGAGACCCTCGCGAACATGGAGTACCTGCAGCTCTGCGGCGGGATCTTCTATGTCAACGAGCAACCCGTTGCGTACACGCTGGGCGAGGAGGTGTCGCAAGGCAGGGTGTTCGTCGTCCACTTCGAGAAGGCGATTCGCGAGGATCAGCACAAGGGGATCTATCAATACGTGACTCAGGCGTTTGCCGCGGTCCTGCCCCAGAAGTACGAACAGATCAACCGAGAACAGGACCTTGGCGACCCCGGCCTGAGACAGGCGAAGGAAAGCTACAGGCCCTGCGGGTTCGTCACCAAGTACCGTGCGGCCGTATAGGTCCGATTCGCCTTCTTCCGTCTCCATCAGTACTCGTCGAATCGACGTTCGTACATCGAATAGCCGACATCGCGGGCGGCCCGGACGATCTCGGGGTAGGGAGTGTCGCAGATATCGACGAATCCGATCTGGTAGTTCTCCCCGTCGCCCCGCCCGGTGGTGGGCTGGTCTTTGTACTGGAACCAGTGGGTCCCCACGATACGGGGATTTCGCAGGGCGCTCTCCAGGTAGTTTCGGTACTTGTCGGCGCGGTCCTGCTGGCTCTCGGTCCGGCGAAGGCCCGTGTGGAACAGGCCGCGGTCCAGGGCGCCGAAGTGGAACTCGCCGATCACGATCGGCATATCGACGTCATCGGGCAGCTTCAGACTCCCGACGCTGTACTCATACCGGTTGTAGCTGACGACGTCGCAGAACCTCGTGGCGGCCCGGGCGGCCAGATCGTTCACCGAGGAGAACCGGCATCCCAGGTAGAGCTGTTTGGGAGCGACTCTTCTCAACTCCCTGCGGATCGTGCCGAAGTAGGTTTCTGCTGTCTTCGCGTAGAATTCGCGGAGGTCATCGCCGGCCTTGGCTCGGTCCGGCGCCTTGCGGCTGCCCAACATGGCCTCCCACGACTCGTAACTCGTTCCCCAGACCTCGTTGAGATTCTCGATGATCTCGTACTTGGCCTGGAGGTCGCCGAGGAACGCGATCTTCGCCGGCTGGTCGGGCGGCGAGACCAGTGCGGCCACCGCCAGGGAGGTGTCGTCGCCCCAGGACAGCTCGTTGTCCACGAAGTAGCCAATGCACCAGGGGTCGTCGGCGGTCTTGCCTCGCTCGGATTCGAGCCGCTTGCGGAGGTTGTCCTGAAAGCTGGCGTCGAAGACATCGTAGAACTTGCCCCAGTAGCCTTCCGAACCTTCCAGCTTCCTGGACTCGAAGTGAATCGTGCCGACGTAGGGGGTCAATCGCAGCAGGTACACCCGTTCGTCGGACCAGTTGGCGATGGTGTTGATGCCCCAGCTTTCGAATCGCCGATGCGTGATGTCTGCGAAGGCGGTCTCGAACTCCTCGCCGTATTTGCGAGAGAGGTTGGCCCGACCGAAGTCGTAGGTCGTGTAGGGTGTGTGCTCGCTGTAGTAGCCGTGGGGGGCCCAGGACCCCCGGCCATAGAACTGCACGAAAGGCGAATCCTGCGCGGGCAGACCGCGGTAGTACGACTCGCGATTGGTGATCGGCGTGGCGTCGCCGCTGTGGACGCAGTCGATCCCGTGCGACCAGAACAGCCTGCCGAGCGGGTCGACGAGCCACCACTTGCCCTTGTGCTTCTGGACGCGGAAGAAGCCGGTGGCCTTGAGTCGGGGTCCGTCCGCCCACCCGCCGTACTTGTTCCACTGGGGGGGACGGGGATGGGCTCGGAGGTCCTTCATCTCCTCCTGGTTGTGAGAGAGCAGACCCGCAACCGAGTGGGTCTTGCCCGGCCAGTCTCTGTGGATGTACTGACCGTACTCGTCGATGAACGGCAGGAACGTCTCGGCTGCCAGGACCTGGATGCCGCCGCCCGCGCGGATATTGTCGATCTCGATGACACGGCTCTCCATCGGACGGGTCAGGAAGATCACCAGTTGAGTGACGTTCGACGGGTCGATCTTGCCCGCGTGGACGGGGTTGCCTCGCATGCCGATCAGTTCCAGCGGCTTGTCCAGTTTCCACGGGACCGGGAAGACCCGGACGGTCAGCGTCTGCAAGATCCCCGGATCGACGGAGACCTGGTCCGTGACGCAGTGGTCCGTGCCGTCGGCGCCGGGATTGTCCACCCGGCAATAGACGGTCACGGGCCGGTCGCTGCGGTTCGTGACATCGAGCGAGAGGTACTCGCAGGCGGACAGATCCCATTTGCCCTGCGGGGCCTTGAGAGTCACGCCCGGCCACGGACCTTGATTTCCCAGCTCGATCCGCAGCGTGCCCTCGGCGGTTACCGTCGCCTTGGCGTCGCTCGTGGCAACGAGGTTGGCGTCGAAACCTGCTCCGAAGTCGAACAAGACCGCGGGCTGGGCGCTGTTGCCGGCCGAGACCGACCCTGCCGCGGCGAGAATCACGAACGCGACTGCCATCAGATGATCATTCATAGTCCATCCCCGAAGCCGTATGTCACACCGAATAGTCACTGGAATCTGATTCGATAGGCGAATTCATCACGGCGAGTCGTGAATCGAAGCAGATCGCTCATCTGCTCGAAATCGACGCGTCGGATTGCCTCTCCATCGGCGTTCACGCCATCGATCGATTGGGCCCTGGCTCCCGCCGGCCATCCGAGTCTCTCGGGTCGCAGGGCCACGGAGAACGGGCCCAACTGCGGCAGGGGGGTGACCACGAGCGCATCGGGCGTCCGCTCGCAGCGGAACGCGCCCTCCGTGATTGCCGGACCGAAATCGACCGCGACACGCCCGATGTTCCAGAGAGCGGTTGCCGGAGCCGGCGCGTCGGCTGCAACCAGCCGGATGGCGCCGATCGTGCCCGCGGCGCCCTCCACGACCAGCGTGCCGACGCGATATCGCGTGGTTCCATCGTCTTCTCCCAGCAGGCCGTAACGCCTTCCCGTGGTCGGGTCCCACAGGCCGACCCAGATGCCGTATTCGCCCGGCCCATACTGCGAGGGAATCTGCACGACCCAGTTGTCTCCCAGGCGAATCGTGCCTGCCCACTGGCTCGTGGCGGGCGAAGGCGACCCGCCGCTCTGGAAGGCGATGCCGTCCGAACGGTTCGACTGGTCGCTGGTGAAGTGAATGAACACGTGCAGGTCCTTGGGGGCCGGCTCCTGGGCCTGCCAGTTCGTGATGAGCTTGAAGGCTCGGTTGCCGAGGTACTCGACGCTCGCGACCTGGGGCCGAATCGCGAGTTGCCCTTCCGGCCCGAAACCGCGGGCGTTGAAATACCATCGGTCAGGGCGACCCGATCTCTCGACCACGATGCCGTCGATTTCCTCGACGCTCGATTCAATCGGGCCGTTGATCGCGTAGTACCCATACTGCGGCAGCGTCCTGCCGGCCACGCGCCAGTCGCCGGCGCCGCGATTCACGCAGACCGTCGCGCCGGATTCCCATGTGATGATCTGCTTATGGATGTCGCCATCGACGAACTGCACGCCCGCGATCCGGTCCGTCGCGATGCTGCGGATGAAGTCCTGGGCCAGCCAGTACTTCCGCACGGCCCCTCGCCCGAAGGCCTCCGCGTCGATCATCATCGCGTGGCCCTCCAGGATCTCGACGCTGAGGTAGTCGTCGCTCTCGATTCCGTGTTCCTGCCGGCTGCGCCCGCCTTGATAGCGCCCGGAGTAGCCCACGCCGTGCAGGCTGAACTTGTCGTGCAGGACCGCGTCGTACCACGGCACGCGCTCCCAGTCCCGGCAGGCGAGCGTAATGCAAAACGACTTGGCTTCGGACGAGAGTTGGAGGTGCTGGCAGTCGGCGCCGTCGAGGTACCCGATCAACTGGTCGTCCCCGGCCTCGGAGGTCATCGGCGCGTTGCCGCCGAGCGTGTCGCGAATCCAGGCGAAGGCCTCGCCCCAGCATTGGCGGGTCTCGAGCATCGAGTGGTACCGGCCCGCCCGGTCGTAGTAGTCGAAGCAGTCGATCGACGTGAAGACGTCGATGAAGTAGTGCGTGGGCTTGAGAGTGGGCCCGATGAGTCCGAGGTTCCGCTTCAGCCAGGGCAGGAAGCAGTCCGGCCGCCAGCGGTAGCTCTGTGCGTCCCGACCTTCGTTGAGCCAGGCGGGAATGGGCCTGCCGTCCTCGGTGAAGCAGATCTCGTCGTAGCTGTAGCCCTGGGCGTCGGGATAGAAGTCGATGTAGTTGTCGTGCAGACCCCAGGGGATGTCGTGCTCGGCGCAGACCCTGGCGATGCCCTGCATGTCTTCGACGGTCCCGAGCGAAGGCAACGGCGGGTAGATGTCCGGCAGGCGGTAATCGTATCCCCATCGCTGCCAGACGTGCACCGTCAGGAGCGAGTCGGTCAGGCCGTAGGCGATCATCTCCTGCATCGTCCTGGCGATGTCCGCGTAGCGACCACCCCAGATGTCGAAGACGAACCGGCCCGCCTTGCGAGCGAAGCCGGGGGAGGTCTGCTTATCGTAGAGCGGCCGGTACTTCTTCGCACAGTCGAATGTGCCCGCCGTGCTGGGCACCAGCGTCATCGTCGCGTCGAGATGCGTGTGCAGCGCGTAGGTCCGGCTTTCCGGGGTGACCTCCAGGAAGTCCGGCGGATGATCGCATGCGACCAGCAGCGACAGTCCTTCGTCGAAGTCAAAGCCAACGTGGCTGGTCGAGAGGTTGTGCCCGCCGAAACCCGCCTGGAACGCCTCGGGCTCGACGATGCAGTAGCCGTGCCCGTAGTAGACGCGAGGGGCCTTCTGATCCGCCGATCCGAGGGCGAAGTCCGTGATCCTCTTCGGACAATCGACTTTGATCCGCAGACCGCTTCCTTCCGCGCGGATTCGGACCGTCAGGTCGAATGTCTCGCCCGCCAGTTCGAGGGGCTGGGTGACATTCAGGCCGTGTCCATCGTCCGCCCAATCCGTCTTGCCCGCCAGGCTGACGGTGGAGAGACTCGACCCAACTGGACATCCGAGGATGGAGATCCGCAGGCCGTCGAAGACGACACAGGCATCCCGATTTCCGATGGCGACGGTGCCGTCGAGAAGCCCGGCATCGCCCGGCAGGAGGGCGACGCGATAGCCGTCTTCGAGCGTCAAGAGCGTGCCTTCGCCTTCCCCGGTTCTTACGAGGGACCGGGCCGCGTCTCGCCTCTGCTGCTTCTCGGCTTCGGGCGTCGGCTTGGGGAGTTCCCCCGCGATGAGGACCGGCTCGGCCCAGTACGAGGAGTCGCACGTTGTGTCGCGTTTTGGGCCTGGGTGGCTTTCCAGTTGCAGGAGCACCGTCTGGCCGCGATAGGCGGAGAGGTCCGTGGCGCCGTCGAGCCACGTCTTGCTGTCGGTGTGCCTCTCGAAGAGCTTCTGCTCGCCGACCCAGACGCGGAATGTCACGCCGTCGCTGGGCGGTTCCGCCGCCGTGTTGTCCCGGATGGCGTTGGCGAAGGCCAGCGTCAGAGGCGTCGTGTCGGGCAGCTTCACGCGGTACTCCGCGAAGACCGTGCCGCTTGCGGGCTTCCACGGCGGATGCATGGTGATCGCCTGCTTCATCGTGCCTCGCGCAACGGAACCGAAGCCCAGATAGGCTGAGGATTCCGACGAGGAGCCCTGCCAGCCGACCGGCATGTAGGCGAGCGGCTTGTCGAAGAACTGCCAGGCGACGCGATGAGTCCGCAGGGACCACAAGGGCAGCGCGCCGCGGGCGGAGAGGATGTTGACCGGCAGTTCCGGCGGCCTCGTGCTGGATGCGGCGGGTTTCTCGAAGTTCGACTCGAAGATGCGAACTGCGTGGGCGGTCACGGGCTGCCCGCCGGACTGAAACGATGCGTAGACGTGGACCGGGTACAACGCGGACAGCGCCCCGGGCGAGGCGGCAATCTGGAACGCCACCTGGATTTCAGTGTGTGACTCGATCTGCACGTGCCGGCTCGTCTCGCCGACCACGTGCCATTCGTCCACGAGATCGTCGATGTGAACATCCACCTCCAGCGGCGCGGCGCCGGCGTTCTCCAGTGTTACCGTGACATCGTACGGCTGGTTCACTCGCGTCACATCCGTCAACTCGCCGACCGAGAGGATAAGCGGGCCTTCTGTGACCCGGTGACCGTCGAACGCCACCGCCGGAGCCGTTGCCCACAGGGCGATGAGAGCCGACACTGCAACTGCAACGAGGTTCCTCATAGGAGACGCCAGTCCTTCATTTGGCTTGTCGTTCGAGCAGGTACCACATCGTCGCGTACTCGGGCGACATGGCCAACGTGCCTCGTCCGTCTTCGTAGTTGATGGTCACTTGCTGCTTTTTCGCACCATTCGGGGCCAGTGCGTGACATGTCCATTGCCCGTCCGGCAGCACCATGGCCCCCTTGACGGTTTCGATTTGTGCGGGCGCCTCGCCCCAGTTGCGTCCGACCGTCCGGCGGTCCGCGGAGAACTGCATTCCGACGTTCTCGCACCGTCCGCAGGCCGTCACAAGAACGCAGTCTCGTGCGGCCAGGGGGATCCACTCCTTGCCGCTCAGGGCAGTTATCGTCAGAGTAGCCAGTTCGGGTCCTTCGAGACGGATTTTGCCCTTCGTCGCCTCCTGGAACCGCGTCGCGTGTCCCGTGTAGACGGACCCGCTCCAACTCCGCACGGCGTACAATCCCTTGCCGTTTTCGACGGTCCAGTCGATCCGCGTGCGGGAACCTCGCGTGTCCACGTTGGCGCGTCGGCCCGTCAACACGGCGATGTGCGGACGGCCGAGCAGATCGTCCCGCGAGAAGCCGGTGGCCGCGAGCATGTTGCTGCCGTGTCGGATGTGAAGGGCGGCCAGCCCCGCGGCTACATCCTTCTCGTCCGTCAGCGTCGAGAACGCGGGACCGTCCAGCGGTGTGATGCAGCGGTCGCGGAAGATCGCGGTCGCCGCCCGCATGAAGCCCCACTTGGCGGGGTTCGTGTCGATGTCGAAGAAGCCGCTCATGGCTTGCCGGCCCCAATCGTCCGTCGCGTGCGAGTAGGTGAACAGCCAGATGCCGTCCCAGTCCTGTGCCGCCGCAAACGATGCGACGATCGGCACGCACTCTGCCTGGGCGTCGAGCGGGGCAGGGTGGTTGTACTCGCTGAGCGTGAAGGGCTTGCCCGCGAGGCGCTCGGCCGCGATGCGAAAGAGCGTCGCCTGCTCGGGGTGGTCGGCCATGGGCCTTTGCTGGATGAGCCAGTTGTTGCCATCCCAGGCTCGGCCCGGGAAGCTCGGATGCTGCCAGTAGGCATGGCTGTCGATGAAGTCCATATCGCTCTGTGCGTACAGGCCCAAAGGTCCAAAGACAATCGTCCCGGTCACCAGAGCCCCGCAGCCCAGATCGTTCTTGATGTAGGATCGCATGTCGTCGAAGTAGGCCTTCTCCGTCTCGGCCAGGAAGGTCATCCGGTCGACGACGCGAGCGTTGCTCTCGCAGTCCTTGAACAGCTCGACATTGCCGGTCTTCGCTGATTCACCCTGAGCGAGACCCACCTGCCCGCCAGGGTGCAATTCGATTTGGGCAAGCTGGAAGGGCGTTGAATCTCCGCTGAAGGCGAAGCTGATCCTCGCGTTGTCGTCGGACCCGGTGGCGACGAAGCCGAACTGGAACGTCTGCCAGTCCGTGCCCAGCGACACGCTTCGAGACAGGCCGAGGTTGCCCCAGGGGTCGTGGGCCTGGCTCACGGTGCAGCCGATCTGTCGAGCCTTGCTGCCGGCGGCCTTGAATGACAGCGTGTAGTACCGACCCGCGGTGGTCTTGAATCCTCCCTGGGTGAACTGGAGATGCCACTGTGTTTCATCCGCCTCTGCAATGCGGATCTGGATCGAGTTGTCGGACGAGCCTTCAAGATTCGACAGGGCAGCCCGACAGGTGTCGTGTTGTTCGAGATTCCAGTGTCTCGGCGTGCTCGCGCCGACATCCCATTCGCGCAAATTGCTGTTTCGCAGGACGTTCTCGCCCAGAGGCTCCGTTCCTTTGCCCCAGGCGGATGCCAACGCTTCGTCCGAGCCATACCGTTTGCTCAACCACGCGTTGAACTGGCTGCGGAGGATCGCGGCGTAATAGGCCGGCAGCGTCCGCAGGGTCTCGTCGGCGTCCCACATGAAGAAGCTGTCCTCGTTGGTGATCTCGACGAAGGCGACCGCCGCGTCGTCGGCGTAACGCACTTTTCGGTAAGGGTTTACGTGCGTGAGGATTTTTCTCGCGTACTTCTTCTGGGCGTCGATCAGCGCGGGGGTGAAGATCCCGCAGATCTTGTCGAATTCGCGGTTTGTTGCCGGTAACCCCAGGGGCTCGCTGTGTTTATAGCCGACGTGGAGGTTGACGTTGATGAAGATTCCCCGCTGAGCCAGCTCGTTGATGAAGTAGTCCAAGCGGTCGAGGGCCTTGGGTTCGAGGGTCCGACCGTCCTGGGTGTTCCAGATGCCCCTCGGCCAGCGGGCGCTGTCCATGTGATGGAGCCGAACGGAGTTGACTCCGGCGGCTGCCAGGCGGGTCGCGACCAAGGGAGCGTCCTCGTGGGTGGGGAAGTTCGCGCCGAAGCAGAGGTTGACGCCCCAGATGCGAACCTGGCTACCTCGGTAGAAATGCCCGCCGTGGGCTTCGAGTCGATCCGAATCGACTGCGATGGGTTTGCAGCCGTCCAACCAGATCGCTTGGCTCGCATCGATCCGCAGGGGGATGACGAAGGGCGCGAACTCCTGGGCTGGAGCCGGGCAGACGGCCAAGCACGCCAGGCAGATGGTCGGAAGCGCCAGCAGGTGCCCCATGCGCCGGATCGCACGGCCAGCGACGGGGTTCTCCTTGGGGTTGTTCTTTGCCCATATTGTGCCGTAAGTCTTTGTTGTGGATATGTTTACATCAATGGTGTGTGGCGATGGGCGGCAGCTTCTCATGATGGATCTCCGATTAGAAACAGTCCACGGCATTCATATCAGATCACGCGCGTCGCGGCAACACAAAAACCGACGTGGGAGCGTGGACGCCGTCGCAGTAGGGCCGGTCCTGTCAGGGCCCGAAAAAATCTGGGAGCAGTCGGCGAAATACGCTTGCCATCGGGCGGAATCCGCGCACAATGATGGGTTGAGCGGAGCCTTCGCAGTATGGTCGGGCGCCTGTCTCATGGCCCTCGATGTAGTAGGAGAACATGGATGAGTTCAGTGAGCGTGACGCAGAAGAGTATGACTGTTACGGAGATCAAGGCCAAAGCCAGAATCCTGGGTATCGAGCCCGGGAAGAAGAAGAAGGCCGAGTTGATTCACGCAATCCAGGTCGCGGAGGGGTGTACGCCTTGTTATGGCCGCTCGAACGGGAGTTGCCCCTGGACGCAGTGCTGCTGGAGAGTTGATTGCTTCAAGACCAAGGTGTGATCCGCGAGGTTCATGCCCTGGAAAGACCGGTGGCGCTGTGTGCCCAAGACAATGGTCTGGGGGCGTTGTCTTCGTCTTGAAGATGGCGAATGGGATTGACTTGGCCGTGACAGGAGGGTATCCTCTAAACCTGTGTTAAGGCGTATACTTCCCTCCCTCGGAGCATACCCCTGATAATCACTTGAGGGAAAGGGTGTCCGCGCAACTCGTTTGGCCGTGGACCCCTGGCTTGCTGTGCGGACCCGGCGACGGTCCAAGGAGAAGACAACGTGGCAAGAGGTACGGTAAAGTGGTTCAACGAGAAAAAGGGATTCGGTTTCATCACGCCCGATGACGGCGGTGAGGATCTGTTCGTCCATCATTCGCAGATCTCAGGGGAAGGTTTCAAGACTCTTCAGGACGGCCAGGCGGTCGAGTACACTCCCGCTCCCGGACGCAAGGGGCAAGAGGCGACGAACGTGCAACCCCGCTGACCGGCAACATCGGAAGTTCCAAACAGGAAAGGCCCCGTCGGTTCTCTCGACGGGGCCCTGCTATTTGACCCATTCCTGATCTCGGCGACGCCTGCTCTCGTTGGCGGGGGGCTTCACACCGAAGACCCCGCCCCCGATCGGCGGCAGGGAGCATCAAACGAGTGCCGCAAAGGACGTCCGAGGCGATTCATTACCAATCCTTGCCCTCATCCTCGTCGAAATCCTCGTCCTCGTCTTCGTACTCCTCTTCCTCCTCGTCGTCCTCGTCGTCGTCCTCATCCTCGTCGAGGTCGTCGTCTTCGAAATCGTCGTCCTCTTCCTCGTCTTCGTCCTCGTCCTCGAACTCCTCCTCTTCTTCTTCGTAGTCGAGCACTTCCTCGATTGGCTCGCACGTGCAGTTGCTGGGTTTCTCGCCGCAGCTCGAGCAGACACCGTCCTCTACGGGCGCGCCGCACGTGTTACAAGGGCTGCATCCACATGAATCACACATTCGCTTACCACCTCGTTTTTCCGAATGGATTCTCCGAATCACACGGGCCCACGCCGAGCCCGCCCATAAAATGTCGGAATTATCGTATGCTCGACTGTACGAAAAGCAATACCCTTTGTGCAAATTTTTTCGCGTGGTTCTTGGGGGTTCCGGCGTGCCTCCGCCACCCTCCGTTTCCCGCAAATCGCCCGCCTGGATCAGGGCGCGAGCGGCTCCCCGATTCTGATTGTGTCTGCCCAGTGGATGCCGCCCAATTCAGTCGAGCAACTCACCGAGAACCAGTACCGCCTCCTGACGCACGGTCATCAGTTGGCGGAGGTCCTGGCGGGCCTTGGCGAGGTCCTGACGGGCCTTCTCCCTGGCACTCCTCAAGGCAGTCAGAGCCGCTTTGATCTGCTCCGGCGGGGTCTCCTTGTTCGATAGAAGCCGACGGAGTTCCCCTTTGCTTAGGTCCGCCGGGTTCGTCGGTTGCTCGCCGCCCGCTCCGAACTGCGGCACAGGGTGTACCAGGTCGTAGACCGTCTCGATCCGCGGCTTGATGACTGCCCACTCCGAGTCGGACACGCCCAGGTCCTTCTGCAAGCGATCTATGGTCCTCTGGCGATACTGGGCGGTATGCTTCATCATCATCTTCATCTGTTCTTCCATGCCACTGGCGCCTCGCGTAGCTCGCTGTGGTCTCTGGGCATCCCTGCCGTCCGAACTGCCGGCAGGCGCCTGACCGTCCGGCTCGGCACCGAAAGCGGAACCGCACGACAGGTCGAAAATCGCCAAGCCACAGAACCCCACAGCAGCCCGCCGTGAAAGAACAGCCCCAGCCGTCTTGTGAGAATCAATACATCGGCTCTGATTTCTCTGCTCCATTGCGTCAACCCCTCTCGCGTAAGGCGATTCAGTATTCTTTGAACTGTCGCATCCAGTAAGGCCAATCTCCGGCGGTCACACCGCCGGCACGGGTCCACACGCCGGCGGTGTCAAAACCCTTGTGCCACTTGAGCTTCCAGAGTTCCTTGAGTCCCACCTTGCGAACCGACCAGTCGAGAAAAAGACAATTGACATATCCCTCATGACGGTTGATGCAGAACGGCACCATCTGCGTCGCTGGGAATACATCCTCATACACCGGCGGCGACGATGAGTCTTTGGGCAGTGCGGCGTGTCTCCTGCAATCGAGCAGTAAGGGGACCCTGCCGGCGTTTCGCAGGGAGTAGATGTTCGTTTCTGGCGCAGTGAGAGTTCCATCGGTCGGAGGCGCATCGAACAACCACTGATTCAACCCGTAGCTGACACGAAGCGCCGGTTCGGGCTTCGTAAGGACCCAGGCGTCGAAGGTGGAATCGTATGTCATCAGGAATTCCCACGTCACGAGGCTCGTAATCACCTTGCCTCCGTAGTTGGCGCGGCTTCCCGGCTTGGTAGCCATGGGACACAACATGCCTTCCGTCCGAACGGCATGATAGTCTGAGACGTAGTTCGCGTCGGATGAGAAATCCGTGATCGTCCTGGTGGGGGGGATGTGGAGGTCTCGCGCCGTCAGAACCCAGATGGTCGCATTGTCTTCGTTGGGAAGCCGGCCCTGATAGTCATCCGCATAGAGAGCCAGCGTCGTCGCCCACTGTCGGAGGGTCACCTGGCAGGCCGTCGCCCTGGCCTGCTTGCGAACCCGACCCAGCACAGGCAGCAGAACCGCCATCAGCGCCGCGATAATGGAAATCACAACCAGCAGTTCCAACAATGTGAATGCCCTGTGACGGCACATAATCAAGCCTCCGTGTGCCCGGCTGTAGCATCTGAGTACATTCGTTAATCCTCCTCCGCACATATCTTCGGGAGCACCAATCTATTGGGGTCGGCCTCTTCGGTTCCCGCTGTCCGAAACGAATGACGCGTATTCTCGAAAGTATCTGTCATCGATTCCTGGGGCAGCGAGTTGACGCGATGAACGGCTTCGACCAGCAAGGCGCTGTACCAGGAGGAGATCTGTCCCTGGAGACGCACCCGCTTCAAAACCATGTTGTCCACAAATTCGGGGTCGCTGAATACGGGACTGGTTACCAGCGAATAGAGGAGGGGCAGGATGAATTCACGTGTCCGATCCTCCGACCAAGTCATCCTCAAGTCCCTGCAAATGTAACCAAGCTCCGCGACAACACACTCCACGGGTTCCTGGGCCAGAAGCACATACGCATTGAAGTACTCCCGAGCAGAAGAGGCGATAGTCTCACCCGAATTGGTTTGTAGAGATGCATCATAAAGCAGTCTGTGCTGCGCCAACTTGAGATCATCAGGCAATGGACCGAGCAAGCAGTCGCGAACATCTTCGCACAATCCTCCGAGTCTTTGGATATCCCGGGAACGTCGTATTTCGGTGTACCGCTGCACCCACTCCCAATACTGTCGGTAGGCTCGGGGCACGCCAGTCCAATGCCCCAGGGTATTGGGGTCCGACATATCGGCCCATCCTTGCGGCGTGCGCGAAGGCACGGGTCTGACGACTACTTTCACCATGATCCTCGGGGGAACACCGGCTTTCGACAGTCGCCACACAACGTTTTCTTCTGCATCCACGTCTTTGGAGTATCTTCTGCCAAATGGGAGATGGTCGAACAGACCGTAGTCGCCTTGTGCCCATTCGGAGAGCAGCGAACCGGCAACCTCGTCCCCCGCGGAGGCCGCCGTGAGATCGAAACATGCACGTTGCGAAGCGATCTCAAAGAAACGTGTGGACTCCATCTTGCTGCTTCTGTTGGAATGTATACCCATGTTCAACAAGACGAGCGTGAACACTGACTGGAGCACCGATGCAAAGGTGTTGTCCATGCGAAGGCACCCAGCTTCATCCGATTTCAGTTGTTCCCAAAGCACAGTTTGTGTTTGGTTCGGGTCTCCGTGGTGCCAATATGACACTCTATCAGTGTCGAACAAGAAGTCGCTGTACACCAACGCATCCATCACTTCACACCGTGCCGTGGGGTCGAGCCAGTAGAACGCGATGCGATGGTGACTGCCATCGGTTGCGAGCAACGCACGATAGATACGAGGATGATATGTGTCCGACCGTCGTGTGATCAGGACGTTCCATGCTCGGCATACATTCGACACCTCCGACGAAGAGGCCGGCACAGTTGTGTCCGCATTCGTAGTTGTGACGATGGCAAGGGCCAGGACAACTGCTACCCCGAGACAAGGGGACACCTTTGGCTGGCGCCCTGCACGCCAGAATGCGGAAGATCGACTCCGAACATGAAGTAGCTGTCGTCTCTGAGCCATTGCCGGAACAACCAACTGGATACGGTATTACACTTTCGGTGGACGTTGCCCTTATCCGCACACGTCTTTATCAATCCGAATGTCGGCGAATCCCGATTTGTGCATAGAAACATGGAACAGCTAATTCTCCGTGATCCAATAACCCGTGCTCGCGTGGGCGTATGCATAGACGTTCACCTTGTCTTCCGTGGTGGATGCCTGGGTAATGGCCAGGGCGAATTCGTCAAAGTAAACCGTAGCCCCGTTGTACGACATGTCTATCAACTCACTGAAATAGTCCGTGTCGACACCGCCACTACTCGGCTCGTCAATATGAATGACAGCACTTGCCTCGTAGCCATTCGCGCTGCATATAGCCGCAACTGTGCTCCAATAATCGCTATTGGACAGGTCGTAGGACGCAATCGTATAGCATATGCAACTTCCAGTTACATGGGCGGTAAGAGTAGGATCGTTCTGCGGATCATAGTCCTGGGTGTATATCCTCCAATCGAACATCACGTAAGCCGCTCCTGCGGCATAGCTTTCTGGATACTCGATCTCCGCACTGGCTTCCGCCCAACTCATGGTTTCGTAGCCGGCATCCGCATACCCTCCTTCTTCAGTCATCTCGATATAGACGGTCCCATCTCCATACTCGGGGACTACTTGATAACCATAGGTTCCGCCTGACAACAGGAGAATAGCTCCACACACCATCGATACCCAGGCAACACCATAACGCTTCATACGTACTCCTTTCACACAACTGTGCTCTCCCTTCTGGCAGTCAATCTTCTCTACGACCACAGCCTCTGTGCATAGGCATCACCTCCTTTCACCGTATTCCTCAGAGGGTGGGGAACACTCACGCTCCCCATGCTTCGTCGTTTGCAGCAAAGTGGCAAGAACAAAGCCCCACTGCTCCACCTGTTCAACTCGATTGGAGGAATGAAGCGCCAGAGTCCTATCGCCTACCGTTGCCTGTCTGCGTGCTACTGTTCTTACCTTCTGTTCCTGATGGAGGTGCTCAGTAACGTCAAGAACATACTGAGGTGGCCTCATGAGAGGCCAAATTGCTCGGGGCAACTGCTCCAAGCACCGCCTGGCGAAGACGCAGTGCGGATGATCCGCAATGCATAGCGGTGCGGAACCGCCCGTCCGTCCGACAGGCTCGTACCGGACACTTCGCCAAATGAAGAACCACCGCATATACAGCCGCCCCCAATTCGCCTTTATTGTGCGCACTTCGCTCTCAGAGAAAGGCCCACGAAAGATCGGGAGCAAGGGGCTTTCTATTTCCTGCTCGAAGTCCGCCAGAGTCGCCTTCTTAGCTTCTTCCACACAGTCTCGTGTCAAGAACGGGAACCGGCCTTTGAGATACTCTGCTGAATAACCCAAGAGGTCATGAAACTGACTTCTTAGGATCGCCTTCTCTGAGGCCGAACCGAACCCCTCAGCCATCAAGCTCTCGCAGTACCATCGCATCTCGGCCTTATGCACATCGTATTCAGCCTGTGTCAACCGCACTCCTTGGGTTCTCGCCCAGTACCGCACAAACCCCTGCCGAAAGACTTCGATTCGTATTGAGTGATCGGATTGATTCGCATCGTTGCTGAGAGCTTGGCGGATCGTGTCCACGTACTCACGTCGCCATACCTCCAGCCACGGTGCTGGGGAACGTTTCATGCAATCTTGCACGACATCAACAACTTCTTGTACTGGGTCGGACAAGGCAAAATCTGTCGCACAGGTCGTCGGTTCCAACGACAGGACCACGACGACAGCCAAGCGCAGGCAATTGATGATGGATAATGGATGATGGCCGATTGCAGATCCACCCCGTTTTGGCGGATATCCGCTCGCCCTCCGAATCCCTCTTTGCCTCTCGTTGCCGCCCACCGCATCCGCTCCTTTCTCCCGAAAGAGCGCTAATGCACTCGCCCAAACGACCCCTTACTCGCCGCTGTAACGTCGAAATCGCTTCAGTTGACCAAAGGCGCCAGCCTCGGCTCGCCCACACATCTGTCATTTTAGATACCCCCCTGCATGTGTCAACATAATTCTGTAGAGATTGTCACATTTTTCTGGAACAAGGGGAGGACTGACGCACGAGGTGCGTTCCCATGCGGTGCGTTCGGCCATGATCTTCGTCCGTTCCTCCGGGCTGCCTGCGTTTCGCAGCCGCTCGAAGAACGCCCGCGACTGGTCCATCCGCTCCTGCATGTCCTGGGGCATCCCCGCATGTCCGGCGTCCCTCCCGTCCTCCCGCCCGAAGGCGGAGGCGGACAGTAGGCCAAGGATCGCCAGGGCGGAAGAACCCACAGCCGCCCGCCGGGAAATCGCAGTGTTGAGTTGTCTCGGGTGTTTGTCAGTTGTCTTGCAGGTCCGTGGTCTCATTCTCTTGACTCCTATTTGTCCCAATGGCCTGCTTCATTGCATCCAGTCGTTTCTTGAGAGACCGATGTTCTCTCGATGGATCGACTACCCCAGCGTATGCCAGATCAGCCGCAGCCAGACTTGCCTTCGCATGGGTCAGAAGGCGCGTCTCGTCGGCGTCGATCAATGCCCATCGGACCTGTGCGATGTCCAACTCCCGGTCGATCATATGATCGGGGTCGGACGCCATCTGGCAGATGCCTGACAGCGCGATGGCGTGATATGCCTGCGTGTCGAATCGCCGGTCCGCGGGCATCGTACGATTTGTCAGGACCTTCTCAATGAGCTTCAGTGTGGTCCAGAATCGTTTGGCTGCGAGATTCGCGGAGGCGAAGTCCAGCAGGGAGTTGGGATCGTTTTGTGAAAGGGCCGCGTCCAACCACAGCGGCAGTAGCCTCTCAGCGGCATGAAACTGACCCCACCGGATGGTTATCTCGATCACGTTTTGTCCTCCGAAGAGGATCATTCGGTCGAGGCTGTTCGCTGACAGCAGGCAGATGTATTCGCGGAAGTCCTCCTCCAGACGGTCGGCGTCGGCCAACATCCAATGCAGTTGGATGAGCTGATTGACTCGCCTCAGTCGTTCGCCCGGCGTGGCGGCCGTGACGTCCGCAGCAGTGAAATGCGTGGATAGCTCTCGCAGCGAGTTGGCATCCGCAGGCGAGACATCACTCGTGGGTTTCATCCAGTACTTCAGAAGAAGATCGCGGCAGTTCACATCATATGAGTCGAAGTCACCGAACCGGTGTGCTTCGGCCTCGATGCGATCGGTGTTACTCATCTCACACGGGGCGAAACTACACAGACGCGCGGATTGCAGAACGCGGGCGTCATCGCCGGAACAGGCGACAATCCGAATGGGCATGGATACTTCTTGGCCGGCGATCTTCAGAACCTCGTGGTTCAATGTGTAGTTACGACCTCCCTTCCGGTCGATGGTTTCAAGCTCGGAATACTCGCGACTCTCGCCATTGACAGTAATCGTTGGGCCTTTTCCGGTGAAACCCACGGTGATCGGTCGTTCGGGTAAGACGATGTGTCGCCTGCGAGGCTGGCTGCCTTTCGCATTGTCCTCGCGATCATCTTCCACGCCGTTGAGCAAGTTGAGGGTTTCCTGTTCCGCGAAACGAATGTCAGAGAGAGAATAACTGTTGAAGCGGTGTCGAAAGGGGCCGCGAAGACCGATTGGTTTGGAATAAACGCCATCATACATGTGCAGCAGTTGATGGCTGATCGCAAAGCAGTTTTGATCGCTGGCCACGTTCAGAGTCGCCGGATAGATGGGGAAGTTGATCGCACTTGCATGCGGCTCGGCCCACACCACTGCCATGCGATAGGAATCTATCGAGACCCAGTAGCGGGCGAACAGAACCACATGCTTGCCGCATAGGGGAGCATCGAGTTCGATGATGGCATCGAAGCGCGCGGCCTGTGACTGTTGATCCACTGAAAGCGAATCCTCGGAGAGCACGGATTGAATGAACAGTGCTGGTGTGAGCAGGAAGTCCGTGTTTTCTTTCATCTCCAGCGATGGGGCAAACCCCGCTGTCGCCATCCTCGTCACCGTCTCCAGGGCAGTTGCCTTCACCCGCTCTTTCTCGCCGAGCTTCATATTGGAGCCTGTCTCAGCCCACAACTCGCCACATTTGTTGGACGACGGGCCCATCAATAGTAGTGCCCTCAACAGGATGACGATCCCCAGACAATGCAGTCGTACCCTGTTTGCGTTTGACTTCATCATCTTGATACCCCACTATTCAAACGACTGCGCACATCGTGTGTACACAATACCCACACGCAGGGTCGTATACACGCCAACAATCTCCCTCCTGCGCCGATGCCGGGAGCGCCGAACGCGGTGCTCCCAGCATCGGCCGACTCGTACCACCAGTCCTGTATGTTGGCGGGTTGACAAATCCAACCATGTCCGGATAACCGCTGATATAACACAGTCCTTTGTACTATTCGCATGTCAATTGGATGTCAGTGTGGCAGCGAACCATGCATCTGTAACAGCATATGTCTGTGTAGTTGCTTCGGACTGGGAGCCGGGGTATGAAGCGACAGCCAGGGCGTCACCATAGCAATACGCAATGCCTGTAACGTTAACATAGGATGTGCCGACCGCGATGGAATCGTTGCCGCTGCCGGAAAGGGTCCAGTCGATGAAGGCTGCGTACGCACCGGCAGCAGACACCCAAGTGGGGGTGCCATCGAAGCCAGCATTGCCAGTGGTGTTGCCATTGTAGAAACCGAGGTCACTGCACCAAGCAGATCCTTCGGCAAAGGCACCTCCATAGAACGTGCCACTGTCACGCGCAAGAGATGCTGACGCGGACGCATATGCTTCACTCAGCGCAGTGCCGTCATTTCCTGGATCGGTTGCCCCCCACGCATCGGCACGCCCATCGGCGTCTACACCCCAGGCGAGCGTCCCCCCTGGTGGTTCGCTCGGAGGGCCCTCCCACTCCCAGGATGTGTTCCAATAAGCAGTGCCGTACGCCGTCACTGCCGCACGTTGCGATGCAACGTCTGATGCCGCCACCCAGAGTCGGGTGTACACCCGGCAATGACAGTACGCCCAGTCCTCTGCATCAGTATCCACTATACTATACTTCACCTTGTTGGAACTTTCTATGTCTGCAGGATCTTCTTCCACTACCCAGGCACTCGGGCCCGACTGCACATACGTAGCCTCGGCGCTGTTCTCGCTCATGATCGCGACTGCAGCTACGACCATCAGAATCCACTTCATGTCAGACTCCATTCCTGATCTCCTTTTCTGTAGAATAGGGAACACTCTTGTGACGAGGCGTATGTCTTTGATTTGTTACACGTCTCACGGTCCTCGTATCATATGTCTCACCTTCTTGTGTTGCTTTGCCCCACAGTTCAACCCTTCCGTCCCGAATACTCGCGCATTCCATCCTGCTGTTCCAGAACTCGGAACCAGTTCTGATCGCACGCTCTCCCTGATGTTTCCAGCGCAATGGCATCTTGAGTCGTCACGTATGCTTCGTGCACTCTTGTCAGCGGAATACGGGATCGCATTCTTCTGCCCCTCAGCTCTATCTGAATAGGTGGCTCAATACTCCTTGAACCCTCTCATCCATTCGGGCCAGTCTTCGGGCTGGACGTTGCCTGCCTTGGTCCATCGTCCGGCAGTGTCGAAGTCCTCTCGCCACTTCAAGGTCCACAATTCCTTGAGCCCAATTTGCCTCACAGACCAGTCCAGGAACAGACCGTTGACATACCCATCGTGTCGATTCACGCAGAAACGGCCCATTTCGCTGCGAATACCGATATCCCCTTTTTCCGGTGGACTGTCTCCAGAGAGGGGACTGCCGCTGGGACGCGTGGCGTCGAGAAGCGCGGGGATAGTGCTGGGTTGCGTCCGAATGCTGCTCAGATTCACGTAACGCCGATGGTCCGTCGGGTTTGTGAAGTTGAAGTGACCGGTAAGCAGCCACTCGTTGAACCCGTAGCTGCCCCGAAAGGCCGGGGAAGGGTACAGTATCTCCCATGCCTGAAATGTGGTGGATGCATCCCTGAACTGCACGCAAATGATCGAGTTCTTCATTATAGTACCAAGACCGGCACCGACGACCTCTCTTGCGGCTGTGGGGCAACAGCGAATCCGTTCTGTGTCGGCGGACAGAGTCACTGGCCGCAAGCCAAGGTCGCCTCCATCGACGGGGGTAGCCCCCTGAAAGAGCCACGCCGCCGTAAACAGGCTTGTGTTGTGACATGCGAGACGGCCGTCGTTTTCCGCCGTGTAGGTCGCCAGGATTTGTCCCCATTGTCTTAGGTTGGACCGGCAGACTACCGCCCTCGCCTGCTTGCGGACCCGACCCAGCACGGGCAGCAGGATCGCCATCAACACCGCGATCACCGCAATCACCACGAGCAACTCGATCAGCGTGAAACCGCGGAAATTGATGGAGGATAATGGATGATTGCAGATCTGCCCCGCCTTGGCGGATGCCCGCTCGCCCTCGGAATTCCTCTGTGCCTCTCGTTGCAACCCACCGCCTTCGCTCCTTTCTCCCGAAAGAGCGCTAATGCACTCGCCCAAACGACCTCTTACTCGCCGCTGTAACGTCGAAATCGCTTCAGTTGACCAAAGGCGCCAGCCTCGGCTCGCCCACACATCTGTCATTTTAGATACCCCCCTGCATGTGTCAACATAATTCTGTATTCTGTAGAGAATATCACAATATTTCGCGATATGGGAGTGCAGGCGGGCTCGGGTAGGGTGTCGTTTGGCAGGGCTGAGTGTGCCCGGATTCCATCCCAGATGCGCCATCAGGTGTGCTTCAATTCGCACCTCGCTTGTCCTTATCGGGACTGCCAGTCCGTTGCCGGCTGGACCTTTCTGACGGTTTGACTTCGCTCGGCCGTGATGCAGCGCCTCGTTGGGCAGTCCGCTGGCGGACGATCTGGTCCAACTCGGCGGATGTCTCCTGCAATCGCGTGGCGTCAGGGGCCTCGATTGCATTCCTCATCTGGGTACTCATAGAGGCAGTGGAATAGGGCTTGGCTTCAGACAGCCGAGCGGGACCCAATGCCCCCCAGGCGGACACTGCTTCGAGAATCGCCGCCTGGACCTTGGCGGCAATATCGGCCCGCGTTGCGCCGCGGAGCATCCATCGAGCCTGCGCCTTGTGGGACTCGTCGTCGGGATCGGGATCGGCCAGCAGCTTGTCCATTTTGTCGAAGGCGATCGCTCGCCAGGCCAGCGTCTCGTATCGCTCGACCGCAGACAGGCCGGATCTTTTCAGGAATCGATCCAGCAGTTGGACCGCGGCCCACGGGTCCGCTCGGCCGCCCAGACTCATCCCGCAGAATCGGAAGATCCCATCGGCATCGTTGACGGCCGCCGACCGGTCGGCCCATTGGCGGAACAGCCTGTCCGCTTTCTCGTATTGGCCCACCTCCACGAGTTTCGCGATGTGGCGATGTCCACCGGCCATGTACATCTCGTTCAGGTCGGCGTCGCGAAGCATCTGAAGATACCGAGCGACGTGTCCCTCGTAGGCGTCGTAGTCCTTGACGATCAAGTCCAGGCGGATCAGCGCGTCGAGGGCCTTGAACTGCCCGCCCAAGCCCTGGTCCTGCCGAGCGGTGCATTTCTCGTAGTGTGTTCTCAATCGGCGGATCAACGCGCGGTCGAGATCGTTCGGTTCGGGCGGCTGGTCCTCGGGCAAGGGCGAGACGCGATGATACCGCAGGATCTCCGGGAGCTTTCGGCTCAGGTTCCAGAGTTCGGATTCGTCTTCCGGAACCGTGCCCTGGATTGTGGAGAACCGCTTTGCGTAATAGGCATCCAGTTGACGGATCAGACGCACGTCGTCAGGCTTGACTTCCTTGCGTGGGGGACGCGGCATTTTGGCCACTTCTTGACGCCACTTCTGCACCTGTTCGCGCTGTTCCGCCTGCTCCCGCTTCTTGGCTTCGATTTGCTTGAGCCAGTCCTCCCTGGTGGTTTCCATCTGTTCCGGCAGCGGGCGGGTCACTGGCGTGGGTTCGCTCGGCCTCGGTGGTGCCGGCTGCTCCCACATCGGATACCTGGCGATCAGTCTTCTGACGACGGTCAAGTCGTTAGGATCGACCGGCGGGGGTCCCAGTCTGGCTTCATGCTCCAGAAACTTGTCCACGAGGCGGATTAAGGTCGGGTATTCACCATCCAACATGCCAAATGCTCTGGCGGCCGCCTGTACTTCATCCTTGTCCAACGTCACGCGTTTGAAGTTCATCAGTCTCGCGGACCGAACCAGCCGCTTGTTGTCGCTCCGCTGCACCGTGATCCGTACAGGGAGCCGCAAGGTCTTGTCGCCTGCTTTCACGTCCTGATAGGTCACGGTGCATGTCCTTCCGCCCTTGTGAGAGACGTAATTGACATCGGGGACGTTGTGAGTCCTCTGGTTCCCGTCGCGGTCGGTCAGTGTCACTGTCGCGTTGAGCCCGAGCGTTTCCGGCCTCACAGGCAGTTCGGCAACCAGCGTGGCGAGGGGCGCCGGGCTGGTGCCTTGTTCGTACTCATACCTGATTTGGGCAAGGGATTGTCTATGATTGCCAAGCAACTCCATCGATTCGATTCGGTCGTCCCGGGCACGAACCCTCAGGCGAGCCAGTCTTCTTGCGATGTTGTCGGGACCTTTGGGAACGTTCACCTCGACGACGCCCTCCGCGTCAGGTTTCAGACCCTTCGAGGTCCCCAAATCGGTGACATAAACGCGTCGAGCGAGGGCCTCGGCCTCCGCAAAACGCATCTCCTCGCTCCCATAGAAGCCTCCTCCCCAGCGGAATGCAGGCCGTTCGCCAAGAGGTTTCGCATAGGTTGTGTTGATTGGGACCCAGGACGAATGATGGTCGTTGTCCATGCGAAAGGCGTCCTTGTCGCTGAAGACGATGGTGGTCTTCATGTCCCTGAGACCTCCATGAGGCTCCGTCCAGACGACGGAAGCAGCGTAGTAGTCCTCGCAAACCCAGCATCTGGTGAACACCACCAAGTTCCCGTCTCGCGTCAGGTCCAAATTCATCTCGCTGATGACGTCGAACTGGATCAATCCAGCGTTCCTGCCGGAAGGCTGGATCTGACACAGACCGATCCCTGCGGTTGCGGCAAGGCCGGTCAATGTCAGAGCAATCCACAGCCACCGATGGCCAGTGCATGTCTTCTTCATGGTTCCTACTCCTCAGGATATGTCAGGACGACTCCGTCTGAGACCGCCTGCTGTACCAGCAGGGCAGGCGTCAGGAGGAAATCCACCTGCTCGCGAACCTCCAGCGAAGCGTCGGCCATGCGGAAATTGACACCGAGGTGTTGTTGTGCCGTGGCTCCCTCCTGCGGTGTCGCAGCTTCTGCAAATCGGCGGAGGCCCGGCGGCAGCCCCCGATTGCCTTTAACCTTGCCTGTGCTCAGGCACAACAACGTGCTGATGATTGCCGCGAGCAGTCCCGCTCGCACTAGCCAGGTCCGTTTGCTGTCCATGTTCTGCTCCTTTGGGGATGCCTGCCGGCCCCAGTCGCTGGGGCCGGCAGGCACCTGGGTTCTCTACAGGGCGTTCACCCCGTCGCTTGTTACTGGATGTTCCCGGATAGCGTGAGCGAAGTCGTTCCGCCGATATTGTAGATTGCCTCGCCGTACAGGCGGAGGTAGTAGTAGTCGGGGTCATTGACCTCGATGTTGCCGAGAGCATAGGCGTAACCGTCTACGCCCGCGCTTGCCACCAGAATGCTCGCCTGGGGCTCAGCGCTGTAGCCAGATACCGTGTACGCCGTGAAGTCCAGGTTGCCTTTGTACCACTGGTTATACAGGAACGGTGCCGGGTAGCCCCAGTCCGTCGAGTTTTCGGATACGGTGACATCTCGCGAGCCGTTCGAGGCGCTGGACCCACTCTGGGTGGTCGATATTCCCGAACCCCACCCCTCCGGATGAGAGTACCCGCAGCTCGATACGCCGCCTCCGCCATATGCGGATTGTGCAAATACGAATCCCGCAATTGCCAGCAAACAATGGATGATTGGGCGGCCACGCCGCTCCTTCGGCGGATGCCCGCGTGCCCTCCGAATCCCTCTTTGCCTCTCGTCGCAACCCACCGCGTTCGCTCCTTTCTCCCGAAAGAGCGCTACTGCACTCGCCCAAACGACCCCTTGCTCGCCGCTGCAAGGTCAGAATCACTTCGCTCGACTAAAGGCGCCAGTCTCAGCCCGCCCACACACTCATCATTTTCGATACCCCCCCCTCATGTGTCAACATAATTCCACAGAAAATATCAGAGTATTCTGCAATGTGGGAATGCAGGCCGGTCCGCGTGATAGGACGGGCTGCATTTGCGTCCGGCGGGCGGATGCTTCACCTCGTTCGGCGTGATGGTTCGGGTGCGGTTGGCGGAGACTCGGGTCGTCCCCAAGTGTCAGGGGGCTTGCGCGACCTGCGCGGAGGGACTGGCCACACGCGGATTGTGGATGGCGATGGTGCAATCGAGCAGGGCGTCGTTCGTGGCGTCCTTGCGAATGTGCAGGCTGCCGACCCAGATCGCTGCATCGGCGGTCTCGACCGCGGTCAGAAAGGCGATGAGCTGCTTGGGCGTGATGTCCTGCATTTCGATAGTGACGACGGTCTCCGAGTAGTCCGGCTGGGGCTGCAAGACGTCCTGCCGCTTCGTGGTATGGCCCGCCAGCTTGTGACGCGCGATCATCGACTCCAGAAAGGACAACAATTGGAAGCCCGGGTCCTGGGACGCCATCTTGGCCCGCAGGTCCTTGAACTGGTTCTCCAGGGCGACGTACTCGATCCCCTTTGCCTGAAGATCTCGCACTTGCGTTTGTTTCTCGGGCAGGATGCGTTCCAGCGTTCGAATGCGTTCCTGCGTCGGCTGGATGGCGAAGGCCCAGGTGGCCCAGATCCCGAGGGTCACGGCCAAACCGACGGCAAGCTGTCTCTCTCGGCGGTTCATTCGGATCATGATGCCTTCCTCTCCTTGGTGGACAGCGAGACGGTGAACCGCACCTTCTTGGATTGCGGGTCTTCCTCGGGTTTGGGGGCGCCCGACAGGCGCAGTCCCGGCGTCTTCTCCAGCAACTGCTGCCACGCGAAGAACGTCGCGAACGAATCGCACGTGCCCCTGATTCGGACGGAGTCCCCTGTGATCAGCGTGTCTTCGAGTTTCAGAGTGCCCTTGGCCGGCATCTGCCGACTCAGCAGGGACAGGACCTCCAGCGGCGCGGGTCGGCCCGGGTTGAAACCGGCGAACATCTCGCCGTCCTGGCGGAGGGCGTCCAATCGCTGTTGGAGCTGGGCGGCCGGGTTCACGATGGTCTTCTCCTCGGGCGCCACGCGCCGGAGAATCGCCACTTCCTGCTCCTTCAGATTGGAGAGCCGTGATTCGAGAGACGAAAGCTGCACGAGCAGGCCGACCGCCCAGAGGATGACGGCTGCCACCGCCAGGCCGCCGCAGATGGCCAGCTCTCTCCTGGGTTGCAGGGCCGGACGGGTCCGGGCCTGATAGGCCGCGAGGAAGTCCGTGCCGTCCGAGGTTCGCGACTGGAGTCCCCGTCGTGCCAGTCCTTCCGCGACGCACAGGGAGAAGTCCGCCTCGATGGCCTGGGCCTTCTTGACGCCGGCATACGGATCGATGGGGATCACCTGACTGTCGATCTTCTCCGGGATCGCGCCGGCCAGCGACTCGGCCATCCGATGCGAGGCGATCAGGAAGATCCGAAGGCCGGGCTCGGGGGCTTTGCCGGACAGACGCTGCCACGTGATCTCGATCTCCTGCGCGACGATGTCGGCCGTCTGGCGGGCCAGGGTGAGCAGGTCCTGGTTGTCGTCGGACAACATGGGAAGACTGCGGACCAGCAGAATGCTCCCGTCCCGCATCACGGCCAGGCTGAGCGTGGATTCGTCCACGTACAACATGACCGCCAGGCCCTTGCCGGCCTGGGGGTGATTCGCCAGGATGGCGGCGCGCGCCGCCGTCGTCGGCGTATCGATGCACGTCGGCCGGATGCCCGCCTCCGCGAGTACCGCCAACTGCTCTCGGAGCGACTCGCAGGAGACGGCGGCTACCAGCAGCACGTTCTTGCCCGCCTTACCCGGCAATACGGAACATACCCGAGATAGGATGTCCTCTGCTGCGATCGGGAAGCAGTCCTTCAGGTGCGTGGTGTCGCCGGCTCGGATGGCCTCCACCTGCGACGGATCGGTCTCGACGTCCGCGAAGAAGAAGGTCTGGTGAGGCAGCGAGACCGCGACGTCCGCGTGCGGATCGAATCCGTGTTCGTGGGTCAGCGAGTGGAGAACCTTCGCCAGAGAATCCGTGCTGCGTCGGGCCTGGATTCCAATTCCTTTCTCGACCTGGATTCCGTCCGGGGTGCGGGCGATTTGCACCGCGTGTACGTGGAGACGTCCGATATCGATGCCGATGCACCTCCTGGGCGTTCTCTTGCTCCGCCCGAGGTTCCAGCCGAGCTTCTGCGCGAGGGCCGTCAAACTCAGGTTCCTTATGGGCACAGGCCGCATGTTCTTCAACGGAATCGTCTCCTTGATCTTCCCCAGCCAGCCGGCAGTCCGCGTCCGCGCCGGCCGGCAGCCCGGTACGCGGGAGAAATCGCGAAGCAACTTCTGCTTGTTCAATGCGGATCGAATGCCCATCTTGTCCAAGTCCATTCCCGAGATCCCGTCGGCCGGGAGATCACATCTCCCGATACAGGACAATATCGACCGTTCCGGCCTGTGTGTTTCTCTGCAAAAGCGCCTCGACCAAACACTGGCGGTCGGCCGTGCGTGCCTGCGACCGGACGCGGTAGAATCGCTCCGTCGGTCGGACGACGATTTGGCTCTGGATGCCCCGGTACACGTTATCGGTCATTCCCGGCATGCTGCGGAGTTGTGCGAGGCTCTCGAAAGGCCGGAGCTTACGCTGCTTGAGGATCATCTGAGCCATCGCGTCGTCTATCTGTTCCGACAGGGATTGGACGACGAGATCGGGCGCCGTGTTGATGTTGATTTTGCCGTCGCCCGCGCACGTCAGATAGGGGCGTAGGCGGTCCAGGACTTCCGGCGTGACACCATTGACCCCGAACAGATCGTCCACCGTGTCGAGCGGCTGGTTCCGGCACCGACCGGGGGGCGACAGCGACTGGTAGTAGCTGCTCTCCGCCCCGGTGTTCTCCCGCTGGACGAAGGGCAGATGCGTCACTTCGTCGTCCGAATCGATCCAGTCGATGATGCACGAGACGACGCCGTAACCGATTCTCTTGGACTGGTCCTTCTGTCGCGCATTCAACAGGTCGATGAGGCGCAGCAGCCGATCGATGCTCCGGCGGTCGATCTGTCCGTCCGGGTTCTTAAGGCGATTGACGTTGAGCAGGCCGCTCTCGTCGATGACGGTGAGCGAGCACTGCGCGTCCTCGACCGGGAATGCATTCTCGCCTGTGAGCAGCCCGGCGAATCGCGAGTCTGTCCCGAGGTCGTCCGTGTCTCGAATGGCCGCCAGCGCGATTTGCAGGCCCGTCCGAGCCCCGTTGGCGACCTGCTCCATCCTGTGGAAACTGTCCGCGGTGTTCAGGCGGGTTCGCGCCGTCTGATTGAACCCGAACAGCAGGGCGGAGAGGATGAGAACCGCCCCGAGCACGACGATGAGGATGAACCCGTCTTGTCTGTGGCCTGAAGGGATTCGGGTCATGATGGTCCGCCCGCTTTCTTGACCTGTTGAGTCCACGGAGTCCCTCGGCAGATGATCGGGACCGTCGTCCCATAGTGATGCTCGCGACCCAGTTCGTCCGTGACGGACAGGGCGATCTTGACGGCTTGCGGCACGGGACCGCTTCGCTTCGGGTCCCATTGCGATTGCCAGTTCCGTCCGTCGTAGAAGCCCAGTTCCACGTTGGTGACGCCAGCGAGCATGGGACGCCATGCGTCGGTGCGCTGCGGGTTGTCCGAGCGGCCTGTCCGTGGTTCGCAGGAAATGGACAGGGTCTTGCTCGATGGATCGTAGCGATAGGCGACGCGGGAGATGCCCGTCGGGCCGTCGTGTCCCCGGCCGAACCCAGCGGTGGTGGAAAACGAGAGGATGTCCCCTCGCAGGTTCCGCGGTTCTGCCTGGAATGTCGGGGTCGAGGTCGGAGTCGTCGGCACGTAGACGCAGCGAATCTGTCGGGCCATAATACGCAGGGCGAGATGAGCCCGCTCGGAGCAGGCCATCCGGCGGCCGTAGACGTCCAGGGATCGGGATGTAGCCGCGTAGCTGCCATACACCATCGTAACGATGGTGCCCACGATGGCCAGGGAGACCAGCATCTCGATCAGGGTGAACGCTCTATGTGCGGTCCTGCGTCTCACGGATCTTGTTCTCCGCTACACACGTGCTCAACTGGATCTGTCGTTCGCGAGGGCCGTCTCCGCAGGTGACCTCGATCGAGACCCTCCGCAAGCGGTCGAGGCGGACGCCCAGCAACTGGCGCTGCGAAGCGGGTGCGTCCGTGACCTCGGTGCGCCAGATGAGCCGGACACCGTCGGTTTCTTCAACGCCCGAATGCGTCCCCAACGAGGGATATCCCGACGCGAGGACCTCCGCCATCTTGGCGTGCGCGAGAAAGACCGCCTGATTCGTCATCTGGGACTTGTCCGCCATCCGTATGCTGACCAGGTGGAGCTGCAGCAATCCGAGCAGGGCAATCGACACGATCGCCAGGGCTGCGACGGTCTCGATTAGCGTGAAGGCGTTGGTTCTCGCGCATCTCATTTCACGCACCTGCGGATTTCTCCGTCTTGTCATGCCGAACGAAGTTCCGCTCAGCCTTCCAGATTCCAGCTCTCGATGTCGGCGTCCTTGTCCGTGCCGCCGTCGTTGCCGTCCTTGCCGAGCGATTCCAGATCGTAATCCTTGCTGTGCAGGCCCGGACTGAGGTAGATGTACGGATTGCCCCAGGGGTCCTTCGGCACCTTCTCCAGATAGCCGTCCGGGTCGAACCCCTTGAGTCCCGGGTTGGCGACGAGCGCCTGCAGGCCCTCGGCGGTGGTGGGGAAGCGTCCCGTGTCGGTCTTGAACATCGCCAGGGCCGACTGAATTGCACGGATCTCGACCATCGCCTTGGTCCGGCGGGCCTGGTCCGGCTTGCTCAGGATCTTCGGCATCACCGTCGTCGCCAGCAGACCCAGAATCACGACGACGATCATCAGCTCGATGAGCGTGAAACCCTTCGCAATCGATGATTTGCGATTGATGATTGATGATTGACTCATATCTCTTAGTCCTTACTCAATTCTCAGAGTGATTGGTTGATCTCGAAAATTGGCAACAGAATCGCGAGCACGATGAACGTGACGATGCCGCCCATGACGAGCAGGATGACGGGTTCCAGGAGCGAGGTCAGCGTCCGCACGGAAGCCTCCACCTCCGCGTCGTACATTTGGGCGATGTCGATCAGCCCGTCCTCGATGTTGCCGGACATCTGGCCCGTCGCGATCAGGTGATACACGACCGGGGGAAACATACCGGTGGCCTTCATCGCGCCGGCAATGTTGTCGCCTGTGTGCACCGATTCCCGGATTGCCTTCATTGCATCGGCAATCACGCTGTTCTGGATGATTCGCTGGGTGATCTCCATCGCGCTGATGACAGGCAGGCCGCTCTTCATCAGCGAGCCCAGCGTTCGCGTCAGCCTCGCCAACTCCAGTCGCAGCAGCAGAGGGCCGAACACCGGCAGCTTCAGGACGACACGGTCCATCCAGGCTTTGCCTTCGGCGTTCTTGTACACCGCGGCGAGGGCGACCGCGCTGGCGCAGAGCAGGCCGAGGAGGACCGCGACATACGTCCGCGTGAAGCTGCTGATCGAGATCAGCAGGCGGGTCGGCCAGGGCAGTTCCTGCTTCATTTCGGTGAACAGACGCGTGATGCCTGGGACGACGTAGGCGATCAGGAAGATGACCACGCCCGTAGCCACGAGGGCCATCACCGTCGGATAGGTCATCGCGGCCTTGACCTTGGCGACGAGCTGAACGCGTTTCTCCAGGATGTCCGCGACGCGTCCGAGGACCTCTTCGAGGGCGCCGCTGCTCTCGCCCGCGGAGACCATGCTGACGAACAGCGGCGAGAACACGCCGGGGTGCTTGCCCATCGCTTCCGCCAGGCTGATGCCTTCGTTCACGTCGTCGCGCACCTGGCGGATCGCCTCGGCCAGAGGCTTCCTGCGGGCGATCAACGATCCGCCTTTGGCCTCAGTAGGGCACTCCAATTGCTCCACGAGGGCCGACATCGCGGGCACCAGGGGCATTCCCGCGTGCAGCAGGGCGGCCAGTTGTCTCGCGATGCGGCACAGCTCCTTCGTGCCGGCCCTGTGCAGGATCTGGATGCCTGCCTTCTTCGCTGGAGCAGGGCGGTGGACCTCCTGCTCGGCCGCAGTCGCCTGGCTCTGAACCTCGTTCATGAAATCGGCATCGAGCAACGGCATTCTAACTCTCCCGTCCTGCGATGGGGACGCTGTCCTGGGTCACGCGGACGACCTCCTCCAGCGTGGTGACGCCCGCCAGGGCCCTCCGCAATCCGTCCTGTCTCAGTGTCGCCATTCCGTGTTCGATGGCTGCCTGTTTGATGATGTGCGAGCCTTGTCGTCGGACGATCAGGTCCCGGATCTGGTCGTCGACGAGCAGCATCTCGAAGATGCCGGTCCGGCCCAGGTATCCGCTCTCCAGGCACTTCTCGCAGCCGGCGCCCTTGTAGAGCTTGACGAATCCCTTGGCCGCCTGTTCCAGTTCGCTCCAGGAGACGATTCCGCTCTGGGGATCGTAGGGTTTCTTGCAGCTCGGGCAGATCACGCGGACCAGTCGCTGGGCCATCACCGCGACGACGGTCGAGGAGATCAGGTACGGCTCGATCCCCATGTCGATCAGTCGGGTGAAGGCGGAGGCTGCGTCGTTCGTGTGCAGCGTGCTGAGCACGAGGTGTCCGGTGAGCGACGCCTGAATCGCGATCTCCGCGGTCTCGCGGTCGCGAATCTCGCCGATCATGATGATGTCGGGGTCCTGGCGGAGAATGTGGCG
The DNA here is from genome assembly GCA_035342095.1 of Sedimentisphaerales bacterium. GTDB lineage: Bacteria > Planctomycetota > Phycisphaerae > Sedimentisphaerales > Anaerobacaceae > PLanc-01. The sequence continues at coordinate 42,728 of DAOQWL010000018.1, read as the reverse complement.
CAGGCAACTGGCGAAGGTCAGGTCGATCTTCGGATGGACCTGCATCTGGCCGATCCCGGGCAACTGATACTCGACCGGGTCCTCGACGGTCAGGATGTTCCGCTCCTGGCAGTTCAGCTCGTTGAGCCCGCCGTACAGGGTCGTCGTCTTGCCGCTGCCGGTGGGACCGGTGATCAGTATGATCCCGTGCGGGATCGCGATGAGACTTCGGAAGGTCTTCAAGAGGTCCGGCCCGAAGCCGATGTCCTCGAGTTTCAGCTCGCCGCGGCCCTTGTCGAGGAGTCGCAGCACGACCCGCTCGCCGCCGGCGGTGGGGATCACGGAAACGCGGATATCGACGACCTCGTCGCCGATGCTGACGCGGCTCTGCCCGTCCTGGGGCAGGCGGTGTTCCGCGATGTTCAGGTTTGCCATGATTTTCAATCGCGACAGGACGGGACTGACCTGGATCTTGGGCAAGGTCAGGATGTTCCGCAGGACGCCGTCGATGCGGAAGCGGATCTTCACCTCCTGTTCGTACGGCTCGATATGGATGTCGCTGGCGCGGCTGTGGACCGCGTGGAACAGGATCTTGTTGACCAGCTTGATCGCGGGGGCTTTGTCGTCGATGTTCAGCAGGTCTTCCGCCTGCGTTTGAACCGTGCTCGCGAGATCCGCAGTCGCGGCGTTCTCCTGCCCGTCGGCTTCCGGCGGGTCCGGCGAGAAGTAGTTCTCCTCCTCGCCGGGACTGAGGTAGTAGCATCGGCTGATCGCCTGGTCGATCTGCGAGGCCTCGCACACGATCCGTCGGCAGGGCCGGCCCAGGATGCCCACGATCGCGTCGTAGGCTTCGAGGTTCAGGGGATCGGCCAGCGCGACCGCGGGCTCGCCCTTCTCCAGGAGGATGGGGATTGCCCGTTGCCTCTTGAGGAACTCAAGGGGCAGTCGTCGCATCAGCTCGGAGCTCAGTTGCTCCGGCCGGATCTGATGCAGCGGTCGGTTCTCCGTTCGCTCGATCAAGCCCTGCGTCACCTGTCGGCCTCCGCACTCGGTCCTACTTGCTCTTCTTCTCCAGCGCCGGGGCCATTTCGTCCTTCTTGCGGTCCGTCATGTTCGTCAGGTCTTCCTGCGAGGACATGATGTGCGGCGTGATGAACAGCAGGAGATTCGTCTTCTGCACGAGGTCTCGCTGGTTCTGGAACAGGCCTCCGATCAGCGGCAGGTCGCCCAGCAGCGGGATCTTGGTGACCGCCTTCGTCGTGTCGTCGCGAATCATGCCGCCGATGACGATCGTGGCGCCGCTGCCCATCGTCACCACCGTCTGGGCGGAACGCTTGGCCGTGATGGGCGTGTCTTCCGACAGGGTGGTGACATCCTCGGTCAGCTTGGTGAACTCGCTGTTGACTTCGAGCCGGATCAGCCCGCTCTGACTGACGTGGGGCGTGATCTCCAGCGTGATGCCCACGTCCTTGTATTCGTAGCTCTTGATGACCGTGGCGTCGGTGGCCTCGGTGCTTTCCGTGATCCTTGCGTCCGTCACGAAGGGGCGGTTCTCGCCGACGACGATCTTGGCCTTGCGATGGTTCGACGTCAGAATCGACGGCGTCGAGAGGATGTTCACGCCCGACTCGTTCTGCAGGGCGTGGAGGATGGCCCCGATCTGGATGCCGCTGTCGGTCCGCTTCCAGGCGCCGACGTTGAGGCCTTCCGATGTGCCCGTCAGGTAATCGACGCGCGGACCGAGGTTCGTCACGCCGAACCCGCGAATGCTGTTGGACACCACGGTGTCCATCGTGGCCCAGTCGATGCCGATCTCTCGGAGCGACTCCTCCGTGACCTCCATGATGAGCATCTCGACCAGGACCTGCTCCCGGACGATGTCGAGCTTCTCGACGATCTGGGAAACCACCTCGAAATCCTGCGGCGACGCGACGATCACCAGGGCGTTCGTGCTCGGATCGGGCGTGACCTGGATCTGCTGGGAGATGCTGTTGCTGCCGGTCAGTCTCATGCTCGACATGGCCTGTTCGAGCGACCGGCTCACCTCGTTGGCGTCTGCGTTCTTGAGATAGGTCACATGGACGTTGTTCATGCCGGTCGGCCGCTCGATGTCGAGCTGCGCGATGAGGTCGCTGATAGTCTGCGTGTCCTGCTCGCCGGCGATGACGAGGATCGAGTTCGTTCGCTCGTCGGGGAGGAGGCGGGGACCGCTGCTCGACAGGCCGGCGGTCTGGGCCCGTCCCGCCTGGGCCGTCGGGCCCTTGCCCCGTTCGAGAATCCGTGTGATTTGCTCGCTGAGCACCTGCGCTGAGGCGTGCGTCAGCGGGAACAGCCGGGCCTTCTCCTTGGAGCCCGCGACGTCGAGTTGCTGGATGACCTGGGCGACGTGATGGAGATTCGCCGACGTGTCCGTGATCATCAGCGAGTTGGTCCTTGCATAGGTCGCCATTTGGGCGCCTGCCGACAGGATGGGCTCGATGATCTGGCTGACTTCCGACGCATCCGCGTACTTCAACGGGACGATCTGCGTCACGATCCCGTCGTTCTTGGGGATGCCGGCCGGGTCGGCGCCGATCCGCACCTGCAGGTGGTTCTTGGCCGCGTCGGCCTTGGGGACAACCTTCACTGCGTTCTCGGTCTCGATCGTGGCGTACCCGTGTACGTCGAGAATCGATTGCAGAAAGGCATAGAGGTCGCCCAGACGGATCGGGGTCGGAGACATGACGGTAACCGTGCCGGTCACTCGCTCGGCGGGAATGAAGTTGATCCCAGTGATGTCGCCGACCGTCTTGAGCACGGTCCGGATCTCCACGTTGTCGAAGTTCACGGAGACCGTCTCGTCGGCCATGCCGGGCCGAAGAGAGGGCATGACCTGGGGCGCGGGAGCGACCACGGGCGGTCGCTCGGCCACGGGCTCCTGCGCGGTGCTGCGAACCGGCGGGGCCAGTTCGACCGGAGTGATGACCTCCTTCTCCGCGAGCCATCGGCTGGCTTGGATGTCCCGGGCCGGCTCCGCGCTGTTTGCCCTTGCCGCGACGGGCGGCTGCGAGATTCTCTGCGGTGCGGGCGGCGAGATCTGCGGCACATCCTTCACCGGCTGCGCCGGCTCGGGCTGTGCCTGCACGACCGGCGTCGGGGCGGCGGGCGTCTCCGCAGCTCTCTGATTCTGGGTCTGGCAACCCGACACTGTCGCCATGGTCCATAATGCCAGGGCCGACAGTGCCCCGTATCGGGCGGCACGACCGCCTCCCACATGTATTCGGATGTGATGTTGCGTGCTCAAGGTGTCCTCCGTCCGGGCCTCTGCGACGCTGCGTCGCGTCGGGGCGCCCTGTTGTCATCGATCGAATGACAGTGCTTTGCTCTTGCCATTGCGTAACAGTTGAATATCCACCTTCGATTGAGTCTTGGCCTTCATAAGGACCTGGAAGGCCTTCTGTTTGCTGGTCAGTTGTTGTCCGTTGACGCTCTGAATGATGTCGCCATTCTTGAAGCCGAACAGCTCGGCCATCGGGATCTTGTCGAGCCCGGTGATTTGTAGACCCTGGATCTGGTTGTTCTTCACATAGGGTTCGATGGTCGCCGTGTGGAAGACCTCCGAGATGCAGTCCGCCTTGACCGCGGGGCGAGCGGTCTGCACGCCTGCGGGCGCGGGTGTCGGCTCGGCCGGCGGCCCTTCGCGGCTCGATGGAGCCTTGTCGCCGCCGGCGGCGCTGAGCCGGAGGATCAACTGCCGACCCTCGTGACACAGGACCACGGCATCCCGCTGGATCGCTTCCACCCTGGCCGACGCGACGGTGTCTCCGATTCGATAAACGCCCGTCGTCTTGGTCTTGATGTCCCGGATGTTCGCGCGAGAGATCGCGGGGCCGCCGACGATGGCGCCGACCAGGCGGAGGCCCAGTTGCTCGGCGGAAGGCATCGCGTCGAGCTGAGAGGACCCCGAGTCCGGCGCGAGCTGATCCGCCTCGTCCGGGCCGGCAAACAGACTGTTCTCGATGATGGCCCCATAATCGGAGGACGACGGTCTCCTCGGGGCCGGGAGAGGCACGTCCGCCGGACGCTCGTCGCCGGAGACGACCGCGGGATCGAGCGCACCGATGTGCAGGTGCCCGGTTATCGCTCTGAATCCGGCGTAGGCCAGTGCCACGATGAGCGATGCCTTGGCCAGCCAGAAGACCTTGATGAACTGTTTCTCATTCATGAGAACCCTCGTCCGAACATACTTATGCCACAGCGTTCATCGTCCTGCGCCGGGTTGCACTTGATTCGAATGACGCCGGGGTGAACGGTTGTGCGACTCGTGCCGGGGAGGCGGTCAGATGCGGTGTCTTATCGGCCGATGTGCGTCAACAGCGTCGGGAAGCTCCGATAAGCACGTCCGTGCCACGGGTTATGCGAAGGTCGCGGCCATAATCCCATAGGAGACGTTGGCCAGGCCGTGAAAGAGGATGGGCGCCAGCAGGGAGCGGGTCCGCACGAACAGCCAGGCCAGGAGCAGGCCGGGCAGGAACGTCAGGGCCGATACTATCTGACCCTGGACGACGACGTGGGCCAGTGCGAAGCACGCTGCGGAGACCAGGATGGCGATCTGCTGCCGGGCCTGTGGAGACAGGCGGCGCTCGTCTAGCCATCTCATGACGTTGGCCTGGACATACCCACGGAAGAATACTTCTTCGGCTGTTGCCACATAGAGGAACTGATAGAGCAGCCAGGTCGACAGGCTTTGTCCTTCCGCCAGGACCGGCTGCAAAGGAATCGGCACGCCCGACAGAGCCAGCCGCCATACGACGAGGCAGGCCGCGGGCAGAATGCACAAGCACGGCAGCAGGACCGTTCTGAGGGCGAGCCCCCGATGCTCGCGGGTCAGTCCGATCGGCGGGAAGTCCCGCCTGGCGATCCACGTCGGCGCCAGGGCCGCGGCGACCAGCACACAGGGGATCAGGAACCACTGAAGGTCCGCGGCATCGCAGACGTGGAGCAGACGGACCGCTGCAATGACGCCCAGGGCCACGACGGCTGTCTCCGTGGCCAGTCGCTCGAGTGCCGTTGCTCGGGCGGTCGGCGTCGCCGGGGGCCCAGGCTCAGCGAGAGCGCAGACGCCTGCGGCGACGTGTGGACGTCCAGACTGATCCCGCGGCCCGGTCATGATTCGACACATCTCATTGCTCGTCTCTTGTCTCTGCGCCGCAGGGTGATCGTGGCGACGACCACGAGGCCGTACGGGACCAGCAGGTGCCTGGGCGAGCCGTTGGCGTGCGGGGAAAGGGAGCAGCCGCCGCCACCGTCATTGCTGCTGGATGCGATGACTGGGGCGTGGTCGGCGACGACGTAGTACGGCGTGAAGTGCGTCGTCTTGAATCGCAGGGCGCACAAGCCGTCGCGGATTGTGATGTTCTCGATGTCGGTGATGCCTTGCTGGCTCAATGCGCCGGTAAGGGAGTCGTACCAGTAGGCGCTGGCTCGACCGCTTGCGGCCGAGACCACGTACGGGATCGTCACCGTCACCGCTTTGTCGAAGTCGATGCCGCTGGGCCCGAAGTCGTAGCTGCCCAGGCAATCGCTCGACGAGACGAGCGGATTGAGGATCTTCGAGATGGTGATTCGCAGGTCCGTCGGGCAGGCGCCTGCCGGCACGACGATGGAGACGTCGTCCGTATCGTTGATTGCCGCGGGGTTTGCGCCGACGGTGGCCCCTGTTGCCGCGACGACCAGGGTCGAATGCAGCGGCGTGGGATCGACGTACGTCGTCGCTGCACAATAGATTTCCGTCGCGGTGGTGCGGTCGTCCGTCCAGATGACGTAGGGTTGGCCGACCGCGGTCACCGCAATGGCCGGTTCGCTCTGGTTGGCCTCGCTGCCCCCGTCGCCGATGAGGATGTTCGTCTTGCCGGCGCCGGAACCGATTTCCGCGAAGTACACGTCTGTGTCGGCGCCGTAGGCGCCGATGTTCCTCGCGTCCTGCCAGCAGACGAAGACCTTGCCGTCGGCGGAGCAGGCGATGGCCGGATCGCTCTGGGCGGCGCCGGAGGTGTCGTCGATCAGGCTGGCGCCCGTCACCGGGGCGCTGGGCAGGCCGCTGGACGAGGCGTAGCAGATATTCGTGTCGCCCGACGCGCTATCCACCCACACCCAGTGCAGGAGGGAGCCGCCCGGCGCGATCGCCAGGGCCGGATCGGTCTGGGAGCCGGCGCTGGTGACCAGCGGGCGATTGGCCCACGAACTGGCGGACGAGGCTCCGTAGATGTCCGCCAGGCCGTTTCGCTTGTCCGTCCAGACGAGATAGGCTGTATTGCCTGCGTCCACAGCTATGTCCGGCGCGAGCTGATCCGCAGCATCCGTCGTGACCGCCGACGTGGTGATGCTCGCGAAGGCATTCGTTGAACTCGCGACGTAGATGTCCTGGTTTCCGCTGCGGTCGTCCTGCCACGCGACGTATACCCGCGCGGGCGATCCGCTGTCGACCGCCACGACCGGCTCGATTTCGTTGTCGTTGGAGTCGGTGACGAGGGTCGCCCGTGTGAAGGTCCTGCCGTCGGAAGTGAGGGAGACGAAGACGTCCCAGTTGCCTCGACGATTGTCCTGCCAGACGACATACAGAGTGCCGTTGCTGCCCAATGTGATGTCCGGATTGCACTGGTCGGCGGCGTCCGTCGTGACCTGCACGGGCGTCTCAAAGGCCTCTTCTCCCGCGGGCAACTGAGCGACGTAGATGTCTCTTGCCCCTTCCGGGCCTGCGTGCCAGGCCGCCCAGATGTTCCCGTCGGAATCCGCCACGGTCGCGGGGCTTCCAGTGGTGGCCTCGTTGGCTCTGCTGACCTGGATGTTGCCACCGAAGGCTCGCATCTCCGTCGTGAACGAGTACGAAACCTCGGACATCGTGTTGCCCATGACGTCGGTCGCGTTCACCGCCACGGTCACCGTGTGGTCGAAGTCGAACGTCTCGTCACGCTGGTAGATGAACTCATAGTCGTTCTTGGTGCCGGACCGGCTGCATCGTCCGGACGCACCGGTGTACAGGGTCGTGTTGCCCTCGTAGACGAGTTCGCCGTCGACGGTGATTCGGACGGAATCGGCGGCCACGCCTCTTCCGGCGTCCGTCACATGGAGCATGACCACGTTGTTCAGCGGGACCTGGATGGTCCCCGCGGCGGGGGACTGCCGGGCTACTGTCGGAGGGGTCTGATCCGGCGACGTGCTCACGACCGTGACTGTGATGGTCTCGGAATCGGCGCTCTCACCGTCGCTGGCGACGAACGTGATGTCATAAGAGCCGATCTGACTGGCCGCAGGGGTCCAGGTGAAGCTCTGGCCCAAGAAGCTCGCACCGGAGGGAAGCCCGGTGGCGGAGTACGTCGGCGTGCCGCCGTCGGCGTCGACCGCGGAAACGGTGAACGACAACGTGTCGTCCTGATCGACCGAACGATCTCCGATCTCGGCCAGCGCGGGAGCGCGGTTGACGTTGGCGACCGAGATCGTGATGGTCTCGGAATCCTGGGCCAGGCCGTCGCTGGCTATGAACGTCACGCTGTAGTCGCCCGCCTGATCGTAGCCGGGCGTCCAGGTAAAAGTCTGTCCGGTGAACGCGGCCCCGGTCGGGAGGCCGGATGCGGAGTAGGTGATGGCATCGCCGTTGGCGTCGGTGGCGCTGATCGAGAAGCCGATCGCCTGATTCTCATTGGCGGTCTTGTTCCCGATGGCGAGGAGAACCGGCGCATCGTTCGACCGGGTCACTGTGATCGTAATGGTCTCGGAGTCCTGGGTCGATCCGTCGCTGACGGTGAAAGTCACCTGACGGGTCCCGATACTGTCGGCGGACGGTGTCCATGTGAAGGTCCGGTTCGAGAACGTGGCTCCCGTGGGGAGTCCGGCGGCGGTGTAGGTCAACGCATCCCCGTTGGCGTCAGTGGCGCTGACGGTGAACGTCAGGGTTTCGCCCAGGGCCACCTGCTTGTTCCCGATGTACGACAGGACGGGCGCATTGGCATCGCCGGTTTCAGGCCAGATGGGACCGTAGTTCTGTCGGTAGGTGTCCCACATCAGTTCTGTCCAATCGTCCATGGAGCGCCACCAACCTGCCCACCCCCCGCCCGGTGCTGTGAAGTCCATGTAGCGATCGGTATAATCGAAGTAGGCGTCGTGGTTCCACAGTGCCTTGGCATCCATGATCAAGGCCGCCAAGGCCGTGGCATGAAATGGGGGACCACTGACATCACGGTAGATAGTCCCGAGCCACTTGTTGGACTTCTCCGGATTCCTGGTATGCATGATGCCCCATTCAGGCAAGCCAATATCGGATTCTTCATAGGGTGTCTTCACTTCATCTCGATAGTCGGGATTCCAAGTGGGACCGTGGGTGATGGCGACGTCGAAGGCGGACACGTAGAAGGTCTGGTCGTCTTCGCCGAAGTGGATGTAGTCCGGAGGGGCGTTACCTGGTCCATACCCTTCGACCTCATAGAGGTAGCGGCCTGACTTCTCGCCGATATTCGTCATGGCAGGGTCGTTCAGCATGAGGCCGGCGAAGAGAATGGGCCATTTGCGGCCGATCGTGTGCCCGGCCCCATCCGTCCAATTCTTGATCCCGCCGTCGGCGAGCACGCCGTAGAGATCGATGCCGAGCTGCACAAAGTTGATGAGTAGCGGTTTCTTCTGTTCCTGGGTGTAGTTGCAGTGGAGCAGCAGTGCTGCAACTCCAATTCTCGTGTGTATCTCTCGACCGTAGGCAGGCATGTTGTCCGAGGGGTGGTGATACCTGGCAACCCAGTCCGGGATGTGATCGAGCCATGGCCCTTGCATGAGCCCCGCCCATGTGGCAATCGACGGCACCTTGTTGACCGGGGTCAGATTTCGCAGGAGTTCGTACTTCAGTTGGCTCTCGTTGAACTGAATGTTCTTCACGGTTCCACAGTAGGGGGGCCGGAAACTCCCCGAAGCGGCAGCGGAGGGCAGAACGGTGAGGACGACTGCTCGCTTCAGCGGCACGCCGCCGGGATTGGCCGCAGAGGGTGTGGCGAAGGCTGCGTGACTGATGGTGGAGACGAGAGACGAATGTGCCGAAACGACCAGTGGCTTTTCTACGCCCAAGCCGAAGGCTACATTCAGCGATGCTTCGTACGGGCAGTGAGGCATCGCACTGTCATAGCCCTGTTTCTTGGCGTCTTGTGGCGAAGGATTGAGCATGGAGCCGTTCTTGACACGGTCATCTACCAGCGTCGACGGGGGGTCGATTCCAACGATTGTCACTGGGCCCACCACCCAGAAATCGCCGGTGACGAACTTACCCACGGTGTAGTAGCCGTCGAACTGCCATGTGATCTCGAATTGCTGGAGAGCCTTGGCCTTGTAGGAGACGTGCTGCGGCCACGCCGCGGCGTAGGTGGCCAAATCCGCCTGTTGGATGAAGATCGTATCACCGCTGGCCGCTGCGGACTGCACGCGGCTCAGTGTCTTCCATGGCTGACTGGCAGTGCCCGTGTTGCTGTCATCTCCGTTGGCGGTGTCCAGGTAGTACTCCGCCGCTTGGACGGGGGATATCGCCCCCATCAGGATGACCAAAGAAGCAAAGCATATCTGCAGCATGTGCTTTCTCGATATGCGAACCTCGCCGTTATTCATCTGTGTCGGTGATCTGTACAGTGCCATAGAATCCCCCAGGACTCCGTCTGCCATCCTGTGCCGAGTTGCGCGGTGCATCGGGAGCCAGAATAAGTACCTTTGAGCAAATTGTAGCAAACAACCGGTTGTGTAAACAAATCTATTGGCGGATTCTCCCGGCCGGGTCTTGTGCGGTGTGGGCGACGGGTCCTCGGGAATCGGTTCTACGCGTCGATGGTTGCACGCACGAGGCAGTGGTGGAAGCTCCCATCGCGGACCTGGCAAGGCGGATTGAAACGCTCGGCATGTCGTGTTCTCGGACGCGGGCCAGCTTCTGGCGTGCCGCCGCCAGAGGAGACCCATCGTCGGCTGATCCCGATTCCGTTTTTGGCTTGAGTTGCACGAATGGCCCACCGATAATAGCCCTGAAGTGTTGCGAAGTGCTGCTTTCAGATCGCCGGACGGCAATGGTTTGACACATCGGGCGTTCGGGGGCGGGCCACCTTCGGGATTCGGTCTGGTTATGGGTGATATGGAAAAACAGAATACTACTCCAGGGGTATCCATATTGGCGTATTCCTTCGGCGGGGGTATCGATCATGTGCTTGCGAGGGAGTGATTCGCTGAAGTTCCGCGTGAGGGGGGTCGTCTCCGTTCCTGTGGCGGCCCTCGTCAGCGTGGTGTTGCTGCTCGTGGCCGGCGTGGCCTATCGAGTCGCTGCCTCGGCTTGGGGAAAACGGTCCGATATCAATGTCAGTTTGCCAGTCCCTCTGAGCAGCATGCCTCGTCAGATCGGTGGCTGGATCGGTGAGGATCTGAAGATCGAGGCGGCCACCGAAGAGTACATGAAGACCAATTTCGCAGATGACTACGTGAGTCGCAGGTACGTCAACAAGACCGAGCGGCTTCTCGCCGATGCCTACGTGGTCTACTGCTCGACTCGCCCGTCCGGCATACTCGGACACAGGCCGCAGATCTGCTATCCCGGAAGCGGGTACGAATGGGACGGCACAATGCAGTCGGACTTCACCACCCAGTCCGGCAGGAAGATCGAATGCCTGATTCACAGCTTTCACAGGAAGCCCCCCGACTTTCTGCAGGTGTATGTGCTGAATTTCTACGTTCTCAACGGCCGGATCACGCTGAGCGAGAACGACTTCTCCAGTCTGTTTGACCGCAGGCCGAATCTGGATGGGGATCTCGCTCGATATGTCGCCCAGGTTCAGATCAGTTCGTTCAATACCGAGTCTCCGGCTCGAGCCTTGGCGTCACAGTTGGCGGACATCATCCTCCGTTTCCTCCCGGATCCGGAAGGGCGTGTCGCCGTAGCCGATATCCTGGCGGATGCGAACCAGACGGCAGGAACGTCCCAGGGCGGACGCTAGTCGCCCTCTCGAACACTGAAGTGACGTAACTGTAGTGCTGACAAAGGATTGTGTCTACCTGTCCCATGTCGCCGACGGGGACGGAGTCTGCCCTGTTCGACCGCTGCGAGACGAGGATCATCCATCGCGGTCGCGACGACCGGCAACATGTGTTCACCTCGCGACACGAAGGCAGGCTTCACGCGACAACCTCCACAGAGCTGACGAAAGGACCGTGAGCACGTGATCGAACGCTTTGAGAAACCCATCTATGTGACGCAACCGGTTCTGCCTCGGCTCGATGTATTCTGTGAGCGGCTGAAGGAGATCTGGAACAACCGGTGGCTCACCAACAATGGTCCGATTGTCCAGCGGTATGCGAAGAGGCTCTGCGAGTACATGGAACTGGACAGCGTGTGCCTCTTCAGCAACGGCACGTTGGCGCTTCAGATCGGGTTGCAGGGCATGCGAGTGTCCGGAGAAGTCATCACGACTCCGTTCACCTTCGTTGCCACGGCCCATGCGATGTCCTGGAACAGAGTCCGCCCGGTGTTCGTCGACATCGAGCCCGACTACTACACATTGGATCCGGAGAAGGTGGAGGCGGCAATCACCCCCTGGACGACGGCGATCCTTCCCGTGCACGTCTACGGTCATCCGTGCAAGCTCGATGCCCTGGCCGACATTGCCCGTCGGCATGGCCTGCTCCTGATCTATGACGCCGCCCATGCGTTCGGCGTCCGCGTCGCCGGCAAGCCGATCGCCCACTACGGCGACCTGAGCATGTTCAGCTTCCATGCGACGAAGCTGTACCACTCGATTGAAGGCGGCCTGCTGGCCTTCCAGAACCCGAGACTCACGAAGACCTTCGACTACCTGAAGAACTTCGGTTTTGAGAACGAGGTCGAGGTTGTGACGCCTGGGACCAACGCCAAGATGAACGAGTTCCAGGCCCTCATGGGCGAATTGATCCTGGACGAGATGCCGACGATCATCGAGAAACGCAGACAGTTGTACGAGCGATACCGTCACCTGTTGGCGGATGGGCCCGGCATTCATCTCGTCCCGCCGTTGGCGGCGGACGTGACCTACAACTACGCCTACATGCCGATCGAGGTGGACGCGGAGCATTTCGGCTTGTCCCGGGACAGTCTCTACGAGGAGTTGAAGAAGTACAACGTCTTCTCACGTCGTTACTTCTACCCCGTGGTCTGCGATTTCGCCTGTTATCGCTCCGTTCCGGTGAACGATCCGCTGACGGTTGCCCGGTCGGCTGCCGCCAGAATCCTGACGCTGCCCATCTACTCGGATCTGGCCCTGGGCGACGTGGAGCGAATCTGTGAGATCATTCGTCACGTGGGGGGGACCGCCCGCCGAACTGGCGGTTCACGATGACCGAGTCTCTGCGGAAGAAAGCCGAACGAGGGGCTCTGTGGAGCTTCGTCAATGCGGCTGGCAGCCGAATGGTGCAGGTCGTGATCGGCATCATCCTGGCCCGCGTGCTCTTGCCCGCCGAATTCGGGCTGATCGGGATGCTGACGATCTTCATGGCCGTGGGGCAGGTCTTCCTGCAGAGCGGCTTCGGCGTGGCCCTCATCCAGAAGAAGGAGGTCACTCAGGCGGACACCAGTTCCGTCTTCTACTTCAACTTGATCATCGGCTTGGCGTTGGCGGGGCTGTTGTGTCTGGCGGCCCCATGGATCGCTGCATTCTATGATGAGCCGATTCTGACGCCTTTGACGCGGGCAATGTCGCTCTTGCTCGTGATCGGCTCCTTCGGCGTCGTCCAGACCGCCATGCTGACCCGTGCGATTGCCTTCAAGATCCAGGCCAAGGTCAGCCTGGTCTCGGTGCTGTGTTCCGGCACGCTGGGCGTGATCATGGCCTACAGCGGGTTCGGCGTGTGGAGTCTCGTCGGGCAGCAGATCTCCATGACGCTGCTGAACGTCGTGTTGCTGTGGGTGTTCAACCGCTGGCGACCCAGTCTGGTCTTCAGTTTCCACGCCCTGAGGCAGATGTTCACCTTTGGATCCCGGATGCTCGCGTCGAATCTGCTGAACGGAGTGTTCGAGAACATCTACTATCCCGTGATCGGCAAGCTCTTTCGTCCTGCCGACTTGGGCTTCTACACTCGTGCCCAGCATCTGGTGGACTTCCCCTCCCGGACCGTGGTCGCGATGGCTACGCAGGTGAGTTTGCCGGTGTTCTCGGCGATTCAGGACGATCTCGTGAGGCTCAAGAGCGGATTGCAGAAGGTCCTCTGTCTGCTGGTTTTCGTTAATACGCCGCTGATGGTCATCCTGGCCGCGGCGGCGTCGCCCTTGGTGGAAGTGTTGATCACCGCGAAGTGGCTCCCCTGCGTGGGATACCTGCAGTTGTTATGCCTTCAAGGCATATTCCTTCCGCTGCACGCGTTGAATCTGAATGTCCTGATGGCCAAGGGCCGATCGGATCTGTTCCTGCGTCTCGAAGTGCTCAAGAAAGCACTCACCGTCTGCAACGTGATCGTGAGCTGGCGCTGGGGCATCACGGCGATCATCGTCGGGCAGCTTCTCGCCTGTGTCATTTCGTACTTTCTGAACAGCTACTACAGCGGGAAGCTGCTCGGCTATCCCGCCTGGAGTCAGTTGCGAGATACTGCGGGGTACTTCCTCGCTGCCGCCGTGGCCGGCCTGGGCGCATATGCCCTGCAGTACGTGGGCCTTCCGAACAAGATGTTGTTGCTGGCAGTTCAGGTTGTCTGCGGATTTGCCGCGTACCTGCTGTTGTGCGGGTTGTTCCGACTGCCCGCCCTGGGCGAGGGCTGGCGTCTCGTGGCCGAGAGGATGTCCTTCCGGCCCGCAATCAAGGCATGAGCGCACGGACCGTCCCGCCGGAATCGAGAGGTTGTGCCATAGATGATCTATCACGTGCTGCCTGGGAACTGTGAGCATCTGGTTCCTGCGATCATCGTGCTCCTGAAGGAACACACCGATGGCGGCGCCGATTCGCAGTTCCTCATCTTCTGCACGGACGTCCAGAACGAACGCAAGTACGAATCGTGTCTGGAGAAGGGCGCCAAGATCGTGTTCCTGAGGTCCCCGCAGGATCTCGCCTCGATTGTCGGTGCCATGGACCGGCGCGACAGTCTCGTGCTGCACAGCATCCTCCATGGGCGCCTGTGGGATTTTCTCTTTCGGAGACCCCGGCTGTGCAGGCAAGCGGCGTGGGTGGCCTGGGGCGGGGACTTCCATTATGACGGCTTCCTTCGTCCTCGCGGACTGAGGCAACGACTGCGGCGGTGGAAACGAGGCGTCGTGGCCAGAAGGCTCCGTGCGATTTGCACCCTTGTCCCCGGCGACTATGATCTGATTGCGGCCAGTCTCGGATGTGCCGGCAACTACTTCAGGGTCTCCTACTCGCTGCATTCGCTCCTGCAGCAGAAGACTCCCTCTCAGTGGTTCGATCCCGCGTCGGCGGAGCGCCCTCTGAGAGTGCTGGTCGGCAACTCCGCGGCTCCGACCAACCGGCATGTGCCGGTGCTGGAGGCCCTGGCGCCGCACCGACAAGAGAATATGGAGATCTGGTGCCCGCTCAGCTACGCGGAGGGAGATCCGGCGTATGCGACCCAGGTCGTGGAACGAGGGCGCGAGGTCCTCGGCGACCGGTTCAAGCCGATGATGGAGCTGATGCCGAAGGAGCAGTATGCAGCGTTTCTCGATTCGATCGACATCCTGGTGTTCAACCATTCCCGCCAACAGGGCCTGTTCAATCTGAACTACATGCTCTTTCAGGGCAAGAAGGTGTTCCTGCGACCGGAAACGACCACGTACGCGATGCTGAAAGAACTGGGAATCGAAGTCGGGGACACGGATTCCATCGCCACCCTGAGTTTTCGCGAGTTTGCCTCGATGGAGCCCAGCGCCCGACAACGGAACATCGAATTGGCGCAGCAGCATCTTTCGATGGAGTGCGCCGCGGACCAGTGGAATCGCCTTTTTGCTTTCCTGCGGCGCCAACGGGACGGCCGGGTTCAGTGAGGGGCATCGACTCGTGTCACAGCCCAATGTCAAAGTCAGCGTGAACATGATCACGTACAATCACGCGCCCTATATCGCACGCGCCATCGAGGGGGTCCTTCAGCAGGAGACTGCCTATCCGTACGAACTGGTGATCGGCGAGGATTGCTCCACGGACGGAACGCGCGATATCGTGTCGGAGTATCAGAGCAGGCATCCTGACGTCATTCGCGTCGTCACGTCCGACCGGAACGTCGGGGCGATCCGGAATGAGGATCGAGTGGCCCTCGCTTCCCAAGGGCAGTACGTTGCCTATTGCGAGGGCGATGACTACTGGCACCGGTGCGACAAATTGCAGCGCCAGGTGGACTTCATGGAAAGTCACCCCGAGTGCGGATTGGTCTATTCCGACTACGACCGCCACGTGGTCGAGACGGGCGAGACGATTCGCGAGTATCTCCAGTCCCGTGGCAAGACGCCGTCGCAACCGGTTCAGATGGAGGACATTCTGGCCGGACGAGCCGGAATCCTGACCTGCACGGTCCTGGCGAAAAGAGAGTTGGTGGAGCGGATACGAAATGCCGATCCCTATCTGTATCGCGACACAAGCTTTCCTATGACGGACACGCAGCTCTGGGCGGAAGTGTCGCATGTTGCCGCCGTCCATCGGATCGATGAATCCCTGGCGACCCACCAGATCCTGGCAGAGTCTGCGGCGCACAGTCAGGACAGGCAAAAGGAGTTGTTCTTCTGGATTGCCAATGCCGAAATGTGCTTGTACTTGTGCAAAAAGTACGATCTGCCGGCCTCTACACGAGAAATGCACGAGAGCACATGGCGACGCTTGACGCTGAAGCGGGCATTCCTGGAGAGGCGAGAGGACCTCGCCGAACTGGTCAAGACCCGCGCACGAGCACTCTCGACCAAGGAATGGTTCTGGTACCAGGGGACGAGAAGGCGGGCGGTGAGACCCGTCGTGGCCCTTCTGGCGTGGGCGAGTCGGTGCGTGAGAGGGCAGGTGTCGTAATTCGTGAGAATCGCAAGATGCAGAGGTGACGCATGTCGGTAGCCGAGTGCTTCCGCCGGGCGGTCCGTCTTGTGACGGCGAGCATGAACTACGTGTGGTGGCGTCCCCGGTTCGGCCGGTTCGGCTGGCGGTCTCGCCTGGAACGCTGTGATCTGCTGACGAATCCCCGCGCGATCCACATCGGCGAGAAGGTGGCGATCCGCAAGGGCGCTCGCCTGGAGGCCGTCGGCCCGTGGGACGGCAAGACGCCGAAACTGGTCATTGGGGATGGCACGGTCATCCATCTGTACTTCCACTGCGGCGCCGCCCAATCCGTGACAATCGGTAGGGATGTGTTGATTGCAGGACGCGTCTACATCAGCGATCACGACCATGTGTTCGATGATCCCGAACTGCCGGCGCGGTGGGCACACGGCGTGCGGTCGGCCCCCGTGGTGATCGAGGATGGGGTCTGGCTTGGCGAGGGATGCGTGATTCTCAAAGGCGTCCGGATCGGCCGGCGGGCGGTCGTTGGAGCCAATGCCGTGGTGACGAAGGATGTGCCGCCCTTCACGATTGTGGGCGGGGTACCGGCCCGCATCATCCGGAAGATCGACGTGGAGAGCCCGGAGGCCGTCCGATGAAGAAGGTCCTCATACTAGCCTACTTCTATCCCCCGTCGGGGGGGGCCGGGGTGCAGCGGACCGCCAAGTTCGTCAAGTACCTTCCGGCCCGCGGCTACGCGCCTCTGGTGGTCGGAGGGACGGGATCGCCCGTTGGCGGGCTGATTCCGGAAGACCCGAAGCTGATGGACGATGTCCGCGATGCGACGGTTGAGACCGTGCGATTGTCCCCGTGGGAGCGGCGGCTCAAGTGGGCGGAGGGCAAGGTCGGTCGGTATGTTCCCGGGATGCCGTTCTGCTGGTGGGTGCGTGCGGCTGAACGCGCCGGACACGCTCTGATCCTGCGGGACAAGCCGGACCTCCTGTACGTCACGGTGAGCCCGTATCCTGCGGCCAGGGCCGCCGCGTCGCTGGCGAAGAAACACCGGTTGCCCTGGGTCCTCGACATGCGAGACCCCTGGGCGCTGGACCCGATCAACTGCTATGTGACTCGGCTCCACCATGGGATGGATCGCACAGCCATGAGGGTGGCGTGCGAGCAGGCGACGGCCGTCGTCATGAACACGCCGGAATCCCTCAGAGCGCTCCATGAGGCGTTTGGGCACCTGCCCGACGAGAAGCTCTTCTGTATTCCGAATGGCTGGGACCGCGGCGACTTCCAACTGCCGGCGAATTCGGCTCGGCAGCGAGAGGGTGTGGGCAGGTTCACCATCGTCCACACGGGCCAGTTCCACACGGCGGGCGCTCTCAAGGTGGATCCGGGCAGCCGCGAGGTTCTGGGCGAACCGGTCCGACTGAGGTTGCGCGACAAGCTTCGGTACTCTGTGGGACGTCCCCATCTGCTGGCGAGAACTCCTTACTACCTGTTCAAGGCAGTTCGCAAGCTGCTCGACGAGGGCAACGCGAATGCCCGGACGCTCCGTCTGGTTCTCGTCGGATCGGCAACGCCCGAAGACCGGTCTCTGGCTGACCGGTTCGGGTTGACTGGCATCACCGAGTTCCCCGGCTATGCCACACATGCCCAGTCCGTTCAGATGCTCCAATCGGCCGACGCGCTATTCCTGCCGCTTCACGAGCCGGCAGATCACCGAGGCGCGTTGATCGTTCCCGGCAAGACGTATGAGTACCTTGCCGCACGAAAGCCCATCCTGGCCTGCGTGCCGCCGGGCGACACGAGGGGTTTTGTCCAAAAGGCGGGGGTGGGGCTTGTCTGTGATCCGACGGATGTGACCGGAATTGCCGCCATCCTGTCGGATCTGCTGGCCCGGCATCGTGACGAGGGGGGCTTGCGGTGTCAACCCAACGACGAATTCATCGAGCGGTTCGAACGATCCCGCCTTACGGGCGACCTGGCAGAGGTGTTCGACTTCGCGTTGGGCGGGGCGCGTCCCCGCCTGACCTGCGATGGTCTCTGAATCGCGGGTGTTCTCCGGAAAGGCGTGGTTCTCAACCATGGAACAACCTGTCACCATAACCAGTTTGACTCTGTTCATCACGGTGGTCCTGTCCACTCTGACTCTCGCGGTGCCTCGCAAGTACATCCTGCTGCCGTTCGTGATCGGCGCCTGCTGGGTGCCCGCAGACCAGTGTGTCATCATTGTGGGGCTGCACTTCTATGTTCTTCAGATCCTCGTGCTGGCGGGAATTCTCCGGCTCTGGATCCGCAGCGAGATCGTTTCCATCCGGTGGAATCGGTTCGACAGGCTGGTTCTTGCCTGGGCGCTTGTGGGCACAGCGGTGTATACTCTTCAGTGGATGAGCTTCGGGGCTCTGCTTCTGCGGTGCGGCCGGCTGCTCGAATGGTTGGGGCTCTACTGGATATTTCGCCAGAGTCTTCGCTCTTGGCGGGATATCGGCTTCGTCCACATAGCCCTGGGCGTGTGTGCGGTGGCTATGCTGCCTTTCGTGGTTGTCGAGTGGCGGAACGGATCGAATCCGTTCACTAGCCTGGGGCGTGTCACCACGGATTGGCGAGAGGGCGCCTATCGTTGCGCAGCGACCTTTCCGCACGCTATTATGATGGGGTTGTTCTGGGCCACCGTGGTGCCTTTGTTCATCGGGTTTGCCAGGCAGAAGAGGTGCGCGTGGCTTCTCTGGCCTGCTGTGGCGTCATGCACATTCATGATCTGGGTCACGGCGTCGAGTACGCCGGTCCTGACGTTCGCCGGAGCCCTGGCCATCGTGCTGGTGTACTCCTGGCGCCGGAACACTCCTCGGGTGGCGTGGGGAGTGCTGTTTCTGCTGATCGGGCTTCACTTTGTGATGAAGGCCCCTGTCTGGTCGCTGCTGTCGCGCGTCAGTGTCGTGGCCGGCTCGACCGGGTGGCACCGCTACCATCTGATTGATCAGGCCATTGGCCATTTCTTCGAGTGGGTCCTGATCGGCACGCGCAGCACGGGCCACTGGGGCTACGGCCTCCAGGACGTGACCAATCAGTACATTCTGGAGGGAGTCCGCGGTGGCTTCGTCACTTGTGTGCTCTTCTGCGTTCTGATCTTCCTGAGCGCCCGGACCTTCCTTCGAGTATCCCTGACTTGTCGAGACCGGAGCGAGTCCTACCTCGCATGGTGTGCTTTCGCGACGGTGATCGCACATGCCATATCGTTCCTGGGCGTCTCGTATTTCGGTCAGATTACGTTGATCTGGTATCTACTGCTCGCTGCGGCGGGTCTGCTCTATGAGAAATCCCTGGAGAATATCCCGCCGACGAAGAGGGTCGCTGTTTCAGCGAAGCCCCGACGAGAGGGGTATGGCGGCGCCTCCCAACCGCGTGAAGAAGCATGGAGTCTGACGTGAGCAGGCCCGATGTGACTGTTGTCGTCGTCAGTTGGAACACACGTGAGATTCTGCGGGACTGCCTGCGGTCGGTCTATGAGAACGGCGGCGCGGTTCGCTGCCAGGTGATCGTCGTAGACAACGCTTCGGCAGACGGCTCTGCCGAGATGGTCCGGAGCGAGTTCCCCGAAGTGCAGCTCATCGCGAATGCCGACAACTTGGGGTTCGCAGCCGCCAACAATCAGGGAATGGCCATGGCCGGCGGACGGTATGTCCTTCTGTTGAACAGCGACACCGTCGTTCTGGACGGAGCCATTGCCAAGACCGTGGCATTCGCCGACGCGCACCCCGACGTAGCGGTGGTCGGCTGCCGGGTGATGAACCCCGATCGAACGCTCCAGCCGACGTGTTTCATGTATCCCTCCCTGCTGAACATGGTGCTTTCTGCAACGTATCTATATAAACTCTTTCCTCGCAGTCGTCTCTTCGGCCGCGAGCGGATGACGTGGTGGCAGCGAGATGATGAGCGTGACGTGGATGTTGTCACAGGCTGCTTCATGTTGGTGCGCCGCGAGGCGATCGAGCAGGTGGGTGTGATGGACGAGCAGTTCTTCATGTATGCCGAAGAGACGGACTGGTGCTATCGGTTCCGCCAAGCCGGATGGCGGCTGCTCTTTTCGCCGGTCGGCGAGATTATCCATCTGGGGGGGCAGAGCAGCAAAAGGGTTGGCGTCGAAATGACGGTCCAGTTGAGGCTCAGCATTCTCCGATTCCTCCGAAAGCACCACGGACGTGCGTACTACCGCCTCGCCTGTCTTCTGGTGTTCGCCTTCTTTGCCGTGCGGATTCCAGGATGGCTGATCGTGTACTCCATGAGCCGCGGACGCCGAGAACAGGCGGCCTCCAAGCTGAAGGCCTATTTCGCAGCCACGAAGAGGATTCCTTTGTTCAGTGGATTCAGGGGAGGGAGCGACCTCCTGTGAGGTCGTCTGTCCTGGGAGTGAGGACTTGCGGCATTGCGGCCACGGGGGCATGGATAGGCGGATCGCCTCCTCGTCTGCTGCCGGGCACTCCAGATGGCGCATTTGGACCCAACTGGGGTTGGGGTTTCCCAGTCGCCAAGGCCCGCTATCGCAGGCAGTGGCAAGCCCCTTGTGGTTCTCTTCGGAGGTTCCAGGATCGCGCAGCGGGCGCCCTTGCCTGTTCTTGCGGACTACCGGGTCATCAGCCGGGGCGTGAGTGGTCAGACGACCGCACAAGCCCTGCTGAGACTTGAGGAAGATGTGCTGGCGGCTCGTCCTCGGGCAGTGGTGATCCAGATCGGAATCAACGATCTCAAGACGCTCGGCGTTTTCCGGGACCGCGGGAATATGATCGTCGGGTCCTGTCGATCTGCTCCAACGCCTCGTGTGGTCAAACGTGATCAACGACTCCGTGGACGAGGTGAACGAGTGGCTGCTCGATCTGAAGAAAGATCGTGTACCGTGCTCGACTGCAGTCTGTTCCTGTCGCCGACTCCAGGGAAAAGGCACGAGTATGCGAGGGATGCTCTTCATCTGGCACAGGCGGGCTATGAGGTCCTGAACCGGCACGTGATTTCCGTGTTGTGGCAAGTCACACGTGATTGAAAGGATCGAGGGGATATGCTCTTCAACAGTATCGCATTCGCAGTCTTCTTTATATTGACTTTGAGCTCATATTGGCTTCTGCGGCGGCGTTATCGCATCCAGAATCTGCTCCTGTTGTTCGCGAGCTACTACTTCTATGGGTTTTGGGACGTCCGCTTTCTTTTTCTGATCGTCTTTTCCACCGTCCTGGACTACACCTGTGCCTTGTCGATTCGCAACGGTCACATGACCTTGTGGCAACGCGCTCGGGCATCGCTGTTCCTGTTCTCGGCCGCACTATTCTGTCTCGGGATCAACCTGAAGGCCTTTGACTTCGGCTTCGTCGAGCACTGGCCCTCGCTCGCGGTCGATTGGCAACACGTTCTGGTTTCCAAGCCGGCGTACTGGCGGGTCATCTTCGCGGTGGCCATAGGCATCCTCCTATTCAACGCGGCGTACCCGAGGTTGACGCGTCTGGAGCCGAACCATCGCAGACGCTTCTTCCTCGCCATGAGTGTCGTGATGAATCTGGCGATGCTGGGTTTTTTCAAGTACTTCGATTTCTTCGCTGCTTCTCTGCAGTCCGCCGTGGAATCTGTCACAGGACACACGCTCGGCAATTGGACCCTGGGCGTCATTTTGCCTGTAGGCATCTCATTCTTCGTCTTTCAGACGATGAGTTACACGATCGACGTGTATCGAGGTTGCCTGCAGCCAAGCACCGCCGTGACCGAAGTGGCGGTCTTTGTCTCGTTCTTCCCACAATTGGTTGCCGGTCCGATCGAGCGTGCAAGCCATCTCATGCCTCAATTTCGCCGGCCTCGCACGGCGAATCTTGCGTGCTTTCGCAGCGGGTTGTGGCTGATCGCATGGGGATTATTTGAGAAGATGGTTGTTGCGGACAACATGGCGAGAGTCGTCAATTCGACGTTTGCGCCCTTCTCCAACGCTGATGGGATGACGCCGGTGCCCCAAGACGGCCTGCGACTGCTCCTGGCCATCTACGCGTTCGCGATCCAGATCTACTGTGACTTTGCCGGTTATACGGACATCGCGAGAGGAACGGCTCGCCTCCTGGGGTTTGACATCATGCTGAACTTCAGACTCCCCTACCTGGCGAGGAATCCCTCGGATTTCTGGAAGCGCTGGCACATCAGTCTCTCGTCCTGGCTGAGGGACTACCTGTATATCCCGCTGGGGGGGAATCGCCACGGCACATTGCAGATGTATCGGAATCTCGTCCTGACCATGCTGCTTGGCGGATTGTGGCACGGCGCCGCATGGACGTTCGTCCTATGGGGAGCCTTTCACGGGTTCATCCTCGTGGCGTACCGTGTGGTGGCCGAGGTGAGCAAGAAGGGGGCAGTCCTCATCCGAAAGGTCCAGTGTCCCGCCGGAGCCGCCGAATCGGAGATGTTGGCGGAGTCTCTGGTGGGTGAAGGTGCCGAATCCTCTGGTGTCGTGTCTGTGGAGACGGCGGGTGGCGGTTCGGTCAAGTGCTGTCGGAGGCAGGCCTCCCTTCGTCTGCCGGTGAGCCGATCGGTTGAGCCCACAGATGTCCCCGGTGGCGAGAACCATAACGGTCTCGCGAGCGTCGGGGTTGCCGCGGTCCAGATCCTGATTATGTTCCACCTCGTGTGTCTGGGTTGGCTCCTCTTCCGAGCGCAGAACATGGCGACGGTCGGCATCTTCCTGCGTTCGATCTTCCTTCATCCTCACTGGTCGCCGGCGGCAACGGATGTGCTCTGGACCTTGGTCTTCTACGGGTGGTTGTTTGTGCTTCTGGAAGCCATTCGGGCCAGGAGGGGAACCGAGACTGTGTTGGAGCACTGGCCCTGGTTCGTTCGGCTCAACGTCTGGCTGGTTGTCCTGATGTCTCTGCTGGCTCTGAGTGTCAGGGGGGCACAGCAGTTCATCTACTTCGCATTCTGACGTTTTTCTAGGGTGAGGAATATGAGGTTCAACAGATCGGCGTTGATGCTGGTGGCCAAAGTTGGGACCGGCTGCGTCTACTTCCTCCTCGTCGGGGAGGTGTTTCTGCGGTTCTTCTCGCCGCAACTGATGCTCCCGCGATATGTGTGTGCCACGGACTATGGCATTCGCGGCAACACCCCGAGCCAGAGCTACTGGCACAGGGCGCCTGAGTACCGGATCAACATTCGCACGAATTCGAAAGGACTCCGTGCCGACGGGGAGATTCCATACGGGAAACCCCAGGGCATGCGCAGAATCATGCTGCTGGGCGACTCCTTTGGCATGGGGTACGGCGTGAGCCTGGAGGACACATTTCTGGCCCGCATGGTGGACTCCTTGCGTGCGGCGGGCGTGAAATGCGAGCCGGTGAATCTGTCGGTCTCCGGTTTTGGCACAGCGGAGGAGTTGGTGGCACTTCAGGAAGAGGGTTTCCGCTATGAGCCCGATCTTGTCGTGATCGCCTGGCACGCGACCGACCTCGACGACAACGTGAGGTCGAATCTATATGCGATCGAAGGCAAAGAACTGGTTCGGAAGAACAAGACGTTCCTTCCGGCCGTGAAGAGTCGCGAGATGCTCTTCCAAGTCGCCGCTTTCCGCTGGCTGGCTATCCATTCCCACCTGTACTGCTGTCTCAGGGAGAGGTCTGCGGAGGTGGTCAAATTCAAGATCATGCCTGCGATGCGCCGACTGATGGACCTAGATTCTCCGGAGTCTGAACTTACGGATGAGGTGGCGGGGACACCGAGCATGTATCCGCAAGAGCTTGCCATTGCCTTGTTGTCGGAAATCCAACGCCAGTGTCGCCTCCATGGAGCGGAGTTGTTGATCCTGGACATTCCGACACGGCACAGCCGGACTGAATTCCAGTCCACGTTCCCTTCCGACCTGCTGGACCGCAAGGATGTGTTCCATATCTACAGTCCGATTGCCGACTTCCAGCGTCTCAGCGGCGAGAAGCTGTACTGGGAGAAGGAGCATGGCCATTTCACACCTCTTGGCTGCAAGATCGTTGGGGAAGGACTCGCCCGATCCGTGATGGAGTTCGGATTGTTGGCCGGTGAGGCGATGTGAGGACTCCGGGTCCCCCATGCCCTGCGACTGGGCGGTGACTTGGCAAGCGACTGTTGTGCGGGGGCACAATCGAGCGTCCCGGCCCGACAGAGAATGGAGCTTATGGCTACGGGAATCGACAAGCAGACAATGGCAGCGGTCGAACGCACGATGAGCCGGCAGGCGACGGCGGAAACCGCCTACACGGTGGTGACGCCTGCCTACAATGAGCAAACGAATCTCCCGGCCACCATCCGGAGCATGGTCTCCCAGACGCTCAAACCGCTGGCCTGGGTAATCGTCGACGACGGCTCGGCTGATGATACGTGGAACATCATTCACGAGGCAGCGGGCGTCCATCCCTGGATTGTGGGCCTGCGCCGCGAAAAGAAACAGAAGACCGGCACAGATGGGCTTCTGGTCGCCTCCGAGGCGGAAGCGTTCCTGGACGGATGGCGATTGGCTTCGGCACAGTTCTCCGCTTCAGCATTCGTTGTCAAGCTGGACGCCGACCTCGAATTCGGACCCGAGTATTTCGCCTCTCTCCTCGATGAGTTCCAGCGAAATCCTCGGTTGGGCATAGCCGGGGGGGTGATCTACGAATACCGAGGAACGGACTTGGCCCGGGAGAAAGTGAGCAAGGCCCATGTGCGAGGGGCAACGAAGGTCTATCGCAAGTGCTGTTACCAGGACATCCACGGGGTCCGCCCGGTTTTCGGATGGGATGTGATCGACGAGATTGAGGCGCGCGCTCACGGCTGGGACGTTCAGAGTTTCGACCACCTGCACTTGGTTCATCTGCGGCGGACCGCGTCGCGAGGCGGTCGCTTCGCCGGCTGGGCACGCAACGGGTACATGGCCTACTATATCGGGATGTCTCCGCTGCGTATGTTTACGCGGGCGCTGTCGCGCCTCCTCGCCACCGGCGATATCATCCAGTCATCCGGCTTGGCCTATGGCTATTTCTCGAATCTGCTTAGGAGGACAAGCCGGCTGCCGGATCCCGACATCCGCAGACTTGTGCGGCAACATCAGTGGGTGACCTTGCACGCGTATGTGAAATCTCCGAACGCCACTCCGCCTATCAAGGAGATCCAGAATGAATGACGAGAAACAACTTCGTACCGCCATCATCGGGTGTGGGCTGATCGCAGCGGATCACGTCGCCACCATCAAGACTCGGTGTGGCCCTGTGGAGTTCCACCTGTGCGACACAAACCCCGATGCGGCTCGGCGCCTCAGCGACAGGTATCGGCTGAACGCAGTGATCCACACCGATGCTCGAGAACTGCTGCAGCGGGAGCGGTTCGACATCGTGCACATCCTGACCCCGCCGGACTCGCACTATGAGCTGGCGCGATTGGCCCTGGAGGCCGGTGCGCATGTCTTCGTGGAGAAGCCGATGACGCTGACGCTCGACGAGACTGCGCGTTTGTACGAGTTTGCCGAGCCGCGGCAGCGGCTGTTGTGCGTCGGACACAGCCTGCTGTACATGGATTGTGTGCAGAAGGCCCTGGGGCTCATTCGGTCCGGCCGGGTCGGGCGTGTTGTGGCGGCCCATTGTTTCTTCGGACACGCAGAGAAACAGAAGACCATTCCCTATCGGGGTGTTAGTCACTGGGCGTATCGTTTACCCGGCGGCCCTCTGATTAACCTCGTCTCGCATCCGGCCAGTGTGCTCGTCGAGTTGCTGGGCCAACCCGGCAAACTCGTGTACCTGACACAACCGCGCAACATGATGCCCTATGGCTTCTCCGATCTTCTCGATGTGGCGTTCATGACTGATGCGGGAGTGGGGACGTTCACCATTAGCATGGCGCACGGCAACGCCAGTCGTTATCTCAACATCGAGTGTGAGAAAGGCAGCATCTACATCGATTTGGCCCGACAACTGATTACCGTCCGCGTCCCGCGAGGCAAGCTGAGCGTTCTCTCGAAAGTGTTCGGAGGGATCGGGCAGGGGTGGGCCCTGATCGTGGGAACGATCGGCGTGACCTGCCGGGTTCTCCTGGGCAGACTGAAGCGCAACCCCGGTACCAGGGAACTGGTCCGTCGGTTCTACCTCGCGGCGCGTTCGGGCGGCCAATCTCCGATCACTCGGGACAATGCGCTTGGCGTGGCCGACATTGTGAATCAGGTGCTGATCGCCGGCGAGGCGGCCGGGACCGTCGCCCGCCGAAGTGCGGCCGTCGTCGCCTGATCCGTGGGACCGCACATGCGGATTCGGAGAGAGAATACTGCCGCAAAAGAAGCGAACTGTGTATCGAAGGGGACACCATGAAGGTACTTCTTACAGGATATTCGGGAAACCTGGGCAAAGCAGTGGCGCCGCACCTGCTATCGCAGGGATATCAACTGCGCGTGTTGCTCCACGGCGCCGTGCTGGATCGCAGGGAACTTCCCCCCCCTATGGAGATCTTCTGGGGCAGTCTGTCGCAGTCTTCCGTCGCGGACGAGATCACACGGGGTGTCGACGCCGTGGTGCACAGCGCCTGGGATGGACGGGGTGCAGCGGACGGCTCCATGGAACGAATGAACCTGGGCGGAACGATGCAGCTCCTCGATGCTGCCGAACGCAACGGGGTCGCGACATTCATCCATGTGTCCAGCGTCTCCGTCTACGGCTTGGACCGCTCGCTCTGGGGGAAGACGATCGATGAGAACCAGCCGTTCGTCACCCAGGAGAATTCGCTGAACGCCTATCCCTGGACCAAGGTCCTGATCGAGAATGAACTGGAAAGGCGAAAGGCCGGCCTGCGCATGAACCTGGCGATCGTCCGGCCCGGCCTGCTCTTCAGCGACAACAAGGCCCCGGCCAAGAAGCTGATCGCGTGGAAGAGGAAATCCTGCGGGCTGCTTGTCGGAAAGGCAACGAACCACCTGCCATATGTCCATGTGGACGATGTGGCCGAGATGATCTCTCTACTCCTGGCAAAGCCCCCGAAATACGCGATCTACAATGCCGTACCGACGTCGCATCTGTCGGTACGGGATTTTCTCAAGCGGTGGGGGCGGCATGGGGGTCGCGAAATCGCCGTCATCCGGCTGGCGCCTGCCATGCTGCGGATTCTGAATTGGGGGGGCGGCAAGCTGAAGAAGGCCCTGGGGCGGACGGGCGGGGCCGATGTCAATTACCAGATCATGACGGGAATTCGCGACATCCGCTACAGTGCCGATAGAGCGGTGAAGGAACTGGGCTGGCGGGACCGTCGCACGAACGAAATCGTTGCCGGGGACGTCTCGTGACGCGGGACTCGACGCCGGGGGGAGGACCGTACAGGCCGTTGGCAGCCCCGATCCTGTTCTCCCAGGTGGAGACTGGGTGCGATCGACGGCCGTGAGGTATTATGTCTTAGGATTGGATGGTGACGGATATGGGATCGGACTTGCGGATTGCCCTGGTTGCTTCCTCGGGCGGGCATCTCAGTCAGTTGCTCAAGCTCAGCGGCGCATGGCAGGGACGTGACGTGTTCTACGTTGTCACGACCGATGTGGTGAAGAGCAAACTCGGCGAGGGAAAGCGGGTCTACGTGGTCGGCGAGTGCAATCGGCAACACCCCTTGCGGGTTGTGAAATCGCTGTGGAACTGCCTCGCAGCAATTCGCCGCGAACGCCCGACCGTCGTGCTCAGCACGGGAGCCGCCATCGGCTGTCTCTGTTGTTTCCTAGGCTGGCTGTTCGGCGCCAAGGTGGTCTGGGTGGACAGTATCACGAACGTCGAGCATATGTCTCTGTCCGGGCGAATGGTTCGGCGTATTGCGGACCTGTGCATCGTGCAATGGCCGGAGCTGACAGGGACATATCCCGGCACGGAATACATGGGCAACATCATCTGATGGGTCTAATCGGAGTGCAGGGGAATCTATGATCTTTCTGACTGTCGGGACACAGTTCCCGTTCGATCGGCTAGTGAAGGCGGTGGATGATCTTGTCGCAGCAGGCGTCATCAAGGACGAGGTGTTTGCACAGATTGGAGACGAGGCGTACCAGCCGCGGAACTTCGAGGCCGTGGCGTCTCTGGACAAGAAGGCGTTCGACGAGCGTATCCACGAGGCATCGGCCCTCATCAGCCATGCGGGAATGGGTACGATCACTATGGCGCTCGATACGGGCAAGCCGCTTCTTGCGATGCCGCGACGGAGACAATACGGAGAGGTGGTGAACGATCATCAAGTGGCGATCGCCCGCAAGTTCGAGCAACTGGGCCATCTGCTGGTGGCTTACAGTTCCGAAGAACTTGCTGACAAGGTGGAACTGCTGAAGAGGTTCCAGCCGAGTCCGCGGCGGGTCCAGCCGGAGGCCGTCGTCCGGCGGATCGAGGAATTTCTGGAGGCACTCTCTGTGAAGTCCGGATCGTGATTGCCGTGGGTGCGTCGACGTCTGTGTGTCGACGCTGTAGGAGAAGCATGGCCGTTTCGGGATGTTCTGGGGTGACACCGATGGTGGAACGGGTGGAGGAGATGACATGAGGGTGTGTGTCGTCGGAGTCGGGTACGTCGGTCTCGTCAGCGCCGCCTGTCTGGCCCGCGAGGGTCATACCGTGGTCGGCGTCGACTCCAACGACGCCAAGGCGACGATGATCAACAGCGGATTGTCGCCCATCGTGGAGAAGGAGACGCCGGAGCTGGTCCAGGAGGGGGTGCGGAGAGGCGCCCTTCGGGCTACGACCGAAGTGGAGGAGGCCGTTCGGGCCTCGGAGCTGACGCTGATCTGCGTGGGGACGCCGGGGCAGGCCAACGGCGATCCGGACCTGAGCCATGTGCGAAGGGTCTGTGTGGAGATCGGGCGGGCGCTGCGAGCCATGGACGATTTCCATGTCGTAGTCTGCCGCAGCACGGTGTTGCCCGGGACGATACGGGGCGTCGTGATCCCGCTGCTGGAGGAGCACTCGGGCAAACGGGCGGGCAGGGATTTTGGCGTGTGCCACAATCCTGAGTTCTTGCGCGAGGGCACGGCGGTCTATGACTTTTACCATCCGCCGAAGACGGTCATCGGAGAGGGCGATCGCGTCAGTGGAGACCGGGTCGCCTCGCTGTATGCCATGCTGGATGCTCCGCTGTTTCACACGCGGATCGAAGTGAGCGAGATGATCAAGTATGTGGATAACGCATGGCACGCATTGAAGATCTGCTTTGCGAATGAGATGGGGGATTTGAGCCGGGCGATGAAGATCGACAGCCACGCGGTCATGGACATCTTCTGCCAGGACACGAAACTCAATCTCTCCGATTGCTACCTGAGGCCGGGCTTCGCGTTTGGGGGATCCTGTCTGCCGAAAGATGTTCGAGCTCTGGCGCACAGGGCTCGCAGGATGGACCTCGATCTGCCCGTGCTCAACGCCATCGTGCCAAGCAATCAGATGCAGATCGACACTGCGGTGCGCATGATCACGGAATTGGGAAAGAAGAAGATCGGCATCCTGGGTTTCAGCTTCAAGGCTGGCACCGACGACCTGCGGGAGAGCCCGTTGGTTACTGTGATCGAGCGACTGCTGGGCAAGGGATACGACATTCGCGTGTACGACCGGAACGTCAACATGGCGAGACTGATGGGCGCCAACCGGGATTACCTGTTGAACCACATCCCCCATATCTCGAAGCTTATGGTCGAGACCATCGACGAAGTCCTGCATCATGCGGAGGTGATTGTGGTTGGCAATAGGATGGAGGACTGCGACGGGGTTGTGGCGAGACTGAAGGGCGACCAGGTCGTGGTGGATCTGGTCCGTGTCGCGTCGCTGGCCGCGCGAGGAGGAGAGTACCGCGGGATTTGCTGGTAGTCCTCGGGGATTCCCTGCCGGCGTTGAGATTCTGCCGACGTCTGTCCAAGGATGCGTCCGGCATGTTTATCGATTTGCAGAGGTGATGATATGAGATTATGCGTGGTCGGAGTCGGATATGTCGGTCTGGTGAGCGGCGCCTGTTTTGCCGAGGCCGGGAACCAGGTGATTTGCGTCGATAGCGACGCCGGCAAGATCGAAGCCTTACGCCGGGGGGAGATTCCCATCTACGAGCGCGGTCTGGAAGAGATCGTTCGGAGCACTGCGAAGGCGGGCCGTCTCCACTTCACGACCGACCTGAAGGAGGGGGTGAGCCGTTCCGAGATCCTCATCCTGGCGGTGGGCACGCCCATGGCGCCGGACGGCTCCGCGGATCTGCGAGGGGTCTACGCGGCCGCCGGCGAGATCGCCGGCGAGTTGACGGACTATCGGGTGATCGTCATGAAGAGCACCGTCCCGGTCGGGACCCACGAGACCCTCACCAGGATCATCCAGTCGCGGGCGAGCGGCCCCTTCGACTACGTGAGCAATCCGGAGTTTCTGAAGGAGGGGGCGGCCGTCGAGGATTTCATGAGACCGGATCGGATTATTATCGGAACCACGAGCCCGCGAGCGCGGGACATCATGGCGGAACTGTACAAGCCTTTCATGCGCAAGAGCAAACGTATTATTTTCATGGACCCGGCGTCGGCCGAGATGGCCAAATACGCGGCCAATGGGATGCTGGCCACACGGGTCTCGTTCATGAACGAGATTTCCCTGCTCTGCGAGCGGATGGGCGCCGACGTGGAACTCGTCCGGCAAGGGCTTGGTTCGGACAGTCGGATCGGCTCGGCGTTCCTGTTCCCGGGCATTGGCTTCGGAGGCAGTTGTTTTCCCAAGGATATCCATGCCCTGATCCACATGGGCCAGACGAGCCGCGTGGACATGCCGTTGGCGGGCGCCGTCTGGCAGGTCAATATCGCTGCCCGAGACCATTTCGCAGAGCGTGTGATTCAGTACTTCGCCGATCGGCAGAGCGAGTGCATGGTGGCCGTGTGGGGGTTGGCGTTCAAGGCGAATACGGATGACATTCGGGAATCTCCAGCCGTTTACTGCGTTCGGAAGTTCTTGGAGTCCGGGATCAAGGTGCGTGCCTACGACCCGCAGGCCGGGCCGGCCGCCGCCGCAGCGACCGGGGGAGCCATCGAATTGCACCAGGACCCCTATGCGATGCTCGACCATTGTGATGCTCTGGTCGTCCTGACGGACTGGCCCGAGTTCCGAACGCCCGACTTCCAGGAGATTCGCAGCCGGCTCAAACGTCCGGTTGTCTTTGACGGTCGGAATCTCTATGACCCCGACCACGTGGCGCGGGCGGGGATCAAGTACTTCGCCGTGGGTCGGCCGGCATCGCCCCTGCGCCAGACGGTCTGCCCCCAGGACACACACCGATCCGAGGTCGGCTGAAACCGAAATGCTGATCATGTCGCCTGTCGGGGCGGCCGATGATACGGGTGCGCCCTCGTTGGGCTTGTGTTTATCCGGACCCTGCTGCGAAGCCGTCGGACTGCCGATGCCAGCGGCGGGGCCGAGACGGAATTGACTGGAATCGGGTGGAGTGTCGTGGTAGGATAACCTCCCCACATGCGCTGATGTTGCTCGTGCACGCAACGGCGTGGGTGCCTCGGGGGTAGACGGCCACAGAGATTCGTTCACGCGACGGAAATAAGCTGTCCCCTTGTCATCAGGGTGGGGATGGCAGGAACGACCCTGTAGGGGTCAGTGGGATTGACGGCAACGGATGACCGGTAGAAGCACACTGTCGCAGCTTGATCTCCGCACGATTGTGCTCGTCGGCGGACGGGACTTCGGGCGATGCCCGCTGGCTTCGCGTCTGCCTGCGGCGCTGTGGCCGATCGGGGACCGGGCCGCGCTGGCGCGCCTGCTGGATCATCTCGCGAGGGAAGGGGTTCCGCGTGCGTCCGTCTGTTGTGATGCCGCCATGGCACAGGACGTGGCGTCTGTCTGTCGGAGCAGCCGACTGGCGACGACCCTCGTGCCGGAAGAACTGATGGGGGGAACCGGAGGGTGCCTTCGGGATGCGGCGTCCGCCGACCCGGGGGAACTGATTCTGGTGCTTTCCGCCAGTATGGCTGTGCCGCCGCCCCTGGCCGGTCTGATCGAGGCGCACCGGTCCAGCGGCGCCGAGATGACCGTGGTCTTCAATCCCGGACGGGCGGACGATGGATCGCTCGGCCCGTCGGCAGAGATATTCGTGTGTCGCCCGCAGGTGCTCGAACGGATTCCCGCAGGGGGGTACTCGGACATCAAGGAAGGGGTGATCCCCTCGATCGTGCGGGCTGGCGGCGTGGTTCGCCCGTACGTGCTGGAGCGGCCGGTGGGGAACTTCAGAGAACGCCAGGGGTATCTGGACGCGGTCGAGGTCTTCCTTTCCGTGGGAGAACCCGACGGCGCCAGTTCAGTCATTTGCAGCGACTCGCAGGGCGGGCCGATACGCGCGGGCTTGGGCGCCTGGGTGCATCCGCAAGCCCGGATATGCGGACCTGTCTTGATCGGGGAGCACGCCCAGGTCCGGGAAGACGCTGTCGTGATCGGTCCTGCTATCGTCGGACCGGGTGTTGTCGTGGGCGAGAAGAGCGCCGTAGTTCGAAGTGCTTTGTGGACGGGGGTTTCTGTGGGCAGAAGCTGCGAGATCCGTGAATCGATTCTGGATTCCCGCGTGAAGGTGCTGGACGGTGCGGTCGTGATCGGTCGTGCCGTGTCCTCGGCATTCTCGGGGCGCGATGCGGAGGACGGGAGGCCGTCCCTGTGTGGCTCCGCGGGCGGGCTTGGCCGTTTCGTGAGGTCGTTGCCGGGTCGTTGGTTCGGGGGATCGAGCGAGGGATCGGGACTTCCGCGGGCGGGTGTGACTGTGATTCTGGCCGCGGCGGCGGTCGTGGTCTCGCTGCTGTGGTCGTACTGGCCTACGATGCGGGACCTGATTCGAGAGTGGCGCACGAGCCAGGAGTACTCCTCCGGGATGCTCGTTCCCTTCCTGGCCATCTACGTAGTCTGGTCGCGTCGCCAGGAGATGGGTTCGGCGACGCTTCGTCCGGCCCTGCTCTGGGGCGCCGGGGCTCTGATTCTCGCCCAGGCGTGCCGGGGGCTCGGATTGTACTATATGTATCGGTCCGGCGAGCGGTTGTCCCTGGTCCTGTCCGTCGCAGCCTTGGTGCTGCTGATGATGGGCTGGGGATATCTGAAGAAGCTGTGGCCCGTCCTGGTCTTCCTGTGCCTGATGCTGCCCTGGCCGAATCGAATTCAGGCGGCGGTTTCGCTGCCGTTGCAGCGGTGGGCGACCAGTTCCGCCGTCTTCTGTCTGGAACTGGGCGGTTGGGACATCGTGCGCAGCGGCAACACCATCGACATCGAGGGGACCAAGGTGGCCGTGGCCGAGGCGTGCAACGGACTCAGGATGATCACCGCGTTCTTCGTGATCAGCGCACTGGTCGTGCTGCTGACCCGGCGGTCGTGGTGGGAGAAAGCGATCGTTCTGTTGTCGAGCGTCCCAATCGCACTGCTGTGCAATACCGTCCGACTGGTGGTGACGGCCTTGCTCTATACTGTGGTGGAGAGCACGGTATGGAGAGACCGGATTCACGATGGGGACGGATACGCCATGATGCCGCTGGCGCTGGCGATGGTGGTGGGGGAGTTGTGGCTGCTGTCTCGGCTGACCACGCCTCCCATGGAAGTTGAACCGGCGATCGTCTCGCGACGACAACCTCAGCATGTACCCGACCCTTGAGTACTGGGAGAACTGATTTATGAACAACCTGGAGAAATATCTGGATCAGGTGATCGAGCAGAAGCCGGTGGTCAGCGAGCCGCCAGCCGAGATCCAGGAGCCGCCGACCACGAATGTGCTGGACAGCCTGCGGAAGCGATGGCCGATCATCCTGGTCACCGCGATTGTGATTTGTGCCGTGGGATTGCCTGCGATTTGGTTCCTGGTGGAGCCGATGTACGTCGTGCAGGGCTCGGTGAAGATCAAACAGGCGGTCCCGAGCGTGTTGACGGGCAAGCTGGAGACCGGCGAAGCCGCCAACTACGCGCTGTTCGTCAATACCCAGGTCCAACTGATGATGACGGATCCGACCAGTCTCCAGGGCGTTCTCGACGAGCTGGTGCCGAGAAACCTAGCCTTCTTCAGCGGCCAGCCCCGCAACCGGATCGAGAGGCTCATTGCCCGGGTCCTCCCGAGCCACCCGGTCCCGCCGGAGGAGATCCTCAGACGGGCCATCGCCAACAGGGAGATCGCCGCAGTCCAGCTCAAGAACACCGAACTCGTGGCTGTTACGATGAAGGACTACAATCTCAATGAGGCCAAGACCATCGTCAACACGTTCCTTCGCATCTATGTGAATCGGTCTACGTTGGCGTCCAAGACGGGCGATGCGCAGAGCATCGCCATGCTCGAGAACCAATTGAGGGAACTCAACAAGGAGATCGAGCAAGGACGCAATCGGATGAGAGCGGCGGCGGAACAGAACGCCGCGACTGTGCTCGATCCGAACGACCGACTGAACCAGGAACTGGTGCTCAACCGTCTGGGTCTGCTGCAGAGGGAGTTGCTCCGTCTCGAGGCCCTGAGGGTCCAGCTCGAGGGAGACATCCTCACCTTCGATCCCAACACGCGCCCCCAGATGACGCCGGAACAGACCGTCGCGGCTCGCATGGCCTACGTCAGCGCCGACCCCCGAGTCAAGGAGCTGACCACCAATGTGGTTGCGATGGAGCGGGATTTGATCGTGGCCCGCCAGACGCAGTTGCCGGCCTACCCGGCCCTCCAACAGAAAGAGGCGACGCTGGAAGCACTGAAGCAGAGGCTCAAGGAACGCGAGGACGCACTGGCGCAGGAGTTCGACAGCAGTTGGCAGAAGCAGCGGGATGAGGTCGTGGCGCAAAGGAAGAAGCTGGCCCCGGAGGAACTCCGACAGATTGAAGCCCGCATCGCCCAGGTCAAGCAGATGTTGGAGGAGCAGAACCAGAAGCTGACGGATGTCGCGAAGAGCAAGCTGGGCATCCAGGGCCTTACCGTCGATCTGGCACTGAAGGAGGAGATGCGCGACCAGGTGGTCAGGCGGATTGACCTGATCAAGATGGAACAGCAGCGAGCGCCTCAGGTGATCGGTCCTTACGACGCCACGCTGGTGTCGGAAGAGGACAAACGGCCCAAGATGGCGGGCGCGGTCGTGTTCGCGGCCCTGGGTTGCGGCGTCGGCCTGGCGTTCCTGCGGGACAAGATGGACAAGACGCTCCAGACCCCGTCGGACATCACCCGTCAGACCGAGCTGGCGATTCTGGGGACCACGACGAGTTCCCGGACCATCAAGCCGGCCTTGTTCGCCGAGCAGATCGCGGGGGATTACCAGACCATTCGGACCAACCTCGGATTGTTGTACAACGGGGGGATGCCCAAGCGTCTGGTCATCAGCAGCGCCGGGATGCGCGAGGGCAAGACGACGTTTGCGGTCAACTTGGCGACGAGCCTGGCCAAGTCGGGCAAGAAGGTCCTTTTGATCGACGGGGACCTGCGCAAGCCCGACATCGGGCACATGCTCAACGTCCTGAACTGCGAGGGCGGGCTCCAGAACGTCCTGCTGGGCGAGGACCCCGCGGGGATCGTATGCGTCATGCCGACGAGCGGTCTTCACGTGCTGGCTGCCAATCCCCGCTACCTGGGTGATGCCTACGAGTTGCTGACTTCGTCGACGGCCGCCGATCAGATGGAGCGACTGACTCGCGAGTACGATCACATCATCGTGGACAGCCCGCCGACGCTGGCCTTCCCGGACGCCCTCGTTTGGGCCAAACTCACCGACGCGGTCATCCTGGTGAGCTTCGCCGGCCAGACGACCGGCCCCGATCTCAAGGAGGCCAAGGAGCGATTCGCTCGCATTCGCGTGCGAGTCCTGGGAGCGGTCCTGAGCAACGTTCCGGCGGATCAGGGTCTGTACCATTACACCTGCAACTACCGATCCCGTGTGGCGCAGCCCGGTCGCCCGGCGGGCAAACCGAAGAAGATGCTGTTGACATCCACGGCCCAGGGCGGTGGGGAACACCCGCCGGAGGCGTGAGTTGTGCCCGCCAGATGCCCGACGGGAGCGTAGTTTGATCTGACCATGCGATTGATTGTCGTTCGAGAATCCGCAGAGAGCAGCGCCGGCGGCAGGATGAACCTGCTCCGGTATGCTCTGTCCACGAATCCTCTGGATCGCGCGGTTCGGGAGGGAGTCGATCACCTCTGGCGCCGCGGGCGGAGCCTCGGCGGTCTCGGGACACCCGGCGGGGTGGACTCGACAGCGTCGCAGTGGGTTCTTCCCGGCACGTGGTGCGCCGATCTGCCTGCGGGGCATCAGCGGAACGTGTCTTACGAGGACTTCCAGACGGGGGTTGTGCATGGATACGACGCCCGGGGCGACGGCCCGTGGGTTATCGTTACGGAAGGACGTTTTGCGACGTGCCTGGACCTGGAGGCTCTGACGCGCCTGATGGCGGCGACAGACGCCGAGGTGATGGCCGTGAATGCGACCTCGGATCTGCTCGCATATCGTGAGCGAGTTCGTCTCACGCCCGACAACGAGGTAGCCGGCTTCCGACGTTTGTTCGCCGATGGCGCCTCGCGGACCCCCGTGCCGACGAGCTGGCCTCATCATCTGCTCGTTCGGCCGCGGGTGTTTGAGTCCTTGGTCAAGCCGAGTCTGCTGGGCAGTTTCAGCGCCCTGGTTGACCAGTGTCGTGCACAGGGCATCAGAATGCAGGCGGTGGACGTTGCCGGAACGGCTTTCGATCTGGAATCCGAGGAAGGGATTCTGGCTGTGTGCGAGGGGGCCTTGGACCACGTGCAGACGCCCCGGGAGGTCGGTGCTGCCGGCGACTCGCGCCGGTTCATTGGCCCCGTGCTCGTCGGAGAACGGGTGATCGTCGAGCCCGGCGCCGTGGTGGCGGGCCCGGCCATCCTGTGCGACGACAGTGTCGTCGGGCGGGGCGCCGTGGTGGACGCTTCGATTGTCGGGCCGCGCGTTCGCGTCGATCCAGGCCGGGTCGTCCGAAACCGCCTGGCTACGACGTCGGAACCGCCGGGGAGCGACGGGAAAACGCGATGTGCGCCTGCGAGGGCTTGCGTCCCGCAGGAAAGCGCGTTTCGGTCCTGGTCCAGGTTCTCTTACGTGCGGTGCTTCAAACGGGCGATGGACGTGCTGGCGGCGACGTTCGTGCTGGTTCTGTTCGCGCCCGTGTTCCCCGTGATCGCCTTGGCGGTGCGGATGAGTTCGCCGGGGCCGGTCTTCTTCCGAGACAAGCGTCAGGGATTCCACGGGCGCATGTTCGGCTGCATCAAGTTCCGCACGATGCGGCAGGGCGCCGACAAGATCCAGGAGAAACTGCGATTTGTCTGCGAGGTGGACGGTCCTCAATTCAAGATGGCCGACGACCCGCGCATCACGACGGTCGGTCGGTTCCTCCGGGAGACCTACCTGGACGAGATCCCGCAGTTCTTCAACGTGCTGTGCGGGCAGATGAGCGTGGTGGGTCCCCGGCCCTCGCCGGAATCGGAGAACACGCTGTGTCCCCTGTGGCGGGATGCGAGGCTTTCGGTCCGCCCAGGCATCACCGGTCTGTGGCAGGTCCGTCGAACCCGCGCGGAACACAAGGATTTCCAGGAGTGGATTCACTACGATACGCAGTACGTTCGGGATCTCTCGCCGGGACTGGATCTGTGGATCTGCTGGCGGACGTTCCGACGGATGGTGGAGAATTTCGTCAATCAATTCTGAGAGGAAGACGCGGGCATCCTGCCGGACCCGAGTTCGGGTTCGTCGGGTCCTGAACGCGGACCCTCTCGGCAGATGTGCGAATGCCTCGCAGGGAAGTTGGAAAGGGCGGGTCAATGGCAAAGAGATACTTCAACTGGAAACTGGCGATTGTCCTGGTCGTGGCGGCGTTGGTCTTCGCTGCGGCGGCCGTTGTGCTGCATCGCTGGCAGAAGAACGCCCGGGCCGGTCAGTCGCTTCCGCAAGCCCAGAAGGCCTACGAGGAGAGGAGATGGGACCAGGCGGCGGAGCTGTTCGGCCGCTATCTCGGAGTCGATGGTCAGAACAGGGAGGTTCTGCTCAAGTACGCCGAGGCCCAGATCAACCGACGACCCATCACCCAGGGCAGCGTGCAGCAGGCCGACGGCGCCTATCGACGGATGCTCC
Source organism: Sedimentisphaerales bacterium (assembly GCA_035342095.1). Lineage (GTDB taxonomy): Bacteria > Planctomycetota > Phycisphaerae > Sedimentisphaerales > Anaerobacaceae > PLanc-01. The sequence goes on along the minus strand of DAOQWL010000018.1, from coordinate 4,730 downwards.
GCCTGAACGCGGATGACATCGAGACGGCAAGACGACTTACAGAGTTGTATCTGCGGCGAGATGTGTTTGCGCCCACAGAGGCGGAACTGATCGCGCGGCGCTATCTCGAACGACAAGAGGACCCCGCCCTGCGTCGCATGCTGGCGCAATCGCTGTACTACCAGAGCAAGTTCGGCCCTGCGGCGGAGGAACTGAAGAAAGCGATCGCGGCGGATCCGACCGACGTTCTGGCCTATGAGTTGCTGGCTGCCGCGGCGGAAGCCGCGCCGGGCACAGCAGGAGAACCGCAGGCCTGGATCGACGAGGCGGTGTCCAAGAACCCCGATCTGGCAATGGCGTATGCCGTGAGGGCGACCTATCATGCCCGGCATAACAACAAGGAGCAGGCTGCCGCCGATCTGAACCATGCGATGACGTGCGATCTGTCGGACTCGTCGGCCCGCCTTCGCGTGATCTCCGGGCTCATCGGTCAGGACCTCCTGGACAAGGCCCGTGAGCAGCTTCAAGCCTTGCAGGCGAGCCATCCGACCGAACTCGGCCTCTGGGGCGCCTGGGCGGACGTGGCCTTCAAGGCCAGATCGAAGGAAGAGATGCGCCGGGTGGCCGCAGAGGGGATGAAGGCTTTGGGCCTGGAGGCCTGGGATTTCATGCCGGTGGCCGCACACCTGCTGATCGTCTCGAGCGATGTGACGACGAACAGCTCGGGGGGGTACGAACTCACCGATCAGGCCGTGATCGACGACTACCTCTCTCGCCTGCGAAACAGGGAGATCGAACCGCCGACCGTCGCCTATCTGGAAGGGCTCAAGGCGGAGAAGCTGGGTCGTCTCTGGGATGCGGTCACCCACTGGCAACGAGCCGTCTCGTCGTCGAAGAACTGGACCCAGGCGGCCGAGATGGCTCACCGGGCGATGGTTGGGGCCTTCTCCCGTCTGGGCGACAACCAGTCGGCCGTCGCGCAGCTCCAGATCCTCCTTTCCAGGTATCCGCGGGATGTTGTCAGTCGGATGCGTCTGGCGCAGTTGTACGCGATGATGAGGGACTGGCCCAGGGTGCAGGAGACGACCAGCCAGATCCGCGAGATTGCCCGCGACGATCCCGGCATGGTGTCGGATGCCATGCTGCTGGCATTGCGGGCCCAGGCCTACATCCTGGCCGCCAGCGGCGCGCCCCAGACGAGAGAGGAGGCTTGGGTCGATCTCGAAGCCCGGGCGGCGGAACTTGACAAGGCCAGGAACGGAGACCTCGATGTCCGGCTCCTGCGGATTCAGATCGCCATGATGCACGGGAAGCTGAGCGAAGCGGACAGCCTTCTGGCTGGACTCGAGGCCGGGAACTCGTCCGATGCGAGACTTCCGCTTCTTCGCGCGGAACTGTGTGTGGTCCAGGGCAAGGACGCTGAGGCCCGAACCGCGTTCGAGAACGCGATCTCCCAGTCTCCGCAGAGTCTCGATGCGGTTCGAGGGTTTGCTCTCTTCCTGGACCGGCAGAATCGCAGGCAGGAATGCGAATCCGTGCTCAGGGACGCCCTGACGCGGATCCCGGAGTCGCTGGCCCGTCGCGACCTCAGCCTGCTGCTCGCCGAGTTCTATCTCCGATGGCAACAGAACGAGAAGTACTGCCAGCAACTGACGGAACTGGCGGCGCAGTACCCGAGTGACATCCAGCCCAGACGTCTGCTGCTGAGCTGCGAATCGGTGAAGCAGGATCCGAAGAGGTCCCAGCAGCTCATCGACGAGATCAAGAAGCTCGAAGGCGAGAAAGGCTCGGCCTGGCGATTCGAGCAGGCCAGTCTGCTGGTGCGCAGTCAGGATCGAGACTGGCAGGAGGCCCTCAAGGAGGCCACTGCCGGCAATCCGATCAGGCTTCGCGCTCTGCCTGCCTATGCCCAGATCACCAAACTACTGCAGGAGAACCTGCTTGCGAATCCCGAGGACCAGGCGAGCCGGCTGCTCCTGGCGGGTGTCTGCGAGACGGCCGGCGAGCAGCAGTTGGCCCTGACGATGTATCGCGAGGCCCACGACCGGGCGCCGGGCAATGTGGCGGTGCTTGTCCGTCTGATCAGTGCGCTGCACAAGGTCGGGGAGTACAGCGCGGCCCAGGAGTACCTGGACAAGGCCGAAAAGCAGCATCTTCTCAATCCGGCGTTGCAGCGGCTGCGGGTGGACAACGATCTTCGCCATGACGACCCGAATTCCGCCGCCCGGACGCTCCAGGAACTGATTCAGCAGGATCCGAACGATGTCATGCTCCAGTTGTCCTACGCCCGGGCCCTCATGCTCGACAACGAGCTGGCCCAGGCCGAGGCGGTTTTGACCGATCTGAAGGCGAAACACCCCGAGATGATCCAGGTGTCCCGCGCGCAGATTCGACTCTGCATGCAGCAAGGGAAACCCGACAAGGCGATCGACATCTGCAACGATCTGGTCGACAAGCTCAATACTGCGGCCGTCTTCATGTTGCGAGCGGAAGTGTACCTTGCTCTGAAGGAGAACGAGAAGGCGATTGAGGATCTCGGGCGGGCCATTGCCGTGGAACCTCAGAATCCGGACAGCCTGGTGGCTCGTGCGCGCGTATACAGTTCTCTGAACCGGCTTGCGGAGGCCATCTCCGACGTCCGTCGGGCGCAGAGGCTGGTGGAGAGCCGGCCCGTGGCACAGAAGCTGGCGGTGCAGAAACTGACGGTCAGGCTGCTCATTGCCTCCCGCAAGGAGTCGCTCTGGCGCGAGGCGGAGGCCCTCCTGGACCAGGCCCTGACGGACCCACAGGGCAAGGCGGATCCCGAATTCACCCTGTTAAAAGCGGAACTCCTGAAGGAACGGGCCACCGGTCCGGCCGTCGAGGAGGCTCGCGTCCTTCTGCAACAGATCACGAGCAGCCATCCGAAGTACGTGGACGCCTGGACGCTGGCCGCCCAGCTCGAATTGCAGCAGGAGGAACTGGGCCGGGCGGTGGATATCACGACGCGAGGCCTGGCGCACAATGACAAGAACAAAGACCTGCTGTTGCTCAAGGCGATTGCGGAGAAGAGACTGACCCCCGGACTGGCGGCGGAGACGACGCTGCCCGGACTGGCCCGGGAGTATCCGGATGATGTGGGGATTGTCATCGAGTGGGCTGACGCATATGCCCGTGACCAGCATCCGGAGAAAGCGGTCAAGCTGCTCGAGCAGAAGCTGCCGAGTTACAGCGGCGCCGCCCGGCGCCGGTGTGAGATTGCTCTGGCGGCCGCCCTGTACAGCAACGGGCAGGAGGAGAAGGCCAAGGGGATGTTCGACACACTGATCACCGCCGATCCGAACGATCCGGTCCCGGTGATGACCCTGGCAGGTCTGCTCCGAAAGCAGCGGCGGTGGACGGAGGTCAACGATCTGGTCAATCGCTGGCGGACCGCCAATCCCAAGGATGCCGAGACGGCAACCAATGTCGCCCGCATTCTGGCCGGCAGCGGGGACAAGCAGGCCCTTCAGATGGCGGAGGATCAGTTGCGGATGATCCTGGATGCCAGTCCCGACGCGGTGCCCACGCTGGTCTTGCTGTCCATGCTGGTGCAGGACGCCGGACGGAACGACGAGGCCAGTCGGCTCAACCGTCGAATCCTGGCGGTGGACCCGAACAACGTGGTCGCCATCAACAACCTGGCATGGATCCTGTGCGATCAGCCGTCGCCGTCGCCGGAGGCGCTCAAGGAGGCCGTTGAACTGAGCAACCGGGGGCTCGGTCTCATGCCGGACTACATGGACCTCCTGGACACGCGGGGCGTGGCGCATTACCGCTCCGGCAATCTGGACATGGCGGTCAGGGACTTCACCAAGTGCATCGAGCTGTTTCCTGCGGGCGCTCCCCAATCGGCAGCCACGCGCTTCCATCTGGCTCGTGCGCTGGCCGACATGAACCGCAAGACCGAAGCGTTGGAGCACCTCAGGCAGGCGATGGCCCTGAACCGCAAGAACGTCCAGGTAGCGAGAGATCATGCCGATGCCGGACGCAAGACCCACGCCATGAAGGTGCTCCGGGATGCCCTGAAGCTGGAGGAGGACATGGCCCAGTTGAAGACGCGGTTCGACCCGGAAGGCTTCGTGGGAATCGCAGGCAGCGATGACTGGACGCAGGCAAGACTTCTCCTCGACCAGTTGCAGAAGGGCCGATAGACATGGCCAGATCGGACAATCCGCTGGGTGATGCGGCTGTGCGGCCCGAGATGTCGGACGGGGGCCGGTCCCTGATGCTGCTCGATCGCACGCACTGGCGGTTCCTTTCCCGTCGGTACGAGCTGACGCCGAGGGAGGTGCAGATCGCCGACCTGGTTTGCCAGGGGTTGCGGCAGGGCAGCATCGCCAGACGGCTCCGCATCCAGCCCGGGACGGTCAAGGCCCACATCCGCAATATCTACCGTAAGGTCAAGGTCAAGAGCAAGATGAACATGCTGCTGCGGTTTGTCAGCGAGGCACGGGGGGCGTCGAAGGACCGAGACGGTCCCTAGCGCCGCGTACCAGAACCGGCAGACGCGATGTTGTGAGAATATGACCTCTGCCCCGTGGACCGATGGAGTCCCACGAGGCAGAGGTTTCTTTTTGCCCAGACCTGCCCCACGAGCTACAATCGGACCCAGGAGATTGATGATGAGCGCCGAACAACGCGATTTCGACAGAGAACCCGCCGTGGGATTCACGGGGGTGTCAAGGATCGGGTAAAACCAGCCAGTCGGATCGGGTTCAAAACCAGCCACT
>DAOQWL010000017.1:0-80383 GCA_035342095.1 Sedimentisphaerales bacterium | reverse complement strand
GCAAAAGTGATACCGAACACTCCCCCGCAAAAACGGGGTTGACCGGACGCTCACCGCTCACGTTGGTGCAGACTCCGAGCGGCTTGCCATGTGTCTGGTCCCCCCAGAGTGGGCATGGCAACGACTAACGATTCTGGATTCCTTCCTCGAAATCTCAGGTTTCAGTATAGACAATTCCGGTCCCGAAGTCAAGAGAAAACAGGGGATTGCAGTACCTTGACCGGTCCGTGTTGATCATCTGACGATCTTTGGACTTGTTTGACACAGGGTGCAGGTTTGCCGGGAGATCGAGATGGGATGCCTCCCGCTTCTTGCAGATCATTGTTGTCGCGTGTTTTTGTGGGGGATTATCGGGTGCGTCGCTGTTCTCTTGCAGGCCGGACGGGTTGTTGATCCATGCGAGTGGGCACTTGACGATTCGGCAGAGGGATGCCACGATACCGGTCTTTCGGGTGTATGCCACTGTTTTCATCAGCCGATTGTTGCGGCGATCCCACGACCCCCTGGGATGGGTTGTTCATGCGGGCGGTGGTTGCGGGGTTCAGGAGCCAGCAATCACCTTTGGGCCTGGGGGATCGCACCGGTGTTTTTTTGTCCAGGTTTTTTTGTGTTGAAGTGTGTCACGTCTGGACTATAATGGGTCGGCTCTGCAAATCGCCGTTTGACGGAGTGGTGATGGGTGCGTGTGGGCACTTTGCAGAATGAACGCAGGGGTATGGAGACATAGGGGGACGTAGGGCGCAGGCATGGGCGAAGGAGCGAGTGTTCGTGACGCGGAGTACAGGCAACCGACGGCTGTGACGGTTGGGCCTGGGATGGCGCAAGGGCGGATTTCCCGCATGTATCCTCGCGCAGGCCAGGTCTCCGTGGCTTCTCCAGCGAGGCCGCGGCCTGCTATGCGCGCGTACTCGGTTCCCGAGATTCCTCAGGCCGCCGAGTTTCTGATTCGTCTGCTCGATGTGTTCGGTTCGCTGTTCATCCTGATTCTGACGTTGCCTGTGGTGGTGGTGGCTGCAGCGGCCGTCCGGATCACGGCGGGCAAGCCCGTGTTCTTCCGGCAGGAGCGGGTCGGCCAGGGGGGCCGCCTGTTCATCCTGTACAAATTCCGCACGATGATCAATGATGCGGAGAAGCATATCGGTCCGGTCTGGGCGTCGCGTGACGACGACCGCGTCACGCCGGTCGGGCGCATCCTCAGGAAGATGCGGATCGACGAACTCCCCCAGCTCTACAACATCCTTCGCGGCGATATGAGTCTGGTCGGTCCCCGGCCGGAGAGGCCTTTCTTCGTTGTTCGGCACAAGGCTCTCCAGGGCACTCGTCTTGCGGTTCGCCCAGGGCTCACTGGACTCGCCCAAATCCGAGGTCTCTACGACCTCAAGCCCACCCACAAGGTCAAATACGACCGCCTCTATATCCAGAAGCGCTCTCTCCTGCTCAACATCTACATCCTCCTGCGGACCATCCCGGCTCTGTTTACGAAGATGGGGTGGTAGCGAGTCGGTGATTCACCCTTTTGCGGTTGATCGCTGAATCTCCAGTCTCCGCATAGTTCCCTGATGCGACCCTCGTCAGTTCTTGCTCCGCCAGTCTGACCGCCTCCTCGTCTGGCTCGCAGATCCTCGGCCCAGGTTGACAATCGGCGCACAAAATCGCCACAAGCCCATATTTTTCATGGACTTGTGGCGATTTTTTGCATCCAGCGGAGAGGGCGGGATTCGAACCCGCGGTACCCGTAAGGGCACACTGGTTTTCGAAACCAGCTCGATCAACCACTCCGACACCTCTCCGTGTGGCTTTTCTCCGGGTCGTCCGTGCGATGAACTGCACCGCGCGACCCCGCGTAGGAGCCTCTGCGCAACTATCGGCATTATTGTACCTTGCATTCACGTTTGGGCAAGCAAAAAACTGCCGACATCAGCCACCAGCCCTCATCAATCCGTGTGGAACACCTGTTCCATCCCCTTCCACTGTTCTCCGTCCGGCGTGCCGGGCAGGCGGACCTGCAGCGGATCGGTGTACTTCCACCAGGTCTTGGTCACTTCGTCGGCGATTCCGGCCATATCGGCCTTGAAGTCGTCACCGACATACTCGAAGTAGCTGAACAGGAGGTACTCGCCGGGCTTGATCTGGCCCAAGTAGATGGAGTAGTTGCGGATATTGGCCCTTTCGATGGCCGCGAGCACGCCGGGCCAGACCGCCGCATGCATCTGGGTGTAGGCGAGGATGTTCTTCTGGGGCATCCCGATGATCGAGCCGTGGCGCGACTTCACGTCGCTTGTCTTGTAGGCCGGCCCTCCGTGGTGGAAAACCTCCTCCCAACGGGCCCACCATTCGCCTTCTTTCGCGGTCGGCAGGGGCTTCTGCAGCGGGTCTGTGTGCTTCCACCACTCCTGCGTGGTCTTGTCTTTCTTCATCTTGGCCATGTCGGCGTCGAAGTTCTTGCCTGTGTATTCGTAGTAGCTGAACAGGTAGTGCTCGCCTGGCGTGACCTCGCCGAGGTAGATCGAGTAGTTGTCGATGTTGACCTCGTCGATCATCTTGAGCACGCCGGGCCACGTCTCCGCGTGGAGCTTCTTGTACTCGGCGATGCTCGCCTCTGGAATGGCAATCACCGATCCGTGCCGCTGGACCTTGGACTTCGAACAAGAACACCTTGACGTCGAGCAGCCACACAGCGCGACCAGACAACAAGCTGCCACCGAAAGGATTGCGATCTTCCCGTTCCTGGGCATTTGAGAGCCTCCTGAATTCAGATAGACGTTGCTCACTTCACCAATCCGAAGAACCGCTGTGTCGCTTCTGTAGAGAAGACGATGTATAGACAGATCATGACGACGAAGAGCAGGCCGGCCATCACCTTGTAGTTGAGAATACCCTTCCAGCCGGGATCGTGGAGGGCGTGGAGCGGATTCTTCCACACCAGCCGCTCGCTCTGCGCCGTGTGCTTGTGCGGCCAGATCAACGAGGCTGCAACAAGGACCACGGAGCAGATCACGAACAGGTAGAACGAAGCCATCATGAACTGCACGTTCCAGTGCGTGTATTCCTTATACCAGTCCAGCAGGAACACGGTAAGCCCGAGCAGCGACCCGATGGCCAGCGTCGCCAGAGCGCCGCCGCTGGAGGCCCGACGCCAGAAGACGCCCCAGAGGAAGACCGTCGTGATCGGCGGCGCCAAGTAGCAAATGACGGTGTTTGACCCCTTGTAGATGCTCTCGAACTTGGCGATGAACGGTGACCATACGATCGCCAGGAGCATCGCGACGACGGTGGCAATCCGACCGATGACGACCAGCTTGCGATCCGAAGTTCCCGGCCGCCAGCGACGGTACAGGTCGTAGCTGAACAGCGTCGCGATCGAGTTCAGCGCGCCGGAAACCGTGCTCATCAGAGCGGCCAGCAGGGCCGCCGCCAGGACGCCGCGCATGCCCACGGGCAACAGCTCCAGGATCATGTGGGCGTATACCGCGTCGGACTTGGCCTTGAGCACCTTCCGCTCTACCAGCGTGGTCATGGCCTCGTCCACCTGCTGCTTCTGGAGGCCGGTCCGCTCCAGGACGTAATCCGCACGGACGTCTTTCTCGGGACCATCGTAGTCCCGGATTGCCTGATACACCTGTTTCTCTGCGGGGGACAGTTCCACCTGAACCGTCTGATCTGCTTCGACTCTCGACACGGGCAGCGCCGTAACCTTGTGCTGGTGCAGCAGCGCCAGCATGATCGTCCCAGGAAAGACGAAGATGAACACCGGCAGGATCTTGATGAAGCCCGCGAACAGCGGCCCGACCCGCGCGTGATTCTCGTCCTTGGCGCCGAGCACCCGCTGTACGATGGTCTGGTCGGCGCACCAGTACCATAAGCCGATGATCGGGTACCCGAGCAGCACCGAGTACCAGGGCAGGCCAGCAGGATCCGCCGCGCTGCGCAGCACCGTCAGCTTGACCGGCTCGACGTTGGACACGACGCCGGACCAGCCGCCTGCGTGGTAGAGTCCGATACACGTGATGGAGATCGCTCCGACCAGCAGGATGATCGTCTGCAGCGACTCGGTCAAAACGACGGCCAGCAGGCCGCCGACGACGGTATAGATGCCCGTCAGGATCGCGGTGCCGATGATGCTGGTCCACTTGTCGATGCCGAACATGACTTCCAGTACGACGGCCCCTGTGTAGAGCGTGAAGCCGATATGGATCACGATGGCCGAGACGATGGACAGCGCGGCCAGCCAGTCGCGGCACCCCCGGCTGTATCGCTGCTCCAGGAAATCGGGCAACGTTGCGACTTTCGACCGGAAGTAAAACGGCGCGAAGAACAGCGACAGCGTGATCAGCAGAAAGGGAGCCATCCACTCGAAGTTGCCGTAGGCAAGCCCGTTCAGGTACCCTTCCTGGGCCTGACTGACGAGATGGATCGTCGAGATGTTCGTCGAGAAAAGGGCCAGTCCGATAACCGGCCAGGTCAACGTGCCTCCGGCAAGGAAGTAGCTGCGATCCGCTTCGCCCTTGCGGCGTCGGAGGCCCACCCAGCAGCCGATGCCGACGATGACCACCAGATACAGAACGATCACGGCCATGTCAATGGGCCCGATGGCCATCCTGCCCGCCGCGAGAATCCCTGCCGTCATATCCGACGCCCTTTCACACTGCCTGTCCAGGACCCCCAAACCAATTGCTGGTGCAGTATAGGCTCCCGACGGCAAAAAGCAACCCCCGCATTCGTCCTCACATGTCCAGGGCGAAGGCGATAGCCAACCTGATCTGTTCCATCTTCTCGGAGGGCAGCATCACGATAACTAGCCCGATCCTGCCTTGGGCGACGGTCTGGATGTGATCGCAATTGACGGCGCAGTCTCGCGGCATGCCGTCCCGCTCCGACAAGACAACCTCCGTCGGGATGTCCCGGATAGTCGAGGTGATCGGGGCCACGGTGACTTCGCCGAGGTACTCAATGACGGAATCTCGCGTCAGAATGACCACAGGTCGCCGTTTGTCGGGCGCGCCGAACTTGTACCAGCGAACTTCCCCTCGTTTCATGAGTCTCCCCACGCCTGCTCCTTCTCCCGGAGACCGAACTCCCCCTTGCGAGGCGGCTTGGATTCGTATCCCAGCCTGTGCTTGTGCTCCAATTCGCGAATCGTGAGGCGGTCGAGCGCCTCGCGAAGAGCGGTTCGTGTGAAGGCCGAGCGGGTGGTCTTGAGCTTCTTCACTGCCCTGTCGACCGAGGCGAGCAGTTCCTCATCCAACGTCATCTGTACCGTTCGCATGGCAGACTCCCATCTATGTTGATTCCAATAGCTATTATAATACACATGCACCCGGCCGTCAAGTTTCGTTACGGTACTGCGCATGGTGTCCGCTCCTCGCGGCCTCGAGGGCTGCCAGGACCGGTTCGATCTTCAGGGCAGTCTTGTAGATCAGGACGTTGTCCCCGATGGCGGCACCCTCGCGGAGCGAGCTTTGCGGTACGGCCAGGAGAACCCTGTGCTTGCGGAATCGGCGGAGCGTCTCTCGCTTGTGCTCCAGATACTCCGGCGTCCAGAAGCCGACGATTTCCAGGTAGACCTCGGTGCCATCCTCGTGATGGAACGTGAAGTCCGGAATGAACGTCGCCTGGTGTTCGTGCAGGATGTTGCCCTCGCGGACGAGTTGCCAGCCTTCGCGAGCGGGGCCGAACTTGTTTGCGAAGGACTCCTCCAGACCCGAGTCGAACTCCTCCGGCGCAGGCAGGTGGCTCGTGAAGCGATCCGCGTCGGAAATGAAGAGCCTGGCTGTCGTCTTCCACGGCGTTTGCAGGATCGCCGTCAGTTCCCAGCCCTTGCACGCCAGCAGCGCCGGCAGAAAACGGGCGAAGTTCACCCCGTATCGGCGGGTTTCGTGCAGCACGGAAGCCGGGCCGGAAAATGCGATGTGATACGTAGCATGGGCGTCCCGCCCGGGAGACGTAGACATAGGGTGAGTACCACGCACCATCCTTCGTGCATCCGATGGCGAAGCGGTGCGCGATACGCACCCTACCTGTTCGATTTCGTGCAGCAGCCGTGCGAGCTTCGCATAGCGGATGATTGTCTTGAGGTCCGTGGTCGCGGTGACGGTCATTGTCTCGGCGCGATAGAGCGCCGCCTGGAGTTGTGCGACATTGTACCGCGACAGAAACGCGCCCGCGTCGGGATAGCCTGGGAAGCTCTCGAGCTGCTGGAACGAGAGGACATCCGCATACAGCCCCCGCTCGATCTGGTTCCAGGGCTTGGCGAGTTCCTCTGCGAGCTGCGCCTTGGCCTGGGTCTCCTGGTGCTCGAAGAGCCGGTCCGGTTCCTGCACGAGCGGATGGAGCCTGGCGGCTTTCGAGAAGACCTCCAGTCGGAGCTTCGAAGCGTGCCCCGCGGAGTCGGCCTCGTAGACGCTTGCGTCGTCGAGCAGCTTGCAGAACGCCTGGATACGTCGGACCGGACAGTCGGGCTCGTCTGCGAAGATCGCCTCGATCTCCTTGTGCAGAGCCCGACGCTGCCGGCCTGCGCCGTTGCGATAGACTGCGAGCATCCGCTCGGCGTAGTCGCGATAGTGCCGATGCGTCCCCTGCGTCAGGCGGTCGGGGACGGCCCGCCCGTCCCTATACTCGACGATGGACTGTTCGCTCGTAAGCATCGGTTCTTCGCCTCTTGCGGGACCGCTCCACGTCTTTCGTGTCCTCGCAGACCACTTCGTACAGCGTCGCTCTGGCATCGCCCGAGCGGCGCAGGACCCGACCGAGCCGCTGCGTCGCCTGGCGCGTCGACGCCTGCCCGCCGATGACGACCGCCACCTTGGCCTCGGGGACATCGACGCCCTCGTCGAGCACGCGATTTGCTACCAGCACAGTGAACTGACCCTTGGCGAATCCGTCGAGCACGGCCAATCGCTCCCGTTTCGGCGTGTGCGACAGGATACTCGGCACCAGGAATCGCTTCGAGACCTCGATCGCCATCGGGTTGGAGCCTGCGAAGACGATGGTCTGCTGGCCATAGTGAAGCCGGAAGAGGTCCTCCAGGACGCGGAGCTTCTCGGCAGCCCGATCCTCAATCGATTGTTTGAGGTAGTAGGCTCTTTGTGCGTGACGGGCCTGCGGGTCCTTGCCCATCTCCTTGCACAAGTCCTGCCAGGAGTAGCCGGGCAGTTCTTTCCGACGGGACATGATGAAGTGCCGCACGGTCCGGCTGCACTGCTCATACGTCGCCTGCTCGACATCCGTCAGCGCCACCGGGATGCGGACCACGTCGAAATCCGCGAGCGTCGAGCCCCGCACATGGTGGAACGGAAGGTCGTATACGACCGGGCCGATGAGCCAGTCGAGGTCCGTGTGCAGGCCGTCGGACCGTTGCGGCGTCGCGGTCAGTCCCAACCGCATCGGCGAGGCGCTGAGGATCGCCGCCTCGCGCCGGCACCGCCCGGGCAGGTGGTGCTCCTCGTCGAAGATCAGCAGACCGAAGCCCGCGCCCATCTTGTCCATGTGGATGTAGGCGCTGTCGTAGGTCGTCACGGTCACCGGGCGGATGTCGAAGGTCGTGTCGCCCACAATGCCGGCGTCGTAGCCGAACGTCTTCTGAATCCGCCGATGCCACTGGTACATCAAATCCCGCACGGGCGCCACGACGAGCGTCGCCACCTGTGCCTCGGCCATCGCGGCAAAGGCCACCTCCGTCTTGCCGGTCCCGGTCGGCATGATGATCTGCCCCCGCCGGCCCGCGCGGACCCAGGCAGCGAGGGCTTCTTTCTGTTCGGCCCGAGGCTCGGGCAGGTCCCTCTTGGGCCACGAGACCCGCGCCGGCGCAGGCACTGCATCGTGAAAACGAGGTCCGAACCGCCGGCTCAGCGCAACCCGCATCGTTGCGTAGTGAATCGCATCGCACCGCCACGCTCCGACGCGGGCATCCCACTTCCACACACTGCTCTCCGGTGCCGCCGACAACTCCTCCGGCCGCGGCCCGGTCAACAGGAGCGTCCCCCGGTCGAACGAAAGAACAACTTGCGATTGTGATCCACGATTGGCCATCGTCATGTATCATAGCACGACGACGGTCTATTCGCCATGCTTGTGAGTTGTCGTCGCGCTCTTGAACCCGGACATCATACCATTTCGGGTTGACTGCACTGGAGGGAGCCAGTAGAATAGCACACGTCATGTGAAGAGAGTCTCTCATGGAGGATGTGTTACGGCCTTTGTATGCATCGGCCCGGGGGGGGGGTGGCAACGAATATCGACAAGACGTAGGCCAGGCAGTGTGCGGATGCCCCAGTATGGCGGCAGCCCCGCAGGAACAGTATCGAAGACATCAGAGATAAGGGGAGACGCGATGAACAATGGAAAGAAAACCGTAGTTGTTGCCGGACTCGTGTTGTGTCTGTGCGTCGGTGCGCAGGCGGTTCAGACCCAGTTGCTGTTGCCGGATCTGAACATGGACATGACGCTGCTGACCGATGGCGGCACGTACACGTCGCTGCTGCCCAGCACCCAGACGTGGAACGGGGTGACCTTCAACCTGGTTGAGGACGCAGAGACCGGCTACAACGCCTGGATCACGTCCGGCAGTGCGGCGGAATCCCTGGACATCACTGTGAATGTCTTCGGCGTGACCACCGCATACACGATTATCAACAGCAAGTGGGGACGCCTGGGCACGACGGACGGCATGGTGGAGTTCTTTGGGTCCGACGGCGCCTACCACGCCGTGGCGCTCGTCCAGGGCACCAACCTCCGCGACCACTATGACGGGGCCTTTGTCAACGTCATCGACGGTGTTACGGCAGTGTCCGCTTTCTACGTTGGCAGCGGCCGGGCCCGACTCGACATGCAAATCTATACGCTGCCCGCGGCATTTGCCGACGAGACGCTCACGACCATCCGCTTCACGTCGGGCGCCGACGGCGCCAGTGGCGTGCCCTTCCTTGTGGCGGCAACTGTGGATGCGGCCGGCGCAGGAACGACCGTTCCCGTTCCCGGCGCAGTGGTTCTCGCCGCGCTCGGCGCCAGTGTTGTCGCCGGCATGCGCAGGCGGAGAATGCTGTAGGCATCACGCCACCTCGCGTGTGCATGCGCGGAATGGTGTCGACCGGCAAGTTCCTCGGGGGAGAAGGCTGGGAAAACGATGACTCTCATCGCAGCCTCCTCCTCCGATTCTTTTTCGGCTGATCCGGGCGATCTCCAATGCCGATTGACCTCCTTGGTGATGAAAAGTCCTGTATTCATCATGAGGCCGGGCGCATCGCGACGATGCACTGTCTGGACAAGCACCTCGCCAGCACTCTCGACGGCCCGAAGACCTCAAGGAGATGGTCGGCGACCGGGTGTGCAATCGCATCAGTCGGTTCATGACCGGCACCTGCATGGTCAATATCGACACCTACCGCTGGAAGAACATGATCGGCCCGCGAGACCTGCGTCCGCCGTACAAGGGCTTCTGGTTCGAGCATTCCAGCAACGGCTGGGCCATCATTGACTTCATCGACTTCTACCGGGCGGCGGGTTTCCTCTGCATCCCGGCGTTCAACATGGGCGAGACGCCCGAGGACATGGCCGGCTTCGTCGAGTAGGCCAACGGTGCTCAAATCACCTGTCCGTTCCCGGCAAGTTCGTTCACAATCATGAGAGTCCGGCAGGCCGATTCCAGCCCACCGGACTCTTGAAGAGAGCGCCGGATACGATCTCGTTCTCCGGAGAATCTCTCCGGCCAGGAGGCGTCCACAATCAGAGGTCTGCCGTGGCGAAGGTCCAGACCTGGGTTTTCCACGGGCCGTTGGGGTCTTCCGGATTCACTTCGTCGATTCGCCAGTAGTATGTCCGGTCTGGCTCCAGGGGGCCCGCCGTCCAGGCCGTCTGTTCGAGCGGGAGGCTGCCCTGGTAGACGGTCGTGTCGGCAGGCGTGGCCGCGGCGACTGTTACAGGGATTCTCCGAGAATCTGTGCGCGGCGAGATGGTTGAGGAGAGTGACCTTGGCGGATCACACGTTGACGAGTTGCAGTGCCGTCAACGAGAGGATGTCACGGATTGCTGTCCGGCCTTGAAGAGTTCTACGATCTCGTTTTTGCTGAGGGCATAGCTGCAGATGCGCACGTCGTCGATCCAGCCGTTCCAGTAGCGTTTCGCCTGCTCGGCATTGTCGCCGATTACCACGGGTGAGTCGTTCGTTCGGATTCTCCCCCACGCCGGGCGTGAGGCATCCAGGTCCCCATCGACGTACAGTGCGATCCGACTGCCGTCGTATGTCGCGACAACTGCGACGAAGGTACTGTTCCTCTGTGATGGCGGAACGGACGGCCTCGTGCATCGAATCCGCCGGGTCGAGCTGGGCCAGCCAGATGCTGCCGTACCCATCGCGAATCTCGATCGCCATCTTCGATCCGTCGGGCGAAGGGGAGCCCAGAATCGCGGGGGAAGGGAAGAGCTGCCAGGCCTTGCCCTGCTCGACGTCGTAGCTCCAGAGCCGCAATCCCCCGTTGTGAAATCCTCCGGCGAGGATCTCCTTTCCATTCCGCGTCCACTTGAGGCCCATGCCGCAATGGCCGTCCGGCGGGGGGGCTGTCCAGGTGGATTTCACCCTGCCGCCGGGAATCTCTGCGATGCACGGCCACCCGCAGGGCGCCTTCGCTCATGCCCAGTCGATCCGCGGCCTGTCGGTAGAAGCCCGCTTGGGCCTCGGTCGTGATCTGGCTGTTCAACTGGTCGAAGAGTTCCGCTTTGCCCACCTTGGCGTACTCGCCTCGGAGCGAGTCGCGAGTTGTCGAATCCTCCGGCATCGCGAAGACCCGATGCACGATTATCGGTTCAGGACCGAGACCCAGTTCTCATAGGCGCCCTGATAGGCCTTCTTCAGTTGCTTGTTGGGCTCGACCGTGCGGACGGGCTTGAGACCGACGAAAGCGTCCTCGGGACCGCAGTAGAACCTGGCGCCGATCCCCGCGCCGCGGGCGGCGCCCTGGGAGCCGTCGGTGCTGTACAGCTCAACCGTCGCGCCGGTGATCGTCGCAAAGGCTTCCGCGAACAGCGGACTGAGGAACATATTGGCGTTGCCCGCCTTGACGGTCTGGAGTTTCGTGCCCATGTCCTTCATGATCTGCAGGCCGTGGTTCAGCGCAAAGACGATCCCCTCCTGGGCGGCCCGCAGGAGATGTGCCTTCTTGTGGATATTGAAGTTCCAGTTGTGGACGGAAGCGCCGATGTTGCGGTTCTCCAGCGTCCGCTCGGCGCCGTTGCCGTAGGGCAGGATCACCAGGCCGTCGGAGCCGACCGGCGCCTGGGCGGCCAGCTCGTTCATCTGCGGATAGTCCATCCACTCGCCGCCGACGTGGTGCTTGAGCCAGCTATTGAGGATGCCGGTTCCGTTGACGCAGAGCAGGACGCCGTAGCGGGGCCTCTTCGCGGCGTGATTGACGTGGACGAAGACGTTCACGCGGGACTTCGGGTCGCAATTGCGCTTATCGGTGAGGCCGTAGACGACGCCCGAGGTGCCTGCGGTCACGGCGACCTCGCCGGGCGACAGGACGCCCAGCGACAACGCGTTGTTGGGCTGATCGCCCGCGCGGTAGCCGATCTTCGTGCCGGCCTTGAGGCCGAGTTCCTGTGCCGCGGAAGCGGTCAGCTCGCCCTGGATGGAGAACGTCGGCACCGTCTCGGCGATCAGGTCGGTCGAGATGCCGTAGTGGGCCAGGACGAAATCGGCGAGTCCGTCCTTCTCGAAGTCCCACATGATCCCCTCGGACAGGCCGGAGGGCGTCGTCCTGATCTCGCCTGTCATTTTCATCGCGATGAAGTCGCCCGGCAGCATGATCTTGTCGATCTTCGCATAGAGCTTCGGCTCATTCTGCTTGACCCAGGCGAGCTTCGAGGCGGTGAAGTTGCCGGGCAGGTTGAGCAGTCGCTTGAGGCACTTCTTCGGCCCGATGGCCTTGGCGGCCTGCTGACCGATCTGCACGGCCCGGCTGTCGCACCAGATGATCGACGGGCGCAGGACCTGCTTGTTCTTATCGACCGCGACCAGGCCGTGCATCTGGTAGGAAATGCCGATGGCCTTGACGTCCCACGGATCGAACTGGGCCTTGTCGCGAATCCTGGCGGTGGCGAGCTTGACGTGCTCCCACCAGGTGTCGGGGTGCTGCTCGGCCCACCCGGGTTTCTTGGCGATCATTTCAAGTTCGCGGTCGGGCGAAGTCGCTGTCCCCAGCACCCGGCCCGTCTGGGCCTCCAGCAGTGTCGCCTTGACCGACGAACTCCCGACATCGTATCCCATCAGCAGCGCCATTCGTGCACCCCTTCACGTTCACGAGTTCGATTGTGGACCGTACCAGCCTGTCATGCTGAACGAAGTGAAGCACCCGGCCTGCGAATGAGAAGTCCCTGCCGTTTGCAGGAGTGCTCTCTCGTTCGTTGGCCAGATCCTTCGCCTGAGGCTCAGGATGACGAAGCACAAGACTCATCGTGAGTATCGGCGCGCGGCGAGGTTCTGTCAAGCTTCGCCGCGCGTTACTCGTAGTCCCACTTGAGAATCCACGGGTCTTTCGTTTGTTTCTGAAATACCTTGAGCTTCGCTTTCATCCCATCGAGCCGATCCCCTGGTCGATCCGCGAGACGGCCTGGCAATACCGCGCCAGTTCCGCCCGGCACTCAGGCGTATCGGGCAAAAAGCCCGGAACGACGACGTCCTGGGGATCGTATTTGACCTCTGTGACGCCGGGGTAACCCTGCTCACGATTGCCGAACCGGTCCGGCTGATAGGGCAGGTCCGCCGCCTTGCCTCCGCCACGGTGCGGATCGCTCGTGCAGAAGTACAGGAAGAAAGGCTTGCTGTCCGGCTGGGCGAGGAATTGCCGACAGTTGTCGGCCATCTGCACGGCGTTGCGATCGCTGCCCTGGAGCACCGTGTCGAACTGGTACACGTGGTCTGGAGCGACGTGGTACTTGCCGATTCTCGCTGTGCGGTATCCGGCCTGCGACAACGGCAAGGGCAGACTCCGCACGGTGTCGAGACTGCTGAAATGGTGATATGCGTGCTGGTGGCCATACTGGCCGTTGTGGTGATTGTAGAGTCCGCTGAGAATCACGGACCGGCTCGCGCTGCAACTGGCGGTGGTGCAGAAGGCGTTCGTGAATCGCACGCCTTCGCCCGCCAGCTTGTCCAGGTTCGGTGTCTGGATGACCGGATTGCCATAGCAGCCCAAATCACCTCGCCCGTGGTCGTCGGTCACGATCAGAATGATGTTCGGGCTACTCGTCTGCGAAGCTGCGAGCCGATCGGCGAACACGCTTGGCATCAGCGCGCCGGTTGTCCCCACAACACAACCCTTCCGAAGATTGCGTCTGGCAAGCAGATGTCTCGTCACTGCGGACTCCTTCTGTCGGGGCGGATTGCCTGGAGGTGTAGCGCTTCTACGAAGAGAAGAGCGTTTTTCGCTTTGGGGATACCAGCGGGGTACTTGCAGAGCATCTCTGCCGGAGGTAACACAATCCCGCCGGCTCGGAGGATAGGGCAACGCTGGCGAGCGACCCGAGCGCCGCATCCGGTGGATATACGGCGGAGAGGGCTCGCTGTCGCGGGCCCTCTTGCTCTCACCGCTGGCATCCCCCAATACGACAAACGCCAGTCCGTCTATCATATTCCTCTGCATACCTCGTCAATTTCCGGTCTGAGCACATCCGGGAAGATCAACAGATTCGCCAGTGACTTGGCGAAGCCGTCCAGGCCGGGAAACAAGGTTGCCCGCGTTATGTTGATTCTGTGAAGCTGCTGAAGAACTGTCTTCCTTACCCGCGAGCTGAGTCTTATCTCTAGCTTGACGAACTTGTTCGTGTCCCAATGCCCCTCCAAAAGTGTCCATGAACGGCATTGATATATCCCCGGGGCACAGAAACACTCCTTGCTGGATGATGAGTCGCTGATTCAGTCTGAAGGTGTTCAATACTTCCACTCTGGGCTTCACCGATCCCCAGAAGAACTCGTTGAAGACCCTCTCCATTCCTTCATGTGTCGTGAACTTCCCGATCTTCTTGAGCTATTGTCCCTTCGGCGGCTTTCACAGTCCGAGCTATTCTTGCTCGATGATCTCCACGATGCCGACGTCGATGTACTGGCCGCCGCCGGTCTGGCGGCAGTGGACCGCGATCACGTTCTTGCCCGCTTTGATCGCAGCTCTGCCCGCCGGGTTCATGGGCAGGGCCTCGTAGTCGGTCGTATAGCCGTTGGCGGTGGCGGCCTGGACGCCGTTGATGTAGATCTCGACGTCCTCGTCGTGATGGACGTTCAGGCCGATGTTGTCCCACTTGCCCTCGGGCAGGGTGAACTCGCGTCGAAGCCAGATATCCCGGCTGTCCCAGATGGTGCTGACGATTGAGCCGGGCGTCTCGCGAGTGCCGAATCCGCTCTTGCCTTCCTTCCACGAACTGGCGTCGAATTCGGGCTTGAACCAGTCCGCGCCGGGTCGCTGCGTCGTGTATCGCCACAATCCGGGCTCATCCTGGGCGGTGGGGGCGACCGTCACCAGCACGGGTGGTTTGGGCAGCGGCGCCCAGCGTGCGGCCTTGGTCTTGTCGCGTTTGGCGTACTTGTGCCAGACGGCCTTGTCGTAGAGCATCTGGAGGAAGACGCCGCCGACGACCGGGCGGGCGGTGAAGCCTCGCTTGCGGGCGTCGTTCGTGTAGTACCAGTCGGTCATGGGCGAGCGGTCCGGCGTCTCGTTTAGGAACAGGAACACCGGGTCCACGAGGGCCTCGAAGTCCTCGCGGTTCTGCGTGAGCGTCGCGGTCCAGAGGATCCAGTCGAGCTTCGTGTAGAGCGAGCGGTTGTCGAGCGGCAGGCCGTACTTGTTCTGGACCCGCTTGTAGTAGGCCATCTCCTTTTGCTTGACTTCGTCCGGGAACAGGCCCAGGGCGAGGATGCGATCCCACACGAGATTGTACTTCTGACTCCATGTGTCGGGCTTGTCGAAGGCCAGGCGGAAGTGATCGCCGCTGTCGGCCTCCTTCACCCAACGGGCCGCGAACTCCTTGGCGATCCTGGAGTATTCTGCGGCCTTGGTCTTGTCGCCTCTCATCTCGCAGAGCTTGCCGAACGCACCCAGGCCGCAGATGGCCTTGGCCGAGAGATTCACGTTGTGGGCCAGGTGCCCTGCGAAGTCGTCCGTGCAGAGCTGGTTCTCCGGGTCGAAGCCTTTGGCCTTGAGATAGTCGGCCCACTTCTCCAACTGCGGCCAGTAGAGGCCCGCGAAGTCCGCGTTGCCCTCCATCTGAGCAACCGCGGCCATGAGGATCAGCAGGTTGCCGCTCTCCTCGACGGGCATCTGGTTCTCTTCGGTCCGCTCGCCACCGCCGTAGACTTGGCCGTTGGCGTGCGGGTACTGGCCCAGGTCGTGCGGGGCGAAGGGGAACTTCCACCGCTCGCTGGCGGCGTAGTTCATGAAGGGCACGAGGAACGACTTCGCCACCGAAGGCCCGAACAGCAAGAACTGCGGGGCCATCGGGTAGAATACGTCGGAGGTCCCGATGCAGCCGTTGGAGTGGTTCTCCTTGCAGAAGGAGATCGGCTGGCCGTTGTCGTCGGCGACGAACTTGCCCGCCGCAAAGCACTGGCGATAGGCCAGCGCCGCGAGCTTGGCATACTTCTCCCCGCCGGCCTTCGTCAGATCGGCCATCAGTTCCTTGTCGAAGGCTGCGCAGCGCTTGACGAGCGACTTGTAGTCTTTCGCAGCCGCCTGGAGCAGATCCGCGGCCTCCCAGCCATTCCGACGCCAGTAGGGACGCAGGTTCTTCTTCATGTACTGGATCGAATAGAGGTCGTCGTAGGCGAGTACTAGCCAGCGGGTGACGGGCTTCTTCGAGACCTTGTCCGCCCTCAGGACGACTGCGGCACAAAGGTTGTCGGCGGCCGTCGGCATGTCGGCGTCGTTGACGGAAGCCAGGCCGTCGGATGTGAAGCCGTCCTGAACGGCTCGTCGGCCCGCGAACGCGCGGGAGGACACCGCGGACTTCGGAGCGGCCACGTAGAGATATCCCCAGTCGATGCGGATGTCGTCGCCTCGTTTGGCGAGGATCGGCTGGTCCTTTGAACCCACCTTGCTGGCGATGAGATCGCCCATTTCTTCGTCAGCCCAGACCACCTGCTGATTGGACGTGTTGACGGTCAATTCCGCAGAAGCGTCGAAGTAGACCTGCACGGTGTGCGACTGGCCGTCAGTCGAGCGCGATTCATACGTCAGGTAAGTGATGGGCCGGGACAGGATATCGATGCTGTCCGGCAGGGCGGGGGTCATGAAGGTCAGGGTCAGGGCGATTCCGGCGGATTCGAAGTTGTAGATCGTCCGCGTGGGCAGCACCGTGAGGCCGGTCTGCTTCATCGGCGGGACCTTGCCCGGCGTCGTGCCCATGATCCGGTAGGGCCGGCCGTCGATGCGGATCATGCTGGTCAAGCGGTGGGGCTTGCCCGTCCAGTGGGTGGTGTCCTCGTCGGTGAGGTTGTCCGCGTGCGACCAGATGCTGAAGTACGGATCGCACGCGACCAACGGCGTAGCGGGCGGGATGAGCTTGTCGCCTTGCATCCGTCGCGGCTCGGGCGGCGTGTAGAGGGCCTTGTTCGCGGCGGCCACCCGCTCGGCGTCCATCTTGATGATCTCGCGGTCGTAGGTCATCAAGCCGTTGACCTCGATCTCGACGTCGGTGGTCTGCGTATAGACCGCGGCGGACAGGCCCGCGGCGCCGGTCAGCGGGTGGAGCTTCTTGATCAGCGAGACGTAGGCGTCGGTCAGCTCATCGGCGTTCGTGAAGCTGCGATAGCCCCAGTTCTTCTCCGCCTGCCAGGTGTGTCCGGGAACGGGCAGGCCCAGGCCGCCGAACTCGCCGAGGACGCCGGCTCGCTTGTCTTCCAGGCGGGGAGCCGAGGGGCCGGGGTAGTCGTGGATGTCGTGTACGTCGCCGACGCCGCGATCCGTCCAGCCGCTGGCGTTGTTCACGAGGCGGGTCGGGTCGAGCTTGCGGACCAGGTTCACGACTCGCGGCGTGTCGAACTGGCCCCAGCCCTCGTTGAACGGCACCCACATCACGATACACGGATGGTTGCGGAAGGCGTCAATCATGCGGGTCAGCTCCAGGTCGAACTGCTTCGAGGATTCCTCAGACCGCCGGATGTCGGGGTCCCGGCCGCCGATATAACGATCCCCGCTGGGCATATCCTGCCAGACGAGCAGGCCCAGCTTGTCGCACCAGTAGTACCAGCGGTCGGGCTCGACCTTGACGTGCTTGCGGGCCATGTTCATGCCCAGCTTCCTGGTGACCTCGATATCGTACTTGAGGGCCTCGTCCGTTGGTGCGGTGTAGAGTCCGTCGGGCCACCAGCCCTGATCGAGCGGACCATACTGGAACAGGGGCTTATTGTTCAGGAACAGGCGATTGATGCCGTTCTCGTCCTTCTGAAGGGCGATCTTTCGCATGCCGACGTAGCTTGTGACCTCATCGAAGACGATCGGCTGATTGAAGTGCCCGAGCGTGATCCTCACGTCATACAGGAATGGATCGTCCGGCGACCACAGACGCAGATTCGGGACCTCGACCTCGATCTGGTTGAGGCCGTTGGCCTGGGCGACCACCTTGCCATCGCGGAGGACCTCGACCTTTACGTTGTCGCTGCGGGTCAGCCTGCTTGCGATCTCCACGGTCAGCCTGGCGTTGTCCACGTCGGGAGTCAGTTTGAGCCCCTCAATCCGCCTGGGGGCGACCGGTTCGACCCAGACGGTCTGCCAGATGCCGGTGACCGCGGTGTACCAGATGCCATGCGGATTGCGGATCTGCTTGCCGCGAGGCTGCGTGCCCGCGTCGGTCGGGTCCCATACGGACAGGACGACTACCTGTGGGCCGCTCTCCTTCAGCGCGTCGGTGATGTCGAATGTGAAGGGGTCGTATCCGCCCTTGTGATTGCCGACCTCCGTGCCATTGACCCAGACGGTGGCGTCCCAATCGACAGCCCCGAAGTTCAAGAGGATGCGTCTGCCCTCGGCGTTCCATCGCTCGCCTTTGGGAATCTCGAAAGTCCGACGATACCACAGGCGGTTGTCCGGCCCGACCGGCTTCATCACGCCGGAGAGGGCCGATTCGATGGGGAAGGGAACGAGGATCTGGCCGTCGAAGCTCTCCGGCTGCGGTGCGTCCTTGGCCAGGATGGCGTAGTCCCACAGGCCGTTGAGATTCAGCCAGTCCCGGCGGACCATCTGCGGGCGGGGGTATTCGGGAAGAGCATTCTCCGGCGAGACCTCCTTGGCCCACTTTGTCATCAGGGGGCCGTCCGCCGGTTTCCATTGGCCTTGCACAAGGGACGAAAACAGCGCGGCCGCGACAGTGCAAATGATGCTGGCTTTGAAGAAACGTGCACGCATGACAAGACCTCCCACGACACAGTACCTCCGACTTCCGGCAACACGTTGCCCGGACCGGTTTGTAGTGACGCCGTGAGGCGTTCTCTTCTCATCGAAGATCGATATGCCCTCACGGGCACACTATAGACAGGGCAAGACCTGCCCTGCCTGCCGACCGGGCGCCGGCGGATCGGAACTAAGGTACCCACAGGGGGCCCCGTTTTCAATCGGAAACAGGGCGTCTCGGGAGAATGGCTGCCAAGGTGGCCGACGGGCTCAGTACCGCGAGACGTTCATCTCGCCGGGCGTGCCCGTGACCAGGTAGACGACGCTCTCGGCGATGTTCGTCGCGCGATCGGCGATCCGCTCGACGTTGTGGGCGGCCCAGATCAGGTACGTGGCTCGCGTGATGACCGAGGGGTTCTCCACCATGCGATTGATGAGGTCGTGATAAGCCTGGTCGTTCAGGCGGTCTACCTCGTCGTCCTCGAGGCAGATCTGCTGGGCCTTGTCGGCGTCGCGATTGACGAAGGCCTCCAGACTCCGTCGCAACATGCTGACGGCCTTCTCCGCCATAGGCGGCAGGAAGACCAGCGGTCGGACGAGCTGCTGGTCGCCATGGAGCAGGACGATCTTGCCGATGCCCTCCGCGTAGTCGCCGATTCGCTCCAGGTCGCGAACGATGCTCAGCGTCGCGATGATCTCGCGGAGGTCCGAGGCCACCGGCTGCTGCAACGCGATCAGATCGACGCACTTCTCTTCGAGTGTCCATCTCAACTGGTTGACCTTGGCGTCGTTGTCGACGACCTTCTTGGCCGCCTTGGCGTCCAGGCTCCCCAGCGCCTCGACGGAGCGGTGAATCGCCTCGATCACCATCTCGCCCATGTGCAGGACGTCTCGTTCGAGTTCTTTGATCCGATTATGAAACCCTTCTCTGGCCATGAAAGACTCCGATATCTACTATTTGCGATTGACGATTTACTATTTGAGCTGGCGCTCGGCGCGAGCCCCGCCTGCAAATCGTAAATAGTAAATCGTAAATAATCAATTACCCAAAGGCCCCTCGAATATAGTCTTCGGTCAGTTTTTCCTTCGGATTCGTGAAAACCTGGTGGGTCTTGCCGAACTCGACGAGTCGGCCCAGGTACATCAGGGCCGTATAATCCGAGCAGCGGGCCGCCTGCTGCATGTTGTGCGTCACGATCACCAGCGCGTACTCCTCGCGGAGCACGCGGAGCAGTTCCTCGACCCGCAGCGTCGCGCCGGGGTCCAGGGTCGAGCAGGGCTCGTCCAGCAGGATGATCTCCGGCTTGAGCATCAGAACGCGGGCGATGCACAAACGCTGCTGCTGTTCGAGCGTAAGCGACTGGGCGTTCTGGCTGAGCTTGTCCTTCAGGTCGTCCCAGAGTCCGACGTGCTCGAGACTCTCCTGGATGGTCCGCAGGATATCGGCCTTCTTCTTCATCAGGTTGTGGATTCGCAGGCCGAACTTGAGGTTGTTGTAGATCGACAGCGAGAAGACGTTCGGTCGCTGGAAGACCATGCCCACCTTGCGCCGCAGGGCGATCAGGTCGGTGTCCCGGTCGAGGATGTTCTGCCGGTCGATCAGGATCTGGCCCTGCATGGAGGATTGCTCGATGAGGTCGTTCATCCGGTTGAAACAGCGAAGGAGCGTGGACTTGCCGCACCCGGAAGGGCCGATAATCGCCGTGACGTTGCGAGCGGGAATCTCGATACTCACGTCCGTCAGCGCGCGGAACGGGCCGTAGTAGAGATTCAGATCGATCGTTTTGATTTTGGCTTCCGGCTGCATTTGGCAAATCGTAAATCGGCAATAGTAAATCGCAAATCGACTATCCGAATCTCCCGGTGATGTAGTCGTCTGTTCGCTTGTCCCTGGGTTTTGTGAAGAGTTCGTCGGTCGGGCCCAGCTCCACCAGCTCGCCCATCAGAAAGAAGGCGCACCGCTCGCTGACGCGGGATGCCTGCTTGGTGTTGTTCGTCACGAGGATCTGCGTGTAGTCGAGCTTCAACTGCTGCATGGCGTCCTCGACCTTGGCGGTGGAGATGGGGTCCAGGCCGGAACAGGGCTCGTCGTAGAGGATGACCTCGGGTCCGACCGCGAGGGTCCGGGCGATGCAGAGCCGCTGCTGCTGGCCGCCGGACAGACGCACCGCCGGCTGGTCCAGGCGGTCCTTGACCTCGTCCCAGAGATACGCCTTCTTCAGGGCCTCCTCCACGATCCACTCGACCTGCTCGCGGCTCGTGGTGCCGTGGACCTTCGGTCCATAGGCGACGTTTTCGAAGATCGTTACCGGCAGCACCTGCGGCAGCGCGAAGATGATCCCGATCTTCTTGCGGAGGATGTTGTCGCGGATTTCCTTGATGTCCCGACCGGCCAGGCGGATCTCGCCCGTCTGGGAGTAGCTCCGCACGAGGTAGTTCAGGCGGTTCAGTGCCCGCAGGAAGGTCGTCTTGCCACTGTTGGACGGCCCGATCACGCCGAGGATCTCGTTCTTGCGGACCTCGATGTTGATCCCCTTGAGGACCTGCAGCGCCCCGAAGTACGCGTTCAGATCGGTGGTTTGGATGGCCGGTTCGCTCACCATAACCTCTTTTTCCGGTAGTGGGCGCGGAGGAAGATGCTCACGAGGTTCATCAGGAACACCAGGGCCACCAGCACGAGCGCCGTCGCGAAGCTGACGGACAGGGGGATGTTGGGCACCTGGGTGGAGATGACATACAGATGATAGGGCAGCGCCATCACCTGGTCGAAGACCGAGTGGGGGAGTCGGGGCAGGTAGAAGGCTGCGACGGTGAAGAGGATCGGAGCGGTTTCGCCCGCCGCCCGACTCAGGCTCAGGACCGTCCCGGTCAGGATGCCCGGGATCGCATAGGGCAGGACGCAGTACCGCACGGTCTGCCACTTCGTGGCGCCCAGCGACAGGCTGATCTCGCGATACGTGTTGGGCACCGATTCCAGGGCCTCCTTCGATGCCGTGATGATGACCGGCAGGCTCATGATCGCCAACGTGAGCGAGCCGGCGAGGATCGACGTGCCCAGGCGCAGCAGCATGACGAACATCGTGAAGCCGAACAGGCCGTAGACGATTGACGGAATGCCCGAGAGGTTCACCACCGACAGCTTGATCATCCGCGTGAACAGGTTATCGTGGGCGTACTCGACGAGGTAGACTGCCGAGAGCACCCCGAGCGGCAGCGAGAAGAGCATCGTGCCGAGGACGAGCAGAATGGTGCCGACGATGGCGGGGAAGATGCCGCCGGCCTTCATCCCCTGGCGCGGAGCGGCGGTGAGGAACTCCCACGTGATGGTCCCGGCCCCGTTGACGACGATGTAGACGATCACCAGGAGAATGGGCACGACGATGGCCAGGGTCAGCAGGCCCAGGATCGAGAACGCAACACGCTGGCGGATCATGGCGGTGTTCATTTCCGGGCCCTTCTCAAGAACAGATCCGCGATGAAGTTGATCGTGAACGTGATGGCGAACAGGACCAGTCCGACCGCGAACAAGGCGAAGTAGTGTTCCGATCCGCCCACGGTCTCTCCCATCTCGCCCGCGATGGTGGCGGTCAGGGTCCGCAGGGGCTGGAGGATCGACTTGGGCATGACCGGCGCGTTGCCTGTGACCATGAGCACGACCATCGTCTCGCCGACGACCCTGCCGATTCCCAGCATGGTCGCGGCGACGATGCCCGAGGAAGCGGAGGGCAGGATCACCCGCCAGAGGGTCTGCCATCGGGTCGCGCCCAGGCCGTAGGCGGCCTCGCGATAGGACTTCGGCACGCCCACCAAGGCGTCTTCGGAGATGCTGATGATGGTCGGCAGCGCCATGAACGCCAGCAGCAGACTGCCCGTCAGGCCGCACATCCCGGTAGACAGGCCGAACCTGCTCCGCAGGAACGGGCCCAGCCAGATGATCCCGAGAAAGCCCAGCACCACGCTCGGAATCGCCGCCAGGATCTCGACGAGCGACTTGAGCACGTGCTTGAGCGGTTTCGGAGCCACCTCTGCGATGAACATCGCTGCGCCCACCCCCAGCGGGACGCAGATCACAATCGCCCAGAACGTGACGAAGACCGACCCGACCAGCAGGGGGAGCACACCGAACTTGGCGGGCTCCGAGATCGGCAGCCATTCGCTTCCGAACAGGACCTCCTTCACGGAATACTGACGAAACAGGGACAGCGAATCCCGCAGCAGGAACAGGAAGATCAGAAAGACGAAGGCGACGACCACCAGGCCGCTGAGCTTGATGCACCACTCGATGACGGGCTCGCCAATCCGTCGGCGCTGCGCGTCGGGCGCCGTGCGTTGTGTGTCGTGCGGAAGAGTGTCCTCAACGCATTCCGCACTCCGCGCCCCGCGCGACGGGTTCGGAGTTGTGCTACTGGTTTCGGGCAAGGGTCTCTCCTACAGGCACAAATCCCGTCGCCATGAATCTCGTCTGGCCCATTGGGCCCAGGGCGAAATTGACGAACAGCTTCGTGACGCCTGCCGGCTCGCCGTCCGTGTACAGGTACAGCGGCCGGGAGAGCGGATACGTCTTGTTCACCACGTTCTGGACCGTCGGCGGATAGAACTCGTCGGGCTTCTTCGCCACCAGGACCGCCTTCGTCCGGTCGGAAAGATATCCCATGCCCAGATAGCCGATGGCGCCCTCGTTGTTGGCCACCTCTTCGACAATCGCCTGTGAGCTGGTCAGCAGGAGCGTCTCTTTCGAGAACTCCTCGGTGCTGCCCTTCTTGTTGAGCTGGACGACCACCTCTTTGAAGTACATATGGGTCCCCGAACTGACCTCGCGAGAGAGCGTGACGATGTGCAGGTCCTTGCCGCCGAGCTGTCTCCAGTTCGTGGTCTTGCCGGTGAAGATGTCGTGCAGGTCCTCGATGGTCAGGCGGTCGATGGGGTTGTGGTGGTTCACGATGACCGCGACGCCGTCGTAGGCGACGACGATCTCCTTCGGATGGACGCCTCGCTTCTCGGCCATCTCGATCTCCTTGCCCTTCATCTCGCGGGAGGCGGTGGCGATCTCGGTGGTCTTGTTGATCAGCGACGCGATGCCGACGCCGGAGCCGCCTCCCGTGACGGCCACGAACACGTGCGGATAGTCCTTCATGAACTCCTCCGCGGTCTCCTGCATCGCGTTGACGATCGTGTCGGACCCCTTCGTCTGGACGAACCCCTGCGGCTCGTTCGGGTCGACGGCTTCTCCGCAGCCGGTCAGAACGGTCGCGCAAAACACCGAGAGCACGATAGTCGTCGTTCTCAACCCCATACGCCGCAGATTGTACTGATCCGCATTAGCCAGTGCAAATCCATCCGAAAATGCGTTTGATTCTTCAACCGCCCGAAGACCCCGTCGCACCGCGATCTTCACGAGCGTACATTCCTACAGGGCAATTGTTAAGATAGTATTAGTGTTGTGTTAGGATTGGATTAGGACCGGATTGGGACTATGCGGGTGTACGAGGGTGAAAGCGGCCGCACCTGCGTTCGTGTGCATCCCCGCTCCCGCAAGGAGTCCCCACGCTCAGAACCCAAGGGATTCAGTTTCCGTTCAAACTGGCGAACGGCCAGCAGACCAAGCCCGCCAACGCGGCGGGTATGGTCAGTGCCGCCCGCGGGACCAATGGCCAGACCCTGACAATGGCTGAAGTAACGTTCACCCCATCCGCCGGCGCGTGGAGCTTGGCGAAAACGAGATTCCTGACCACAACCGCCGATGTCAGCGGCAAGCTAATCGCAACCGAACCGATCAACGCCGGCAGCGGCATCGCCCTGACCGATGGTGAGAGCTATGATGTGACGATGGCCCTCGCCAGCGAACCATAAGGGACTTCATCTCTCGCCATGGGAGAAATCTTTCTGCTGCTCCTCTTGTGTCGCACTGGACCCATGCTACAATGTCGGCAGTGACTGGGAAGGAGCAGTACACGTTGCGGACACGTGAGCTCCACCTCGCCTCTGCGGGGACTCGAAAGGGAGTCTATATGGATGGGAATCTGATATCCTGTCCGTAACATAGGTCCGGCTGATTATCATTAGCCTCACAGGAGACGTTCATGGAGATACCGATATCCGAGACAGTAAGCCTCTTGTCACTGGGTTTGGACGAGGCATGGTTACAGGAGCAGATTTGGGATAATCCTTCATCCATTGGTCTTGGCGATTTGGAGGGGGTCACAAAGGAGCGGTCTATCAGTTCTGGCGGCCGCTTAGATATCCTGCTCAAGAATCCTGTTGATGATTCAATGTACGAAGTCGAAGTCATGCTGGGCGACACCGATCCCAGCCACATCATCAGAACCATCGAGTACTGGGATTTGATCAAGCGGAAATGGCCGCAACGCCAACATTTTGCTGTCCTGATTGCTGAGCGAATCACAAAGAGGTTTTTCAACGTCATCCAGATCCTGAGTGGCTCTGTTCCGCTCATCGCCATTCAGGTTAACGTGATCAAATCCCCCGCCGGACACTCGCTTCATTTCACGAAGATCCTTGATGTCTACGAAGAAGTGGATGATGAGGTCAGCCAAGATGGAGACAGTTTCGACGAGGTCTATTGGCGAAAGAAGTCAAATGAAACCTTGCTGGTAGCGCAACGTATAATATTTGAAGTGACACAGCCAATCTACGATAACCCCCGTTTCAACTACTGCAAATACTCAATCAACATCGTTTGCCGCAGCTACAATCAACTCCTTGTACGCACGCGCAGTGGCGGCAACGTATTGATTCAGTTTCGGTACGGTTCCAAACAAGAAGAGATCGCCCAATTGCTCGAAGCCCGATCGATTCAATACAATGACAAGTACAAGCAGTTCATCTTCTCGATGAGCGCACAGCGAGCCATGGAGGATACCGACTTGTTCGTGGAAATAGCCAGACTGAACAACCAATGGTGGGTTGGTTCGAGTAGCGATGAGTAATATGCACTGGAATGCGAACTCTGACATTTGATGCCAGCCAGGTGGCAGAGCCCCGGCTGATTGGACCGTTCTATGACAGCTCTTCCCATCGGATTCCGAGCTTTCGGGCGGCGTAGGCGAGCGGTTTGACGTGGTCGCCGTAGGCCATCATCCAGTGCGAGTCGCGAACCTCGTTGATGAGTTTTCGCCAGTCGCCCTGGATCTGAACGTCCTGCTGGGAGCGGCAGATTTCGTAGGCCGGGTTGCTGCGGACGATGCCGGTGAAGCCGAGCCAGCGGCCGGTGCTGTACTCGGGATCGATGAACGTCACCTGCTGGCCGGGCGGGAGGTCCACCTTGGGAGCGGCGCCGTATTCGGACTCGTAGTGCGTCATGATCCGAGCGGGCTCGTAGCGGACGCCGTCGAACCGTCGGGGCGAGCTGCAATGGGCACACGTCACGATCCCGTCGTGCGGGAAGGTCGAGTTGTGCATGAAGACGGGCAGGCCCGAGACGTGGCGCAACAGGATGCCGGCGGGGATGATGACGAAATCGGACTCGCAGAAGGCGATCAAACCTTCGTCGTCGAGCAGGCCGAGGGTCAGGCACGGCGTCGTCTGCGAGATGGGCATGATCGTGCTCATGCAGTTGCGGATCGTGAAGGCCGACGCGTCGTGCTCGCGCATCAGGTCCTTGAAGACGCCGTAGAGCATGAAGGCGTTGACGAGGAACTGGTTCGTCGTGGCCAGGGTCGTGCCGGGCAGGGCAAGGTAGGCTTCGGCCCACCGCCTGGCGGCGGCCATCCTGTCGCGGTCGGCCAGAGCCGCCTGGATGCGGGGCGTCACGGCTTCGTAGGACACGTCGATGATCTCGAACCGGTACTTCTCGCGGGCGACATCCGGCGCCTCGGGCGAGTACTTTCCCCAGGGACCGCCCAGCGCGACGATACGCGTGCCGACGAAGTTCTTCAGGCCGTACAGGGCGCGGAGACGCCAGAGCAACTCGTTGGAGTCGTCTACCACCACGTCCTCGACGTGGACAGGGCCGTGGTCGAGGCAGGAGGGATCGGAAAAAGCCGAATCGGGGCGAGAAGGTGAGAAGTTGAGAAGGTCAGAAGGTCGGACAGTCTTGCCTTCTTCCACGCTCACCTTCTCACCTTCTGACCCTCTTGCCTTCTGTTCTTTCAGGCCCGATTCGGCTTTTTCCGATCTTCGCCCGAATGCGGGTGCGCCCGTCTGGAGATAGCGGGTGCTCAGGGCCTCGAACCAGTAGTAGGCCGGGCCGGAGCTGCGTCGAGTGAAGATGATCGTGTCGCGATCCTTCTTCGGTGCGAAACAGGCTTTGAGCAGTTCGCCCGAGCCTGATGCGGCGTAGACGATGACCGCGTCGTATTCGTTTTCGTGGACCCTCGCGGCCTCCGCAGGCGACTTGACCACGGCAATCGGCAGCGCCTTCAGGGGGAAAGGAGCCTGTGCGCACAAGGTTGCCAGTTCCTCGGAGATCCGGCGTGCCTCGGTTGCGGCGGCCTCGTCGCTCTGGACGCTGCCCCAGGATTTCCACGAAGTGGCGGGTCTGGGTTCCGCGACGCGGTACATCAGAATGGGCTGGACTACGAGGGTCCGGCCTGTGCAGAGCATGGGCCGCTTCGGGTCCCAGCCTTGCGGATCGGTCGCTGCGGAGGAGGATGCGTTCAGGCCGAGCACGCCGGCGGCGAGGCCCGCGCCGGTCAGGCCGAGGAATTCTCTGCGGTTGAATGCAAGAGATTTCGTTGAAGAATATAGGCCCGGATTACCTTTTTTCATTCCGTCGTCAGCCATAGCTTTCTCCTGCAAGAATAGACAGGAGGATTATACCCTCGTCGCGGGCGGAACACAAATCTCGTGAAGCGTCAGAATTCCCTGTGCGTCACGCGTGCGACCTCTCACGTTTCGCGCACGACGCACTCCAGGATCTTCTGTCCCTGCTCGTCGCCTCCGAGAGCGGCCATCGCCGGCTCTGGCGCCTGGCGCAAAGACTCGCAGGTCGAGAGCAGATCGTCCACGGCGAGGTCCGCGATGGCGACGCCCAGTTGCTTGGCGGCCGATTCGATCCACGTGACCATCGCGATCACGACGGTGGGATCGAACTCATAGCCGGCGGAGTCCTTCAGCATGGCGAGCGTCTCGCCGATCGGGCGCGAGGTGTGGTAGGCCCGGTTCGAGGTCAGGGCATCGAAGGTGTCGGCGACCGCGATGATGCGGGCGCCCAGCGGAATGGCGGTCCGGGCCAGCCCGTCGGGATAGCCCTGCCCGTTCCATTTCTCGTGATGGTGGCGGACGATGGAGGTCTCGGTCTCCAGGAAGCTCATTCTTTCGAGGATGCGCACCGCGACCAACGGATGCTGCTCGACGAGCCAGCGTTCGTGGCCGGTGAGGTGATCGGGTTTGAACAGGACCGCATCGGGCACGCCGATCTTGCCGATGTCGTGGATCATCGCGGATCGTTGGATCAGGTCCACGTACTTGGGTCCCAGTTCCATCGTCCGTGCGATCTCGACGGAGTAGGCCGTGACGTTCTCCGAATGCTTGCGGGCATAGGCGTCCTTGGCTTCGAGGGCCTGGACGAGGCTCCAGATGCTCTCCATGAACACCCTCTCCGCCTTCTCCGACAGGCCCATGATTCTCCTTTGGAGCCTCTTGACCCGCTCGATCTCGATGTCACTGGCGTTGAGGAGGCGGGCCATCTCCTCGTTCCATAGCTTGACGCAGTTACGTCCGGCGTTTTTGGCTTCGTAGAGGGCGACGTCGGCCCGGCGCATCACGTCGTCGGGAGATTCGTCTGCTTCGAGGAGGCACTCGGCGATCCCGCAACTGATGGACAGACCCATTCCCTGGTCGAAACGGATCTCGCGCACTCGGGTCCGGACGCGCTCCAGCAGGACGGTGGCCTCCGCGGCCTTCGTCTCGGGCAGCAGCAGGACGAACTCGTCTCCGCCGTAGCGGGTCAGGACGTCGGGTCCTCGCTTCTCCCGCTTGACGCATTCGGCCAGCTTGCGGATCGCGTCATCGCCCGTGACGTGTCCGAGGGCGTCATTGATCATCTTGAAGTGATCCAGATCGAGGATCGCCACGGAGAACGATCGCTTGTATCGCTTGGCCCGGTCGCATTCTTCGAGCAGCTTCTCTTCCAGCAGTTTCCTCGAACCGACCCCGGTCAGCGCATCGGTCAGGGAGGTGAGTCTCGCCTGCTGGTATCGGGTGGCGTTGGTCAGGTGGGCGACGAGGATCTCGCGGGTCAGCCCGGCCTTGTACTGGGTCAGCTCCTCATTCGAGAGGCTCGACTCGGGCAGGCCGCACATGCACAGGTAACCGGAAAGACGCTTCTCCTTGCCGGTGGCCGCCTCGGGCAGGCCTACGATGTCCAGAGGCAGGACCATGCGCGGGGCCTTGCCCCCGCACTTGCTGCACTCGAGAGGGATTTCCGCATGGCAGTAGGTGGGCGAGGACTGGCGAGTCTCGACGTCCTGCGGTCCCATGAGGTGCCCGCCGACGCAGGGGCAGCGGTTGGAGCTGATCAATTCGGGCTCCCGGCTGCGATCGCCCGCCGGATACAGGCACAAAACCGAATTGCGGGCCTCGAAGAGCTTCGGCGCCTCCGCGGCAACGATCTCCGCGGCCTCGTTCAGGTCGATGCTCTTGAGACATTTCGAGAGCATGGCCACCTCTTCGGCGGCCGTCCGGTCTTCGACAAGCTGTTGGGAGATGATGTCCCGGGCCGAGAGGATGCCGACGACTCTGCCGCCATTGACGAGGGGCAGGTGGCGGATCCGATTGTCCATCATGATTCGCCTGGCTTCGCTGGTGGTTATCCCCGGGGAGCACGAGACAACCTGGGCGGTCATGATCTGGCTGACGAGGATCTGGGCTCCGGAGTCGGGTCGCACGGCCACGTGGCGGGCGATGTCCCGCTCAGTGACGAGTCCGACGAAGCGACCCTGGTCGTCGTTGACGATCAGGCAACCCACGTTGTGAGAGAGCATCTTGGCCGCGGCGTCCTTGATGCTGTCGCTGCTGCAAATCGTGATGACTCTGGCCTGGTTGGGCGAGGCATCCGGCAAGTTGGGGCGCGCTGGCTCAGACATCGATCAATCCCCTTCCACTTCGTATGTTCTGCTATCCGTAGTTTGCGATCGTTCAGGGTATTTGTATCGACGCGCCAACCCCCCGGCTTTAGGTGGGAGTTCAACACGAGAATATGGTATAATCTGGGGACAGAGCGAGCCAAGATGGCGGCGGGTGCGTAGTATGAGAACAGATGCCACGGGTTCCTGGTGGTTCCTGCAAAGCCAGTGAAGACCGAGGGTTATGGCCGCTGGAGGGGTGGTTGGGACGGTTGTAACGCCTGTGCGGCCGGACGTGCGGAAAATCGCACGAGGTGATGGAAAAATGCGTTACGAAATGCCCCGGATGCGGCACCTATTTGCACAATGATGACCATGGATCAGACAACCCAGTCCGCTGTGGACAGACAAGTGAACGAGATCGAGCTGATAGAACGGGCTCAACGGGGAGATCGGCAGAGCCTCAACAACCTCGCTCAGGTCGCCAGGGAGCGGCTCAGGACCTATGTCTATCGCCTTACTCAGAAGGACGATCTGGCGCAGGAAATTGTTCAGGAGAGCCTCTTAGAGATGTGCAAGATACTTGGCAAGCTGCAGAAGACGGACCGGTTTTGGCCGTGGCTCTACGGGATCGCGACCAACAAGCTGCACCGGCACTATCGGACGGAGAAGGCTATGAAACACGCAGCGGCTTCGGAGGAGCGACGTCGGGGCACCGTGCAGGAACGTGAGGAAGGATTCGAAGGGCTCGTCGGCGACGAGCTCAAGAGCATTGTCGCCGGCGCCATGCAGAAGCTGCGGACCCGCCATAAGGCGGTCTTGGTCATGCGTTGTTACGACGGCATGGCCTACAGCGAAATCGCCGAATCGATGGGTTGCAGCGAGTTCAGCACACGGATGCTCTTCGTCCGGGCCAAGAAGGCACTCCAGAAGGAACTCCTAAGTCACGGATTCAGCAGGGGATCGCTCCTGGCGGCCTTGATCGTGTTCGGCAAGATGACTGCGCCGAGCAAAGCGGCCGCGGCCCAGCTCACCGTCCCGGCGGCAGTCCTGAAGGCGGGCCTGGCGGCCAGTGTCGCGGGTCTGGCCAGCAGCACCACGGGGATTGTGACCGTCGCGGCAGTCGGCGCGCTGACCGTCGGGACGGTTGTGACCACTTCCGGACCCGCCAGGCAGGTCGGCTTCGGCGACCGTCCGCTGGTCCCGGGCAACCGGATCGTCAGCCCTTATGCGACCGCCACGAGTGCCCATGAACAGTACTGGTACTACTTCCCGGAAGGCCCGGACGGCTCGCTGATCCTGCGAGCCCAGTCCCGCAACGGCGCATCCACCGTGCTCCAAAATGGGGAAGCCAATTATGCCTACCAGGGCAATACGGTTACGATCAATAACCACCGCATGCTGCTCGACGACCTGAGCGTGTTCAAGCTCCCGACGGACAGCCCGACGATGCGAGGCTTCCTCGCGCAGGTGGAGGGAATCCGCAACGATATCCAGCCTGTGTCCGCCAAGAAAGGGCGCGGCCTGCTGGCGGTGGTCGAGCGGAAGACCGACGACGCGGCTGTCGATACGCCGTGGACGATCTCCAGCTCCAATGTCCTCGACACCGATTACTTCCAGAGCGACTGGCCGACGGATGCGCGGATCGTGGACAATCGCGACGCGATGCACCGGCGCGGCTGGACGTACTTCCGTATTCAAGGCACGGTTGGCGGACGAAAGGTCGCCGGCGCCGGGAGGGTCCCGTTCGTCTACGCAGTGAGCAAAGAGCATCGTCCCTGGTTGCGTCTGACCGTCGGCGATCTTGTCGTCGTCGATAGCGGCTCCGCGGCCACGCTTCAGAACGCTCAAGGCGAGTCCTCGTTCAAGTACCGCCAGGGCAGCTTCTTTCGCGGTTTGTCGCGTCCCTGGATGGGTCTGCACGCGGTCGATACGGTCCGTCGGGATGCGGCTGCCCAGCGGGCCCGGTTCGAGACTCAACTGACGGCCGATGGTCGCCAGGCACAGGTCACCGTGACTTCGGACAAGACAGAGCTTGTGTATACCATCGATATCGAGGCGGACCTCGTCCGCCGGATCGATTTCATCGTGGCGGACGTCCCCGCCGGTTCGCTCGAATTCGAGTACCTTTCGGATGTGAACGTCAGCCGCAGCGAGTTTGCCGTCCCGTCGTCCCGACCGCTGCAAGCGACATTCCGTGAGGATCCGGGCATCCTCTGGCTCGTCGCCCTGGCGAACGGGACTCTGGGAGGCCAATAACTGAGCCGACCATCCGGCCAAGTGAGCAGAGGGTGGTTGTGGGTACGGATGAAGTATGCCCGCACAGAGGGGTGTGGCGGGAGGGTCAGGGTGGTCTGTGCAGCAAACATAACGAATGAAAACGCTTCGCCGAGGATTGGCTGTGTTCGTGGGATCGCGAACACGTCCGTGAGGTTGTCGTATCTTCGTCCGACCGAACCGGAGGAATGGGCCGACAGGGAGGAGGCCATCGCAGAGTTGTCGGACGCTCTGCCCGCTAACGACAGGGAGGTCGTCATACGTCCGATAGGAAGGTCGGTTGGGACGGAGATACCAAGAAAGAAGGCCCCGGGGCTGTCCTGTTGTCCTCGGGTCGGCCCACACGAAGCGTCGCGTGGGCGGTCCCGAGCCCCGGGGCCTTTATCGGATTGCGGGAACTCTGCCCTGCGATTCTGCTCTAACAAGCTTATTGGCAACTGAATAGTTGCTGGTTGTTTTGCGGCGGGTTTTTAGGTGGGCTCGTCCCACCTAAGAACCCAGTTTGACAGTGGTGTCCATGAGTGATGTGACGACAATCAGATTGGTGCGAGTTGTTCTGCTGGCCCTGGTGCTGGCGTCGCCGGCCGGGGCGGATTGGCCGTTCAGTTATTCGGATGACTTTTCTTCGGACAAGGTGGAGTCCGGCGCCTATCTGCATTCCCCGTTCTGGACTCTCGACACGACTCCCCTGGCGGAACCCTATCTGCAGTACTACGAACCGGGTGCGGACCGGGAGTTGCTGTTCATGGAGCACGGGGACCAGCCGGCCCGGCTGGCCTATTGTCTGCCCCCGGCGACCTCGTCCACCCATGGGATCGTCACAGGCACCTTTACTGTGGATGTCTCCTTCCCCTGCAGTGCGACCGTGTCTCAGTATCCGACCGGCGGGGAACTGTCCTGCTCGACCTCGCCCGACGGGGTGACCTGGTCCGGCCCGATGTATTTGTGGGCTGGACGCAACACCATCCCCATCTCCTCGAATATGGGCAGGTGCTACGTCCTGCTCAGCGGCGGCCGGGCTACGATCGACAACATCCAGGTCTCCCTCTCGCAGTCCTCCGCGACGATCCGTGTCCCCCAGAACCACAGCACGATTCAGCAGGCCATCAATGCCGCGCACTCGGGCGACGTCATTGAGGTGGCCGCCGGGACCTACTCGGGAGCGGGAAACTCGGACATCGATTTCCAGGGCAAGCGAATCACCGTCCGCAGCGCCAGCGGCGCCGCGGCCACGATCATCGACTGCGGCTCTCCCACGTCCACGGGACGACGGGGATTCTACTTCCACCAGGGCGAGACCGCGGATTCCATCCTCTCCGGCTTCACCATTCGAGGCGGGCGGATCTACGGCACGGACATCCCCGCCAATCCCCTCCAATGGACACAGAGCGCCTTGCACCCCATCGGCGGCGGCATCTACTGTGAGTTCAGCAGTCCGACCATCGCCGGCTGCATCATCGAGAACTGCGGCGCCGAACTGGGCGGCGGCATCGGCTGTGTCGGCGGCGACCCGACGATCATCAACTGCACGATCCGGGACTGTCTCGCAGGCGGGCTCGGCTCGTCCAACACGGGCGGCCGGGGCGCCGGAATCGCCCTGGTCGGCGAATCGAACACCACGATCACCAATTCCGTGATCCGGGGCAACACCAACGCCTACTCCAGCAGTTGGGGCGCCGGTCTTTACGTCCTGCACAGTTCCGCAGTCGTCTCCGGCTGCACCTTCTCCGACAACCTCGCGCCCGGCGCGCTGCGAGGCGGCGGCGCCTACTGCGGCGGCCAGGGCTGCGATGTCATGTTTCGCAACTGCGTCTTTTCTGCCAACCAGGCGGATGCCGGCGCCGGAATCCTCGTCGAAGGCGCCACCACGGCGCTGCCCTCGGCGACCATGTCGAGCTGGCAATGTGCCGTCGCCATCGTTAACTGTACGATTGCCCGGAACAGGCTGACCTATGCCTTGGGCAGTTCCGCCGCCGGCGGCGTCAACTCCAGCGGCGTCAACATCACGATTTCCAACAGCATCATCTGGGGCAACGAGGGGACTGCCGTGACGATTGCCAATGCTTCGTCCACGTATCCGGTGACCTATTCGGACATCCAGGGCGGCTACCCCGGCACGGGCAACATGAACTCCGATCCGCTCTTTGCCGCCGCGTCGAGCTCGGACTATCACCTCAAATCGACCGGCGGACGCTATAATCCGGCTTCGGACACCTGGGTCAGCGACAGCACGTGCAGTCCTTGCCTCGATGCTGGCGATCCTTGGGATTCGGTCGAGTACGAGCCGCCGCTGAACGGCGACCGGGTCAACATGGGCGCCTACGGCGGAACCGCCGAGGCCAGCAAGAGCCCCAAACGCACGGTCTACCACGTCAGCAAGAGCGGTCGCGACACGAACACCGGCGTGAGCCAGTCCCGCGCCTTCGCTACCATCGCGAGGGCAATCCAGGTCGCAGTCGATGGCGATGCGATCCTCGTCTGGCCGGGGCGGTACGAAGAGAGACTCTCGTTCGCAGGCAAGGCCATCACCGTGCAGAGCGCGGCCGATGCAGCCGTGATCGTGGCGCCCGATTACGCGTTCACGTTCTCCAAGGCCGAGGACGCCGGCAGCGTCTTGGCCAACTTCGTCATCACGGGCTGCGCCACCGCCGGCATCATCTGTGACGGCGCTTGTCCCACTCTGAGGAACCTGACGATCGTGGACAATCAGTTCGGCATCGTCGCGTATCATGGCGCCAAGCCCAACATCGTCAACTGCATCGTGTGGGGCAATGAAGACGGACAACTGTTCGATTGCAGCGCGACCTACAGTTGCATCGAAGGCGTCACGGCGGGCAAGAAGACCGGCGTCATCAACAACGATCCGCTGTTCGCGAACGCCGCCGGCGGAGACTACCATCTGCGTTCGCCGTACGGGCGCTATGTATCGAGCAGCGGCGCCTGGGTGACCGACGGCGTGATGAGTCCCTGCATCGATGCGGGCGACCCGTTCGACTCCTTCCGCAATGAACGGGTGCCGAATGGCAATCGGATCAATATGGGCGCTTACGGCGGGACCCCTTACGCAAGCCTCAGCAGCGGGCCCGTTTGTCCGTAGATCACGCCTTGCGACCCAGGGCATGGATCGCGAGGATCCCAGTAGACCGGCCCTCGCGCCGGGGGGGGGAAGGGAGAGCAGACGTGCAGCGGCCTTGCTTCTCGAACCGATCCGGCTGCTCTCCCCTGTTTGTGGATTTTCAACGGAATCCACCGCTCTGGACAGGTCAGTGGCTCTTTGATACGCAATCGCTGGTGGCGGCAGTGCCGTAACCCACCATTCGTGGTGTTTTGGGGGGCTTGACCGATATGTATGCACAATACCGGTCCGACGAACGTATTCTTGTTGCAATCGGATTGGCACAGTCATATAATAGTTGGTTAGCCGGTCAGGAGGCCCCTGAAACGTGCTATTTGGCGTGGGGCTTCCGATTCGGTGAGCCAGAAAAGGCTTTTGGGATCGGAGGATTCAGCTATCCGCACGAGATGCCAAACCATCTCGATCGGGGCACGTGGGGTGAAGAGCTGCGGTGGTGCGGACCGACGCGACGCGAGCTCGCGGAGGGCGTTTACACTCATCGAGCTGCTCGTCGTTATCGCCATCATCACCCTGTTGCTCGCCATCCTCGTTCCGGGACTGAACATGGTCCGGCGCCAGGCGACGGGAATGCTGGGAATGAGGAACCAGCGGGAGATCGCCTCCGGCGTCACCCTCTTTGCCTCCGAAAACGACGACCGCTATCCCGACTCCGTCGCGACGATCGGGTATGACAGTGAGTGGAGCTGGTACGATCCGACCGCCATCACGGGCAAACGCAAGCGAGCTCCCCAGCTCCATCGTGCCATGAGCGCCTACCTTCGCGACTACATCCCAGACGGCAAGACCATGTACTGTCCCGGCGCGCCGCGACCCTACACGTACGCACAGGCGTCGTGGGAGGCCGGCGACGAATGGGACAACCCGGACACGCCGGTGACCTACGACCCGGTCGACGGCACCTTCTGCTTCTATTGGAACTACGTCGGGTATCTGGGCGAGCCGCGGAGGCTGTTCCGAGGCCCCAGCGGTCCCGCCGCAGGCGGCAGGCAGAGCCAGTTGCTGGTCACCGACTATTTTGGCTACGGGCCCTGGCAAACGCCTGGAGCTTTCGCGAGCTGCGAGAAGCTGGCCGGCGGCGGTGTCGTCCAGGAAACCTGGCTGGCGGCCTCCCTGTGGACGGCCGAGGGCGATCCCAATGAAGCCATGCCGGATGTGAAGCTGCGAGCCGCCTATGTCGACGGGCACGTATCGACCTACACGCCCGAACAAACGGTTCCGCTGCGGGTCTCCCTGACTTCCGAGGGTGTCCCTCCCTATCCCGACGGCACAGGCAGTCGCGGCATCTTCTACATCCCCGAAGACGCTGTCAACTGACGAGCGAGACCGGTCCGTCGCACGCCAACCCACGTAGTCCTCATGCCACACGCTCTTGCTCCATGCCTGGAAAAACGTTGGCGGCCGAAGTCGGGCGAGCCTACAATGGGCTCCCGAAGACTCTTGCGCCGGATGGGTCATTCTGAACTCGGCGCAGGAGGATGGAAGATCGGCCTCGCGAGGACGGACGGGTCGGCGCAGCGTGGATATTGATTACGGAGCCTCGATGGTGCGAACAATCAGACCGGTCGTCGTCGCGGTGGGTATTGCGATCTGCCTGTTCCTGGCGGTTTCCGGCTGCCAGAGGGAAGGGGCGACCGCGCCGGCGGTGAACGTCGAACCGTCGGAGGCACGGGAAGCCTCGCCCGAGCCGAATGACGCGGGATTGCCGGTCCATCTTGTGCTGATGTGCGAGCCGGGAGACGTTGTCACGTACAAGGTGACCACCGAGATCCGGAAGAGCGTCGAATGGATGGGGCCGCAGGAGAGCCGCCCGGCCGGATACGCCGACGGCCGCTCGGGCAACCACATCGAGATCACATTCGAGCAGAAGGTCAAGGAGGTCCGCGCCAACGGCAACGCGGTGCTGGAGATCACGATCCAGGCCCTCAAGTACGTCGGGCAGATCCAGAGCAAGGTCGTCTTCGAATTCGACAGCGGCAATTCCCAGGACCAGGACAACGGTCTGGCGGCACTGATCGGGGCTCGTTACAGCGTGGAGATGTCCCCGCGAGGAGAGGTGCTCGCGCTGCTCGACATGGAATCGGTCCGACAGGCGGTGCAGACGGGCCCGCCGGCCCAGGACGTGGCGGCCAGACTGTTCTCCGAGGAGGTGGTCCGGGACCGGCACGAGGTCCCGCCGCTGATGGCCTTGGAGGATGGCACAGCGCGTCCGGGAGAGAGCTGGAGCAACCTGAAATCCTTTGCGTTCGGCGCCATGGGCGTGAAGAGCTTCGAGCGGGTCTATACGCTCCAGCCGTTCGACGAGGGGGCCCGCCGGGTCGCTCGCGTGGCGATGAAGGCGATCCCCTCGGCCGCGATGGCCGAGGAACTGCACAAGCGCCGTGCGGCCAATCTGCCTCCGGGGCTGTTTGACAATGCGGAGGACTACCAGGGCCGTCTCGATCTGGACCTCGACCGCGGGAGGATTCGCGAGTATGGCGAAGAAATGTGGACCGAGTGGGTCGTCGTCGATCCCGCCGCGGCGCAGG
Organism: Sedimentisphaerales bacterium; assembly: GCA_035342095.1. Taxonomy (GTDB): domain Bacteria; phylum Planctomycetota; class Phycisphaerae; order Sedimentisphaerales; family Anaerobacaceae; genus PLanc-01. The sequence continues at coordinate 43,053 of DAOQWL010000017.1, read as the reverse complement.
GCGTCGCCCAGCCGGCGGCCCTGAAAATGGGCGTCCGACAACTCCACCGGCTGGAACTGGTCGCATCGCCATGAGGTCTGGGGATCGGAAGGATCGTTCGATTGAAAGGGAATGTGTGAAGACAGGATGGATGCTCATGGCTGCAGCGGCGGTGCTGCTTGTGGGATGCAAGACGACCCCCAGGACGGCCGGCGAGGCCGCCGGGGAAGAAATCCAGGTCTCGGACAAGGGCCGGGTGTTCCTGACGATCGACTTCGAGCCGGGGCAAACGCTGCGGTACCGGTTCAGCTCCCGACGGGAGATCACGCTGGATTGGGACCCCAACGCGCCGGAGACGGCAAGCCGCGTGCAGAAGCATACCGAGCAGATGGAGATGGTCGTCGCTTATACGCCGGTCGAGGTGGACCCCTATGGGGTCAGCACGGTCCGTGCGACGGTCGAGTCGGTTCAGGCCGTTCGAGGCGGCGGGCCCACCGGACGGGCGACCGGGACCGACGCGGTCGTGAGTGCACAGGGCCAGAGCTATACGATCACGGTCGATTCTCGCGGGCGGATCGTCGACGCCAACGAACTGCGGGCCCTGATCGGTCAGATGGGGGCCAAAGCGTTCCAGGGCGACGGCTCGCGAGGGCGGACGAAGAACCCGGACATGATCGGGGACTTCATCGCCGGCACGTGGTTCCTGTGGGACGCGGTGGCGACGATTCCTCTGCCGGCCGAGGGATTGATCATCGGGCACAAGTGGCCCTCTCAGCTTCCGGCGTCCACGCCGATGGTGATGCGCCAGGCGAGGGACGTGACGTACCGGTTCAACGGCTTTCGATCCGGCCCTCGCGGCTCGGTGGCGGTGATCGAGAGCACGTACAAGCCGGCGGATTCGGCGCCTGCGGATTGGCCGGTGCCGTACTCCGGGCGGTTCCGGATGAGCGGGACGTTCGGCTTCCTCGGTCCGTACGAGGTCCTGGGCCTGGACGGGACCGGCGAGGATTTGTTCCATGTCAAAGCGGGCCGGCTCGAGCGACGGTCGCACCGGTACAGGATGGAGGTGAAGGCCTCGCTGCCGCCCCTGGGAATCAAGGCGCATCCGCACTTGACGATCGAGCAGACCCTGGCGGTGGAATTGCTGGACCCGGAGACGGGAAATTCGAGTAGCGAAACTCGAAATCCGAAACAAATCCAAAACCCGAAGCAGGAATGACCGAAACGCTCGCGCGGAGCATTGTTTCGGATTTCGGAATTCGAGTTTCGTGCTTTCTTCCATTGGGAGGTAGTGACATCTTGGAACGAAATCGTCTGTGGGCGCCGTGGCGGATTCCCTATATCCGCGACATCGGAAAGAGCGACGGGTGTTTCCTCTGCCACAACCTGGCGCATCCGGAGCAGGACGCGGAGAACCTGGTTCTGTGGCGGACCGGGCGGAGCCTCGTGGTCCTGAATCGGTTCCCGTACAACAACGGGCATCTGCTCATCGCGCCGGCCCGGCACATCGCGACGCTGGAGGAAACCTCGGAGGAGGAGATGCTTGAGGTGTTCAAGCTGATTCGGGAATCGCAGCGGGCGCTGTCGCTGACGGTCAAGCCGCACGGCTTCAACGTCGGGATGAACTTCAGCCGCTGTGCGGGAGCGGGTCTGCCCGGCCACCTGCACATCCACGTCGTGCCCCGCTGGGACGGCGACACGAACTTCATGGGCGTGTGCAGCGATACGCGGGTGATCAGCCAGTCGCTGATCGATCTGCTGGAGGAACTCAAGCAGGCCAGTGTCGAGCACCGTTTGCCTGGCCTGTAGGGTGCATTTCATGGTCGATGATCTTCGTTCTTTCGCTGTGACCGAGGTGGTGAGCAAGGGGCGGGCCTTCGCCGAGCCGGCTCATCCGTATCGCTCGGACTTCGAGCGGGATCGGGACCGGGTCATCCACAGTTCGGCCTTCCGGCGTCTCGAGGGCAAGACGCAGGTCTTTACGCCGGGCCTGGATGACTACTATCGGTCCCGACTGACGCACAGCATCGAGGTCGCGCAGATCGGTCGGACGCTCGCGAGGACGCTGGGACTCAACGATACCCTCACCGAGGCGATCTGCCTGGCGCATGATTTGGGCCATTCGCCCTTCGGCCACGCCGGAGAGTCGGCGTTGAACTCGCTGATGGCCGGTCACGGCGGGTTCGAGCACAACGCCCAGTCGCTGCGGATCGTCGATCTGCTGGAGCATCCGTATCCGCAGTTCATGGGCCTGAACCTGATGTACGAGACGCGCTTGGGCTTGGCGATGCACAAGAGCCGGTACGACCTGTCGGAAGGGGGCGGCTTTCCCGAACTCAACTGCACGCTGGAAGGGCAGGCCGCGGACCTGGCCGACCGCATCGCGTACAACTGTCACGACCTCGAGGATGGCATGCGGGCCCGCCTGCTCGATCCCGATTCAATGCGGGACATCGAGATCTTCGCAGAGGCCGAACACCGCGTTCAGGCAAGGCAGATCGACGACTGGACGATCCGCCGGACCCGCACCGCCAAGGCGATCATCGACGCCCTCGTCGGCGACTGCATCGAGACCAGTCGTGCGAACCTCGCGGCGGCGGGGATTCGGACTGTCGCGGAGGTGTGTGCCAGAGCGGAGAACCTGATCTCGCTGTCGGCCGAGAGCGACCGCAAGCTCCGCGTGCTGGAGGATTTCCTGCTCCGCTGTTTCTACCATCACGAGTCGCTCGTCGAGACCTCGCGGAAGGTGCAGGGTTGGCTGGGCGAGTTGTTCGAGCGGTTGTGCCGCAGGCCGGAAGAGATGCCCGGCTACTTCCGACGGTTCATCCCGCAGCACGGCCTGGAGCGGGCGGTCTGCGACTACATCGCCGGCATGACCGACCGCTATTGCCTGAAGCTGCTGGAGGACCCTGATGCCTGAGGCAACACGCAGACTGAGATCATATGGAGGAAACGCGAGATGTGTGACAGGGGACTGCGCATTGGCATTATTGGCTTGACTGTCTTGGCCCTGACGTCCCAGGCGAGTCGGGGACAGAATCGTTTCGAGACACAACTCAAGACGGTGACGGTCGTCGATGCCAACGGCGCCCCGGTGCCTGATGCGCGTGTCTATACAGGCGAATGCCTGGCGTGGAATAACCGGGCACAAACGGTTCGTCTGACGGAACAGTTGCCGTGGCAACGCACGGACGCCAACGGGGTCTTCTCTTTCGAGTTCATCAGGCAGGGAGCGGGCCGTCCGTACTTCGTTACGGACGCGTCGTTCGAGCGGATGGGATGCCTCCATATCGCGAGGAAGGACCCGGCTGAGACCTATACGGTGCAGCTCGAGAAACTCGCTCGAATCAAAGGCGTCATCCGGAGCGCGGATGTCGCGTTTTCCCGTGTGCACGTATCGGTCCCTTACCGTCGGGAACGTGACCTGTTCCCCCTGTTGTCCTCGGACTGCCATCTCGATGCACCCGTGCATGAGATGATGTTGGATCTTCTGTGTCCGGCTGGATGCGATCTATATCTGCACATCGAATCGGACGAACCTGCCTTTGAGAGGTATCAGAAGCGTCAGGAGATTGCCGCCTTGAAACCGGGCCAGGTAGTCGATCTCGGTTCGATCGAGCTTCGTCGTACGAGCGGGTTCGGCGTGTTTGGCAAACCGGCGCCGGAGCTTCAGGTGGCCGAATGGGTCAAGGGCAAACCGGCGACTCTCGCTGAACTGAAAGGAAAAGTCGTACTGCTCGAATTCTGGGGTCTCTGGTGCGCCCCGTGTCGCAGGGCATTGCCCCAGTTGGCCGAGTTGCACACGAAATACGCGAAGGATGGCCTGGTCATCATCGCGGTTCACGATTCCTCGCAGACCGGAGCGTCTCTGTTAGACAAGAGCCGCGACCTGCTCGATCTCTCGCAGATTCCATTCAGAATCGCGGTGGATTCCCCGAGGGAAGGCAGCATGATTTCCGACGAAACGCGAGGCACGGGACGGACCATTGATGCCTATGACATCACTGCGTTCCCCACCGGTCTGATTATCAGCAAGGATGGGCAGATTGATGACCAACCCATGACGGAGGAGCGCCTCTACCATCTCCTCTACGGGCGGCCCATGCCGCAATCGACTGCCCTCTCACGGTTCCTGACGGCCAATCGCCGACTGTGTATCACAGTTGGCATCGCGACTGCACTGATTCTGATCCTCGGGCTTGTCCTGGTTGCGTTGTGGCTTCGCCGTTCGAAGATCATCGTCCGCGAGCCTTGATATGGGTCTTGAGATGCGATTGACCCCGTTTCCCTTTGACCTTGTCCTGTGATTGCGGTAGTGTCTGGGGCCTATGGACTGGAAACGCTGGATTGCCACAAGTCTGGGTCTGGGCTGGATGCCGGTGGCGCCGGGGAGCTGGGGCTCCCTTCCGCCTGCGGTTGTGTTCGCCCTGTTGACGTACTGCGGCGCCCCGGAGGCAGCGACGACCGCGGTCATGGCTGCTATGGTGGCGATCGGGTGCGTTGCGTGCGTGCTCTGTGCGCCGGCCTCCATCGCCGCCACCGGCAGGGTGGACCCGGGCGAGGTCGTCGCGGACGAGTTCGCAGGGCAAGCCGTAGCATTTCTGGGCGTGCCCCTGGTGGCGACGCGGAGTCTGGTCGGCTGGGAGGGTCTCGTCATCGCGGCGTGCGGATTCCTTGCCTTCCGTGTGATCGACATTTCCAAACCTGGTCCAATCAAGAAGCTCGAACGGTTTCCCGCGGGCTGGGGCATTCTGGCGGACGACCTCGCTGCCGGCGCGGTTGCTGCGGTCATAACGTGTATTGCGACGGCGATTGTGGTCCGGGGGTAGCTGAGCCTGCATGATTGAATGGATTGCGGTCATCGTGCTGGGATTGATCGAGGGAATCACCGAATTCCTCCCGGTCTCGTCCACCGGGCACCTGCTGCTGGCGGAGTGCGCGTTCAAGGAGTGGCTCGGGCTGCCGCACCGGTCGGACCTGTTCAACACGGTGATCCAATGCGGCGCGGTCCTGGCGGTGGTCGTGTTGTTTACTCATCGCGTCAAGCAGATGCTCTTCGAGTGGCGAAACCCCGCGGTCCGGCGGTTCCTGTTCAAGCTCGCGGCGGCGTTCCTCATTACCGGCGTCGGCGGCGTCATCCTCAAGAAGAAGGGCCTGGAACTCCCCGAGACGGCCGGACCCGTCGCCTGGGCGACCCTGATCGGCGGGTTCGTGATCTTCGCCGTCGAGCGATGGGTGAAGGGCCGGACCCCGCAGGAGGAGATGAGCTGGGTCTCGGCGATCGTGGTCGGACTGGCCCAACTGCTCGCGGCGGCCTTCCCCGGCGCCTCCCGGTCCGGGGCGACGATCCTCGCAGCCATGGCCGCAGGCACCTCTCGCAAGTCCGCGACGGAGTTCTCCTTTCTCCTGGGCATCCCGACCCTGCTGTCGGCCGGGGTCTTTCAGATCGTCGATGCCTGGCAGAATGCCCAGGCTCAGGGCGTCGAGATGACCGAGAACTGGGGGCAACTGGCCGTCGCGGGCATCGTTGCGGCCGTTACCGCCTTTGTCGTGGTCCGATGGCTCCTGCGATTCGTGCAGAGCCACACGTTCGTCGGCTTCGGGTGGTATCGCATCGGCCTGGGCTTGCTGATCCTCGTCGTCCTGCGATGATCGACGGGATTGCCCATCCGACGGCGGGGGCGGTCAGGCCGTCTGGCAGGCCGGAAGCTGGGAAATCGCGGCGAGTGTGCGAAATAGTGCGCACAATCGCAGACGCCGGCCGAAAAAACATTTGGGAAACCGACGCAGGTGCTATAATGAATGTGAATCGAGCCGGTGCAGGCCGCAGGTTTGGGCGCAGGACGGCTCGATGGAATGCTGAAGGAATTCTGTGGAGGGTTCTGCCCCCATGGCGACGAATAGTTTCGGCTCTCTGTGTGACGATTTCTATATCGACATGTACGTGAATACGGAGTTGGACCTGCCTACGGAACGGGATACGATCCTGACCTTCTTCGACCGAATCCAGCGTCAGTATCCGACGATGGGCCGCTTTTCCCGCAGGGACAACGGGGAGTACTGCCTGGAGGAGGACCCGGTTTCGGGGCAATACCGCTGGGTCAGCCTGGAGGTCGATCGCGTCGGCTCCGGCGCGGTGGATCCTGCGAGCATCGAGGCCGTCGGCGAGCAGAACAAGCTGATCCTGGACCTGATGCCGTACATGTTGGGGGTTACCCCGCTGGATATCGATTCCCTCGATGTGACGTTCGCGATGGATTTCGATTGCGCCGGCAATCATGACGAAGTGATCGCCGACGCGCTATTTGGGTCGAGCGCTTTTGGCTGGCTCCTGGACGGGTCGCAGGCCCGGCCGATCGTCTTCTCGCCGGCCATGGTGATTTCACTGGGCGACGACGACTACACGCAGGCCCGCGTGAGCGTCGAGTCCAAGACGAGTCTGTACGAGCCCGGCGAGAAGGAGCCGAACCGCGACGAGGCCATCACCCTGTCGCTGACGGTTCGCCAGTACCCGAAGCCCAACGAGCGATTCGATCCTGTCGCCTCTTTCGTGCGGCAGTTTCAGCAGGTGGAGGAACTGATGTCGGAACGTATCCTTCGCCACTTCGTGCAACCGCTGGCGGAGGTGATCGCACAAAGACGGTCGTCCTAAGGAGTGGGAGTTGCCCATGGCACTGGAAGCGCCCCTGAGCAAGTACAAACGACACAACTTCTATATCGGCATGGCGGTGTGCATCGTGATGGCCCTGTGGTTCGGGTACGACGGGCACTTCAACGAGAGTTTCATCAAGGAACACAGCGACGAGCAGGGCAAGCCGAACAGCACGCTGGTCTTCAATCAGAAGTCGCCGCCGTTTTTTGTCCTGGGGGCCATCTTGTGCGGCGTGTATTACTGCGCCATTCGCAACCGCAAGCTCGTTGCAGCCGACGACGCGCTGATCATCGCGGGCAAGCAGAGAATCCCCTACGACGCCATCGAGAAGATCGACAAGACGCACTTCGAGAAGAAAGGTGTCTTCACCATCACCTACAAGAACGAGCAGGGCGGGGAGTCCAAGCGAACGCTGAGCGACCGCGAATACGACCAGCTCGGCCCGATCCTCGACCATCTGATCGCCAAGATCACCTAGCGCGGACGTCCAGCGGTCTGCCGTCGAGGAACGCGTTCACAGCCGGGCGGTCCAATTCCATGCTGATTCCAGTGTCGGTCTCCGCCTGCTCTGACGCTGGCAGGAAGGGACCTATGGTCCGGGACGTCTGTTGCCTGGCGACGTCGCCCTCCACATTCGGCAACAAAGTGGTTGACCGGGGTGCCCGGTTTCGGTAGTCTATCTCGGTTTGTCTTTTCGTGGTACGGCAGGAAGGTTTGGGGAAATACCGGTCCAATGAATACGTGTGTCGTCGGATTGCAGTGGGGTGATGAAGGCAAGGGCAAGGTGGTCGATATCCTGGCCGAGGACAGCGAGATCGTCGTCCGCTACGGCGGCGGCTCCAACGCGGGCCACACCGTCGTCATCGGGGACAGTCGCTTCGCGCTGCACCTGTTACCCAGCGGGGCGGTCCGCGAGGGCACCGTCTGCGTGATTGCCAACGCCGTGGTGGTAGACCCAGCGGTGTTGATCGACGAGATCGACGGCCTGGCCCAGCGCGGGATCTCCCTGGCGGGCCGGTTGTTCATCAGCGAGAACGCCCACGTCGTCCTCGACTACCACAAGCGAGAGGACCAGTTACGCGAGGAATCGCTGGGCAAACAGAAGATTGGCACGACGGTTCGCGGCATCGGCCCGTGCTACGCGGACAAGGTCGGGCGGAGCTACGCCGTGCGGATGAGCGATTTCCGCGACCTCAAGGCACTTGCGGGCAAGCTGCGGACGATCCTCGAATACAAGAACAAGCTCTTCGCGGCCCTCTACGGCGCCGAGCCGATGAACGTGGAGACGGTCATCGAGAACTGCAAGCGTTACGCCCAGCGGCTGACGCCTTGCACGACCGACACGACGGAACTGCTGCACACCGCCATCGGCGAAGGCAAATCGATCCTCTTCGAGGGGGCCCAAGGCTCGCTGCTGGACCTCGATCACGGCACGTTCCCTTACGTGACCAGCTCGAACTGCAGTTCGCTGGGCCTACCCTCCGGCTGTGGTGTGCCCGCGAAACTGGTGGACAAGTACATCGGCGTCGCCAAGGCCTATACCACCCGCGTCGGGGCGGGACCCTTCCCGACCGAACTGGACAACGAGATCGGCCAGTACATCCGCGAGAAGGGCCACGAGTACGGCACGACGACGGGCCGGCCGCGACGGTGCGGATGGTTCGACGCGGTCGCAGCCGCGTACAGTATCCGAATCGGTTCGGTCGATTCGGTGGCGTTGATGCACCTCGATACCCTCACCGGACTCAAGCAACTGCAACTGTGCCGGGGGTACGAGATCGACGGTCGCGAGACGATGTTCTTCCCCGCCAATATCGACAGGCTGGCCAAGGCCAGGCCGATCTACGAGACCACGGCGGGCTGGGACGACGACTTCAGCGACGCGACCCGCTTCGAGGACCTTCCGGCGGCGGCGCAGGCCTATGTTCGGCGGATCGAGCAGATTGTCGGCAAGCCCGTCGGGATGATCGGCGTGGGACCCAAGCGAAGCCAGACCATCATGAAGTCGTGCCTATGACAACGAACGACATGGACCAGAAGCTGGCGGCGACCGCGGCCCGGCTTGGGCTTCGTCCCGAGCAGATGCCCCGCAACCTTGCGATCATCATGGACGGCAACGGCCGCTGGGCACAGAGTCGAAACCTGCCTCGCTACGAAGGGCACGGCCAGGGGGCCCGGACCGCCCAGATGATGTCTCAACGGTGCGTGGATCTGGGGATGCAGTCGTTGGCACTGTACTCCTTCAGCATGGAGAACTGGAAGCGTCCCAAGGCCGAAGTGAATGCCTTGATGCATCTGTACGCTGAGTATCTGGTGGGGATTCGCCCGACCCTCGAGCGGGACAACGTGAAGCTGATTCACCTGGGTCGGGAAGAGGGATTGCCGCAGTCGGTCTGCGAGGCCTTGCACAAGACGATGGAACTGACACAGGCCAACACCGGCATGCTACTGGCCCTGGCCTTGAACTACAGCGGCAGGGCGGAGATCACCGACGCCACGCGGGCCATCGCGCGGGCCTGCGTCGAGGGCCGGCTCCGCCCGCAGGACATCGATGAAGACTGTGTCTGCGGGCATCTGTACACCGCGGGCATGCCCGATCCCGACCTTCTGATCCGGACGGCCGGCGAGCTGCGCGTCAGCAACTTTCTTCTGTGGCAGATCTCTTACAGCGAGTTCTATGTCACTGATACCCTCTGGCCGGACTTCAACGACGAATCGCTGGATCAGGCGATTCTGGCGTACGCTTCCAGAGACCGGCGATTCGGCGCCATCCACCCAGGGACGCGGGCTTGCGACAAGAGGGATGGTGAGAAGGTCAGCGGTTGAGAGAGCAAGGGCAGGCGGGTGTGCCTGCCGAAACGTCTGACTGCTTCTTTCCGATTTCTGCGAAGGCTATGCTCAAACACAGACTACTGTTCGGGTCCCTGATGACCGTGCTGTTCTCGGGCTTCGTCCTGCTCGATGGCCGGCTCGACGGCTCTTTGACTGCCTCGATGGCGGATGATCGACGGATCCGCGCCACACTCGTGGCGTTGTTGGTCGTCGTCGCGGTGAGCCTGGGGGGACTGGAGTTCTCCAGGCTTGCGGCCTCGAAGGGCTTGGTCGTCCTGAATCCCGTTTGTGCCCTTGGCCTGATTCTGGTCTCGACGAGCTGGTGGGGATCGCAACTCATCTCTTTCCCGGCGATGACCTATCTTTCGCTTGCGACTGTACTTACGCTCGCCGGCATGATGCTGTGGCAGCAGGCGCGATTCGGCGTCACCGGCGTGCTCGCCAACTGCGGAATCAGTTGCTTTTGCCTGTTGTACCTCGGTCTGGTCGGTTCCTTCATCCTTGGAATCCGCGTCGATGGCGGCCCGTGGGACTTCCTCGCCTTCGTTTTTGTCGTAAAGTCTTCTGATATAGGGGCTTACACGTTTGGCAGGCTCTTCGGCAAGCACAAGCTGGCGCCGAGAGTCAGTCCAGGCAAGACCTGGGAGGGTCTGGGGGGAGCGGTCGCATTCGCCGTGGTTGTAAGCTTGGCGTTTGCCTGGCTTTCTGGTATAATGAGGGTTTGGATCGCCCCTGTCTTCGGGGCGCTGATGGCCGTGGTGGGACAACTCAGTGATTTGTCGGAGTCCATGCTCAAGCGTGACGCCCAGCAGAAGGATTCGTCGAACCGCGTGCCAGGGTTTGGCGGTATATTGGACGTAATCGATTCGCCGCTGTTCGCGGCGCCGGTTGCCTACCTGTTCTTCGCGGTCTTGGCTTAGCGAGAGACGGTTTTGGAAGTCACAGTACAATTGGATCCGGACAAGCAGCTCGAACTCTTCGGCCCGGCCGACAGCAACCTCCGTCTGTTGCGCCGGTCTCTGGGCGTGCAGATTACCGCGCGTCAGTCGGACCTCCACATCAGCGGTACGGAAACGAACGTCCACCGCGCCACGGAGATCCTGGACCGGATGCAGAAACACCTGCTCAAGCATCGCCAGTTGACCGCGGAGGATGTCTCCGGACTGGTTGAGCAGGGGCCCCCGGCGGACCGGGCGGAAGGCAACCATGCGATTACGGTCTTCTCGAACAAGGTGATCGAGCCTTCCACGTCGGGGCAGTTGCAGTACATCGAGACGATGCTCCACAACGACATCACCTTCTGCACGGGTCCCGCGGGGACGGGCAAGACGTACCTCGCGGTGGCCGTCGCGGTTTCCATGCTCAAGAAGCGCCAGATCCGAAGGATCGTCCTGGCCCGTCCCGCGGTCGAGGCCGGGGAGAAGCTGGGTTTCCTGCCGGGCGATATCGCGGCCAAGGTCAACCCCTATCTGCGTCCGCTCTTCGATGCCATCGAGGACATGATGGATTTCGCCCAGATGCGGAAGTTCATGGAGCTCGACATCATCGAGATCATCCCGCTGGCGTTCATGCGAGGACGGACGTTGAACGAGGCCGCGATCATCTGCGATGAGGCCCAGAACACCTCCGGCATGCAGATGCTGATGGTGTTGACTCGTCTCGGGCACGGGTCCAAAATGATCATCACCGGCGATACCACCCAGGTCGATCTGGCGGCGAACCAGCGCAGCGGCATGGTCGAGGCCATGGAGATCCTCCATCGGGTCGATGGGATCGGCACGGTGGAACTCAGCCAGCAGGATATTGTCCGGCATCGGTTGGTCCAGAACATCGTCGAGGCCTATCGCACAAGGCAGCAGGCCGTCGCCGAGTCGAAGAAACGCGAGACCTCGTGATGTCTGGGGGACCTGTACGAAGGTGTGGCGACACGGCGTGTGTCCGCTGGGTCTGTCAACGAGGCATGTGGCATGGCATTCTTTAGAAAAACGAGCCCTCGGAGAAGCCAGGTCCGACGGACCATCGGCAGCGAGCCGTCTTGGCGGGACGGAGTCCGCGCCGATGCCGGCATCGCGATCTCCCTGCTCCTCTGGCTGGCTTTCGTCGCGCTGTGCTTCACCGCGCTCTCGTTTGGGCTGGCCCAGCAGGGACGACATCGCTCGTTGGCGGCGTTGGCGATGCTGAACGTGCTCATGGCGATAGGAGCCGCCTTCTACGTCTGTCATTATCAGCCCCGTCTGCTTCGAAATCATGCTCGGGCCCTCGCCCTGGTGATCCTGATGCCGTCGCTCCTAGCGGTGGTGAAGATCTGCTCGCTGTCCAGCGGCGACGCGCTCTGGGGTCCCAGTTGGGGTACGGGCACCGCGGTGCTGTTCGCGATCATCCTGGTCATCGCCTATGACCAGCGGTTCTCCGTCGGGCTTAGCGCGCTGTACTGCGTGCTGGCAACGCTGGCGATCGGGCCGAAACAGGATCAGGGTTTCCAATTGCAGGGGATCGGCCTGTTCCTGACCATGCTCAGCGGCGCGGGAACCTGCTGCTTCTCGCTGCGCGAGGTCCGCACGCGGATGAAGCTGCTGGAGGTCAGCGCCCTGACTACCGTCGTGGTGTTCGTCACCGCGTCCTCCGTGGCGTACCTGAACTTCCATGGCGAGCCGCCGAAGGCGACCACCGTCTTCCAGGCGGCCGGTTTCCACGCCTGCGCCGCGTTCATCGCGGGCTTGCTGGTCCAGAGCCTGCTGCCGTTGATCGAGCGGGTGTTTCGAATCGCGACGAGCATGACCCTGCTGGACTATTCCGATGCGAACCAGCCGCTGCTGCGGAAGCTGGCGATGGAGGCGCCGGGGACGTTCAGTCACAGCCTGCTCATCGGGTCGATTGCCGAAGCGGCCGCCGAGGCGATCGGCTGCAACGGGTTGTTGTGCCGTGTCGGGGCGTACTATCACGACATCGGCAAGATCAACAAGCCCAAGTACTTCACCGAGAACGAGATGGGTTCGGTCAGCAAGCACAAGGAACTCTCGCCTGCGATGAGCCAGCTCATTATCGTGGGGCACGTCAAGGACGGCGTCGAGATGGCGAAGGAGTTCGGCCTGCCTGCGGTGCTGCGTCAGTTCATCGAATCCCATCACGGTACGACACTGGTCGAGCCGTTCTATCACGAGGCCCGTCGCAAGTACGAAGACCAGGAGCTGGACGAGTCCGGCAGGAAGCCCATCGAGAACCCGCCGAGCGAGAGCGAATTCCGTTACGCCGGTCCAAAACCCAGGGCCAAGGAAGCCGCGATCGTCATGTTGTCCGATGCGGTGGAGGGCGCCGTGCGGTCCCTGTCCGAGGTGACGCTGGCTAAGGTCGAGGCGGTCGTACACAACATCGCCATGAAACGTCTCCAGGACGGTCAGTTTGACGAGTGCGACCTGACTCTGCGGGAACTCAGCCAGATCGAAGCGAGCCTCTCGAAGTCGCTGGCCGCTCACTATCACGGTCGCATCGCCTATCCCACGGCGCCGGATGCCCCTCCTCCGCGTCCGGAACGAGCCTCGAAGCCGGGCGTGCCCAGAATGGTCGAGACGTGATTACCGTCCGGATCACCAGGCATTTTCGACGGGCGTCCGCGGAGGGATCGAAGCTCAAGAAGCTGGTGCGGGCGATCTGCGAGCGTTTCCAGGTCTCACACGCCGTAATTGGCGTCGGGATTGTGGACGATGCCGAGATTGCCCGGCTTAACATGCAGTTTCTGGGCCACGAAGGGACCACGGACTGTCTGAGTTTCGATCTGTCGGAGGAGGCGAACCCCCAGGATCCCAGAGTCTTCGACCTGGTCGTCAACGGCGAGCTGGCTGCGCGGGAGGCTGCCCGTCGGGGGCATGACGCCGACGCGGAGCTGGCGCTGTACGTCACCCATGCGCTGCTCCATCATCTGGGATTCGACGACGCCACCCGCAAGCAGGCCGAGAAGATGCACCGGGCGGAAGACGAAATTCTTCAACATCTCGGGTATGGATTGGTGTATGATAGCGACACCCGGCCGCGATAGGTGGGCAGGCCGGCGTTTGACGGTCTCTTGAGGGGTGGCTGCTCGTGGGCTTCATCAGTTGGGCGACGCTGCTGACATGCCTATTCGTTGGAGCGACATTGTTCTTCTCCGTCAACGCCAACGCGCTGCGGGTCTTCTCCCGTCTACGGTTGCAGGAGGCGTTCAAGAGGGCCAACGGCGAGGAACGACCCGAGCTGGTCGAGAAGGTGGCGCAGAACGCGGATCGGTTGATTCTTGCCTGCGCGTTCTATCGCCTGCTCTTCAACATGGGGGCTCTGTTGCTCATGGTGGCGCTGATGGAGGCGCTGTACAAGGAGCTGACCCTGGCTGTCTACGCGGTCGCCTTTGTGGTTTCTCTGGCGATTTTCTCGGTGTTCAGCCTGGCGATTCCTTACGCCTGGGCAAAGTACGCGGGCGAGAAGCTCATCAGCCGGACCTACTGGATTCTCCTGGTCTGTGCAGCAGTTGCGACCCCCATCCTGTATATCCTCCAGCTCTACGACGGTTTTGTGCGCCGCCTGGCGGGCGTGCCCGAGGCCACGCCGGAAGACCAGCAGAACCAAATGCAGGAGGAGTTCCTTGAAGACCTCGAACAGCGACGCATGGAGGGCGCCGTCGACGAGGAAGAGCAGGAGATGATCGAGAACGTCCTGGAATTCCGCGAGAGAACGGCCGCGGAGATCATGACGCCACGAACCGATCTGATCGCGGTCGACGTCCATGCGGACCTGGCGACGGTGCTCGACAGGATCCGCCAGGCAGGGCACTCGCGAATCCCGGTGTACGAGGGGACGATCGACAACGTCGTCGGCCTGATCTACGCCAAAGACCTTCTGTCGGAGATCGGCAAGCCGCCGGAACAGTTCAGCCCCCGCGCGAGGATGCGCGAGGCCTACTTCGTGCCGGAGACCAAGCCCTTGCGGGCTCTGCTTCACGAGTTTCAAGAGCAGAAGTTGCACATGGCAGTCGTGCTCGACGAGTACGGCGGCACCGCGGGAATCGTCACCCTTGAGGACATCATCGAGGAACTGGTCGGCGACATCGCGGATGAGTACGACGAAGCCCGGCAGGAATCCGTCAAGAAGATCGATGAGAACACGATCGAGGTGGACGCCAGGACCTACGTGGAGGATCTGAACGACCGGTACGAGCTGGATCTTCCCGAGGACGAGGACTATGACACCGTGGGCGGGTTCGTGTTCTCCCGGCTGGGGTATGTCCCGAAGGCCGGCGAGGATTTCGAGTACGAGAAACTCAGGTTCACCATTGCCTCCGCCGAGCCCCGGCGGGTCAAGCGGGTCCGAATCCAGAGACTCACCGAGCAGTAGCCATGTTGACCAAGGATCGAGCGGTCTGCATCCGGACGGTGGACTACTCCGAGACGTCCCAGGTGGTTGTTCTGTTCGGGCGTCTTTCGGGGAAGATCCGCGCCCTCGCCAAGGGCTCCAAACGCCCCAAGTCCCCGTTTGACGGCCCGATCGAGGTGCTTTCCTTCGGCGATATCGTCTTTGCCGGCGCCCGCAAGGAGCAACTGGCCACGTTGACGGAGTTCCAGCCTCAGCCGGTGCGAGGCCAACTGCGCCGATGCCTGTTTGCCCTGTATTGCAGCCAGTTTGCCGCCGAGCTGGTGGACCTGCTCACCGATGAATACGACCCGCACCCGGACCTCTTCGATCAGTTTGTCCGGTTCCTGGAGGACATCGAAGAGGGCCGGCTGGACCTGAACCGCCGGGATATTCTGATCCGCCTGGTTCTCTTTCAGCTTGTCCTGTTGTACGAGGTCGGGTTGCGTCCCGTGCTGAACGCCTGTGCCAACTGCAAGCGGGCCTTCTCCGACACCTGGGATCAGAGCTACTTCAGTCATTCGGCCAAGGGCCTGATCTGCCGGGACTGCGAAATGAGCTTCCCGGACAGGATTCGCCTGAGCACGAGCGCTGCAAAATACTTGACCGACGTGAGACAAATTGCTAATGCTGATATCGGAATACTCGATGAGATCGAGACGATCCTGATTCGTCACCTCACGGAAACACTGGGGCATCGGCTGAAAATGGCGGAATACGTGCAAAAGGGATCCATATGACGGTTGCTGAAAGGACATCCGCGTTGCCGATGCAGAGGCCGCGGCTCCGGCCGGTTCCACGGGAAGACATCCGCTCGCTGACGGTGCGAGAGCGTGTTCGCGAATGGCTGCTGGACTGGATCGCGGATGTTTCTGCGTGCCGGTGGCTTCTTGTTGTCGCGGGCATCCTCACCGCCATCGCACTGTGCATGGACTACTACTGCGGCGCCTACGTCACCGCCACGAAGGGCGCCAAGGTCCCGGACCTGATCCTGGACCGGTTCCAGGCGATCGATATGGGCTTTCTGTTCGTCTACGGGTACATGGCCCTGATCGTCACCATGTTCCTGTATCCGGCGTTCTTCCGCGTGCGGACCCTTCACATCGTCGCCATCCAGTTCAGTCTCCTGCTGATGCTGCGGTCCGTATTCATGCTCTTCACCCACATGGAGACGCCGGCGGGGGCCATCTCCGTGGGATTCCCGACGTTCTTCGAGAAGCTGTACTTCGAGAACGACATGTTCTTCTCGGGACACACCGCCATGCCGTTCCTCGGTTTCTATCTGTTCCGGCACAGTCCCCTGCGGTACTTGTTCTTCGTGGGGGGCATCGTGATGGGGATCGTGGTCCTCGCGATGCATCTACACTACAGCATCGACGTGTTCGGCGCGTTCTTCATGACCTACTGTTCCTACCGGATGGGCCAAAGGCTCCTGCGAAGGCTCGACCCGACCTACCTCGGGTAAGACCCGCCCACCCCTGTCCGTTCAGATTGAGACAGCCGCTGAGATGCTACGCCTGTTCGGCGTCGAAGAGTTCTGGCTCGTTTACCGCCTGTTTCTTCTGTGACACGATCAACCCCAGGTGCTCGCAGGCCTTGGTGGTGATCTCGCGTCCCCTTTTGGTCCGGCGGAGGAAGCCGATCTGCAGCAGGTAAGGCTCGACGACGTCCTCCAGGGTGTCGCGTTCCTCGCCAAGCGTGGCGGCCAGGGCCTCGATGCCCGCGGGCCCGCCGTCGTAGACGTTCACCAGGGCCCTCAGGAACGACCGGTCCAGCTCGTCCAGACCCAGTGCGTCGATCTGCTCCATCTGGAGGGCGTTGTCCACGATCTGGGTGCTCAGGACGCCGGTGCCCTTCACCTGGGCGTAGTCGCGGACCCGCTTGAGCAGGCGGTTGGCGATTCGCGGCGTGCCTCGCGACCGGGCGGCGATCAGCTCCAGCGTCCCTTCCTCGCAGAGCAGCTTGAGCAACTGCGCCGAGCGGCTGAGAATCTCCGTCAGCTCGCTCGGTGTGTAGAAGTCCATGTGGTACAGCATCCCGAACCGGCTGCGAAGCGGCGCGCTGAGCAGGCCTGCGCGGGTGGTGGCTCCGATCAGGGTGAAGCGCTTGAGCGGGAAGTTGATCGTCTTGGCGTGCAGGCCGCTATCGACCGTGTAATCGACGCGGAAGTCCTCCATCGCAGGGTAGATGAACTCCTCGACCGGCGTGCTGAGCCGGTGGATCTCGTCGATGAAGAGCACGTCGCCCGTGCTGATGTTGCTGAGCATGCCCATGACGTCGCCGGCCTTGACCAGAGCAGGACCCGAACTGCAGCGGATTCGGGCGCCCATTTCGTGGGCGACGACGTTCGCCAGGGTGGTCTTGCCCAGGCCGGGAGGGCCATAGAAGAGCATGTGCTCCAGGGGCTCGCCCCGCTGCTTGGCCGCCGTGATGGCGATCTGGAGCTTCTCCCGAACGTTCTTCTGCCCGATGCACTCGCGCAGCGACTTGGGGCGCAACGAGACGTTGAAGCTCTCCTCCGCCTCGCTCAGAGACTGTCCGCTGATGATTCTGCCTATTGCCATTGCCCCAGCTTACCGGTTCTGCGCAGAACTGCAAGGCTCATCGGTTGGCGATGTACCGTTCGTACTCCTCGCGGGTGTCGACCAGTTCGAGGTTGGCGCCGCCCCAGGGGTTCTCGCCGGTGAAGTGGGTCGTATTGTAGGCGGGACTGTCGATCCGGCCCTCGGGACCTTGGATGCCCCAGTCGTCCGTCTGGTAGACCCTGGCCCCTTCATTCTCTGCAACCCAGGTGCCCTGGCCGAGCGTTGTCTGGCTCCACATGTGGGCGGTATAGTCCCTGCTTCGACTGGCGTTCTGCAGGCTGTCCATATAGCCGTCGAACGCCTGATTCGCTTCCGCAATCGACCTTTGCAGGTTGCGATTCAGTTGCTGCTGGCGGACCGCGCGATTCTGCATGTCCTGTGCTGCCCACTGCTCGTTGATCTGCGTCGTCTTCTCGATCCGCAGGAACAGCGGCAGCCACTCGTCGAACTCGTTCTCCGGGGCCCAACTGCCCTGTACCGTCACCTGCCAGACCGGACTCATCGACTGGGTCGAGCACATGACGCTGAAGAGCCCTCGGAGCGTCTTTCCGGTCGGGACGTTCTGGAACCGGACGTGGAGCAGACGTGAATCGACCTGGTATCCCTGGGCCCGCAGCATCTGGACCGCCTGAGCCGCGTCCGGCGATACCTGTTCGGCCCCGCACTGGCTGATGACCTGTACGTTTCGGCTGGTTTGGCCCAATTCCAGCACGAGACTCAGCGCCTGTGGCGGCGCCTGATACGGCGCATTGATCGTGCCGGGGACCTGGATGCCCTCCATCGGAATGATCGTGTGCCAGACGCCACCCATGCCATGCGTTCTCGTCTGCGCGTTGTTGGTGAGGATGAACTGGATCTTCTGTCCCTCCAGGGTCCAGCCCTGGGGGATCTGGATCGACATGGACTGGTCGGGCAGGGCTGCCGGCCGGAGAGGGAGTTGCTTTCCCTGTCTCTGCGACGCCTGCTTGATGAGCGCAGCAGGCGAAAGGGTCGCGCCATCCACGACCGGCGTCTGGCCGGCCTGCCGTTGGCCTTGTTCCTGTACCGTCGCCACCCCCTGCGGGGTATAGGCGAGGTTCGCCATGATGGCGGTCAGCGTGGGTCGATACTGGTTCCACACCGGCGTCTTGGCGAGCAGCAGGTAGAAGGTCCCGATGCTCTGCGTGTGGAAGAAGTAGCCATGCCCGGTGCCCTGTTCCCCGTCGTCCGTCAGAGTCAGTTCCGCCATCGTGCGCGCCCGGTCGGGCGTCGAGTTCATGTTCGTCGTCTGCAGATCGGGGAACTCTTCCCGCAGCGCCGCGAGGCACTTGGCCGCCAGCGCCACGGAATCCTTGATCTCGGGGTTCACCGGGAAGGTCATGAACAAGGCAGCCGCGCTCTCTTCGGGCTCCATCACGATGACGGCGTAGATGTCCTGGCCGAACATGTTGCCTTCCGTCACCTGCCAATCCGCTGGTTTATAGAGCACCAGTCTGCCGTCGGCGGACTGGTATCTCTCCATCGCAGGCTCGCCCGCCGCTGCGGGTCCGCCGACCGCCGCGGGTTGGACGATCGTCGTGGGTTCGTTGGCTCTCGGCATATCTCCTGCCTGCACCGGCGGTATCGTAATAGGCGAGCCCATGATCCTCTCCCCGCACGAGGGGCAGAACTTCGCGCCCGCCGGGAGCTTCACGCCGCACTTGGGACAGTGGGTCGGCGCCGCCGGCTTGGGCGGCTCGATTCTCGTCCCGCACTCCCAACAGAACTTCGCGCCCGCCTGCACCTTCGCGCCGCACTTGGGACATCGCTGGTCCACAGCGGACGGCGCCGTCGGGCCGACCTGGGGCCCCGGAACCGTCGGAGTGACCTGGGGTTGCGGGACCGGCGCTACGATGGGCGGCTGGACGTTGGTCGAGACCAGCGCGATCGTGAATTCCTGACCGTTCATCTGCATGACCTGTTGCACCTGCCCGATTCCATCACAGTACCAGATCGTCGCGGCCATCGACTGGCCCGTCCCCATGTCCATGGAAGAGCGGACCTTGATGCAATCGAACGAGCCGGCCGGGGTCTGCACGCGCTCCTGGCCCGCCGACTCGAAGCTCGTGTTCATGGACATGCCCATCTGGTTGACTGTCGCCTGCCAGGTGTCGCCCTGGCGGTAGGGGAGCTTGATCCGCAGCACGGGCGGGTCGTACCGGAACTGCTGACCCTGCATCTGACTCATGTAGGACTTGACGCCCTGGGCGTCGGCGGCGACGTACTCCCGGGTGGTCTGCCCGGCCACCGTGCTGTCGAGCATTGCACAGCGGACGGCGCCGACGTTCTCGAATCCCGCGACCTTCGTCGTGATCTCCATTCCGTTGGACATCTTGTACACCCACTGGTTGCCCTCCTTCAGGGGCAGATAATCCGCCGCCGAAACGACCGAGGTCCAGAGGATCGACATGGCTGCTGCAAGCGTGATCGTTCGCATAACGTCCTCCCTGTGAGCCAGGCAAAAAGAAATGTCCATTGTCTATGCTGTGCCCAAACGCTGCCTCATGATATGCAGGCGGGCAAACCCCGGTCAAGGCCAAACTCAGACTTCGACGCCTTGCTTGAGGCGGTAGATGAGCGGCACGAGCGTCTCGGCGGTGTCGATCTCGGGGTGTCTCTCACCCGCCAGCTCGATCAACTCCATGACCTCGTTGCGCTTCTCGCCCCAGGCGACGAGGATCTCGATGGCCTCCGCCTGGAAGGGCTTCAATCGCGTCTGGGCCGCCCTCGTTGCCGGCTCGGCGCCGAAGGCGAACGCTTCGAGCTTGCCCTTGAGTTCCGCGACGATCTGCTGGGCCATCTTGCGTCCGATGCCGGAGAGCGTCATGAGCACTTTCTCGTTGCCCGACTCCACTGCGGAAGCCACGTCGCCGATGGGGATGCTCAAGGCCCGCAGGCCCTTGCGAATGCCCAGACCCTTGACGCTGGTGAACTCGGCGAAGAACTCCCGCTCGACGGGACTGAGGAAGCCGACCAGGCGCGGGATGAGATTGCCGCCGCCCAGGCTGCCTTCGTAGTACTCCATGGTGCACAAGGAGACGGTTTCGCCGATCCGGCCGGCCAGCGCGCTGACGCAATAGCCGGGCAGCATGACCTCATACGTAATGGCTCCGACCCGAACCTGTGCGGTCTCGGTGTCGAGCTGAACGAGTTTTCCTTCGATTCCGGCGATCATATCTGCTATTGATTATGGATGATGGATCATGGATGATTCGAGCAGTCCGGGTCTTCCGCTGCAATCATCAATGATCCATCATCCTTTATCAATCCTTGTCTCTTGGGCACGCATCACGTTGCGGCCAGTTTGTACGTGAACTCCGTGACGTTCATCTGTTGTTTGGCATGCTCAATGGTCATGCTCACCAAGCGTCCGTCCTTGTCCAGTTCCACCAGGATATCCTCTGTCAGATCCCGCGTCTCGGAGATACTCCTGTCGCTGAAACTCACCAGAAGGGTATCCGTATCCGGGAAATACCTAACGTTCATTGTCTGCCTCCCGATAGGATCGGTCAAAGAATGCGTTGTGAACGGTCCGACCATCCTCCAGCAATGCAACTCGCAGAATCCTGCCGTCTGCCTCCGGGATTCTGGCCCAACGGCGAATCCGTCCGTCACTCTGCACGCACTCACTGATTGGGTGAGCCACAGTCCGCTCGATCCACTCCAGTTGAATGCCCTTGCGGTCCTCGCGACCGCGAGTGTAAAGGAAGTAGGCTGTACACTGCAGCGGTTTCATCTTCCTGCTATTCAATGATACGATTCAACGCGTTCGCACAGCACAGAGCCGCGGCCATGGCATCGGCCACGTCGGGGGGCGAGGGCAGTTCCGGCAGGGCCAGAATCGTCTGGATCGTCCTCTGCATCTGCTCCTTCGACGCCCGACCGTGACCGGTGATCGATTTCTTGATCCGCGTGGCCGCGAAACTCCTGACCTCGACATGTGCCCGAGCACACTTCTGCAATATAACGCCTCTCGCGTGTCCCATCAAGATCGCAGTCCGAGGATGGGCGTAGTGCGAATAGATCTCCTCGACCGCCACCAGGTTGGGAGTCAATCGGGTCAGCAGCGTCTCGATATCCCGTGCGATCTCGTCCAGCCGCAACTCGATCGGCAGGTCTCGCGTGGTCCGCAGAACACCCGCTTCGATCACGGTCTCCTGGTTCCCGTCCGTCTCGACGCAGGCGTACCCGCAGACCTGCAACCCCGGATCGATGCCCAGAATCCGCGTTGGAATCTCAAAGGACGATTTGCCGTTTTGTGTTGAGCCTGCCATTAACCACTTGCCCTTTCCAATCGGTGGCACGCGAGCGGTAGATGGCATGTCTGAGCAATCTGAGTCCGGCGTCTATGCTCGTTCCTTGGGGGCTCTGCCCCCAAACCCCCGGCATTTTTCGCTTTGGGCCAATAGCAGGGGAAGAAGAGGGGTGCATGACCGTAATTGCAGTGCGCATTGGCCTTCTCGAGGTCGAAGACAAGGGGTGGGTTGAGCCAGATCGAGTACTGATGCCGGCATCGGCCTTGTTTTGTAGGGATCTTTTGGGGGCGTGCAACTACGGACATGCACCCGAAGGAGAGGCAGACTGCGCGTGTCTCTTGCCATCCGCAGCAGTTGGAGGTATACCGGAGTCGCTGCCGTGGAGGATGAGGCTCTGCTGGCAAGCAACCCGAGCGCCACGGCAGTCCAGTGGCAGGGGCGATGCCGCCATGCTGCTGGCGAAAAGCGTGAAATGCCAGGGGTCCGGGGACAGCGTCCCCGGTGAATGTGCAGCTCGCCGTCGCTGAGTATGTGACAACCACGTGAACTGCGCGACCATCGGTCATTTCCATCTCCACTGCGTGCCCTGGGGTCCATCCTCCAGGACGATGCCGGCCTCGTCGAGCTTGGCGCGGATCGCATCGGCTTGGGCGAAGTTCTTGGCCTCTCGGGCCTCGGCTCGCTGTGCGATGAACAGGCTGACGAGCTTGTCCACCGCCTGCTCGTTGACGGCGCCGCTCTCGGCGCACTGGTCCGTCACGACGCCCAGGACGTCGCCGCCGAGCTTGGTGAAAGAGTCGTGGATGGCCCCGAGCGTCTCGACCGTGGTCTTGCGGTCCTCGACCGCCTTGTTGCTGATTCGCACGAGGTCGAAGAGGACCGACAGGGCGACCGCGGTATTGAGGTCGTCGTTCATCGCGTCCTCGAACTTCGCGCGGGCCTGCTCCAGTTGCTTGAGTACATCGAGGTCGATGTCGCCCTGCGGCGCGGCGCCGAGCCTCTTTCGCAGGGCTCGGACGGCTTCGCCGATCTTCTGATTGCCGCTGTGGGCGGCGAACAAGGCCGCATCGGAGAAGTCCAATGGGCTGCGGTAGTGGCTGTTCAGGATGAGCTGGCGGATTGCGAGCGGATCGTAGGCTTGGGTCAGTCGCTCGTGGGCGCCTGCGAAGGCCTGCTTGAGTGTGATGAAGTTGCCCAGGCTCTTGCCCATCTTCTGGCCGTCCACGGTGACCATGTTGTTGTGTACCCAGTACCGGACGAAGGGTGCGTCATTGGCCGCCTCCGACTGGGCGATCTCGCACTCGTGGTGGGGGAACTGGTTCTCCAGGCCGCCGCCGTGGATGTCGAGGGTCTTGCCCAGGTACTTCATGGACATGACGGAGCATTCGAGATGCCAGCCGGGATAGCCGAGCCCGAAGGGACTGGGCCACTGCATGATGTGGTTGGGCTCGGCTTTCTTCCAGAGCGCGAAGTCCGCGGGGTTCTTTTTCTCTGCGGAGACCTCGACGCGAGCGCCCGCGATCATCTCCTCGACATTCCGGCCGGAGAGCTTGCCGTAGCCGGAGAACTTCGAGACGTCGAAGTACACCGACCCGTTCACCTCGTAGGCGAAGCCCTTCTCCAGGAGGGTCTTGACTAGCTCGATCTGCTCGACGATATGACCGCTGGCCCGAGGACTGATGTCGGGTCGGGCGCAGTTGAGTCGGTCCATGTCCTCGAAGTAGCTGCGGGTGTAGTACTCCGCGAGGGCCATCGGGTGCTTTCGCTCGGTGCGAGCGGCCTTGGCGATCTTGTCCTCGCCTTCGTCCGCGTCGTCGGTGAGGTGGCCCACGTCGGTGATGTTCTGCACGTAGGTGACGCTGTAGCCGAGGTAGCGCAGATACCGCACGAGCACGTCGAAGCTGACATAGCTCTTGGCGTGCCCGAGGTGGGCATGCCCATAGACGGTCGGTCCGCAGACATAGATCCCCACCCGGCCTTCTTCGAGAGGTTTGAACTCTTCCGTTCGTCGCGTCAGACTATTATAGAGGCATAGAACCATACGATTCCTTCACATCAAATCCGAAACTCGAAGCACGAAACCCGAAACAAATCCAAAATCCTATATCTTCTCGCGAAGGCTACAATCGATGTGATCCACGACGAGGAAGACATCGAGATCTGAGCCGGCGGTCGCATCTCGTCTGGCCCTGGAGCCAAACGCGCAAAACTGGCGGATCGGCACCAGTGCCGCCGCATATCGTTTGAATTCGAGTGCCGTTTGTCTATCACCAGCCGCAATCATGGCAACCTATCCGAGAGTCCTCTGTATCGCCAAACACATGGCAGTATTCTACCGATGGGCTCTGAGCGGGTCAACGCTTGTGCGCATTGCACGGAACCGGGGTATGCCTGGATTCTTGGCGGGGCCAAGGCAGGCCCGAAGCGGGCCTGCTCAGGGAGTGTTGCGCCTTGGGCCTCCAGCATGATACGCGAGCAGGGTGCTCGCTTGAAGGTGTGCGCAGCACCCTTACTGCTGGTGGCTCCAAGGCGGCAGACTCCCGCCGCATCGTGGCGGACTCCGGATTCGTCCGTCCCTTCCTCTGCCAGGAGGAAACTGCCGCCTGGACGTGATCGAGTACTTCAAGGCCCTGGCAGAAGGGACCGGCATTCCCTATCAGAATCTGGTCAACCTCTACCTCCGCGAATGCGCCCGGACCGGCAAGAAACCCGCCCTCTCCTTGGCCTCTTGACTCGCTGGGAGACATTGTTCGGAGTTCCGCCTTCAGGCGGTCTTGTTTAGATCTCCGGCTTCAGCCCATTCCATGTTCCGTTCTTTCAGGGAGCAGGAAGAGCCGCCTGAAGGCGGAACTCCAAACGCTTACAGGGTCGGATCGTCCCACCCTTGGCCGTAATCGCCGAGGGGGTATTCCCGCCAGATGCGTTTGGCTTCGTCCGGAGCGGTCTGAGCCAGGAACTCCGTCGCGCTGCTCCACGGCCAATCCGTCCAGCGTTCCACGTATCCGTGATGGACCGGGTTGTGATGTATGTAGTTCATCGTTGCCCAGAAGTGCCGCTCGGACCGCATCGCACGCTCCACGGCCCGGAAGAAGACCTTGCGTCCCCGTGTGTCTTCCTCGCCATTCCAGACATATGACGTGCGTCCGTGAAGCCGGCCCAACTCGTGCAACAGGGCGACGATGTCCGGCGTCTCGACCAATACATGGTAGTGATTCGGCAGTACACACCACGCCAATGCCTGGTTGTCGTGGGCGGTGAGCAGGGCCAGCAGATCCCGCGAGAAGGCATCCAGACGCGCCGGGCTGTAACCGATATAGGGTTGATGCTCGAAGCAGGCCGCGGTGATATGGAATCGCAGGTGGCCGACGTCGGTGCGATGGGGCGGTGAATGCCATGGGTACCCGTGCGTCTTGCGCCATGTGAGCAACTGGGCCCGCTGCTCAGGCGTAAGCTGACGCCAGCGATAATCAGGCGAGGACATGGCAAGAGTGTACCCGACCCGCGCGACTGTCGCAAGGTTGACAGAGTTTGGAGTTCCGCCTTCAGGCGGTCTTGTTCAACGTTCGGAGTCCCGGCTTTAGCCGGCTCGATATTCTTCCTTTCAGCGGCATGGACCGCACCGCGTGAACGCGGCGCTCCAAAACCCCGACCGCCTGAAGGCGGAACTCCAAACGGCGCAAGCCGGGCATAACCACATAGAACCACCTCATCCCTCCGTGCTCACGTCTCCATCCGACCAAAGACTGCTCTTTCTTCTGATCTGGCTCTGGTCGAAGGACGAGCATCCCGTGCCGGAACCTCATCGACCTCTACCTTTGCGAATGCGTCCAGACCAGCAAGAAACCCGCCCTCTCCTGGGCCTCTTGAACAAGAATGGAATCAGCAGGACACTACCGGGACTCTATTTCCTCTCGCGATTTCTCAGGCGCTGTCAGACCACTATTTCCTTCCACCATTTGGCGGAATCCTCATACAAGTCCTCAAGGATCTTGCACTGGGCAGTCAGTCCTCTGCCCTGAAGTCTCTCATAAAGTACGCGCTCAAGCGGAATGATGACTTTCGGGATGATGCTCAAGTCGTCCCTAGACCAGTGACGGTATAGAACCTTGCCGGGGAGTACCTTGCCGGCATAGAGTGCACCTACGCGCTGATAGAAATGAGAAACGCGGCGTCTTGCGACTGTCACATCGGAATGCTCCGAATCATCAAGAAGTTTCCCAAACTCCTTCATAAGCGAATCGTTGTTCCCTCTGCACTTTCTGAAGAAGACCCAGAGCGTACTGACATCCTCGGCAATGTTGTCCTCAGCGTAATCTCGCATGACATCAGCGAGTGCCTGATAGGTCAATGACTTGTGGGCAGCAAGCCATGCGCCCGCGGCAAAGGCTGCCGACAAACCCGCAATAACAAGACTGACCATCGAGAACCAATCCATCCTGTGTACCTCCACATCAGGTCATCGGTGTACTGTATTCACACTCTGTATTCTATCGTTCGTGCTGGTGGAATGATATGCGGAAACATGATGAACCCGGAGGCGCTATACTCCGCCGGCGTAGCAGGGGCGGGGTCTCTTGGATCGCAGGGTATCTGTGTATCGCGATGATTGACTAACTGGAAGACGCGAGTGCTTGCTATAACCCCCGGCGGGGTTTCTTGCGGAGCAGGGCGATGGCGGTGGCGGCCATCGCTTCGCCGGCGCCGATTTCGCCGAGACCTTCGTTCGTCTTGGCCTTGATATTAACGGCCTGGAAATCCATGCCGAGCAGGCCGGCGATGCAGCGTCGGATCTGGCCCTTGAACGGGCCGAGCTTGGGCTGCTCCGTGTGGATTGTCAGGTCCACGTTGACTACTTCCCAGCCCTTCTTTTCGAGCTGCTCCTTCACCGCGTAGAGGAACCCCTTGCTGTCGGCGTCCTTCCACTGCACGTCCGTGTCGGGGAACAGGGTCCCGATGTCGCCCATGCCGGCGGCGCCGAGCAGGGCGTCGACGACCGCGTGCAGGGCGACGTCGCCGTCGCTGTGTCCGAGCAGACCCGCGGGGAAGGGGATGTGGACTCCGCCCAGCATGAGCTTTCGGCCCTCGACGATCCGATGGATGTCGGTGCCGATGCCGACCCTGTATTCCGGCGGTTTCGGTTCTTCGATCACAACTGCCCCTTCGTACTGGGAATCTCCGTCCCGACGATCTTGACCGCGGCGGCCATCGCCTGGCCGAGGGCCTTGAAGATCGCCTCCGCGATGTGGTGGCTGTTTGTGCCGTAGGGGACGTTCACGTGCAGATTGAATTTGCCGCTGTTGGAGAAGGCCCGCAGGAACTCCTCGATCAGTTCGACGTCGAAGTCGCCGATCTTGTTCGAGCGATACTCAGCGTGGTACACGCAGACCGGCCGGCCCGAGAGGTCCAGCGAGACGTTCGCCAGCGCATCCTCCATCGGCACGGAGCTGTGCCCGTACCGAGCGATGCCTTTCTTGTCGCCCAGCGCCGAGAGCAGGCACTCGCCTAGGCTCAGGCCGATGTCCTCCGTCGTGTGGTGGGCGTCGATGTGCAGGTCGCCCTTGGCCTTGACGGTCAGGTCGATCCGCCCGTGCTTGCTCAGGTGGGTGAGCATGTGGTCGAGGAAGCCGACGCCCGTGTCGATGTCGTACCGCCCGACGCCGTCGAGGTTCAGCTCGCAGCGGATGTCAGTCTCTTTCGTCTTTCGATGGATCTGTCCGGTTCTCGTCTGCATATTTGGTTTCCCTATTTGGCGACGATTTCCCGCAGCGCGGCGATGAGTTTGTCGTTCTGTTCCGGCGTCCCGACGCTGATTCGAAGCTTGTCGGCAATTCCCGGCTGATTCCAGTACCGCACGAAAATGTTCCGGCGGGCCAGCTCCTCGTGAATCGGAGCGGCTGAGCCGTTCCTGACTTGGGTGAAGACGAAGTTCGAGTGACTGTCGCGAACCGCGAATCCCAAGTGCCGCAACTGCTCGGTGAGAGTCCGCCGGGCGCCCTTGATCTTCTCGACGTTCTCGCGGAAATATGCCTGGTCCTTGACCGCCGCGGTCGCCAGTGCGATCGACAGGGCGTCCACGTTGTACGAATCCTTGACCTTGAGGAGCCCGTCGATCAGCCCCTTGTCGGCGATGGCGTACCCGAATCGCAGGCCTGCCAGCGAGTACCCCTTGCTCAGCGTCCGCAGGATGATGACGTTGGGGAAGTCCTTGACCAGCGAGACGCAGTTCCACTCGGCGAAGTCCGCGTAGGCCTCGTCGATGAGCAGAACGCCCTTGATCTCTGCGGCCAGGGAGGCCAATTCGCCCACGCGGATGAGACTGCCCGTCGGTGCGTTCGGGTTGCAGACGATGGTCAGTGCCGCCCCGGCGGTCGCCAGCTTGGCGGGGAGGTTGAACTCCGCGTCGAACGGGATCTCGATGGCCTCGCACGGGTGCAGCTTCGCCAGGACCGGGTACAGCGTGTACGTGGGCACCGGGTACGCCAGCGGCCGATACTCGTCGCAGAAGGCCCGAATGGCCATCGCGAGCAGCTCGTCGCCGCCGTTGCAGCACAGGATGTTCTCGGGCAGCACGCCGTGAATCTCCGCGGCCGCCTCGCGAAAGACGGTCGCCATCGGGTCCGGATACCGTCGGAGTTGTTCCGGCCGGACCTCGGCCAATATCTTCATCACCTTGGGCGATGGCGGATAGGGGTTCTCATTGGTATTGAGCTTGACGACATCCGTCGCCTTCGGCTGAAACCCCGGCGTATACCCCGCCGCCTGTTCTACGTTGTCACGAAAATAACCCATCGTCTTGATCTCACCCAGCTCATCGCACGGAATCGCCCGACCCGTCACACGGGCTCCCGGGCGAAGCCAGATTATACGCAGATTCCCCGTCCGGCGAAAGCTCGATTTCGACACGCAGTACCATGCGTCCGGTACTTCCTGGACCGGAAGGAAATGGACGCCACAGAGACGAGTTCCCCCTGCATGGCCGCGCCGGCAGTGGGCGGCGTGGGCTTTGCCCACCATCTCCATTTCTATATCGTTACGCCTTCTTCCTGTTTCGTGTTGGGATCGTGTGTCCGGAGGCTACGCATCTCCCTGTCCGCCTGTCAGGCCCAGCCTTCCTGCCTGTCACCTTGTGGTCCTCCATCCTCTTGAGTTTTGCACTTTCCTTCGTCGTGTCCTTCTTCTTTCCGGCGGGCGTGTTCCTCTTGCCGCCTTTCCTCGCAGCCTTCTTCTGTTGTGCCTTCGTCCTCGCCAGCCACTGGGTGTGGACCTCCTTGCGGCGCTCCGGCGGCCATTCCCGTGGGAAGTTCACCCGGGCGAATTCCCCGCATTCCTCGACCGCCGCACGATCATAGGCACGCGCTGCCTCAACCTCGTCGTCGAAATAGCCGAACCAGCGATCTTTACCCGCGAAGCGGCATTGTGCAAAGTACCTATTTCGCCGTTTGCTGTAACAGACGCCCTTGAAGCGGAAGCGTGTGCCACGCTGCTTGCGTGCATTTCGCTGGTTTTCCTGGCGTGTGCAGACGCGTAGATTGAATCGGCAGTTGTTGGCCCTATTGCCGTCGGCATGGTCCACGACCATTCCTTTGGGCGGCTGCATGATCTCGCGGTGCATGAGGATCGTTCTGCTGTTCTCGCTTCGCCCGGCATATCCGCCGCTGGCCGTACCCCACTTCCACCGGCTGAGCCACTCGTAGTCGGCCGCGTCCACGTAGGCGTAGTGGCCCTCTGCCAGCGGGATCAGGCGGACCTCGCCTCCCGGCGTCGCGGGCTTTCGCCGGTAGTTCCGGCAGGGGATGCCCGTGACCTCGTGCAACTGGCCGGGCCATTGGGGATGGTTGGCGCATCGCGGAACGAGCGGCTTGCCCATCCACACCAGTCGAAGCCACAGTTCCGCGTCGCAGACGGAATAGATGCAGTTGTGACAATTCGGTCCGGACATGATTCCTCCTTTCCATTTCTCTCCCAAGCCGGGGCCCGCGTCCCGGCCGACAATAGACCATTCAATATGACATGCGATAAATGATAAAAGTTGGGATGTTATCTGTCAACAAAAATTCATCCAAATAACCATACCAATGGCGCAAGTCCTTGCTGCGAAGGGAGTAAGAGCGTTGTTTTCCGGCTCATCCGGTTCTTGCGCACTTCTGGGGTCATGCAGCGCTCCGTAACCGGGGACGCCGTCCCCGGACTCCTGGCATTTTTCGCTTTGTGCCAGCAGCATGGTAGTGCGGGGGCGACGGCGGAACCGAATGGCCTCGCTCGTGATATGATCGGGAGAACACCGAGCGAATGCGGAACCGGGCCGCAGGGCGCCTGACCAGTCGGTTCCTTTCTTTGTACTCATGCTATTGGCCCCAAGCGTCAAATGCCGGGGGGGCAGCGCCCCCATCACACAGGGAAGTACGCAAGAACCGGATGAGCCGGAATTCGCATGGTATGAGCGGACAACGCCGGAGCGGACGGGCTGGCTCGAGAGTCGTCCCGTCACGCAGACTTCACCGGAATTCCAGAATGTGAAATAGGTAGGTGTGATACTCGGGTTTCCTGGCTTTCGGATGCTCCACCGCACGGGCGATGGCAGCGTGGACCTCTATCGCGAAATCAAGCCCGAACTCCGGGAGGAGTCAATGAGGCCATTTCCACCGTTTCGGAGTCTTGCTCGATGTGCCAACTGGTGGGGGCGGTCCCTGCCGGAAACAGGTGTTGTGACAGGCGAGAGGCCGACGGAGATTCCTGGACCCTGCAGGGCGGACGACACATGCTGATTTCTGTGCTGCTGCGAGACTCCGCGTGCGAGCAGGGCTGGTTCCGTTTTGGTTTCGTCGGAATCGCTAGCAGCCCGTTGAAGAATTCAGAGAGCGGGTAGCTCCGGTCGGAGAATCGGCCAGACGACGGAGGGGGAGCCCAACCGCCATCGCGAGGATCGAGTCGGCGTACCACGGCGCCACAACTCGCAGGCGAGGCGAATCCCCCTGCGAAGGAAGCCAAGAATAAGGCCCTGCAGGCCCCGCGGGGTCCCCAGGCCGAACACCGTCCGCATCACCAGAGCCAGATTGCACCCAGCCACATGAATCAGCAGTCGTTTGAGAATCCGAGCATGTGTGCGAAGATGCGTCCGACGCATCCCGCCCGTCTCATAGCAGTGAGCGAACGGACGCTCCAACAGTTCGCCCCGTTTGCGGAGCAGCCGTTTGCCTCGCTCGCCGTGAATCCGGCGACGGTTCGCGTACACCGCCTGGCGTTCCGCCTCCCGATCCTTCCAGTGACGACGGCCCCGGTATCTCGGCTCCGACACGTAGCTGCGAATCGCTTGTCCCTGCAAGGTCCGAACCGTCTCGTTGCTATGATATCCTTTGTCCGCCACCACCTCTTGCATCCCATTCGGATGCAGACCTTCTTTCGCCTGCGGGTCTCCCTGCACTTGGGCCAGATTCTTCTCGGTCTCCGACAACGTGGTCGCCATCGTCGTCGTGTCCCCCTGGTCGGCCCCTTGCAGGGTCACCGCGACGATCGCCCCCGTCTCCAGGTCCACCGCGTGCTCCGCCTTATGCGCCAGATGCGTTCGTCCATCCTTCATCTTCGTGATCCTGGCGTCCGGATCGTTCGGATTGTACCAGTCCTGATTCGAGCCCTTCTTCGGCCGCTTCCGGTCGATCCGGGCCAGGTCCTCACGCGTCGGACTCTCGATCCCCGACGCCTTCGCCAGATCCTGCAGGAACTCCTCATACCGCTGATCCGTGTCCCGACGCACGATGCTCCGCAACGCCGCGTTCGCCTCCAGCGTGGTGGCGTCGATCCCGATCGTCTTGCCCTTCAGGAGATTACTTGTCGCCAGCACCTTCAGCACCCACTGGAACACCTCCCGATGCGTCTCCACATCGATCCGACCCCGAATCACCGACAGGCTCGAATGTTCCGGCGTCCGCTCGTTCAACTCGTACCCCAGAAACGACCGCAACGCCAGCGAGTCCGCACACCGCCAGGCGATCCCTCGTTCCGAGTCGATCCCCTCGAAGTAGCCGATCAGCAGCATGCGAAAATACACCCCCGGCGGAATGCTCGGACGACCCCGAGTCGGGGCGTAGAACGAGTCGCACCGGTCTTCGACAAACCGGTCGAACCCGTGCTCCTGCAGCAACTGATTCAGCCGTTGGTAGAAAGGATGGCCGGGCGAGGTCACGATCTCGGTCGTGTTGATCCACAGGTTCTGTTGACGTTCCAAGCGACGCTTGCTCATCGACATGGGGCATCCTCCATGACCTTCATGGCCCCACAATAGCAAGTCAGATACTCAGTGTCCACAACAAAATGCTCGCCATGAAGACTTTTTCAACGGGCTGCTAGGCAAAATGCCTATTGCTCTGCCGACTTGCCGCACTATCGTGTTGTCATCGACAACAAGCTGTGGAAGCACAGGACGAACGATAGTCCCCATCCAAAGTGAGAGGAGCGACCTATGTTTCAGCTCAAGAATCGGCTATTGGCGTCTTCGGCACTGCTGATGTTCCTGGTCATCTTTCTCGCGAGTGTGAGCGTCTTCACGACGACCGCCTCCGGCCAGTCCGGGCCGGCGTGGCACACGCAGACCACGATCTACCAGGTCTTCGTCGAGAAGTTCACGCCCGCCGGGACCTTGAAGGGCGTGGAGAAGGAATTGGCCTACCTCCAGGACCTCGGGGTCGGCACGATCTGGCTGATGCCGATCTTCGAGGCCATGGACGACCACGGATACAACACGACGGATTACTACAAGATCACGTCTCGCTACGGCACGGAGCAGGACCTGAAGGACCTGACGAAAGCCGCACATGTGCGAGGGATGCGAATCCTCCTGGACCTGGTCATCAATCACACGGGCTCGCTGCATCCCTGGTTCTGCTCTTCCGATCCCGCCAAGAGGAAGGACCATTGGTACATCTGGGCCGACAAGGACCTGCAATGGAACGACCCCTGGGAGGACGATTCCACGACGCATGCGGGAAACGCCAACAAGACGTGGTTCAAAGACCCGTTCGACGGCTACGACCGAAACGGCGATGGGGACACCCACAATGACGATTACTACTACTCCGTCTTTGGGAACGGGACAGCGCCATGCTACGACTCTGCCGGCCAGCTCGTTGGTTACGGCGGTACCATGCCGGACCTGAACTACAATGACGCCACGGCGAAAGACCAGATCGTCGACGAGTTCAAGAAGGTCATGGACTATTGGCTGAAGAACGCGCAGATCGATGGTTTTCGATGCGACGCGGTGCGCTATCTGTCCGAGACGGGCTCAGGCGAGCAGGCGGATCAGGACGGAACGCACAAGGTCTGGCAGGAGTTGAGGACCTGGCTGGACGCGGATCATCCCACGGCCATCCTCCTGGCGGAAGCTCCCACGAAAACGTATGAGCAGATGCGTTCCTACTACGGCAGCGGAAACGAGTTCCACTGTGCGTTTCATTTCAATTTCCAGGGGGACCTGATGACGCCTGCCAGATTGGGGTACAGGCCCAACAGCTTCCTGAGCAGTCTGTATGCGATCCAATGCGGTTTGCCCGCCGGGACGCAGGATGTCATATTCCTGAGCAACCACGACCAGTTTGCGGGCGACCGGGTTGCCTCGCAACTGGGGTCCGATGTGGCGAGGATCAAGTTGGCTGCCTCTCTCTACCTGCTGCTGTCCGGCAATCCGTCGATCTACTACGGAGAGGAGATCGGCACAACCGGCGCCGGCAGCGATGCCGCCCTCAGGCCGCCGTTGAACTGGAGCGACGTGTGGTCCCAGGCCTTCGATGAAGGCTCGATCCTGAATCACTACCGACGGCTCTTGAAGGTCCGCAAGGAATACGACGCCTTGCGGGGCGGCATCACCTACTTCGCCCACGCGCACTACTCGGGCGATGACCGGTGGGACAACGATCCGTCGGATCGGTCGAAGATCCTGGCGATTGTCCGGGAGTGGTTCCGAGAGAGAATCCTCGTCGTCCACAACTTCGGCGATAGCGATCAGGAGATCCACGTCAGTCTGGACAGCACCAAGCTCTCGATTCCCGACGGGACGCCGGCGTTCTCTCTCATGGGAACGGCTCCCGCCCAGGCCGTGTCGGCGTCCAACAGGAACTGGTACGACGTGGGCACAGTGCATCCGAGGTGTTCCAAGGTCGTATTCTTGGGAAACATCGACAAGTACCGGGATGCGAAGGGGCAGTTCGTCACCTATGAGAACGCCCTTCAGGACGGTCAGAACGTGGTCACAGTCCATTATCGCGAGGATCACTCCTCGCCTGGCTACTGCGTCCACACCTGGGACAACAGAGGCCTGGTCGGCAACAACAAGACGCCGATGACCTATGAAGGGCAGCATGGCGGGGGACACTGGTGGTCCGCTGCAATGAGCCGGATGCCGGACGAGTTCGGGTTCTGTTTCGTGGACGGCCAGGACAATTGGGACGGAATCCCGCGGAAATACAAAAAGCAAGGCGCAGACGTCTTCGTCATGGCGGGGTCCGCCAACGTCAGTACGAGCCGGCCTTGAGGGCACGGACGCCGCGATGAGGGTGTGCTTCATGATGGTCAGGTGATGCAGAGGGTGAGGACGTCCCCGGCATCAGGTTCCTGCGTGATGTGCCAAGTGGTCCGGGTCAGTCTTTGCAGGAAGCGGGTGTCGTGACTGACCAGCAGCAGGGCGCAGGGGCAGTCGACGAGGGCCGTCTCCAATGCTTCGATGGAGGGCAGGTCCATGTGGTTGGTCGGCTCGTCCATGACGATGATGTGCGGCGCGCGGACCATGCCCAGCGCGAGCATGAGCTTCCGCGTTTCGCCCGGACTGGGTTCGTCGCTGACGAGGAGCCGCTCGGGCCGGGAGCCCAGACGGCTGACGATGTTCATCAGGTGGCCCAGTTGATCTGCGGCCAGTTGCCGGGCCTGATCGAGCAACTCCTGCGACCGGCTTGCGTCAATCTCCTGTGGTACATAGGTCTGCTGTTCCGTGGGCACACCGAGAATTGCGATGATCCGGCGCACGAGCGTGCTCTTGCCCGATCCGTTGGCTCCCGTCAAGGCGATGCGATCCGTTGGGCGGATGGTCAGATCCGGATGCCGGAGCGATCTATGTTCGCCCAAGACGATGGCGCCGGCCGGCAGATCGAGTAGGGTGTTGCGTTTCGAGGTCGAGCCGGCAAGCCAGATGCCCGTTTCGTATTGCTTCTTGACGCGGGTTGTCTGTGACTTGCGTTGTGCTCGTTCCAGTTGCCCGCCGATCTGGCGCCGCAGTGTGCCGCCGACCGCGTCCTTGCTGGTGACTCGGGCGAGATTCTTCTTGCCCCTGGCGTCGTGGTCCCTGGCCCCCAGGCCGCGTTTCGAACGCCGACGATCGGCCGCCGCGGCCAGTTGCTCCCTTCGGGCAGCCTCCCGCCGGATTCTATCGCATTCCCGCCGGTCCTGTTCGTGTTGCCTGGAAGCCGCTTGCCGCTCCATGTCGGCAACCTCCATTCCCTTTGTCACGCCACCCGGGCGGACCGTCACATCCGGCGGATCGAGGAACACGCACTGCCCACACAGCGAGTCGAGTAGCTCTCGGTCGTGACTGACCAGGAGGCCCACCCCGTCGAACGATCGCATCGCAGCGACCACCGCGTTCTTGGCATTGGTGTCGAGGTGATTCGTCGGCTCGTCGACCGCCAGGACATCGGGCTCAAGCCACAGCGCCACCGCGATCTGCGCCCGCTTGCGTTCGCCGTGCGAGAGCGTCTGCCAGCGGTCGGGCCAATCGGGCTGGACGCCCAGCATTTCGCCGATGCTCCTCGCGGGTCCGGTCCGGTCGTCGATGAGTTCCTTCAACGTGGCCGGCGCGTCGTCGGTTCGCTGGGGGCAGTAGGCAACTCGCGGCGGAGCCTCGACCACGCCGGCTTCGGGCGCCAACTGTCTTGTCGCCAGCTTCAGAAAGGTGGTCTTGCCGGCGCCGTTGGCCCCGACCACGCCGGACCAGCCGCAGGGCAGGTGCAGAGATAGGCCGGAGAAGAGCGGCTCTGCCGCTGAGGGATAGGCAAACGTCACATCATGGAATCGGACAAATAACCTGCTCATGGCCTTCGTTCGCTACGGTTCGGCGCACTCGCCGAGAGGACAACCCGATCTCGGGCAATCTCTTGAACAACGGCTCGGCTGTATTCGTCTAATTCCGCATCGACCTGATTCCTTGATGTCGAACTGGATTGCGTCTGTTTATAGACGATAGTCACAGAGATGTCAAGGGACTGCCGCGAGCATGATGTGACGCTGAGATGGTGGGTCCGAATTGCGTAGTCTTCGATTCTCTCGTACTATGTCGCTGATGTGTGCCCTGAGGTCAGGCGTGTCCCTAATCAGGTATGGCGCTGACGTCGGTTTCGTATGAAGTGGAGGTGTGGAGCAAGGTGGTTCGACTCCTTGAAAGCAAGAAAAGTGCCCGCCGCCGGGGTTTCACGCTGGTGGAGCTGCTGGTCGTGATCGCCATCATCTTGCTGCTGATGAGTCCGTTCTTCGAGCGTTCCTGGTGGGCCGGCTTCCATGAGCACTGGTCCGTCGGCGACAGCATACCGCCGGCGGACGGCTGGTCCGCCCACGATGGCGGGCGCAACCAGCTCTACCTCGATTTCCACGCCGACTGGGTGGCCAGAGACATCAGACCGTGATCCGATCGCAAGCAGGGTGACTGCGATATCGCTTTCGTTGTCCGCGGTGAATGCCTGTCACGGTGGTCGCCTGTCAATTCCAGGGTCGGTCTGTAAGCCGAGTTCTGTCCCCGCCCGAAGGCGGGTGGCGGTCATTTATCTGGACCGGTCGTTGCCGACCGGCTCTCCCGCCCGCGGCGCCGAAGCGCAGCGGCTTGCGGGACGCGACCTACCCGCCGGTCCTGCGGCCGAAGCCGCGGATACCCGGGCCGAGTACGGCTGGTCCTTCGGACACGAGGTCCGCAGAACCGTTGCGCCGACCGGCTGCTTGGTCTTGCTGGCGGTGGGGTTTTCCCTGCCGGCGACGTCGCCGCCGCCGCGGTGCGCTCTTACCGCACCTTTTCACCCTTGCCTGAGCCCCTGCGGGCCATCGGCGGTGTGTTTTCTGTGGCACTATCCCTGGGATTGCTCCCGGTGGCCGTTAGCCACCACCGTGCCCTATCCAGCTCGGACTTTACTCAGCGATTGGCGTTATGCCAAACGCCGCGACCGCCCGACCGGCCCTGGAATTGACAAGCGACCATGAATCATCGATCATTTCAAAGAGCATTGTGCCCAACCTCAGGCGATTGTACCGCATTGTGCCCGTTTGCTCCACCGTCGCTTGTTCCGATGTTGCCCCGCTCGGCCGAACGCGGTATCCTACCGTCTCTACGCTGCGCCGCCGGTTGGCGGGGTGTGTCTGTTCGAGGATTGTGCATGTGGCAGATTATCCTGGTCGGAGTGGGCGGATTCACGACGTTCTCCACGTTCGGCTGCGAGACGATGGCGCTGCTCCGCGACAAGGAAATGCTCAACGCGCTGTTGTACGTCGGGCTGCACCTGTCGTTGGGGTTCGGCGCGGTGGCGCTGGGCTACGGACTGTCGACTTGGAAGGGGGGAACCATGCTGCCGAAAGAGGAGCAACTCCTGCGGATCTTCATCGGCGAGAGCGACCGGCACGAGGGCAGGCCGCTCTGTGCATGGATCGTGCGAAAGGCCCGAGGGCATCACATGGCCGGCGGCTTTCTCGACCTCGTCGATGCGGCGGTCCCGAAAGGAATCGCCACGCTGGAGGACATCGAAGTCCACTTCGATCGGGCCGGCCGGGCGGGGGCGTCGCCCCAATTGGAGAGAGATGGCTGAATTCCGACACTACATCCTGACGCGGTTCAACACGGGACTGTATGGCCCGAACCCTCGGATTCGCGTCGCGCCCGACGAATGGATGGACCACCGGATGCGCCTGTTCACCACGATCTCATTGCCCTCGATGGCGGGTCAGTCTTGTCAGAACTTCACGTGGCTGATCCTGATGGACGGGCAAACGCCCGAACACTACATCCGTGCGCTGGAACGTGCGGTGTGTCGGAATATGAAGATCATCTACCTGGACCCGGGGCAGCCTCGCTGGCTGCGAGACCTTGCGCCGGGACCATACGACCTCATCACCACGCGGATGGACAACGACGACGCCTTTCATCGGGATGCCGTCCAGGCCATTCAAGATGCCTGGCGTGCGAAACACGCGGAGCAGACGAAGCCCTGGCTGATCGTCTTTCCGTTCGGCCTGATTCTGAGCCTGGCCGACCGGAAGATGTACGTGATGGAGTACTGGTTCAACAACTGCCCGACGCTCGTGGAGGACTCCCACGATCCGGGCACCGTGTATCGGTGGCAGCACAGCGAGATCCCGCCGACGGTGCCCAGGCACTTCCTCAAGGACAGACCTTCCTGGCTGCAGGTGGTTCACTCGCAGAACCTGCTCAACGCGATCCGCAGCGACAATCCCCTGCGGATCGTTCATGAGGAGCTGCCCGCCAAGCTCGGGTTCCTGCATTGCTTCGGCATCGATCCCGCCCGCCTGCCGCCATCGTGACGCCGTCAATCGGCGCGGAGGACCTCGGTGTGCCTGCAGAACCGCTTGTCGTCCGTCTGTGTGTGGTCCATCCGATAGTGTACGCCGCGACTCTCCTTCCGCAGTTCCGCGCAGTGGGCGACCAACATGGAGGTCGTGAGCATGTTCTGGCATTCCCAGCCTTCCGGGGCATCGAAGACCTTGTCCATCACGTAGCGATGCCAGAACCGGATGATCTCCTGGGTCTCCGCCAGCGGCTGGGCCTTTCGCGTGATGCCCACGTTGCGCCACATCAGGGACCGCATCGAGTTGCGAACGTCCGACGTGTCGAGCCGGCTGCGGTCCGAGGCGGGGATGTCGTACCGGATCACCGGGTGCTTGAGCGACGTGATGTCGCTCGGTTCGCTGGTGGAGACCGCCTGACCGGCGAGCTGGCCGTACACCAGTCCTTCGAGCAACGAGTTGCTGCCGAGCCGGTTGGCACCGTGCAGGCCGGTCGAGGCCACTTCGCCGCAGGCGTAGAGGTTCTCGATGTTCGTCCGGGCGAAGGCGTCGGTCTTGACGCCGCCGATCATGTAGTGGGCGCTCGGACGGACCGGGATCAGATCGTGGCTCACGTCGATGTCGAAGCTCTCGCACAGGTCGCTGATGAGCGGGAACCGCTTGGCGAAGAACTCCTTGTCCAGGTGGCGGATATCGAGGTAGACGTGCGTCGCGTCGGTCTTTCGCATCTGGGCGAGGATGGCCCGGCTGACCACGTCTCGCGGGGCCAGTTCGCCTGCCTCGCTGTAGTCCTGCATGAACCGTCGGCCCTTGGTGTCGAGCAGGTAGGCGCCCTCGCCGCGGAGGGTCTCCGTGATGAGTGCCCGCGAGGCGCCCGCGATGTAGAGCGTCGTGGGATGGAACTGCACGAACTCCAGGTCGCGCAGGACCGCTCCCGCCCGGTACGCCATGGCCAGGCCGTCCGTCGTTGCGACCGCGGGATTGGTCGTCTCGCGGTAGAGCTGGCCGCCGCCGCCGGTGGCGAGGATCGTATTGGCCGCCCAGACGATTTGCAGGGCGCCTTCCCTGGTTCGCCCGAGGATGCCGATGCAGCGATTCTCCCTGCCCTCGCCGCCGTTACGCGCCGGATCGGAGAGCAGATCGATGGTGAAGAAGTTCTCGATGACGCGGATGTTCGACTTGCTGCGGACCTTGCGGATGAGCGTCTCCGCGATGGCCCGGCCGGTCTCGTCGCCATGCGCGTGCAGGATTCTCGCGTGCGAATGGCCGCCTTCGAGCGTGGTGTCGATGTGCCCGTTGACCTGGTCGAAGCCGGCGCCCCATTCCTGCAACTGCCTGACCAGCTCGGGACCCTGACGGACGACCTGCTCGACGACCTGCGGATCGGAGAGGCCGCCGCCGGTGCGGAGCGTGTCGGCCACGTGCGCCTCGAACGAATCCTCGGCGCGAAGCACGGAGGCGATGCCGCCCTGGGCGTTCCAGGTGTTGCTTTCCTCGATGCCGGCCTTGCAGACGACGATGACGTTGCGCCGGTCGGAGGCTTCGATAGCCGCACGCAGTCCGGCGACGCCTCCGCCCACGACCACGCAGTCGGTGAAGAGCTGGCTGGTCGAGATCGAATCGATGTTCACCAGATACCGTCGCGGCTCGCCGAAGCGGACCCGCTCGGACGGTATCGACTTATGCCCTTTGTCGTGCTCACTCATGGCGTCCATTGTCCTGCCGAACAGCGGTCTCGAAGACCCTCTGCCGGCGTAAAGAGAAAACCGTGGGACGAACCCACCTGCGAAAGCGATGGCCCCCTGGGCAGGAGTCCAAGACGGCGCCTTCGCCGCAAAGCCCCCCATGATACCCGAACCACCGACTCCTCGCCAGGGAAGAGTCTCAAGAAGGCCAAGATGGCCAAGCGAAATTCTTGACCCCCTTGGACACCTTGAGCAGTGAAATCCCTGGCCCACCGAGGGGGGTGAATAATCCCCTGCATGGCACTGGGAATAGCACAATTCGTGCAACATCTGAAAACACAAAACACCCGCGACGCGAGATTTTTTTTATTCGTTGCCCACC
Organism: Sedimentisphaerales bacterium; assembly: GCA_035342095.1. Classification (GTDB taxonomy): domain Bacteria; phylum Planctomycetota; class Phycisphaerae; order Sedimentisphaerales; family Anaerobacaceae; genus PLanc-01. The sequence goes on along the minus strand of DAOQWL010000017.1, from coordinate 2,749 downwards.
AAACACTTGCGTGCTTTTTGCACGGTTCTCTTGCACAGAATTCTCGACCAATTCGTGCAACATCGGGCAAGGGTAGAGGGACGCTGATGTTTCGACGTCCCCAGAATCGAATGTCGGCGCGATGTTGGAAAGGAGTTTGGAGATGAACCTGAGCCCGTTCGAGCTGGTCCTATCGAAGCTGCCGGAAGCCCGTCCGATCGGCGGGACCTCGCAGAAGGCCTGGAGGGCCTGCTGTCCCGCCCATGCGGACGACAAGCCCAGCCTGTGCGTCAGTCTGGGCGAGGAAGGTCGTGCGTTGATCCACTGCTACGCAGGCTGCCCGCCGGAAGCGGTGGTCGCGTCCCTCGGCCTGTCCATGGCCGACCTGATGCCGCCGAAGGAGAGAGAGAAGGTCAGAAGGCAAGAGCAGAAGGTCAGAAGGTTGGAAGGTGAGCAGGTCGGAGAGATGGCTGCACGCGACGGGAGCCTGGGAGCCAACCCGTCCGTCCGACCTTCCGACCTTCTGACCTTCTCACCGTCTTCTTCCGGCTACGCCGCCAGCGACGACGCGATCGCGGAGCTGACGCGCCGCCTCGGTCCCTGCTCGCGGACGTGGGTCTATCACGACGACTGCGAGGACCCCATCGGCTACATCCTCCGCTGGGACACGGACCGGGGCAAGGAGATCCGTCCGGTCAGTCGTCGGGGGGACCGCTGGTTCCTGGGCGGGATGGCCACGCCGCGACCGCTGTATCGGCTCGTCGAGCTGCTCAAGCGACGCGACGAGCGGGTCTACGTCACCGAGGGCGAGAAGGCCGCGGACGCCGGCATCAGTCTCGGTCTGCTCGCGACCACCAGTCCGCACGGCTCCGCCAGCGCTCGCAAGGCCGACTGGCGCGTCCTGGCCGGTCGCGACGTGGCGATCCTGCCCGACAACGACGACGCGGGACGGCGCTACGCGGACGATGTGACCTCGATCCTGCTGGCACTGAACCCGCCTGCGACGGTGCGGATCGTCTCGCTGCCCGAGCTGGAGCCCAAGGGCGACCTCTACGACTGGCTCGAGCATCACGACGCGGTCGAGTCGAAGGACCTGCGGACCCGCCTGGAGCACCTCGTCGAAGCCCAGCCTGTTCGGAGTGTGCCCGTAAGGGCATCTCTTGACTCCCAGGAGGAGAAGACAACGCCTGACGGCGTCACTACGAACCAGAAGAGAACGCCTGACGGCGTCACGACGAACGTCGTCCCGGTCGTGACCTGCATGGCGGACGTGGAGGAAACGCAGATCCGCTGGCTGTGGCCGGAACGCATGTCCCTGGGACGCATCACGATGCTCGTGGGCCGACCGGGCGAGGGCAAGAGCTTCCTGACGACGGACATGGCCGCGCGGGTCACGCGGGGAGCGACCTGGCCGGACGGCTCGACCTGTCCCGAAGGTTCCGTCCTGCTGATCTCGGCCGAGGACGACCCGCGCGACACGGTGCGACCCCGCCTGCGGGCCCACGGCGCGGACCTGTCCCGCGTGCACCTGCTGACGACCGTTCGACGCACCGACGCCGACGGTCGCGAAAGCGAGACCCTGTTCACCCTCGCGGACGTGGAGGCCCTGGAGACGGTCCTGCAGGCGCATCGCGACTGCAAGCTGGTCGTCGTGGACCCGATCGGCTCGTTCCTGGGCGGTCGGACGGACGCCCATCGCGACAACGACGTGCGGTCGGTACTGGTGCCTGTGGCCCGGCTGGCGGAGCAGTACGACGCAGCGGTGCTGGTCGTTGCCCATCGTCGCAAGAGTCCCGGCGGCTTCGCGGACGACATGGCGTTGGGCAGCCGGGCGTTCACCGGTCTGGCCCGCGCCGTCTGGCACGTCAGTCGGGATCGCGACGACAAGCAGCGACGCCTGCTGCTGCCGGGCAAGAACAACCTGGCGGCCGAGGGTCGCGGCCTGGCCTTCACCATCGCCTCCGACGACGGCGCCCCCAGGATCCGCTGGGAGTCCGACCCGATCGACATGACCGCCGACGACGCCCTCCGCGAGGAGAGCAATCCGACCGGCGACGAACGACACACGGCCCTCGACGACGCAACGACCTGGCTGCGCGACACCCTGGCCGACGGTCCGCTGGCGAGCGAGGAACTCTTTGCCCGCGCCAAGGCCGACGGCTTCGCCCACAAGACGTTGGAGCGAGCCAAGAAACAACTGGGCATCCGACCCTGGAGAACAGGGCAAGGGAAGGAGATGGCGTGGTTTTGGGAACTGCCCGCAGGGGCCTGCGACCCGACGGAGCAAGCCGACCCGCCGGCGCGGGAACCGGCGACCGCATGCCTCTGCTGATTGCGCCAGTCCCCAGGGGCAATCGCTCCAGACGGCCAAGGCAGTCAAGACGGTCAAGACGGTCAAATAAAAACACTTGGCCTTCTTGACCGTCTTGGCGTTCTTGGTTGCGTAGGGTGCCCCCGATCAGGTCGGGGGCAGGCTCCCCCTGCGAAAGCAGGGGTACCACGCACCACACAACCTCCGAGGGCGACGAAGACGGTGCGTCATACGCACCCTACGGCGTCCATTCGGAAATGGGAGGCGATGGGGTGGCGTCGGGTCCGCTTGGAGTTCCGCGTTTACGCGGTCTTCACCCGCCTGAAGGCGGAACTCCCAACGGCGTCCATCTTGAAATGGCGGGCACGATTGCCGTGGCGTGTCGCGGGCATCCTGCCCGCGATTCGCGGGCAAGATGCCCTCGACACAGACTTGGCCGGTCCCCAAATGAAGGCACGT